>JBCCHJ010000090.1:0-18427 GCA_039028795.1 Pseudomonadota bacterium
AACAGCAACCCCGATTTCTTCGAGCCAGCCGAAAGAGAGGCTTTCGATGCGCTCCGTACCCGTGTGCACTACACCCAATACGGTGCCAGCTGCTACGCTTATGGGGTCCTCGCATCCGGTCGAACCGATTTGGCGATCGATGGCGGCTTGGACACGTTCGATATCTTCGCCCCGGCAGCCGTGATCGAGGGCGCGGGAGGGGTCATCACCGATTGGGCTGGAAACCGATTTTCGCTGGACTGGCGGGGGTTGGTCTTGGCGTCTGGTGATCGTCGTCTTTATGATCAAGCACTGTCCGTGTTGCAATCTGTCAGCACGGATCGTGATGCTTCGGCTTAATAAAACCCCGGCCGCCAAGGCCTCAGGGTTCACTCCGGAATTACAAACTGTGGCGATGTCTAGGATTTATTTTGGTGTCTGGTGCAATCTTCGCAGAGCATTGTCTTGAAGAGTATAAACTGAAGAAATTACACCCGTCCTCTCATGAACAGTCAAATGGTCCCTATTTGTCTGAGACTGCCTCTTGCGACCGAAGCAGAGCATAAGCGCTGAAAGTGGATATATGAGATGTAAGCCACTAGAGGCTACCTTCGCACAAATCTGTAAATAAGTGCCCGGATTGGTGATATGTCCATCACGCGATTGCGGTGCGGGAAGACCCACCTTTGGCCGAGCCCTTTGATCGGTGCTAGGATTTGATGATGGGCGTCATGGATCGGCAAATCAAAGCTCCGTCCGTTCTTGGTCATCGGCAGGTGAATTCGGTCTTCGTGGACATGCTTCCACTGCAACTTGGAGGCTTCTGTCTTTCTGAAACCAGTGAAGAGAAGAAGTTGAAAAAATGCTCTGTGGATTGGGTTCGGCAGCTCCAACGAAAGAATTCTTAGTTCCTCAGACACCTTTTGTGACTTGAGAGAAATATGCTCTCTCTTCTTGGCGATTTAATTCGTTTCAACGACTCCTTCATCTGCGATTTCAAACCAACCAAACATCTTGCAGAAAGAACCCTCGGATTGATCTGATCTTCAACGTTTTCTATGAGAGGTCCACGCTTTCAGGTTCGTCAGATTTTGTAACTTTAGCGGTGAAATCAGAGAAAGGTGTTCGCGACATCTAGTCTACTAGAATTCAATTAAACTGAATTTGATGCCAATTGACCACAAACTACCTTTAGCGCGTTAGCTGAAATGGTCGTCGATGAGCCGGTCTGGCTTCGCGAATTTTTCGAGGTCGTCTTGATCTGAAATCGTAATTTTGCTGCCGGAAACCAGCACTCCATAGCCCCGCAGGCCCTTAAAGGCCCGACTCAGGTTCTCAGGTGTCATGCCTAGGAACGATGCGAGACGTCGCTTCTCGATGGGCAGTACGAATTCTGATCCTCCGCCAGAACGTATTTGCTGACGAAGCAGGAAATTAGCCAATCGCTCTAACGAGGTTCGGAGTTTAAGGCCCTTGGCGTTCTTGACGACGGTCCTATAGCAAAACGCAAGCTCTGAGACGATCGAGCGGGCAAAGTACGGGTCTTCGTCAAAGATGGCCCTTACATCCTGGCTGGGGATCAAAGCAATCCGGCTCTTCTCGAGCGTTCGGGCTGACATCAAATATGGGGCGTCCTTGATAGTTGCCGCGAGAATGAATGTAGAGATTGGACGCACCGTCGCCATACTGGATTCCCGGCCGTTCCAACTGGCGAAGAGCTCGACGGCGCCGGAAAGAACGATGTGCAAGAAGTCACTAGAATCCCCTTCCCTGATCAATTCGGTCTGCGGGGGAAAGTTCAGGACATAGGATCCGCGCATAAGCGCATCGAAATTTTCATCCTGCATCAAGTTGAATAGATTTAGCGCGCGAACGTCTGAGAAATGTGACTCCGACATGTCGTCCCCCTTTTCCAATAAGTATCACGTCTGTCGGTATCGAAATTGATATATGTCAAATGAGGAATTGATGAGAATTTGTCCGCCGATTGATGATCCCGTTAGGCAGACCTGTCATCTTTCGCTAACCTATTTATTTATCAAGAGAAACTCAGCTTTTTTGATCTAAATCAAGTTCTCGAAGACCTCTTTCACATCAGTTTCGCGCTCAGGCCCAATCCAGGCCACGCAAAGAGAAACAGATGTCTGGAGGTTCAGATATGCACACGCTCGATGGTGTTTCGCGCGGCGATCAATATAGGGCGCTAGGGCTGAGCACGTTCGCCTTTACGGTCTGCTTTGCGGTTTGGACGATTTTCTCGATCATCGGCGTGAAGATCAAACAGGATTTGGGCTTGAGCGACACGCAGTTTGGCCTGCTGGTTGCCACCCCAGTTCTTACAGGGTCGATCAGCCGGATCTTCCTGGGCGTTTGGACCGAGCAGTATGGCGGGCGCATCATGTTCCCGTTGCAGATGCTGATCACGGCGGTCTGTGTGTGGCTGTTGACCTCGGTGCAGACGTACGAGGTGTTCCTGGTCGCAGCTTTGGGTCTTGGCCTCGCCGGTGGGTCCTTCATCGTTGGCGTTGCCTACACCTCGCGTTGGTTTGAGAAAGAGCAACAGGGCACCGCCCTTGGTATCTTCGGTGCTGGGAACGTTGGCGCCGCGGTGACGAACTTTGCTGCCCCATTCCTGGTCGTCGCCATGGGCTGGGAAGGCACAGCACGTGTTTACGCAATCGCATTAGCTGCAACAGCCGTGTTGTTCTATGTGTTCGCGAAAACCGACCCGGTGCAACACCAACGCAAGCTCACAGGGGAACGCCCGGTCTCCGCAGGCTCGCAGCTCGAGCCGTTGAAGGACCTGCAGGTCTGGCGTTTCGCGACTTACTACTTCTTTGTCTTCGGTGCCTTCGTCGCCTTGGCCAGTTTCCTGCCACGCTATTACGTCGGTGCCTACGGGTTGGAACTGACAACGGCGGGGATCTTTGCAGGTCTTTACTCGCTGCCTGGATCGGTTTTCCGTGCACTCGGTGGATGGATGTCTGACAAGTGGGGCGCCCGGTTCGTCATGTACGCTACCTTCATAGTCTCGCTGGCAGTGCTGTTCGTCATGAGCTACCCGAAGACGACCTATACGGTCACAGGCATTGAAGGCCCGATCCAGTTCGACTTTGGGCTAAGCGTCGGCTTTTTCGTCACGCTGACAGTGATACTCGGCTTCATGATGAGTCTGGGGAAGGCCGCGGTTTATAAGCATATTCCGGTCTACTACCCGCACCATGTCGGGTCGGTGGGTGGTCTGGTTGGCATGATCGGTGGCTTGGGTGGATTCTTCCTGCCGATCGCCTTCGGGATCCTTCTGGATTTCACGGGTGTCTGGACTGCGCCTTTCATGCTGCTGTTTGTCCTCGTCGCTGTGTCCACCGTGTGGATGCATGTAGCCATCCGGCGGATGGAGCATGCGCGACATCCGGAATTGGCCGACGAGAGGTTCCTGTCGGATGTCCCGGAAACACCGTTGCCCAAACCCGACCCCGAACCGCCGCGGACACCGGAAGCCTTCACCATTCGACCGGCCGAATAATCATGAAACCGTGGGTCACCATGCTGGTGGCCCGACTGCCGAACACCCACCGAAAGGAAGGCCCCAATGGCGATCACAGAAAGCCCTAGCGGACAAAGCCGTCACACATTGACGGACTGGCGCCCCGAAGACACGCAGTTTTGGCAGGCACGCGGCAGAGCAGTGGCAAGCCGCAACCTCTGGATCTCGATCCCCAACCTGCTATTGGCGTTTTCCGTCTGGCTGGTCTGGTCCGTTGTCGTCGCTAAGATGCCCGCCATCGGGTTCACCTACTCGGTGGGCGAGCGTTTCTGGTTGGCTGCTCTGCCAGGCCTGTCAGGCGCGACCTTGCGGATCTTTTACAGCTTTATGATCCCGATCTTTGGGGGACGGTTGTGGACGACGCTGTCGACGGCTTCGCTTCTGTTGCCGGCCCTGGGCATCGGGTTTGCGATCCAGAATCCCGAAACGTCCTACAGCACCTTCCTGATCTTGGCACTGCTGTGTGGATTTGGCGGTGGCAACTTCGCCTCGTCGATGGCGAACATTGCGTACTTCTATCCCAAGGCGACAAAGGGCAACGCACTGGCTCTGAATGCTGGCCTGGGGAATGCGGGCGTTTCAGTGATGCAGTTCGTTGTGCCGCTGGTCATCACGGCCGGGGTCTTCGGCGCGCTTGGCGGCGAACCACAGACTCTGGAGGATGGATCTCAGCTCTGGCTGCAGAACGCAGGGTTCATCTGGGTTCCGTTCATCGTGATCTCAGCCATAGCTGCCTGGTTCGGCATGAACGATATCGCGGATGCCAGGGCCTCGCTGGCTGATCAGCTTTCGATCCTGAAACGCCGACACAACTGGATTATGTGTGTCCTCTACACCGGGACATTCGGCAGCTTCATTGGCTATTCTGCGGGATTCCCGCTGCTGATGAAGACCCAGTTCCCGGATGTGAACGTGCTCAGCTATGCGTTCCTTGGCCCGCTGGTCGGTGCGTTAAGCCGCGCGGCGACGGGTTGGGTCTCGGACAAGTATGGCGGCGGACTGGTCACCTTCTGGGTGTTCCTGGGCATGATACTGGCAGTCTTTGGCGTGCTGCAATTTCTGCCAAACGGCGGCGAGGGCGGCCATTTCTGGGGCTTCTTCGCCTGCTTCATGGCGCTGTTCTTCCTGACCGGTGTTGGCAACGCGTCAACGTTCCAGATGATCCCATCCATTATGCGTCAGGAGATCCCGCGCGTGAAACCCGGCCTGGATGACGTGCAAACGCTGAAAATGGCCGAGCGGGAAAGCGCTGCAATCATCGCCTTCACCAGCGCGATTGCTGCCTATGGCGCGTTCTTCATTCCCAAAGCTTACGGGACGTCGATCAACATGACCGGAGCCCCTCACGGTGCACTTTGGGCCTTCCTGGGGTTCTACGTGCTCTGCACTGCGATCACGTGGATTTTCTACAGCCGTAGGAACGCGCCCGTGCCTTGCTGACGACGCCAGCTGCGTCCGGGAAGGGCCGGGCGTGGCCAGCCCAATGGAGACGTTGATATGAGCCACCTACTCGACAGACTGAACTTCCTGCAATCCAAGGAACTAGAGACGTTTTCAAACGGCCACGGCCACGTCACGCGGGAGGACCGCGGATGGGAGGACACCTATCGGAACCGCTGGCGTCATGACAAGGTCGTCAGGTCGACCCACGGGGTAAACTGCACCGGATCCTGTTCCTGGAAGATCTATGTGAAGTCCGGGATCGTCACTTGGGAAACGCAGCAAACGGATTATCCCCGCACGAGGCCTGATCTGCCGAACCATGAGCCACGGGGCTGTGCTCGGGGGGCGAGCTATAGCTGGTATCTCTATAGCGCCAACCGCGTGAAGAACCCGCTGATCCGCGGACGGTTGATGAAGATCTGGCGGACCTTGCGGAAAAGCAAATCCCCCATCGAGGCATGGAGCGAGATCCAGCAGGATCCGATCTTGAGGTCGTCCTATGTCGAAACCCGGGGCAAGGGCGGCTTCGTCAGGGCCAATTGGGATGAGGCAACGGAAATCATCGCAGCGGCCAATGCCTATACGGCCAAAACCTATGGGCCAGATCGGGTCTTCGGCTTCTCACCGATCCCGGCGATGTCGATGGTGTCATACGCCGCCGGATCTCGTTACCTAAGCCTATTGGGCGGGGTCTGCATGTCGTTCTACGACTGGTATTGTGACCTTCCGCCCGCCAGCCCAATGACTTGGGGAGAACAGACGGACGTCCCGGAAAGCGCGGACTGGTACAATGCAGGTTACCTGCTGCTGTGGGGATCGAACGTTCCTCAGACGCGGACTCCGGATGCGCATTTCTACACTGAAGCCCGCTATCGCGGTACAAAGTCCGCCGTCATCTGCCCGGATTATTCCGAGGCCGCGAAATTCGGCGATGTCTGGTTGAACGTCAAACAAGGCACGGATGCAGCGCTGGCAATGGCCTTCGGGCACGTGATCCTGCGTGAATTCCATCTAGATCGGCAGGCGGAGTATTTCGAAGACTACTGCCGCAAATATTCCGACTTCCCGATGCTGGTGCGTTTGGACGAGCAGAATGGGCGCTTGGTGCCCGGACGCTTCCTACGCGCCGACGATCTGGACGACAATCTGGGTGAATCGAACAATCCGAAATGGAAAACAGTTGCCTGGGACGAAGTCTCTGGTGGCCTGGTCGCACCTAACGGTGCGGTTGGATATCGCTGGGGCGAAGACGGTGAATGGAATTTGGAGGAACGCGCGGGCGACGCGGAGACGCGCCTAAAGATGACGCTCATCCTAGAAGAAGATCATGATCAAATCGCGGCTGTCGACTTCCCCTATTTTGGTGCTCATGCGACCGAGGCATTTACAACCGGTGATGATCGGCCGGAAATTCTGACACGTAACATTCCGATGACAACCGTCCAGACCAAGAACGGTGATATCAAGGTCGCGACGGTTTTCGATCTGTTCTGCGCCAACTATGGCCTGGATCGTGGACTGGGCGGTGAATGGGTCGCAAAAAACTATGCCGATGATGTGCCAGGAACACCTGCCTGGGCTGAAAAGATCACTGGCGTTTCTGCTGAGAAGATCATCCATATTGCCCGTGAATTCGCCCAGAACGCCGAGAAAACTCAAGGCAAGTCAATGGTTATCATCGGGGCGGCGATGAACCACTGGTACCATATGGACATGAACTATCGCGGCGTCATCAATATGTTGGTGATGTGTGGTTGCGTGGGCCAGTCGGGTGGCGGCTGGGCGCACTATGTGGGCCAAGAAAAGCTGCGCCCACAGACCGGCTGGCAACCCCTAGCGTTCGCTCTGGATTGGGGTCGTCCACCACGGCACATGAACTCAACTTCGATGTGGTACGCGCACACGGATCAGTGGCGGTATGAAACCTTGGGCATGGACGAGATCTTGTCCCCGACCGCACCTGATGGCGACTGGGATGCCAGCATGATCGACTACAACATTCGTGCCGAGCGGATGGGGTGGTTGCCGTCGGCGCCTCAACTGAAGACCAATCCCTTGGAGGTCGCCAAGCAGGCTAAGATCCTCGACAAAGAAATTCCAGCCTACGTCACCGAACAGCTGAAGTCCGGCGACTTGGAGATGTCGTGTCAGGATCCGGACGCGCCGGAGAACTGGCCACGGAACCTGTTTGTCTGGCGCTCAAATCTATTGGGGTCGTCGGGCAAAGGGCACGAATACTTCCTGAAACACCTGCTGGGTACCGACCATGGTGTGTTGGGAAAAGACCTGGGTGAGGATGGCGGTCAAGAGCCGAAGGAAGCCGTCTGGCATGAAGACGCCCCGTGCGGGAAGCTGGATCTTCTGACCTGCATCGATTTCAGGATGTCCACCACTGCGGTCTATTCGGATATCGTGCTGCCTACGGCCAGTTGGTACGAAAAGAATGATCTCAACACATCAGACATGCACCCGTTCATCCACCCACTGCAAGCAGCGGTGGATCCGGCGTATGAATCCAAGTCTGACTGGGAAATCTTCAAGGCCATCGCCAAGAAGTTCCAAGAGATCGCGCCAGAAATCCTGGGCAAGGAAACCGATATTGTTGCGCTGCCTATCCTGCACGACACGCCAGCGGAAATTGCCCAGGACCAGGTCAAGGACTGGAAGAAAGGCGAATGCGATCTGATCCCTGGCAAGACTGCGCCGAATTACATCCCGGTCGAACGGGATTACCCCGCGCTCTATGACCGGTTCGTCGCCCTTGGCCCGCTAATGGACAAGGTCGGCAACGGCGGTAAAGGCATCACCTGGAACACCGAGCACGAAGTGCAACATCTTCGCGATCTGAACGGTGTGTGGGAAGATGGCCCCGCCAAAGGATGCCCGAAAATCGTGTCCGATATCGACGCGACCGAGGTCATCCTAATGCTCGCGCCCGAAACAAATGGGGAGGTGGCAGTCAAGGCCTGGGAGGAACTTGGCAAAGCCACGGGGCGCGAGCACACCCATCTGGCGCTGCCCAAGGAAGATGAGAAGATCCGCTTCCACGACATCGCCGCGCAGCCCCGCAAGATCATCTCGTCGCCGACATGGTCGGGCCTGGAAAGCGAGAAGGTTTGCTATAACGCGGGCTACACGAACGTGCACGAACTGATCCCATGGCGCACACTGACCGGGCGCCAGCAACTCTACCAGGATCATCTCTGGATGCGGGCCTTTGGCGAAGGCTTCATGTCCTACCGGCCGCCGGTGGATCTGAAGACGATCACTGAGGATGTGCGCGATGCGGGCGATACCCTGGTCCTGAACTTCATCACGCCGCACCAGAAATGGGGCATCCACTCGACCTATTCCGACAACCTGTTGATGCTGACGATGAACCGCGGCGGACCCGTGATCTGGATTTCCGAGAATGACGCGCGGACGGCTGGGATCACCGACAATGACTGGGTCGAGCTCTACAATACCAATGGTGCCCTGACGGCCCGGGCGGTGGTGTCCCAGCGCATCAAGGATGGCACGACGTTCATGTACCATGCGCAGGAGAAGATCGTGAACACGCCGGGGTCTGAAAAGACCGGACAACGCGGTGGCATCCATAACTCGGTCACCCGCGCGGTTTTGAAACCCACCCACATGATCGGCGGATACGCCCAGCAGTCTTACGGCTTCAACTACTACGGTACCGTCGGCTGCAACCGGGACGAGTTCGTAATCGTCAAAAAGATGAAAAAGATCGACTGGCTTGACCGGGAAGCGACATCACAGGAGGCAGGCCAATGAGAGTGCGCGCGCAAATCGGCATGGTCCTGAACTTGGACAAGTGTATCGGCTGCCACACCTGTTCCGTGACTTGTAAGAACGTCTGGACCAGCCGCGACGGCGTTGAATACGCTTGGTTCAACAATGTCGAGACGAAGCCCGGCACCGGTTATCCGACGGATTGGGAAAATCAGGACCGCTGGAACGGCGGATGGGAACGCACCAGATCCGGCAAGCTGCAACCCAAACAGGGCGGCAAGTGGCGTATCCTGGCGAACATCTTCGCGAACCCGGATTTGCCGGAGATCGACGACTACTACGAGCCGTTCGATTTCGATTATGACCATCTGAAATCCGCTCCAGAAATGGAGGCCTTCCCAACGGCACGCCCATGCTCGGCCATCACAGGCGAACGGATCGAGAAGATCGAGAAGGGTCCGAACTGGGAGGAAATCCTGGGCGGCGAGTTTTCGAAACGCAGCCAGGACTACAACTTCGAGGGCATCCAGAAGGAGATCTACGGAGAGTACGAAAACACCTTCATGATGTATCTGCCCAGACTGTGCGAACACTGCCTTAACCCGGCATGCGCAGCATCATGTCCCTCTGGTGCGATTTACAAGCGCGAAGAGGACGGCATCGTCCTGATCGATCAGGAAAAGTGTCGGGGCTGGCGGATGTGTGTTTCAGGCTGTCCGTACAAAAAGATCTACTATAACTGGTCCACCGGCAAATCGGAAAAATGCACGCTTTGCTATCCGCGCCTGGAAAGCGGGCAACCGACGGTGTGTTCGGAAACCTGCGTGGGGCGCATCCGCTATCTGGGCGTGATGCTTTACGATGCCGACAAGATCGAGAATGCGGCCAGCGTATACGGTAAAGAAGAACTCTACGACGCGCAGTTGGATGTCTTCCTGGACCCCAACGATCCGATGGTGATCGATGCGGCACGGGCAGATGGCATCCCCGAAGATTGGATTGCATCGGCACAAATCAGTCCAATCTGGAAAATGGCGATGGACTGGAAGGTGGCCTTCCCACTGCATCCGGAATACCGGACGTTGCCGATGGTTTGGTACATCCCACCGCTGTCGCCGATCCAAAACGCTGCGGAGGCCGGGTCCATCGGGATGGACGGCGCAATGCCGGACGTCCGTAATCTGCGCATCCCAGTCCGGTATCTGGCCAATATGCTGACCGTGGGCGACGAAGCCCCCATCGTCAACGCGCTGGAACGTATGTTGGCGATGCGCGCCTATATGCGGGCAAAGTCGATCGAAGGCGTCACCGACGAGGCCATCGCCGCCCGCGTCGGCCTGCGCGGCGCCGCGATCGAAGACATGTACAAGATCATGGCCTTGGCGGACTACGAAGACCGCTTCGTCATCCCAACCACCCACCGCGAAGAAGTCGAGGAAGCCTATGACCTTCGCGGCGGTTGTGGGTTCACCGATGGCAATGGCTGTTCGACCGGAGTCTCGAAGGGGTCGCTCTTCGGTGGCGCCAAACGTCCCCTTAAAATGCCAGCGGAGGTGCAGTGATGGATATGACTTTGAAAGCCCTGTCGGTCCTGCTGAGCTATCCGACGGTCGAGTTGAAGGAAGATGCGTCCTGGATTGCTCTGCAAGTTATGACGGATGAAAGGTTGGATATCGCAACCTTAGAAGTGCTCACACCGCTCTTCGACGCGCTGTCCAACGACGACATTTATGACCTGCAAGAGCGCTATGTAATGTTGTTCGACCGCTCGCGAACGCTCTCGCTGAATCTGTTCGAACATGTCCACGGCGAAAGCCGCGATCGGGGAGGAGCGATGGTGTCGCTCCTGGAAACCTATCACGATGGCGGCTTTGAACCCGCCACTTCTGAATTGCCAGATCACCTGCCTGTTCTGTTGGAATTCCTGGCCACCCAACCCTCCTCCATCGGCCAGGAAACTTTGGCGGACGCGGCCAATATATTCGAGGCCCTGAAGACACGCCTGTCCCGGCGCGAGAGTCCATATGGTGCCGTGTTCGCCGCACTTTTGCAGTTGGCAAACGCCAGGGCGGATGCAGTTGCTGTGAACGATCTGCTGGAACAGCCAGACGACGACCCGAACGATCTGCAAGCCTTGGATGAGGTCTGGGAGGAGTCCGAGGTCGTGTTCGGACCTGATCCGAATGCAGGATGCCCTCAGGTGCGTGGAATGCTTTCGCGCATGGATACTCCCATCAACTCTGCGCCCAAGGGCGTGCCCGGCCTTGCCGCTGAATAACGGAGGCTAAGATGCACAACTTTCTATTCGGAATCTTCCCGTACATCGCACTTAGCGTGCTGATCATCGGCTCGATCGTCCGCTATGAACGGGATCCATTCACCTGGAAAACTTCGTCCAGCCAGTTGTTACGCCGTAAGCAATTGGTGATGGGCTCTATCCTGTTCCATGTCGGTATTCTGGTCATTTTTTTCGGCCATCTCGTTGGCCTGCTAACACCGATCTGGATGTTCGACGCCATCGGCATCAGCCATGGTGCGAAGCAGGTCTTAGCGGTCGTCGCGGGCGGCATCGCGGGCGTTATGGCACTGATTGGCGGGGGAATGCTGTTCCACCGGCGCTGGACCGATCCGCGCATCCGCAAGACATCCAGTTTCGCTGACATCGGCATACTTGCTTTGTTGCTGGCGCAACTGGTGCTGGGGATTGGCACGATCTTTGTGTCGGTGCAGCATTTGGACGGTCACGAAATGACGAAGTTCATGGCCTGGGCGCAGGGTATCTTTACCTTTGAAGCCGGGGCGGCCGACCACATCGCCAGCGTCGCTTTGATCTTCAAGCTGCATCTGGTGCTGGGACTGACCATCTTTGTCCTTTTCCCGTTCACCCGTCTGGTGCACATGCTGTCGGTTCCAATCCGCTATGTTCTGCGACCCGGCTATCAGATCGTGCGGTCGCGCAGGACCCTGCCTTTGCCGGATCACGGGCCTGTCAGTATCAGGCGCTATGCCGCGTCAGCCATTAAACCACAGACGGCACCCAAAGCAGTCCCCACCCCTGCGGAGTAGCAACCATGGCAAATCCTTTGTTTCCCGATTTGATCGTCAACGGCGAACGGGTTCCGCATACTGCGGTTGCGGCAGAGGCGCAGAACCACGCGGCACCTCGCGGCAAGCCAGGGATCGCGTGGCGCAAAGCGGCAAATGCAATTGCGATGCGAACGCTATTGCTGCAGGAGGCGGTGCAACGCGGTGTATCCGCCGATTCAAGGCAGCTTGAACCCAGCCGCTTCGAAACAAAGGAGGATGCGCTTATCCGCGGCCTGTTAGAGTTGGCAGTAACACCCGAGCCGCCGACCAACGAGCAGATATTTGCCGAATGGGCACGCGATCCGGAGCGCTTTCGTACCCCGCTTCTATGGGAGGTATCGCACATTCTGTGTGCCTGCGATCTTTCAGATATTCGCTCGATGAAAGCGGCCTATGAACGGGCCATTGCTCTATTGAAGGTTCTTCATCTCGAACCTGGCAAGTTCGCGCTCCTTGCGGAACGGGAGAGCGATTGTGCCACCGGGAAAGCGGGCGGTCGGTTGGGTCAAATTGGTCCGGGCGATACTGCACCAGAGTTTGAGGATGCGATCAGGTCGTTGTCCGAGGGTGAAATCACGGATGAACCGGTGCTGACCCAACATGGTTATCACCTTATCCGCCTGGATGCCGTTGCAGAACCGAAGGTCCTGCCATTCGATGCAGTCCAGCCTAGGATCCGGACGGCGATGGAAAAGGCTGCTTGGGCCGGCGCGGCTCGGACCTTCGTGGAGAGTCTGGTGTCCGATGCTGAAATCTCCGGCGCTGACTTGGCAGTGATGCCATGCTGAACGCGTTTATCGAACGTAATGCTGCGTGGTTTGCAGAACGCAGGCCGAACGAGCCAGGATGTTTTACCGCGCTCGCGCTCGGCGAGATGTTTCTGGAGGCAGCGCAATGACAATTCTTCAGTTGACCGAAAAAACCGGGTGCGGCTGTGATCATCAGGATATCATAGATGGATTGCTGTCCATCGATGCCGCGCTGGCCAGGTTGGAAGCGGCGACGCTGCCGATCGAAGGCGTGGAGGAGCTTGATCTCATCGCGGCGCAGGGACGCATCTTGGCCAGTCCGGTAGTCGCACAATGGCCGGTTCCGCGCTTCGACAACTCTGCGATGGACGGGTATGCGATCGACATTCGGTCTCTGAAAGGCAGCGGCCCCTGGACGCTGCGTGTGAATGGTCGCATCGCAGCGGGTGGTTCGGCCGATGTTCAAACCCTGCATCCGGGCGCAACTCAGATTTTCACCTGGGCGCCTTTACCCGTCGGGGTAAATGCGGTTCTCCCACAAGAATCCGTACAGCGCGACGGCGACACCATCATCCTGCGGAGGAAACCAGAAAGAGGCGCACATATTCGGGTAGCCGGTGAAGACATGGCGGCGGGTGCCACGATTCTTCCAAAGAAAATGCGACTGGGCCCATGTGAAATCGCTGCCGCCGCCGCCGCTGGTGCGTCAACGGTACGGGTTCGCAGGCGCTTGAGCGTTGCCATCCTGGCGACAGGTGACGAGGTTCACGCGTCCGAAGACACTTTGTCGAACACAAAGATTGCCGATGTGAACTCACCGATGCTGGCGACGATGTTCGGCGCGGATGTCGAGCTAGTAGAGATTGCATACTGTGCCGACGAGCTGACCGCGTTGACCCGAAAATTGAGAGAGCTGGAGAAGGCTGCAGATCTGATCATAACCACTGGCGGGATTTCAGTAGGTGCAACTGATCATGTGAAGTCTGCAATGGCGGCTTTAGGCGGTTTGACCATATTCAGTGGCGTTGCCATGAAACCAGGAAAACCAGTGACCTTTGGCCGGCTTGGTCACGCCCTGTGGTTGGGTCTTCCGGGCAATCCAGTCTCGGCATTTACGGCTTGGAAACTCTTCGGGAACCCGCTGGTTGATTTTCTCTGCAATGCCCGGCCACCGGCCAATCCCTATCGTCATGTCACCTCGGCGAAATCGATCCGTCACAAGCCCGGTCGGTGTGAGGTGAGGCTTGCGAGGATCTTCGGGTGTGATGGGACTGGTCGTGAAATTGTAGACATTCCCGAATCCACTAGATCCGCGCAAGTGTCTGACATGATCAACGCAGATGGCTTCATCTTCATCCCTGCTGATGCTGACCGATTGACGCCTGGCGATCTAATCAAATTCTTGCCGTTCCATCGGAAATAGGAGCAACCCAATGAAGATGGCCTATACAATTGCATCCGGCCGCGGTGATACAGATCTGTTGCTGGCCGGTTTGGCGCAGCGACTGCACAACCAAGGCTTTCGCATCTGCGGCACGGTTCAAGTCAACACGGAATGCGGTGGTGGGGCGCCGTGCGATATGGAAGTCTTTGTCCTGCCTGATGGCCCAAACATCCGAATCTCGCAATCGCTTGGCAAAGGGGCTCAGGGTTGCCGATTGGATCGCGAAGCGTTGGAAATCGCAGTCTCGATGGTCCACAAGCGCCTTTCGGGGGGGGCTGATCTGCTGATCGTCAATAAATTTGGGAAGCACGAAGCGGAGGGACGTGGATTCCGCAAT
The DNA here is from genome assembly GCA_039028795.1 of Pseudomonadota bacterium. Taxonomy (GTDB): domain Bacteria; phylum Pseudomonadota; class Alphaproteobacteria; order Rhodobacterales; family Rhodobacteraceae; genus Thermohalobaculum. The sequence goes on from JBCCHJ010000090.1 coordinate 14,328, forward strand.
GTCATAGCCGACGCCCTGACCTTAAATGTCCCGGTCCTGGTCGGATTGAGCGGACTGAACAAGGACGCCTTCGAAGAGTTTTCTGGGGGTATGGCTGTCGAACTGCCGCCTGATGTGAAGTCTTTGATTGCTTGGGCGGAAGGACATCCGCTTGCGGCCTGATGTTTACTCCGGCATGGCACATCGGTGCAAAGGACATACCGCGTTCTTGATCACCATCAAGGAGGCAAGGCGTCTCGACGGGTACGAGAAGCGTTATGGCAAGCGAGCTGCATAAGTCCGCGTCGGCAAGAGTGCCGCGTTATACAAGCTATCCAACGGCCACTCATTTCTCATCCGACATCGATGGTACAACCGGGCGCAGATGGTTGACTGAACTACCGCCCGACGAAGCGGTATCGCTCTATTTGCATGTGCCGTTCTGCAGGAAGATTTGCTGGTATTGCGCATGCAACATGAAACTGGCCTTACGTGAGGAACCTTTGGTCGCTTACGCGGCAGATCTGATTCAGCATATCGAACTTACCGCCAGCCACTTGCCGGTGGCCATGAGCCTCGCCCACGTTCACTGGGGTGGCGGCACGCCGACATCGCTGCGGCCGGAGTTAATGAGCGCAATCATGGGCCGTGTTCATGACAGGTTTCTGCTGAACCCTGACGCGGAAGTCGCGGTGGAGGTTGATCCGCGAACATTTCGAAATGGCATTGAGCATGACCTTGCCGGCATTGGAACCACGCGTGTTTCGGTGGGCGTCCAGGAATTCGACCGAGGCGTTCAAAAAATTATCAACCGGATCCAACCCTACGCCCAGGTCTGCAACGTCGTTGACCGGCTCCGCGCCGTTGGAGTCCGGGGCATCAACTTCGATCTTATGTATGGGCTGCCGGGGCAAACCTGTTCGACGATCTCCAAAACGATGCAAAAGGTTCTTACCCTTCAGCCTGATCGCATTGCGCTGTTCGGCTATGCGCATGTTCCGTGGATGGCAAAGCGGCAAATCAAAGTATCGGATGATTTGCTGCCAAACCCTCAAGAGCGTCTGGAACAAGCCAACATGGCTGCAGATATTCTAGTCGGTGCCGGATATATTCGCATCGGCCTCGATCATTTCGTGCGCCCAGATGATGGCCTTTATTCGGCATTCAAAGATCACTGTCTTATCCGGAACTTTCAGGGTTACAGCGACGATCCGGCGCGGACAATCCTGGGCATCGGAAGCTCTGCCATAAGCAGTTTGCCTCAGGGGTATTGCCAGAATATCACCGAAACTGGTGCCTGGTCGCGATGCATCGCGAAAGACTTACTGCCCGTCGCACGCGGGTGCATTCTGACGCCGGAAGACCTTGTGCGGCGGGACATTATCATGGAGCTCATGTGTTATTTGCAGGCAGATGTCGGTCTTATTTCACGTCGTCATGGATGGGCGGAGGATAAGTTCGATGCCAATGTCGATGCTTGCAAAGCACCGCCATTAGATGAGTCGGTCACAATCGAAGGGCGCAGAATCAAGCTGCACGAGAATGCACGGATAATGATCAGGGTAATTGCCCAACAGTTTGATCAATACAATTTTTCAACCAATGCTCACTCGTCGGCAGTCTAGCAATCTAGGACTTTCTCTTTCTAAGCTGGCCGCGGCGTGCGCGCGATCATTTCGTCACAGATCTGCCGGAACGCTGAACGCCAGGCAAGTTCCACCGGGTTGGTGAAATGCTCACCAAGGGCATGAGCGAACGTATCGATCAACGCCTCTTCCATCTCCCGATACGCTTCCGGTCGCAGGTTGAATTGTGCATGACCGTCAGCGAGAAGTGCGGTTTGCCTATTTAGCTCGTCATCGTCATCGAGGTTTTCGACGATGAAACCGATCGCTGACATAAAACGCATACCCTGTGGGCCAATGTCTTCTCTGAACAACTCTCTCAGTCTGGGGACCCTTTGGAACAGGTCTCTGTAGAACAATTGAGAAACTCGATCGACTTCAGGCAGCAGCCTGGTGTAGCTGTCTCGAATCACGGTAATCTGGTCATCTGTCAAATGCATGGCATCCTTGCTTCGTGTGCTGGGTGCAGTTTGACTTCATTTTCCTTTCTTGCAGTGTTCGAGGCCAAGTTCCTTGATCTTGATCAAATTGATCGCTGATCTTGGGTTGATAATTTGCGCCGTGGTCCTTCACCGGTGCCGATCCAACCGCGAACAGAATGTGTATCAATCACGTGAAGGGTCCGCATTGGCGACGATGCGGGCTCTGGAGAGATCCGGCTTTGAGCAATGGTGATCTCGAAGAAGACCAGCGGGTCTATAAAGTGCGAGATCCCTAGATGGTTCTTGTGAGTCCAGCTACGTGGCTGCGGATCCGTGAGGAGCGTCTGCGCGTGGTTAGATGTGACAGAGCACATTTATCAATCAACTCTCTTTTGAAAATTGTGCGTAATTTGATTTGGGACAAAGTGAGCAACGTTGGGATCTTCTAAAAGTGTGTCGCTACCAATCGGAGCGGACATGGAACCACAACATTAGCTATCCAGCAAAGGCGCGTGAGAGGGCTGCAAACGCTCTATCGTATGCCTCTTAAAAGAACTGCGAACTTCAAACTCACAGTTTCAGCAAGATCGCCGGCGAAGTTTAGATCATCTAGGAGATCTATTTGCGCCTGTGAGTACTCCACTCTTCCCGCTCTGCTGAGCAAGCCGGTTTTCCAAGATGGCGGCCAAGCCATTCTTCCCGGCGGAGAGGAGTGAACATGGAAGTTTGGTCAGATCCCTTGAATTGTGGGCGCATTGCCCTCGCAATAGTCTTGTTGGCTTATGCCGGGAGCGCCTTTGGCCAGTCGGCAACGCCAGGAACCGTGCTTTCGGTCGAGGAGCGAGACCTTGTCGGCGAAGATATCGTTGTTCAGGGTGAATTCCTTGACCCGGCAACGATTGCGGAGCGGCGGAAGAAAGTCACGCCCGGCGGTGTGGATCTGCTGCGCCTAAGTGATATCGACAACCACCCGATCGTGACATTGTCCGATGCGTTGGACGGTATGCCAGGTGTCGTTGTTCAGGATTTTTTCGGCGGCTTCGACCAGCCGCGCATCCAGATAAGAGGCTCTGGCCTGCAGCAGAACCCGGTCGAACGCGGAACGCTGTTCCTGTTGGACGGGATGCCGATCAATCGTGCGGATGGATCATATATCGTGGGGCTGGCCAACCCCAGCGCGGCTGAGTTCATCGAGGTCACACGCGGTTACGCCACCAACCGGCTCGGCGCGACGGTCTTAGGCGGCGCGCTCAACTTTGCATCGCCGACTGGTTCGACGTTTGAAGGTTTCGGCGCAAGAGCTCAAGGCGGCAGCTTCGGCATGATCGAAGGCCAGTTCCAGGGCGGGTTCGTCACCGATAGCGTCGACGCTTTCGGGTCGGTCACGATTTCGCGCCGCGACGGTTTCCGAGACCGGAACACGTCCGAGCGTGCCGCCGCGAGCGTAAATTTCGGTATTGATCTGACCGACGAGATTACCGCGCGGTTCTTTGCGAACTACTCGGATCTCTCCTTCGATGTCGTCGGGCCATTGACCCGCACGCTGCTGGAAACGCAACCCCGGAGCATATTCAGCGGGCCGACGGTCACGCCCGGAGTACCACCGGTCGTTACGAATCCTGGCCCTAATGTCGTGCGAGACCGGCCGATGCGCGAAGCACGGCAGTTCCGGATCGGCACCAGGGCTACAGCGGATTTCGGCGCGCACATCCTGGATGGGTCCGTCGGGTACACTTACACAGACGACGCCTTCACCTTCCCAATCCCAGGCGGGATACGCGAGACCGAGGGTGGCGACTTCGCTATCTCTGCACGCTATTCCTATTGGCCGGACAAGAATGAGGGTCTGCCGCTCTTCGAGGCCACGCTCAGCTATGCGTTCGGATCTGCTGACCGAGGCTACTTTCACAATATCGGCGGCGCCCGTGGCCCACAATTCGGTGCCAATGAACTCGACGCCAGTACCCTGGCACTTTTCGGTGGCATGAACATTCCATTGGGCGGCGGCTTTGTCATTTCACCCGGGCTCGCCTATGCCTATGCGACGCGTGACAATCTGGATGTCTTCGGAAAT
>JBCCHJ010000091.1:0-18024 GCA_039028795.1 Pseudomonadota bacterium
AGGACAATTCGATAACAACGTCGTTTGAGGACCCTCGAAACGTCGAATAATAGGGCAGGGCATCAAGCTGGGTTGCGATCGCCTCCTTGACCGGCTTGCACGAGTATCCAAGGTTCACATTCCATAGCCCACCGACAGCGTCGACGACCCGGTTCCCATCGACATCCACTATCGAAACACCTTCTGCGCCGGTAATTATCTTCGGCGGGTGGTCGACGCTGTCTTTTGGCGAAGTCATGGGATGCCACATCAAGCGGCCATTGTGTTCTTTTAGGAAGTTTGAATCTTTCATGACGCGGATTCCATTGCAGTCGAATGCATAACGGTGTCGGCCCATTTAGCCTCGATATCGGAGGGGACCGTGCCACCCCAATTTCGGGTGACCTCTCGCGACGCGATAATCAGCTCTGACATGATCGTACGCTCCAGAGCAGGGGTCAGGCGAGAGGCAACGCAAGCAACGGCAACTGCACCGGCAAAACTCCGGGTATGATCAAAAACAGGAGCCGAAAGGCCGTATATCTCGTCTTCATAGCACTGATCCGCGCGGCCAAATCCTTGGCTTCGGACGAGATTGACCAATTTCGTAAGATCCCTCTTGTTCGTCGTTGTCGCCGCCGTGAATCCATCCAGATTTTGGGTTGCAACCTCAAAGAGATCATCTGGGCCAAACGCCAATGCGCAAAGGCCCGATGCGGTGGCGTGGAACGGAAACACGTTCAGATCGATAACGGCGCGAATGCCGTGACGGGGAGATTCGCGTTCGCATAAGCCGTACAGAGTTTGCCCTGACAATACCGTTGCATGCGCCGTCTCGCCCGTTGCATCCGCAAGGGCTTCAAGCGCGTATTTTGCGCCCTCTTTGCGAGGAACAGTTGCCTCGCGCACCTGTGCAAGCTGCATTATAGCCGGGCCAAGCCTGTAGTGCTTGGTCAAAGGGTTCTTTTCAACAAACCCTGCAGTTTCAAGTGTTTGGAGGTGGCGATACGTCGTCGCCTTGTCTCGCTTGGCCATCCGATACAACTGCGACAGCCCGATTTCCGGACGGGCAGTCGAAAAGTGGGAGAGCAAGCTAAGAGCTTTCGAAGCAGACGACATCAACGACCTTTCCAACGGCTGGCACAAAAAAAGTTTGACAGAAGATAATTAACAAGGCAACCTTTTTTCTGCAATTACGGTTCAATATATGAACCAACAACCGGGAGTAGGAAATGTCTAAATTCACCAAGTCCGTTCCGGCAATAGCGCTGGCAATGGCTGCTTTTGCCGGGGCCGCGCAGGCCGAGTATCCGGAAAAGCCAGTCGAATTCGTAGTGCCTTGGCCTCCAGGTGATCTGGAAGACGTGCTAACGCGGATGATCGCAGATGACTTTTCAGAGGCTTACGGTGTGCCAACGGCCGTCGTGAACAAGCCAGGTGGAGGCGGTGGTCCGTTCCCAGGCGCAATTGAAGTCGCAAATGCACCAGCCGACGGTTATACCATCGGGTCATTCATTATTGCTATTCCGGTTGTCGGGCCACAAATCGGCATTCCGGAATTGAATCCAGATCCATTCATTCCACTTGGCAACTTCCTGACATACCCTTTCGTCATAGCCTCAAGCAGCAACTCGGGCTACGGCACAATGGAAGAGCTGGCAGCCCATGCGCAGGACAATGACGTGGTTCTTGGTCACTTCGGTGCTCCGTTGGTGCCGACGCAAGTGACATTGGGCTTGGCCAAAGAGATGGGCTTTGCTTACGCCTCCGATGCCGCGTTTGACGCACTGGACTGCAACACGCTGGCGTCGGGTGATGTCGATGTCATTAACACGACGCTGCAGTTGATCCTGCCATGCTTGGACGACGTCAATGTGCTGGCGTCTATCGGGTCTGAGCGGATCAGCCTGACGCCAGAAACTCCGACCGTGGCAGAGCTCGCGCCGTCGCTCGACGTGTCACTTTGGAATGGTCTCTTTGTTCACGCGGACACGCCTCAAGACGTGCAGGACAAGATCATCGCTGTCGCCGAGAAGACCGTGATGTCAGATAAGGCTCAGGCTCTGGCGGCTGAGACCGGTGCATTGGTCTACTGGCAGTCTGCCGCTGATGTCGTTGTTCAAATCGAGAAAGACATCGAAACCCTGGCAGGTATCGAGGCAATGCTGTCCCAATAGGGCAAACTCTTATGGCTGGGCAGCGCACGGTTGCCCAGTTGCTTGCACTCCTCTTCCAGAATGGAAACCGTCATGTCGCGCGTGAAGACGCTTCAATCATTGTTCAAGCGTTATCGCCGACCCGGCGATATCGTATTCGCATGGTTTGTTCTGATTGTTTCGGTTTTTCTGTTGTCGCAGTTGTTGGATCAAACCGCGTGGCGTGATGGCGGAAAGCTCTTTGCGCAGCCCCGGTTCTGGCCTGCTGTCTCCCTTGTTGGCATGGTTTTCTTCGCCGCGTTTCATTTGCTGGGATCGGCCTTGTCGGAACGGATCGACGGCCGCTGGCAAGAGGTCTGGTTATGGGTATCTTCGCTTGAGTATGCGGGGTGGTTTGTCCTCTATGCGCTCGTTGTGCCTTACGCAGGCTACTTGCCGTCCACGGTTCTATTCGCTGTGGCACTAGCACTCCGTGCTGGATACCGGAAGGGTACGACTTTGATCGCGGCAGCTGCGGCTGCCGTTGTAATCGTAGTGCTGTTCAAGTCGTTCCTGAAAGTTAACCTGCCGTCCGGCCTGATCTACGAAAGCCTGCCTGGCGGCCTGCGCCAGATCATGCTGACATATTTCTAAGGGGCCGAACGTTATGGAAAACCTGATTGCCGGTTTGGAAATGTTGGCCCGCTGGGATGTGGTCCTGGCGCTGTTCGTCGGCTCAATTGGCGGTGTCATTATCGGGGCTATTCCCGGAGTTGGGCCCGCGGTTGCGATTGCGATCCTGCTTCCGGCCACCTTCTCATTGGACCCGATCGTCGGTTTGACGATGCTTTTGGGCATCTACGGGTCATCGATGTATGGCGGCGCAATACCGGCCGTTCTCATCAATACGCCTGGTACTGCGGTCAACGCGCTGACGTCTTACGATGGTTACCCGATGACAGAACGGGGAGAGGCGCACCGCGCTGTATCGCTGGCCTATTCTGCGTCATTCTGGGGTGGGATTTTTGGAATTCTGTGTTTGATCCTGCTTTCGCCTGTATTGGCGCTGATCGCTCCGATGTTCGGCAGTCGGGAAATCTTTCTTGCGGCATTGCTGGGCATCATTCTTGTCATCCTCGCACATCGGGGTCAGATCTTTGCTGCTGGCCTTTTGGCGATGTTTGGGATTTTTCTGCAAACGGTTGGCCTCGATGCGGTCACTTACACGCAACGTTACACATTCGGGTATTCATTCCTCTCATCCGGGGTAAACCTGATCGTAGTGGTCTTGGGCCTTTTCGCGCTCAGCCAGGCGTTTTTCCTTCTGACGTCGCCAGACAATAGCCCCGACGCCAAACCCATCTCGGGTCGGTTGGGCGCCGGGATCAAGGAACTTCTTGGCCACAAACGAGTGGCAACCGTTGCCTCTGGGTTTGGGGTTATTCTGGGTATGATACCTGGGACGGGTGAATTCACAGCCCAATTCATGTCTTACACCTACGCCCAGAAAACCTCGAAGGATCCCGATAGCTTTGGCAAAGGGTCTCCGGAAGGCCTGATCGCGTCGGAAGCCGCAAACAACGCCGTCCCTGGCGCTGCAATGATCCCGCTCCTCGCGTTGGGCATTCCGGGCGAAGCCCTCACCGCGATGATGCTGTCAGTTTTCTACGTGCATAATGTCATTCCCGGACCGCAGCTGTTCCAGAACAACATCGATCTGGTCTATGGCCTCTATTTCGCGCTGATCGCGCTGAACGTGATCGTGATGGTGTTCCTGCTGTTTTCGACCAACTTGCTGACGAAGGTAATCCGCGTCCCGACGAGGATTTTGGGCGTTTTGATCCTGCTTTTGTCTTTCGTCGGTGTCTATTCGCTTCGAAATTCCCTGACGGACTGCATGATCGCTGCAGGTTTTGGGGTGCTGGGGCTGATCCTGAAGCGGCTAAATCTGCCGATCGTTCCGATCATTTTGGGCATGGTTTTGGGCGGCATCATGGAAGTGAAACTGCGCTCGGCCCTACCACGACTGAAAACACCCCTCGACATGATCGACCGGCCCATTGCGGCCATTCTATTCGGACTGATTATCTTAGTTCTGGCCTTGCATGTGCGGACGCTCGTCAAGGAATGGCGCGCGCATCAGCCCGATGAAGATCACGATTTGCATGACAGTCAGATGAGGTGACCTGATGGATCAGACCAAAATCGATGCACTGCGCGCTCAGCCTGTTTCTGCCTTTCACCATCTGATTGACGGCAGAGGGGTGCCTGCTTCAGACGGTGGCCGGATGGAGATCGTTTCTCCTATCGATGGCACGGTCCTGACGACGACGGCAGCGGGCACCGCAGCCGACATGGAAGCGGCAATTGCGTCAGCGCGCGCGGCTTTCGAGGACGGGCGTTGGTCAGGGCAGCCGCCCGCTGCTCGCAAGAAGGTTCTGATGAAATGGGCCGACCTGATCGACGCCAATTCATTGGAACTGGCTGTTCTGGGCGTCCGCGACAACGGTACCGAGATTGCGATGGCACTGAAGGCCGAGCCCGGATCGGCGGCAGCCACAATCCGGTACTATGCCGAAGCTCTCGACAAGATTTACGGAGAGATTGCCCCAACTTCTGCCGACATCCTTGGCATGATCCACAAAGAATCCGTTGGTGTTGTCGGTGCAATCATCCCCTGGAATTTCCCGATGATGATTGGGGCCTGGAAGCTTGGTCCGGCGCTGGCGATGGGTAATTCGGTGGTCTTGAAGCCGTCTGAAACCGCGTCTTTGTCGCTTATGCGGATGGCGGAACTGGCACTCGAAGCAGGGTTGCCCCCTGGTGTCCTCAACGCTGTGACAGGCGAAGGTCGCGTGGTGGGCGAGGCGATGGGCCTTTCGATGGATGTCGACGTGCTCGTCTTTACCGGCTCTGGCGCGACGGGACGGCGGCTTTTGGAATACGCCGCACAGTCTAACATGAAGCGGGTGTATCTCGAACTTGGCGGGAAATCCCCAAACATCGTTTTTGCGGATGCGCCCAATCTGGACGAGGCGGCCAAAGTGGCCGCATCCGGAATATTCCGGAATTCCGGACAGGTTTGTGTCGCTGGATCGCGCCTTTTGGTTGAGGCGTCGATCCATGATGACTTTGTTGCCGCGGTCGCGAAAGCAGCGGAAGCCATGCGCGTGGGTGACCCGCTGCAGGTTGACACGCACATCGGTGCTGTGAACTCGGAAGTGCAACTGCACGCCAATCTTGGCTTTGTAGAAACGGCCACGTCCGAGGGCGGCGAGATCGTGACCGGCGGGGGCCGAATACTTCAAGAGACCGGCGGCTACTATATGTCGCCGACTGTCATTTCCGGCGTGTCCCGTGACGCGACCTTGGCCCAGAAAGAGGTATTTGGTCCGGTTCTGGGCGTGACTGCGTTCAAAACCGAAGAGGAGGCCATTTCATTGGCCAATTCGACTGTTTATGGGCTCGCCGGCGCTGCGTGGACCAGCAACCTCAGTAGAGCCCATCGTATGATCAAAGCGGTGCGAACCGGGGTGATGCATGTGAACACTTACGGCGGCGCAGACGTCACCGTGCCATTGGGCGGCGTTGGTCAGTCCGGAAACGGGTCTGACAAATCGCTGCATGCAATCGAAAAATACGTGAACCTCAAGACCGCGTGGATCAATCTATGAGTGATAACAAAACCATTCTGGTTATTGGCACCTACGACACCAAAGATGATGAGCTGGGCTTTCTCTCGGAGGTGATCCGCGACCAGGGCGGACAGGTTCTGGCAATGGACGTGTCTGTACTGGGCGATCCTTCGCAGCCTACGGATTATTCCAAACACGATGTCGCCGCTGAGGGCGGCAGCACAATTCAGGCTGCCATCGATAGCGGCGATGAAAACCATGCGATGCAAATCATGGCGACGGGAGCAAGCCTACTTGCGGCGCGATTACATTCTGAAGACAAGTTCGATGGCATGATCGTCCTCGGTGGAACGATGGGCACGGACCTTGCACTCGATGTGGCATCTGCTCTGCCGTTGGGCGTGCCAAAATACATCGTGTCCACCGTGTCGTTTTCGCCGCTCATTCCCGCTGAAAGGCTGGCGGCCGATACTCAGATGATTCTTTGGGCCGGTGGGCTCTACGGGCTGAATTCTGTTTGCAGGGCCTCGCTTAGTCAGGCTGCTGGCGCCGTGCTTGGCGCGGCGCGGGCGGTGCAAAAGCCAAACCCGGATAAGCCGCTTGTCGGGATGATGTCGCTCGGCACATCCGCATTGAAATACGTCGTCCCTTTGAAGCCTGCTTTGGAGGAACGTGGATTTGAGGTGGCCGTGTTTCACGTGACCGGAATGGGCGGGCGGGCCTTTGAAAGTTTGGCAGGACAGGAGGCCTTCGCTTGCGTGTTTGACTTCTGCACGCAAGAGCTCGGCAACCACGTGAACGGATCGAATATCTCGGCGGGCGCCGATCGCCTGACCAATGCGGGTCGGAAGGGGACGCCGCAAATCGTTGCCCCTGGCTGCTACGATCTTGTTGACGTTGTCGGTTGGCAGCCTTTGGCCGATAAGTGGCGCGCGCATATGAAGCACGAGCACAACCGGCTCTTGACCTCCATCGTCTTGCAGGCTGAGGAAACGAAAAAAGTGGCGCGCGCGCATTGCGATCAGCTCGCCAAAGCCATTGGTCCCACCGCGATTATCTTGCCCGAACATGGGCTCGGCGAATGGGACCGCGAGGGTGCCGACCTTCACAATCCAGACGGTCTGGCAGCGTTCCTCGCGGAGCTTGAGACCAACCTGCCCGAGCATGTCGAGGCTCACCGGCTGGCCTGCCATATCAATGACGACGAATTTGCCGAAAAGGCCCTAGAGATTTTCGATGGTTGGCGGTCAAATGGTACGATCGCAGTTTAGTCTTTCGCGCCTGGGTCCAATCTGGTCAGTAAATCAAGAAGGGTTTCATAGTCTTGCTCGCCCAAAGTCTTTTTGAAACTTGCTACGATGCTTGCGGCCTGCGGAGTGTGTTCATCGATGATCCTTTGCCCAACAGCCGTGATTTCGACGAACTGGCGCCGTCGGTCCTTGTCGTCGCGGGTTTGGGTCACTAGCCCCTTGTCGCGCAATGTGGCGGCGATACGGGTCAAGCTGGGAAACAACAGGCTGGAACGGTCGGCGAGGGTCTTTGTGTCCATCCGACCAAATTCGGCCAATACGCGCAAAACGCGCCATTGCTGTTCGGTAATTCCGGTTTCGGACAGCATCTCGCGAATGGGGGCCATCACACCCTCACGCGCGCGGATCAGGGCGATAGGAAGAGAGCGACCGGTGGAAGGAAGTGATTTTGCCATGAAACTCCAAATGCCCGCCATATGATCGGTTGACAACACCAATATCGAGTATTTAACTTCGCAACAATTAACATGTTAAGGAAATGGAATGCCGCACTTTCAGATCGACTACTCTGCCAACCTTGAAGAGGTCGTGGACATGGGCGCTCTGTGCGAGGCCATTCGGGCTGCGGCCGCGGAAGTTGAGGCCTTCCCGACGGCTGGCATTCGAGTGCGCGCAACGCGTGTCGATCATGTTGCGATGGCAGATGGCGATGGCAAGCACGGCTTTATCGATCTTAGCGTCCGTTTGCGGGAAGGGCGTCCTGATGACGTAAAAAAGGATGCGATCTCACGCATCTTTACAGCATTGAAGACCTTTGTCGGGCCAGCGATGAAAACCCGCTCAATCGCACTGTCGGCTGAGATGCGCGACATCGACGCTGACCTTTCACCAAAATTCGGAAACGTTCGCGACCACATGGAGGAAAGCACATGAGCGTGCTCGACGACAACATCACGAAACTCGGCGGCTACCTTTCGCGTTTTCGTGAAACGGGAATTCGGAACCGTATTGACGGTCAGGACTTTGCCGGGTCGGAGGGCGTCTTTCAGACGACATCACCGGTCGATAAGTCGGTCATCTGCGATGTGGCTCACGGCAGCGCCAAGGACATTGATGCAGCCGCTAACGCTGCGCATGATGCTTTCCCAATTTGGCGGGACATGCCCGCGCTTGAGCGCAAGAAGATCCTGATAAAGGTCGCTGAAGGCATTGAGGCACGCGCAGAAGAGATTGCTTTGTGCGAATGCTGGGATACAGGTCAGGCCTACAAGTTCATGTCTAAAGCCGCACTTCGGGGCGCGGAGAATTTCCGGTACTTTGCGGATCAGGTGGTGCAGGCCCGAGACGGCCAGCATCTAAAGTCACCAACGCTAATGAACGTAACGACGCGCGTGCCAATTGGCCCGGTTGGCGTGATTACACCCTGGAATACGCCGTTCATGCTGTCGACATGGAAGATCGCACCGGCTCTCGCTGCAGGTTGTACCGTCGTTCACAAACCAGCAGAAGCCTCACCGCTAACCGCGCGCTTGCTGGTTGAAATCGCGGAAGAGGCGGGCCTGCCGCCTGGCGTTCTGAACACCGTCAACGGCTTCGGCGAAGGCGCTGGCAAGGCGCTCTGCGAGCATCCCAAAATCAAGGCTATCGCCTTTGTCGGCGAAAGCCGGACAGGTAGCCTGATCACCAAACAGGGCGCCGACACGCTGAAGCGCAACCACCTTGAACTGGGCGGCAAAAACCCTGTCATCGTCTTTGAGGATGCCGACCTTGACCGCGCGCTCGATGCGGCGATCTTCATGATCTATTCGATCAATGGGGAACGGTGCACATCGTCCTCGCGTCTTCTGGTGCAAGACACGATCCGCAAAGAATTCGAAGCCAAGTTGATCGAGCGTGTCAACAACATCAAAGTTGGGCATCCGCTTGATCCTGCGACCGAAATTGGCCCGCTCGTGACAGAAGAACACTACTCTAAGGTCACCAGCTATTTTGACGTTGCAAAGCGGGACGGTGCCACCGTGGCTGCGGGCGGGACAACGTTGGGCGATGAGGGCTATTTCGTTCGTCCCACGCTCTTCACGCAAGCCACCAACAAAATGCGGATCGCGCAGGAAGAGATTTTTGGCCCTGTCCTGACCTCGATCCCGTTTTCAACCGAAGCCGAAGCGCTCGAGATCGCCAACGATATTCCTTACGGGCTGACAGGCTATGTCTGGACTAATGACCTGACCCGCGCCCTGCGTTTCACCGACAAGCTGGAGGCCGGGATGATCTGGGTGAATTCGGAAAACGTCCGTCACCTGCCGACGCCCTTCGGCGGCGTCAAAGCCAGCGGAATCGGCCGTGATGGCGGTGACTGGTCCTTTGAGTTTTACATGGAACAAAAGCACATCGGTTTTGCGACCGGACAGCACAAAATTACCAAATTGGGAGCACTCTGATGCCTGTGCCCGCACCGAACCTTTATCCCGACTTCAATACCATTCGCCTGAGCCACGTTTGCCTGAACGTGAAGGATCTTGCAGCGTCCAAGACATTTTACACCGATATCCTTGGCCTTCAGGTTACCGACGAAAGCGACAGCCACGTTTACCTGCGCGCCATGGAAGAACGAGGCCACCATTGTGTAATCCTGCAAAAGTCTGGCGAGCCCGGAACAGTCGAAGTGATGGGGTTCAAGACTTTCGATGAGGATGATCTGGACAAGGCACAGGCGTTTTTCAAATCAAAGGGGCGACCGACGGAGTGGGTCGAACGACCTTTCCAAGGCCGCACGCTCTTGACCTCCGACAACATCGGGATCCCGCTTGAGTTTTATCACAAAATGGATCGCCTAGAGCCGATCCATCAGAAATACGCCCTCTACCGCGGCGTCAAACCGCTCCGTATCGACCACTTCAACTGCTTTTCACCAAACGTGGATGAAAGTGTCGCGTTTTATAGTGATTTTGGCTTCCGCGTGACCGAATACACCGAGGATGAAGAGAGCAAGCGCCTCTGGGCTGCCTGGATGCACCGGAAAGGCGGCGTCCATGACATGGCATTCACCAATGGCACCGGCCCGCGCATGCACCATGTGGCTTTCTGGGTGCCGACACCACTCAACATCATCGATCTTCTCGATCTAATGGCCACCACCGGCTACGTCGACAACATCGAGCGTGGCCCAGGACGCCACGGCATTTCCAATGCGTTCTTTCTGTACATCCTGGACCCCGATGGTCACCGGATTGAGATCTATTGTTCAGATTATCAAACCGTGGACCCGGACCTTGAACCGATCAAGTGGGACCTGAAAGATCCGCAACGCCAGACCCTTTGGGGCGCGGCGGCACCGGAAAGCTGGTTCAAGCATGGCACAACTTTTGTCGGCGTCGACCCCGAAGATTCGACCATGGCGGCAAGCCCTATCATTGCACCATGAGCCCGGCAGCGCCCGACCCGAAAATGATGAAGGACGTGGCGCCTGAGGATGTCAATGCTGGTCTGGTGCATAGGTGGTCTGGGGCAGGTGCGGGTGAAAGCCGTAAGCTCAGTGCTTTCCGGGAACGCATGTCTGATCTGATCGGCAAGAGCGAGGCGCACACATGAATTGGGACGCATTTGCCGAATGGGGCGCGCGGTTCGCGGATTGGGGTGCCGAGTATCACAAGACCATTCGCTCGCGGCCCGTCAGAGCGAAGGCTCAACCCGGAGACACCGCGGCACGGCTTCCGGCCACGCCGCCCGAGGCAGGGGAGCCGATGGAGCAGATCTTTGCGGATTTTGAAGAGATCATCATGCCCGGTATGACGCACCATCAGCATCCCGGTTTCTTTGCTTATTTTCCAACGAATGCGACGCCGCCATCGATTCTGGCAGAGTACCTGATTGCCAACCTTTCTGCGCAGTGCATGATCTGGCAAACCGCCCCCTCTGCGAACGAACTAGAGACGTTAGTTCTGGACTGGATCCGTCAGGCGCTTGGGCTGCCCGCAGAGTTTCAGGGCGTGGTGCAGGGCAGTGCGTCAGAAGCCACTTTGGTGGCCAGCCTTACAATGCGCGAACGTTCCTTGGGATGGACGGGCAATTCCACCGGATTGTCCGGCCGTGATCGTTTGCGCGTTTACGCCACGAACGAGGTGCATAGCTCAATCGACCGGGCGATGTGGGTTAGTGGCATCGGTCAGGACAATCTGGTTAGCATCCCGACGCAAGGCCCGCGCCGCTCCATGAACATTGAAAAGCTGCGTGAAGCGATCCGGGAAGACATCACGGCTGGTCATCGACCGGCAGGCATAATCGCCTGTGTCGGCGGCACCAGCACCGGCGCTGTTGATCAGATAGCTGATGTGGTCGAGGTGGCGCAGGAGTTTGACCTTTACGTTCATGTGGATGCAGCGTGGGCCGGCAATGCTATGCTGTGCCCAGAGTTACGCACGCTTTGGGATGGCGTTGAAAAGGCCGACAGCGTCGTCTTCAACCCGCAGAAGTGGATGGGTGGCCAGTTTGACGGGTCCATGCATTTCGTGCGCGCGCCAGAAGACCTTAACAATACCCTGTCAATCACACCTGAGTATCTGAAGACGCATGGCAAGGAAGGTTTCCGGAATTATTCCGAATGGTCGATTCCTCTGGGCCGTCGTTTTCGTGCCCTGAAATACTGGTTTCTCATTCGGTCGTACGGGCTCGAAGACATTCGCAATCGCATCAGGAACCACATTACATGGTCCTGCGAGGTCTGCGAGCGGATCAGGCAGATGGACGGTTTCGAGATCGTGACAGAGCCTGTTTTGAGCCTGTTCACCTTCCGCTGTCCGGGCGATGATGAAACGCAACAGCGTCTTGTCGATGCGCTTAACGATGACGGCCGGATTTATGTCACCCAGGGCCTGCACGACGGGCGAAAGATGATCCGATTCCAGGTCGGTCAGTTTGACGCCACGCGAGACGATGTATTGATGGCTGTGGATGTAATTGAAGACATATGGAGAAAGAGCCAGTGAAGTTTTCAACATATTCCTCCGGCGGTGCTCAGTACTACGGGGCCGTCACAGAGACGGGGATGGTTGCCTTGAATGATCACTTCCCGGAGTGGCCGACACTTTTTGACGCGGTCACGGCGGGTGGGCTTGGCAGACTGGCAGAGGCCGCCCGGGGCGGCACGGTTACACACATGGATGCGCAATACGATATGGTTCTGCCGAACGTGCGGCGCATTCTGTGCGTTGGCGTGAATTTCCCGGATCGTAATGCAGAGTACAAAGACGGCAGCGAGCAGCCTAAATTCATGTCGCTCTTTGCCCGGTTTCCGAGCGGTTTTACGGGCCATGATCGCCCTCTGATCCGCCCGCCCGAAAGCCATCAGTTGGACTACGAAGGTGAGGTGGCAATCGTTATCGGCAAGGGGGGGCGGCGCATCGGACAGGCGGATGCCTACGATCACATCGCGGCGATCACGATCTGCAATGAAGGCACAATCCGGGACTGGGTGCGCCACGCGAAGTTCAACGTCACCCAAGGCAAGAACTGGGATAAGTCCGGCGCCATCGGCCCATGGTTGGTGCCTTTTGAAGATGCCGATCAGCTGGACAATGCGCGCATCATCACCCGAGTGAACGGCGAGGTCCGCCAGGACGATGTCCTGTCGCGCATGATGCATCCGATCCGGCGCGAGATTGAGTACATCTCAACCTTCATGACGCTGGAACCCGGGGACATCATTGTGACGGGCACCCCAACCGGCTCCGGCGCGCGTCTGGACCCTCCCCAGTTTCTCAAACCCGGCGATGTTGTCGAAGTGGAGGCGACCGGGATCGGCACCCTGCGTAATACTGTCGAGGACGAGTTGATATGACACCCGAAGATCATGCCAAGGCCGCCGATGATTTGCTACGCGCTGAAGCAATCGGAGATCAGATTGGCCTGCTAACCCTGCGCCACCCCGAAATGGGGATGGATGACGCTTACGCCATTCAAAACGCAATTTGCCGCACGAAATTGGCTCAGGGACGCAGCATCATTGGTTGGAAGATCGGGCTGACATCGAAAGCCATGCAATACGCGCTCAACATCGATATTCCAGACAGTGGAATCCTATTCGATGACATGGTGTTCGAAAATGGCTCCACGGTTCCCGAAAACCGGTTCATACAGCCTCGGATCGAAGCCGAAATTGCTTTTGTTATGAAGGCGCCGCTTGGTGGTGCACAGGTCACGCGCCAAGATGTTATTGCGGCGACTGATTGTGTCGCGCCTTCAATCGAGATCCTCGACACGCGTATCTTGCGGGTCGATCCAAAGACAAAGAAAACTCGAAGTGTCTTCGACACAATCAGCGACAACGCTGCAAATGCCGGGTTCGTGCTCGGGCCTGAGCGTCACGCCGTCGATGCCTATGATTTGCGCTGGGTCGGGGCAATTACTTCGCGCGACAGCGAAGTCGAGGAAACTGGCCTGGGTGCCGGTGTTCTGAACGATCCCATTGAAAGCGTGGTCTGGCTTGCGCGTCGCATGGCGCAATACGGCCAAAGCATCGCACCAGGCCAGATAATTCTCTCCGGCAGTTTTATCCGCCCGCTTGAATGCCCTGCGGGCACCGAAATTCACGCGGATTTCGGGCCGTTCGGATCAGTCGATATCGCTTTTGCCTAAGGAAAAACTATGCCCGCACCTCAAAACACATTCAAAGCGGAAATCTCCAAAGGAGAGCTTCAACTGGGCTGCTGGATTGGTCTGGCAGAGCCTTATATTGCAGAAATCAGCGCTGGGGCCGGGTTTGATTGGCTGCTGATTGACGCGGAACACGCGCCTAATGATTTGCGCTCAATCACGGCGCAATTGCAGGTGATTGCCGGGCGAGAAAGCCACGCGATTGTGCGCCCGCCTATTGGTGAGACCTGGGTTATCAAGCAATTGCTCGATGCAGGCGCCCAGTCATTGTTGGTGCCAATGGTAGAAAGCGGCGAACAGGCACAGCGCCTTGTGGATGCAGTCACCTATCCGCCACATGGCGTGCGTGGTGTCGGATCGGCTCTGGCGCGGGCTTCTGACTTTGCCGCGATCACGGATTATCTGACCACCGCGCGCGATCAGATCTGCCTTCTGGCCCAGGTCGAAAGTCAAAAGGGGATGGCCGCGCTCGATGAAATTTTGGCCGTTGATGGTCTCGATGGCGTCTTTGTCGGGCCATCCGATCTGGCCGCCGATATGGGCTTTATCGGAATGCCGGGAGAGGCTGAGGTCAAAGAAGCGGTTTTGGATGCCATTGAGCGCATCGTGGATGCAGGAAAAGCCGCTGGCATCCTGACACTGGACGAGACCCTTCAGGAGCAATCGCGCGCGCTTGGGGCGACATTCATAGCAACGGAAATTGACGTGGCCCTTTTCGCGCGAAACATGCGCCAATCAGCAACCAACGCCATAGCGCGATTGCGCCCATGAAGCGCGGGCAACAGCTCGGTTAGCTTGATCTAAGCCTGTTCGATCATGAACTCTTCAAAGAACGCGGAAAGCGCTTCATGGTCAGTGACCGGTAAAATCGCCGCCACGTGCTGATCGGGTCGCACCACAACGACACAGCCGTTTTCCTGATCGATCTCGCGAAGCGTATAGACATTCTCACCCAAGGCAGAGTGAAAGACTTTTTCATAATCACGCAGGCCATACTTGCCCTTTGCTGGCCTCAAATACTCATGCAGGTCGGTCATCGACAGATCGGCTTGTTGAAAGACTGCATAGGTATCGATAACCGCATCGATATCGGCGCCTTCAGGGGTGTATCGTTGAACCGGAGAGGTTTCGGAATTGGCCAGAAAATCGACGAACTTGTAGGCGTCTGATGTCGTCTGTATCGGGTCGTCTTGCCCTGCGAACAGGAAAATGCGCCATCGGCCATCAGCCTTGACCAGATGGCCCAAATGCTGGCGCCGACCGTCCGCCACGCGCGTCGCCTCCGCCGAAAAGAACCGCTGGCCAATCCGGAAGCCTTCCGCAAGATGTTGGTGCTCCTGTCCTGTGCAAATGTAGGATGCAAAATACTCGATTGATGTGCCTGATACGAAGCCACTTTGGCGCTTCATGAATGTCTCGATCTTTGCCGTATCAACCTTTGCCTGCTCTGAGGTGTCGCCCGCATTCGGTCGGGTCGCGACCAGGTTCGAAAGCTCCTTGTCAGCATTGATCAATTGGTTCGCCACCTTGCGACGCTCGGTGGCATAGGTTGCTAGCAGCTTCGGATGACTTTTGCCCTGAATGACCGCGGCCATCTTCCATCCCAGATTGAACGTATCGGGCAGCGAGGTGTTCAATCCCCAACCCCCTTTTGGGCTGTGTGTATGACAGGCGTCGCCTGCAACAAATGCGCGTGGTATGACGTTGTCCGAACTGTTCTTAGGCCGATTGTCAAAACGGTCTGCCAGGCGCTGGCCGACCGAGTAGATCGACCACCAGGCCACCTCTTTCACATCCAACGTATAGGGATGAAAAATCTGTTGGGCCTTCGCGATCAGATCGTCTGAGGTGACCTCGATCTCTGATGCGCGCTTGTCTTTCTCGATCTTGTCCATCTCCACGTAGAACCGGCAGAGATATCCGCCTTCGCGCGGGATCGTCATGACCGCGCCATGGTCCTTGGACTGAATGAAGCTCTTTACGCGAATGTCCGGGAAATCCGTGTTCAACAAAAGATCCATGACGCCCCAGGCCTTGTTGGCGGAATCGCCCTCAAGCGTCACGCCCATGCTGCGCCGAACCTGGCTGCGTCCGCCGTCACATCCCACCAGGAAACGGGCTTTCACGGTTTCGATCTTGTCTTTTCCCGCTTCATCGACGCGCTTGAACGTCGCGGTGATTGGGTGTGCGTGCAGATCTTGGGATAGGCTTTCATCAATCTGCATATCGATAAATTCGCGGCTGTAGTGGGGTCGCAGATTGGTTATCGAGTTTGCCATGCCGTCCGTCAGAAGCTCGTGCAGACGAGCCTGGTTGACGATGCCGTGAGTGAACTCTGAGAGCCCGGCTCGGGCGTCAGCAATCTTCTCTGTGCGTTTGATGTTTCGTGGGTTTGCCTCGTCCGGTTCCCAGAACGTGTTCTGCTTTAGCTGGTAAGTCTCTTTGACCACCATTTCGCTGCTGTTGAACGCTTCCATAATCTCAATCGTGCGGCAGGAAATCCCGTCAGCGCGGCCAAACAAAAGCGGTCCTGGCGCCATATCGACGATACAGGTGCGTATGTCAGCAAATTCGGCCATCTGGCGCGCCATCGTCAGCCCGGCCGGACCGGTGCCAATGATCAGAACATCCACTTCCTGCGGTAAGGGCTCAATGGGAGGGTTCGGATATGGCTTTCTGGCGGCATCCGGAACTTGATAATTGCCCGGTTTGAACCCGTTCAGGTGAAACTGCATTGTCGGCCTTTCCGCTCCCGTTAGTTCCCGTCGACGTCGAATTAATTCACATGTTAATTATATTTCGATATGTGGCGCTAGGCAAGCCAATTTCCGGGCTCTTTCGGAGTAAACTCGCTTGAACGGACTGGAGCGAGGGCAGGGTCTCAGGATAATAAAGCCTTTTCCACTTCGCGATCTCGATAGGAGCCTTGAGATTATCTTTCTTGCGGTGATGCAGCACGTCCGTTTCCCACTATTTCTTCGAAACGTTGAGGACCGCTTCATGAGCAAGGCGTCAAAGTCAGCCGCGAAGGCGAGATGCTCGAGAACTTTGTGACGAAGACTCGAGGCAAAAGAACAGCGTTGAAGCTTCTCCAGAAATCAATGAGGAAGCACGGCCGGCCCGAATTCATTGTGATCGAAAATCTGCGATCGTACAGTGCCGCGCTTAGGGAAGTTGGCGCCGAGCTCGGTAAACAAACGGGTCGAGATCTCACGCCTTCTTTTATAACGGCGAGGCCTTACGCTGCAACGCCTTAGGAAAACTCTATGTTTGCAGAAATTCGCTGTCGTCCAATCCACAGTTAGCCATCACTTCAACTCCAATAACTAACTTACAAGCTGCAACCATTTTTGAAGAGACCCGCGCTTCCTCTCTAACCGAGCGGCTCGGCCTTGGAACGCCCAATGGGCAACGGGGCTGTGTCAACTGAGACGAGCTCGCACTCATTTGACAGCACCTCCAGCGCCCCTTTTTTGCACAAAATACTGGGGTTTGAGCAAATCCGTCGCGCTACGGATGCGATCTAGACCATATGGCCAAAACTTTGGCCGCACGATCTGTATCCGGGTGTCGGGACTATGGCCTGTTTGGCCTATGTCGAAAGATCTCCGAATGGTTCAAGTGAAACAGCTGCAAACCTGCGACTCTTCACTTGAAACGATTTCGCAGGGTTTTGATGTCCACTCGAATTCTTATTGGTCCGTTTAGACGACGAGTCTTCGCCGATGGTCTTCGTGCGCTTCTGGATCAGGAACCGGGCCTTGTGGTTTCAGAACTTTCTCAAGACCAAGACATCTATCGCCACCTCAATGCCGAAGCGCCAACCATACTTATTTTGGAGCACGGCGACGATTCAGCGCCTTTTCCGATGCCAGTTTCGCCGGCGGTTGGTGTCATCTTGGTGTCCCAGGACGGCGCGGATGTTCAGATTGCCCTGCGACAGCTCGGTGCCGAACGTTTGCGAGCCGCGATTGGATTAGTCGAAGAAAGCGAACATCCGAAAGTTGTATCCATCACCGCTGATCAGGAAGGCCAACCTTTATCTGTGATGCCGCGGTATCAACATCAGGGCGAGAGTGCGCTGAAACCGTTAGTCGATTGGCTGGACGCTGCCTTTGCAATTGAGATCGAACGATTGGAGCAAGAGCGTGGTGAGACCGGTACGGGTTGGGCCCAGAAATCATTCAATCGGATGATGATGACGACGAGGATGTTCAGAATCCACCAGCAGCTGTTGTAATCCCCGACAACTCCACGACCACACCAGCACAGAAACGGAAGTTGCATGCTTCGATTTGTACCAGTTCCTCCAAGAAGAAGAAGAATGGTCGTACGATGTCAGTTACTGCTTCTGTGAATTCGTTTTTTAGGGAC
>JBCCHJ010000092.1:0-17661 GCA_039028795.1 Pseudomonadota bacterium
ATCCAGCGCAAGCACCTGTCTAGTCTGCTGTTTGGGCGCCCCATTGAGCGACGGAACGCTGCGTAAATCATGTCCGTCCTCGGATACTTGATGACTCGAACTGCACCCTCGCCATCCGCTGCCGATGTAGAGAGTTTCACCATAACCTTGTTTGCAATGGAACCTGGCCCGTGTCTGCACCTGACACCCACAACTTCCCGCGCCACCGCCAACCGGCACCGCCTTTTCGTCCACGCCTTTTGCCGCCGGACCTGTTCCGGCCGATTTGTCGTCCTGGTCGTCCTTGGGTGTTCCATCCGCAAGCGGACTTATCCGCAAGCCGGATAGACGCTTCGCCTCGGCACACGCACGATCGGCAAACCCACCGGCATCAAGCGCGGCATGTATGGCAAACTCGCGCCCAAAAGCCAAACCCAATTCCGTCGATGTCAGCACTTCAATGTGCTTTATCTGGTCTTTTCCCACTGCTTTCGCCACTGTGTGCAGCTTTGACTTGCCATCCGGCGCGCCATCGATGGCCTGGATCAGTGCCCCGGCACCGCCCCCAGCAAGTTGCGCCTTCACCTTTTCCGCACCGGTCACGGCCTGGCCGGCTTTCCGAGCCAACGAGATAACTTCGATAAGTCGGCGGGCGGACAAAGCTTCCAGTAAATCGGCAAGCGCTGGCTCGACCTGCACAGGCTGCCTGAACGCGCGGGAAAACAGATTTTTCTTTACCGCTAGGTCGGCAGCAGCACGGTCGGCCGAAAGCCATGCGCCCCGTCCGGGTAGCTTCCCGGCCAGGTCTGGAACGACCTTACGATCCGGAGAAAGAGCGAATCGGATCAGCCCAGTAACGGATCCCGCTGCGCCGGTGGCGATGCACCGGCGTTCTGGGCCGTCCCGATCCTTGGCGCGTCCGCCGCGGGTCATTTGCTCTCTCTCCAGTGTCAGCGTCATAGCGTCGTCGGCTGCTCCTCGACCAGTTCGCCTTCTTCAGCGCCTTCTTGGCCGTCGGCCTCGGCAGCCTCAGCGTTGGCCTCGGCCAGGATCTCTTCCGCATCAACGATGCCCAACTCGATCCGTGCCTTCATGATGAGATATTGCGCTTCTTCCAAGCTGACATCGAAGGGCTCCAGCACGCCATCGTCCTTGACGCGTTTTCCATCGACAACCGTATAGCCCCCGGCCAGTTCCCAGTCGGCGCAGGTCGCGAAGGTCGCCAGGTCCAGCACATCGTCCTTGGCCAGGGCCAGGACCATGCCGGGGGTCAAGCCTTCAATGCTGATAAGGTCTTCCTGGGCCCCCAGTTCGCGGGCTTCGGCCAGGGTTTTCTGATTCACCTCTTCCAGGCTTTCTTGGGCACGGGCCTGCAATTCTTCGGCTGTGGTTTCATCGAACCCGTCAATGACCAGCAACTCGTCCAATTCGACGAATGCGACTTCTTCCAGCGATGTGAAGCCTTCCGAGACCAACAGCTGAGCCACCATCTCGTCGACGTTCATGGTTTCCTGGAACATGGTTGTGCGTTCTTTGAACTCAGCCTGACGACGTTCCGATTCCTCGGCCTCCGTCATGATGTCGATGTCCCAACCGGTCAATTGGCTGGCCAGACGCACGTTCTGCCCCCGACGGCCGATAGCCTGCGAAAGCTGTTCGTCAGGGACAACCACTTCGATGCGTTGGGCATCTTCGTCCATGACCACCTTGGTCACTTCGGCAGGTTGCAATGCGTTCACGATGAAGGTCGCCGCATCGTCGTTCCATGGAATGATATCGATTTTCTCGCCCTGCAGCTCGTTTACGACAGCCTGGACGCGCGATCCACGCATACCGACACAAGCGCCGACCGGGTCGATCGAGTTGTCGTACGAAATCACACCGATCTTTGCCCGGCTACCAGGGTCCCGGGCGACGGCCTTGACCTCGATCACCCCATCATAGATTTCTGGCACTTCCTGGCTGAACAGCTTCGCCATAAACTCAGGCGCGGTGCGCGACAGGAAAATCTGCGGACCCCGCGTTTCCGACCGCACATCGCGGATAAACGCCCGGACCCGGTCACCATTGCGATAGGCTTCCCTTGGGATCAGCTGGTCACGTCGGATGATGGATTCTGCACGGCCGAGGTCAACAATGACATTGCCGTACTCTGTCCGCTTGACGATGCCGTTGATAATCTCGCCCACACGATCCTTGAATTCTTCGTATTGACGCTCGCGTTCTGCATCACGGATCTGCTGCACGATGACCTGTTTCGCGGTCTGTGCAGCGATACGGCCAAAATCCATCGGCGGCAGAGGATCGGTCATATAGTCGCCGACATTGGCTTCTGGGTTTTTGATCCGGGCCTCTTCCACAGTGATTTCGGTGAAGTGATTCTCCACCTCTTCAACCACTTCCATGGCGCGATGCATGGTCGTTTCGCCGGTTTTCCGGTCAATGAAGGCACGAATGTCGTATTCGGCGCCGTATTTCGAGCGCGCAGCCTTACCCATGGAATCTTCCATGGCTTCGATGACCAGTTCCCGGTCGATCAGCTTTTCACGGGCGACTGCGTCAGCGATTTGCAGCAGCTCCAGTTTATTGGCTGTGACCATTTTAGGCGTCCTCTTTCATATCGGATCCATCCTCTGTTGGGTCTTCATCTACTTCGACAATTTCGTCGAAATCTTCTTCGCGGAACCTCTGCTTTGACCGGCGCAGCGATTCAGTGATCAGGTCATC
This sequence comes from Pseudomonadota bacterium, assembly GCA_039028795.1. Classification (GTDB taxonomy): domain Bacteria; phylum Pseudomonadota; class Alphaproteobacteria; order Rhodobacterales; family Rhodobacteraceae; genus Thermohalobaculum. The sequence continues at coordinate 2,707 of JBCCHJ010000092.1, forward strand.
CGTCAGGACCAGCTTGGCATCGGCCAGCCAATCGAAGTTCAGGCCAATGGTGCCTTCATCGATCTCGATCAGAACGTCGCCGTCTTCTGTCCCGGCCAGGATCCCTTTGAAGCGCTTACGGCCATCGATAAGATCTGTCGTCTCCAGCTTGGCGTCGTATCCTTCCCAACGCTCGAAATCGACGATGCGGGTCAGTGGCCGGTCAATGCCGGGGGAGGATACCTCCAGCGTGTATTCCCCATCGATCGGGTCCTCGACGTCTAGAACCGCGCTGATGGTGCGGCTGATCTCTGCGCAATCTTCAACTTCGATGGTGCCGTCAGGCCGTTCTGCCATGATTTGCAGCGTGACCTTTTTGCCTGCCATCAGACGCAGGCGCACCAATTCGAACCCCATGCTTTGAAGCACGGGATCGATAATTTTGGCCAGCTTTTGATCAATCGGAGCTTTAGCGACCATATTGGCCATTTGCGCACCTCCGGGGGCCAGAACGAAAAAACGAGCCTCGCGGCTCGCCTACTGGTGGTCCAGCTACCCTGTCGGGGTCCCGCTGGGTGCCAGCGAGGCCGCCGCGATGTTGGAGCCCATATAGGCTTCTGTTTTCCTTATTGCAAGACTGGATCGCATAAACTCAATGCTCGACACAGTAGCGCTGAAACCTATGATGCGCCCGACGCGACGTTCCAAGTGGAGTCATTGGTGGTGAGTGAGCTTGATCTGGAGGAGATTCCAGAACCTTTCCAGGCCTTTGCGGCCATCCATCTAGACCGAGAAAACCGGTGGCACGAACTAACGCGGATGCTGGGAACGCTTGGACCGAAGGTTCCCGCGAAAGAGGCCGCGAAGATGGCGTTGCTGTTACGCGAACGCGCGCCGCGGCATCCTTTTGTTCAAGACATCACAGGAACCTTCATCCGTGACCGCTTTCCCAGTTGGTACATCGACGCCGTGAATGACACATGGCGCAATGCTGCCTACCGCGCCGCGCTGAAACATCTGGCTGATCCGGACAAGGTGATCCTAGAGATAGGCACCGGAACCGGCCTGTTCGCGATGATGGCGATCCAAGCAGGGTTTAGGCATGTCTATACATTTGAATCGAACGAACATGTCGCAAAGATTGCTGCGGAATGTATCCGCCGGAACGGCTTCGAAGATCGGATCACGCTGCAGAACATCACCTTTAACGATGAAGCCGACATCACCTTGCCGGAACGGCCCGACGTGATGATGCATGAGGTGTCCGGGGAAAACCTTATTATCCCGGATCTCTTTGGTCTGATCGAGGCCGCGCGCGACAAGGGCCTGCCGGAAGATGCTCCGATCCTGCCGCATAAGTTTGCCGTTCATGCGCAGTTGAGCGGGGATCCAGAACTTCATGCTAGAAGTCATGTTCCGTCCGGAACTGAAGGCTTGGATCTGACCGCAATCAATCTGTTGGCAATGCCAAGAGTTCACCTGGATCGCGGGACAGAACTTAAAAAACCAATGAGCGCGCCAATCGTTGCCGCATCCCATGACGTATCTATATCGCTGAAGTTGACTGACGAGACGAAAGTTATCGAAGTCGATACCACCGAAGCGGGAATCGCTTATGGCCTTGTCCATTGGATCTGTCAGTCGTTCCCCGGCGGCGCTGTTTATGAGAACACGCCGGGGCGCTGGTGTAACTGGTATCCCTACTATTGGCCTTTCAAAGATCCGAAATCCGTCGCTGTAGGCGATACCGTGAAGGTCGAAGTAACGACCTTCCAAGGCAAAGCGTACTTCCAGGACGTCTGAGGCACCATCTTTGGATCAGACGTCGGGACCTTCTTAGGCCCCCTGATCAAAGATCCAGCATAACACCATAGCTGGCTGAGATATCTGACGCCAACGCCCGCACAGCAGATCCGGCGCGGTCACCCAACCGCATTGCGACCTGCGTTTTGCCAAGGGTTGGAAGTCCGTCTCTTGGACCAAGTGCGACCACTCCGTGGCGAACATAGCTTTTCGGCATTGGGGCGATGGCCAAATCCGCCTCGACGGCTGCGAACTGCGCGTGATCGAACCCAGCGACATAGGCAATCCGGAAATCCATCCCGTCTGCTTCGATTGCTTCAGTTGTCAACTTCCGCCAGGGACAACCTTCGCCGGATACAGCGATCGGCAAGGGCCGTTGACGCTGAGCCTGGCCGCCGTCTTTTGCGATCCAGACCAGTTGTTCCTCTGCCATTACAAAATCCGATGGACGCTTTGCCTCGGATCCACCCATCGTGAACAGGATGACATCCAGTTCACCCCGGTCCAATGCAGGTGCAAGATCTACTGTTTCGGCGATGGACACATTCACAGTTACCTTCGGATGTGACCGCGCAAAAGCTGAAAGCACTTTGGTCAGTCGTACGCCACCAAAGCTGTCGATCAAACCGACGGATACCTCGCCGGCAAGCTCAGGCATCGTGAATGCCTGCATGGCTGCGCGGTTCAGGTCCAGCATTTGACGGGCATAGATCAAAAGCCGCTCGCCCTCGGCGGTCGGCGTCATGCCTTGCCGTGATCGGTTGAACAAGGTGCGGCCAAGCATCTCTTCCAGTTTCTTGATCTGCATCGACACCGCAGCGGGCGTGCGTCCTACACGGGACGCCGCAGCTGCAATCGAGCCGACTTCGGCTATGGCGGAAACGGATCTCAAGATATCGACATCCAATGTCGCTGATGGGGCGGGGGCATGCATTATCTTGTTCATATTTAATAGTAAGCAAAATTGAAGGCAAACGTCAATTCATTTAGTTTTACTGACATTCACATGAAGGGCATCATCATTTCCAGTAAGACGGCCAATGAGGTCGTTGCAACGCAGAGGGAAAAGCGATGATCCAGTTAATTTCAGTTTTCCGGGCATTCCTGGCAGAGGTAAAAGACCGTAGGCAATTGCAGACACTGCTGCAAAAGGAAGACCGCATCCTGCAAGATATTGGACTGACGCGTGAAGATATCGAGATGGCGCTGCAAAAACCGTATAATGTGCCTGCAAGAAGTGAAGCGCGCCGTCTTGCAAGACTTTCATTCAGCCTTGATCGGGCCATCTAGTGGATCGGATAACTCGGATGGAGCCATCTTGGCTCCCTCCACCCTACTTGCGGAAACCGTCCCAGAAGTCTTTGACCTTACTGAAGAAGTCCGAGTTTTCCGGGCTGTTATCCTGGCCCTCTTTCTCGAACTCCGCCAAAAGCTCTTTCTGGCGCTTCGACAGGTTCACAGGGGTTTCCACACCAAGCTCGATATAGAGGTCACCGAATTGGTTTTGGCGCTGCAGGGCTGGCATGCCTTTTCCACGCAAGCGTAATTGCTTACCGGCCTGAACGCCCGCGGGCACCTTTACGCGGGTCCGGCCGCCATCAAGCGTCGGCGCTTCGATTTCACCACCTAAAGCCGCCGTCGTCATCGGCACCGGAATTCGGCAAAACAGGTTTGTGCCGTCCCGCTCAAAGATCGGGTGGTTGCTGACATCGATGAAAATATAGAGATCGCCTTGCGCCCCGCCACGCGGTCCAGCTTCGCCTTCTCCCGCCAGTCGGATACGTGTCCCGGTTTCGACGCCAGGAGGAACCTGGACATTCAACGCACGCTCTTTTCTGAGCTGTCCAGAACCAGCGCACATGCGGCAAGGGTCCTTGATAATTTGACCCTGACCTTGGCAGGTTGGGCAGGTCCGTTCAATCGTGAAGAACCCTTGCTGAGCGCGCACTTTGCCGTGGCCCTGGCATGTCGGGCACGTCTGTGGTTGTGCGCCGCCCTCGGCACCAGTTCCATTACAGGATTCGCAGGTAACCGAACCCGGCACAGAAATGGTCGCCTGTTTGCCATTGTAGGCTTCTTCAAGCGTTACAGCCAAATTGTATCGCAGGTCAGCGCCGCGCCTGGCCCGCTGTTGGCGCCCGCGACCGCCGCCCATGAAGTCGCCGAACAAGTCTTCGAAGACGTCTGAGAACGCCCCACTGAAATCCCCACCGCCCCGTGCGCTGCCGCCGCCCATGCCGCCAGAAAATGCCTCGTGTCCGAACTGGTCATACGCAGCCTTTTTCTGATCGTCCTTGAGGATATCGTAGGCCTCGTTCACTTCCTTGAACTGTTCTTCAGCTTTGGGGTTGTCGGCATTAGAATCCGGGTGAAGCTCGCGCGCTTTTTTGCGGTAGGCCTTCTTGATCTCATCAGCAGAGGCATTCCGGTTGACGCCCAGCGTTTCGTAAAAATCACGCTTCGCCATGCGACCCATCCGTTCTGCTATTAAGTGTCAAGGCCAGAATCGCGTTCATCCGCGTGCGTTCCTGTATATGGTATCCGGCACTTTGCAAACGCTCTAATGCGGGGGTTACCTCTCCACGCTGCGCTTCCAGAATCACCAGACGTGGCCAAAGCGGTCTTTCTGCATGGCTCAGGTAATGGGTCAGAACCGGGTCTTCCATGCCTTCGATATCGATTTTCAGAGCATCGATCCTGGGGAATTCCGCTTCGATAACCAGGTCCAGCAATGGCCGCATTTCGACAGGCGTTCCTTCATCACCCATCGTCAGTTCACCGCGATTAGCGTGACTCACGGCGATCCGCGTCTCTCCGTTCTGGTCAGATAAGGCAACCGGGGCGACGACGACATCGGGCGCGGCATTTGACGCCGCCAAGTTAAACCGCAAGCGCGCCAGGTTTTCGGGATCAGGTTCAATGGCCAACACTTTCAGGTCTTTCGCACCTGCTTCCGCCCGCACCGCCAGAGTATAGAGCCCGGCATTCGCTCCGGCATCGACCATGTACACGGGTTCATCAGCCGTTCGGACCGCCGCACCCAAGGCAGCACGTTCTACCGCGTCCCAGAACTGGACACCGGCGAAGACGCGCTTATCGCTGAGATTTTCGGCTGGATAGAGACGGGCGTTCTGGCCAGGAAAGGCTTCGACGTCGAACGGGCCGGTACGTCCGGCAGATACGATGCGCCGGATTACCGAACAGATCCGGCGCGCAAATGCACCTTGCCCCAAAGACTGCCCTAAACGGCGCAGCCGTTCGCGGGCAGGGGACAGGGCATAAAAGCCAAAGGCAGCGATATCATCAGAAACCGCTGCCCCGGCTTGCCGGACGTTTCCGGCAGTCATGCTCAGCCGGCCTTGCGACCGTCATCCGTCACGTCGGTGAACTCGGCATCGACGACATCGTCATCGGCGGGTTGCGCATCTTCAGGCGCGTCGCCCATGTCTGCACCCGCGGCCTCGGCGGCTTCGGCTTGCTCTTTATAGATCGCCTCGCCCAGCTTCATCGATGCCTCGGCCAAAGCCTGAGACTTCTGCTGGATTGCTTCGACGTCTTCGCCTTCGATGACTTCCTTCAGCGCAGTGATTGCGGCCGAAATGCCCTGCTTGGTGCCGTCATCAACCTTGTCGCCATGTTCTTCCAGCGACTTTTCGGTCGCGTGGATCAAGCCTTCGCCTTGGTTCTTGGCCTCGACCAATTCGCGGCGTTGCTTATCGGCCTCGGCATTTTCCTCGGCCTCTTTCATCATCTGATCGATCTCGTCATCGCTGAGACCACCCGAGGCTTGAATCGTGATCTGCATCTCTTTGCCGGTGCCCTTGTCCTGGGCGCTGACATTGACGATGCCGTTGGCGTCGATGTCGAAGGTCACCTCGATCTGAGGCATGCCCATCGGTGCCGGTGGGATGCCCTCTAGGTTGAACTGACCCAGCAGTTTGTTGTGCTCTGCCATGTCGCGCTCGCCCTGGAACACGCGAATGGTCACGGCGGACTGATTGTTTTCCGCGGTCGAGTAGATCTTCGCCTTCTTCGTCGGGATCGTCGTGTTGCGATCGATCAGCCGGTCAAAGATGCCGCCCTTGGTCTCGATCCCCAGCGACAGCGGCGTGACATCCAACAGGACCACATCCTTGACGTCGCCCTGCAGAACACCGGCCTGAATGGCGGCGCCCATTGCGACCACTTCGTCGGGGTTCACACCTTTATGCGGTTCCTTGCCGAAGAAATTGTTCACCTCTTCGATGACCTTTGGCATCCGCGTCATGCCGCCGACCAAAACGACCTCGTCGATCTGGCTTGCCGACAGACCCGCATCCTTCAAAGCGGCCTTACACGGCGCGATCGTGCGGGTGATCAGATCGCCAACCAGGCTTTCCAGCTTGGATCGGCTTAATTTCAGCGTCAGGTGTTTAGGGCCTGTGGCATCTGCCGTGATGTAGGGCAGGTTGATTTCCGTCTGAGCCGCGGACGACAATTCGATCTTGGCCTTTTCAGCAGCCTCTTTCAGGCGCTGCAGGGCCAGTTTGTCATTAGTCAGGTCCATCGAGTTCTCTTTCTTGAACTCTTCGGCCAAATACTCGACCAGACGCATGTCGAAGTCTTCACCACCCAGGAAGGTGTCACCGTTCGTAGATTTCACCTCGAACAGGCCCTCGTCGATTTCCAGGATCGACACGTCGAACGTACCACCGCCAAGGTCATAAACCGCGATGGTCTTGGTGGCTTCTTTGTCCAGCCCATAGGCCAGGGCCGCAGCCGTCGGCTCGTTGATGATGCGCAGGACTTCCAGGCCAGCGATCTTGCCCGCGTCCTTGGTTGCCTGACGTTGGGCATCATTGAAGTAGGCCGGTACCGTGATGACGGCCTTGTCGACGTCCTGGCCCAAAAAGGCCTCTGCCGTTTCCTTCATTTTTTGCAGGATGAAGGCAGACACTTGCGACGGGGAGTACTTTTCGCCATGGGCTTCGACCCAGGCATCGCCGTTTTTGCCTTCGACGATCTTGAAGGGGACCATGTCCATATCCTTCTTGACCATCGCATCGTCGAACCGGCGGCCGATCAGACGCTTGACAGCAAACAGCGTATTGTCGGGGTTGGTCACCGCTTGGCGCTTAGCAGGTTGGCCAACCAGGCGCTCCCCCTCGGCCGTAAAGGCCACCATCGAGGGTGTCGTGCGCGCGCCTTCCGCGTTCTCAACAACCTTGGGGGTGGCCCCATCCATAATGGCAACACAAGAGTTTGTGGTGCCGAGGTCGATCCCGATCACTTTCGACATAAACTGTTTTCCTTCTGGCGACGTCGGCTTTCGGGTCCGTTATGGCCCCCTAGGCCGTTCCCATGAGCTTGATGTGCATTCCGGCGGTCACGAAACTGTCAGGAATGCTCCGCGCGGCTATATAAGGACGGTGTCTGGGGCTTACAAGCGTCCAGAAGCCGATTTTTTACTGTATTGCTTGTTGGATCTCGGGTGTTCCGAGCAGGTCTTTCAACTTCTTTGACGCGTTGGAGACAGCAATGGCTGAATTCGCGTCCTCTCCGATGGCAGCTGCCTCTACCGATTGAACACCCGTGATCGAATTTGTTGCTAAGATCGCACCGCTCTGATCGGCGACATCAGCCTGCATATTCCAATGCAAAGTCACATTTGTGAAAATGTCCGTTTTCCATTCCTTCATGGTCACGAAGAGCAAACGATCAGCATCATGCGATACCTGATCTGGCTTGGTACGTAGATCCACCGCCAAGGCCTGTGCACTGATGCCGTCGTTCTTGAGCGACTGTGCAATCGACTGGCCAAGTTCAGTTGCGAGGGGTGCGCCTGAAGATGTGTGCACCGGCCATGGGTTCCCAAACCCTGCGCGCTGCAAACCGACGAAATCGGGGCCTTTGTTCCCAGAAAGTACGTAAGGGCGTTGCTCGGATACAGCCACTGTTACGGCCTTGTCGCTGGAGAGACCTAGTTGAGGCGTGACTTTGTTGTATTCGTACTTGTTCCCGATGGCGCAGGCGCTCAGCATCAGCGCAGCGCCCAGCATCATGATTTTCTTGAACATTTGACCCCCCAAATAGAGTATCAGAGTTAACGATGTGGCGAACCTAGTCGCAGAGATGAAGGTATCCAAGCCCGAGGCTGAAAAATTGGCGGCTTTGCCACTGGAAGAATCGATTGGCGGCTTTCGACTGTTGCGAGATGCGATCGATAGCGCGGCGCAGGTATCCATTTTGCAGGACTGTCGTAACATCATTCGCGCGGCGCCGCTCGTCAGGCCCATGACGGGGTGGGGCAAACCGATGAGCGTGCGGATGACCTCGGCCGGTGCGTGCGGCTGGGTGATCGACAGGGGTAGATACCGGTATTCTTCGCAGCACCCGGAAACAGGAAGGCTATGGCCGGAAATTCCGCAAAGCATCCTGAAGATCTGGCGGGACTATTCGGGATGGCCGGATGATCCGCACTGCTGCCTCGTCAACTGGTACGACGCATCGGCAAAGATGGGCTTGCACCAGGACAAGGACGAAGATGCATTTCAAGCGCCTGTTCTATCGGTATCGCTTGGCGATTCCGCGCGCTTCCGAATAGGCGGTTTGGATCGCAAAGATCCGACCTGCTCGACGATTCTTAGTTCCGGAGATGTGGTGGTGATGGCCGGCGAAGCCAGACTTTGCTTTCATGGGGTTGATCGGATCGTCACCGACGGACCTGAGAACCCGCTGACCGGAAGAGGAAGGATCAATCTGACTCTCAGGGTCGTCTCAGAGCGGGTACTAGCCAAAAGCCGCAACTAGCTATTCGAAGCTTTCCGGCGCGGGCGCACTGCATAGGGTAGCGTCAGGTTGATGCGGAAAGTCGTACCGCGACCGACTTCTGAAGTGACCTGGATCGTGCCGCCCATCGCATCGACGAGTTTTTGCGTAATCGAAAGGCCTAATCCAGCCCCGCCATATTTTCGCGTCACCGTTCCATCGATCTGGTAGAAGCGATTGAAGATCTGATCCAATTGATCGCCTGCGATGCCGACGCCGGTGTCCATGACATCAAAAATCAGCGTCAGGCCATCTGGTTCCGGTTCAGTCGACAGGCGTACGGCGATGTACCCGAAATCGGTGAACTTTACGGCGTTGGTCATCAGATTCAGCAAGATCTGCTTGATCCTGACCATGTCGCCTTTCAGCTTGGGTATGCGTTCGTCTGGAAGTTCCAGGCGCACATCCAGGCCTTTTTCGTTGGCGCTCGGCTCGATCAACCCGATGCTTTCGCGCAGCACATGGAAGATGTCGAACTGGTCTTCGACGACCTCAAAGGTCTCCGCATCGATCCGGCTGAGGTCCAAAATGTCATCGATCAATCGCAAAAGGACTTTGCCCGAGGTCGAAATCACATTCACCAATTCGGCCTGACGCTTGTCCATACTGGTCTGTTGCATCAACGCGGCGATGCCGAGAATCCCGTTGAGTGGTGTGCGCATCTCGTGGCTCATGCGAGCAACAAACTCAGATTTGTGGCGGCTTGATTCCTCCGCGGCATGCCTGGCCTCGACCAGTTCTTCCTCGCGCGCCAACTGAGCCGTCATGTCGCGATAAGTCATCACACAGCCGCCGCTCGCCAGGTTACGCTTAGCGACGTTGATGGTGCGCCCGTCATTCAAACGCCGGTTTACGCTGACGATGTCCGGATCAAAGGCAAAACTGTACCTTTTATCGATCTCGGCATCACGTTCTTCCTGAGTCAGGCCTTGCAGATCGCCAAACTGTCGGGCGAAATCTCGGTAGGGCATACCCCAGAAGACCGACGTCTTTTCGATATCGTAAAGCTCTAGAACGCGGTCGTTGAACATCACGAACCGGCCCTCGCCGTCCAGCAGCGTGAACCCATCATTCGTATTGTCGAGCAGGACTTCCATATAATGACGCTGGCGTTCCAGCTCTTCCGCGTTGCGAACGCTCTCGGTGACATCGACGTGGATCGAGATCAGATTGTCATCGATAGTTGGCGTCCGGTAGATGTCCAGAACCCGGCCACTCGTCAGCACGCGGCGTTCGATGCGGCTTGCTTCAGAACCCCAGGACTCCATGCGATCCGCAACAACATCCTCTGCACTCTGGTCCGGCGGCGCACCCAACATTCCGCGCTTCGCCAAAAGCAGCATCGCCTTGTCCAGGTGATCGCCGATACGTATGTCATCCGATGAAAGCTCGAACTGGTGCAGGTAAGCTTCGTTGAAGAACACCACCCGTTGATTGCCATCGACAACCGAAACGCCGTCACGCAGCGTTTGCAAAAAGTCGATCAGCCCGCCATCGACCGTGCTCAGGGTGCCAACTCGGCCAAAATTAAGGGCGGGCTTGGTCACGATCGGAAATCTACTCCAAGATTACGCGTCATGTCGCTGCGTGCTGGAAATCGATAATATCTCAGCTGCTCGCAATCTGCAAACAAGGGTCGGGTGAATTTTATTCAAATACTATCCTTAAAGTTGTAGACAATTGCATCTTTGCCACGGTTCTTGATCTATTTCCCCCGTTCCGACAGAAAGCGGCGCAAGTTTGCTTAAGAAAAGGAGCGCCCCCGCCATGTCTGCCATGAAACTCTTGATTCTGCCTGGCGATGGAATCGGTCCTGAAGTGATGGCCGAGGTGCAGAAGATTATCGACTGGCTGTCCGTCCATCGGGCCCATTCATTCGACGTCGAAACCGACTTGGTGGGCGGTGCAGCCTATGACGCCCATGGCGCACCATTGTCGGATGAAACGATGGCGAAAGCCCAAGCAGCGGATGCAGTTCTATTGGGTGCCGTTGGCGGGCCACAATATGACAATCTCGATTTTTCCGTGAAACCCGAAAGAGGTCTCTTGCGACTGCGCAAGGAAATGGACCTCTTCGCAAATCTGCGTCCAGCGCAGTGCTTCGACGCGCTGGCGGATTATTCCTCGCTCAAGAAGGATGTCGTCGCGGGCCTGGACATCATGATCGTGCGGGAACTGACTTCGGGTATGTATTTCGGCGAACCCCGTGGAATTCATACCGAAGGAAATGAGCGGGTCGGCATCAACACGCATCGATATACAACGTCCGAGATCCGCCGCGTCGCCCGATCGGCTTTCGAGCTTGCGATGAAGCGGGACAAGCGCCTTTGCTCTATGGAAAAGGCCAACGTTATGGAGGCAGGGATCCTCTGGCGCGAAGAGGTCGAGGTGATCGCCAAGGATTATCCAGAGGTCGAGCTTTCCCACATGTATGCGGACAATGGCGCCATGCAGTTGGTGCGAAACCCGAAGCAGTTCGACGTGATCGTCACGGACAACCTTTTCGGCGACATCCTCAGCGACTGCGCGGCCATGTTGACCGGGTCTCTGGGAATGCTGCCCTCTGCATCTCTGGGTGCTCCGATGGAGAATGGCCGCCCAAAGGCCTTGTACGAACCGGTGCATGGCTCGGCTCCGGACATCGCCGGTCAGGCGCTGGCCAATCCGTGCGCCTGTATTCTGAGCTTCGCCATGGCGCTGCGCTATTCCTTTGACCTTGGTGCTGATGCGGACATGCTGGAGGCTGCTGTTAACGATGTACTGGACCAAGGCGTTCGAACGGCCGATCTGGCCCAGACAGATGGGGCGACACCGGTTTCCACGTCTGAGATGGGCGATGCAGTTCTCGCAGCCCTGGCCGCCAGGGCAGCTTGAATTGGCCAGACAAAACCCCCAAAGCGAGTGGAACCTACTTGACGTTCTGTCTCGATTCGACGGAGATTAAGATAATATAGCTTTTGTGGAGGGGTGATATGTCTCGAAAAGTTCTAGCTGCAGCTGCAATATTCATCGGTCTGGGAACCGGAAACGCCCTGGCCAACTGTTCTCTGAACGGCAATCTCTACCCGGTCGGAACCGTCCTATGCTTCGATACTTTCATCCAGGAATGTACCGTTGCCGGCTTCTGGAAGGCGATCGGCAACTGCCGCGCCGATGACCCGCGTTTCCATCAGGTCGAGAACGTTCCGAAGATCGAGGATAGGATTGCTTCTCTGATGGCGGTTGTTGGTCAGAATGACAGCCCAGCGACCAGCCAGGACAAGTAGCAATCTGAAAGCTGAAGCGGGCGGGCTATTTCAACGAAACTTTGGTTTTTGCCCCGCCCCAACCGTGTACACTGTCATGGGATTCCACCGTGACAGTTGTCACGCCTGCCGGGATCGAAACGCCGGAAAGCGACCGGGTGAAGGGCTGCTCGTCAACATGCGGGTGGTATAGCGTCCGTGTGCCGTAGACAGTCCCGTCCGGTCCGACGACTCGCCACGCATCTGCATAGTGGTCCCATCCCGTATCGGCATGCTTCACGGTAACATCAAAACGCCAGCCGCCACCTGATTTCGAGGCTTTGGCCTGGAGGACATCTGCCTCACCGGACCAGGCGCTGCCTGACATAAGGGTCACTGCAAGACCGATTGCGAGTAGTCGCATAACCCACCTTTCGAATAGCTAACTCCCAGCCTTAACGTGGCATTAAGCGCATTCCGGTCAATTATCTCCAGCATTTTTCTCGAATCCAATGAGGTTTTATCGTGGTTGCGCGCGCCCATACTGTTGCATTTCTGGGCGTCGAGGCCCAACCGGTTGAGGTTCAATGCGCCGTCAGCCCCGGCCTGCCGGCCTTTACCCTGGTAGGTTTGCCGGACAAGGCTGTCTCTGAATCAAAAGAGCGGGTGAGGTCTGCGCTCACGGCTATTGGCGTCGCGTTGCCGCCCCATCGGATAACCATCAATCTGTCTCCTGCTGATCTGCCCAAGGCTGGCTCGCACTACGACCTTCCGATTGCGTTGTCGCTGATGGCGGCGTTGGACATGATCCCTGCCGAAGAAGTGGAACGCCATGTCGCGATGGGCGAGTTGTCGCTCGATGGCAAAATCTGTTCCGTGCAGGGTGCGCTGCCTGCAGCAGTCGCAGCGGCTTCCCGTGATATGGGTTTGATCTGCCCGGAAGATTGCGGGGCCGAGGCCGCATGGGTCGGGGCGGCGGAAATCGTCGCGCCGAAATCGCTCATCTCGCTCGTCAATCACTTCGCTGGGCGGGATCCACTACCGGCGCCGGAACCTGGCCCGGTTTCCGCCAGGCGCGACGCGGCCGATCTGTTGGATGTGAAAGGACAGGAAACCGCCAGGCGGGCGCTTGAAGTCGCTGCAGCTGGGAACCACCATATCTTGATGGTTGGGGAGCCGGGGTCTGGTAAATCGATGTTGGCCAAGCGGTTGACGGGGATCATGCCGCCCTTAACCCCGGAAGAGGCGTTGGAAGTTGCCATGGTTTACTCGCTGGCCGACATCCCCGGCGCCGGCGGTATCTGCAAGGAACGTCCCTATCGCGAGGTTCATCACTCGATTTCGCCTGCCGCTTTGGTCGGCGGTTCAAAACAAGCCAAACCTGGGGAGATCAGCTTGGCCCATCGGGGCGTCCTATTCATGGATGAGCTTCCGGAGTTTGACCGCAACGTTTTGGAACAGATGCGCCAGCCGATAGAAACCGGAGAGATCACCGTGGCCCGGGCCTCGGCCCATGTGACCTATCCGGCGCGCTTTTTGCTAGTCGCGGCGATGAACCCATGCCGTTGCGGATATTTGACGGACGCGGGACGCGCCTGTTCCCGCGCGCCGAAATGCGGCAATGACTATCAGGCACGCTTATCCGGGCCGCTGCTGGACCGGTTCGATATTCGAATTGAAGTGCCACCGGTTTCCGCATCAACGATGGCGCTGCCTTGTCATGGGGAGTCGTCCGCCAAAGTCGCCCACCGCGTTGCGCAGGCCCGTGGTGTCCAGTTCGAGCGGACCGGGTGCGAGCCTCGGACCAATGCAGAACTGGAAGGCGCCGCGCTGGATAACGTGGCCCGCCCAGACCAGCCTGGGCAATACTACCTGCAAGAGGCCGCCGAAAAATTCCGCTACTCCGCCCGAGGTTACCACCGCGTGCTGAGACTGGCGCGAACATTAGCAGATCTGGAAGGCTCGGTCGGTGTCGGCAAGATCCATGTCGCAGAGGCGATCAGCTATCGCAGGATGATGGGTTAGAGTGGAAGCGATACTCTCTACCATCGGGCGAATCATGGGATCGTCAACGACTTCGAGGGGTTTATTCATTAGAAAACGCTGAAACGATTTTCCTAAATGATTTCAGGTAAATGCATCCATAAATTGAAAAATATAATTTTTGGTAAAATAATGTTAATATAACATCGATGTTCATTAATAATTTTGGGGATTTATTATGCTAAAGATTTTCCTAAAAAAAGCGTATCTCCATGCAATTCTAATCATGGTGCCGTGGTCAGCGCCAGTTATTGCGGCTCCTGTGACATTTGATGGGATCCTATTTGAGCAGGGCATCTCTTCGTTTGCTGACCGTGTTGTTAGTTATGCACCCGGACCTGGGGTCCTTGCGCCTTTTAATGACCCAACAAACGCACTGGGGACTCCGGATTTCGTTTCGGGCTCGCCACCACGCCAGCCAGCTTTAGGGGCTGGTGGAACTCTAATTCTAGAGTTTACTGACAATGCTTTGACCACCTCGGGCGATGCGACGGCAGACTTACATGTATTTGAAATAGGACCGGCGATAGAACCGATGGAGATCTCCATCTCTCTGGACGGAATGGATTGGTTGGTTCTTGGTGTGTTATCCGGACAACCAACGAGCATCGACATCGACTCTGCGGTCGGAGTTCTGCTGGATGGATTGTATCGCTTCGTTCGCATCGTCGATGCTCAAGGTGGCCTCAGCGGTAGTCCTTTCACCGGTGCGGATATTGATGCAGTTGGCGCTATTTCCAGCATCGCCACACCCGTACCATTGCCCGCTTCACTTATGTTGCTGATCAGTGGGGTAGGCGTTTTGGGTCTGGCTGCGCGTCGCCGTAAAAGACCGATTAGGTGGGGCACTGCATTCCATTGTGCTTTCATAGGCGAATAGATTAGGGGTTAAGGCATGGAATCACAGCTGTCGCGTCTTGTTTACGTACTCACCAGCTTTTGGTTGGCGCAAAGCTGCGGGTTGGGAGTTATCCAGGAGCCTAATGGGAGCGATAGACTGCTAGCAGGCTGCTGCAACATCGGACAGCAAGCGCATCATAAGCGCGCCCTAAAACGGGCTGGAACTTTCAAAAGCGAAGTAAAATAATAAAAACATACC
>JBCCHJ010000093.1:0-17605 GCA_039028795.1 Pseudomonadota bacterium
CCGACAAAGAGAAACATCCCCGCCAACACGCAGACGATACCCGCCATATCGCGGGACCGAGCAATCGGTGGGTTGTTTGTGATGACGGCCATAATCCGGAGGTACGCGCATGCCCCCCTAATGTCGCGCCGGTTCGCGACATGGCTGGCGTCGAAAACAGAAGACCTGAAAGCGACAGGTCATGCCGGTCCCGGGACATGACGCCCGACGCCGTCCGAAGATGCTACTTCAACAAGGCCTTCATATCCGTGTCTGGGTTGGCAATCGCAGCGGGTTCAGGGGATTTACCGGCCTCGATCAGACGCTTGCCGATCATGTAGTTGCGCGCGTCATTCATGGCGTCGATCGCAAGCAGTGTCTGCCCGCCGTAGTACCAATGCGAGACGCCAGCGCGGTCGCCCTGGCGCGTGACCACACGGTCATATCCGGTGTTCAACCCAGCGATCTGCAGTTTGACGTCGTACTGGTCCGACCAGAACCAGGGTTTGGGGACATAAGGCGTGTCCGCGCCCAGCATATTCGCGGCCACCGCTTCGGCCTGATCAATGGCGTTCTGCACACTTTCCAATCGGATACGCTCACCCCGATAAGGCAGCGACGCGCCATCCCCTGCCGACCAGATCGCCGGGTCCGATGTCCGACCCATCTCATTGGTCTTGATCCCATTGTCCAGGGCCAGACCCGCGGCCTCGGCCAAACGGGTATCCGGTAGGATTCCAATGCCGCTGACAACGAAGTCGATCTTCAATTCAGAACCATCGGTGAGCATTGCGCCAGAGACATGGCCCTCACCCAAGAGGCGTTCCAACCCGACGCCTTCGCGGATCTCAACACCGTGACTAGTGTGGAGGTCGCGAAAATAGTCGGACGTCTCAGGGGCCGCAACGCGCTGCAGAATACGGTCGGCCATCTCGATCAACGTGACTTTCAGGCCCAGTTTCGCGGCGACGGCCGCGGCTTCCAATCCAATATAGCCCCCGCCAATGACCAACACATGCTTGCCTTCGGTGAAGGCGGGCTCCATTCGGTCGACATCAGCCAGATCGCGCACTTCGAAGATGCCGTCGAGATCACCACCGATTTCAGCAGGCAGGCGCCGGGGGATCGACCCGGTACAGAGCGCCAGATGATCATATTCATGGGTCTGGCCCGCAGCCGTGATGGTCTTTGCCGTAGGATCGATCGCTTCAACCGGCGTTGCCAGGTGCAGATCGATGTTATGCTCGGCATAATATTCCCGCGGGCGGAGGTAGAGCCGTTCTTTCTCCATATCACCCAGCAGATAAGCCTTTGAGAGAGGCGGTCGCTGATAGGGCGGCTCTGGTTCGGCAGCGAAAAGACTGATCTTGCCCTCGTAGGCATTGGAACGAAGTTTTGCGACCAAAGAGGCGCCAGCCTGGCCGCCGCCAATGACGATAATGCCGCTCATATTTGCCCCTTTGCGATGGCCAGCGAATCTTGGAATCTGCATAGGCGTTAGGGTCAGGCGGAGCAAGCGGATCGAGGTCGGCGGAGTTGGGTCTTTGTTCAGTCCAGAACAGCGTCCGTGACATGGATTTCGAACGGCTTAAGGTTTTGCGTGGGCCTCTAGCCTCTCACCCGCGTTCCTGCAGCATCGTAGACCGGGTCGAGATGTATGCGTGCAGGGACCCGCTCGGTCACGACCTCCAACTCATAGGCGGCGTCCAATACATAGTCCGGCGTGACCCGGTCTGATGACCGGACATAACCCATGCCTATGGACAAAACCACCGAATGCCCATAGCCGCCCGAGGAGAGCCAGCCACAGCGTTCACCGTTCCGGTAAATCGTCTCGCGGCCCAGAAGGATCACCTCTGGATCGGTCGTGAAGGTCGCCAGCATCTTCTTCACCCCATCCCGGCGCTGTGCCTCGACCGCTGCCCGGCCCTTGAAGTCCTGGCCGGATTTCATCTTCATCGCCCATCCCAGCCCAGCCTCATCCGGCGTGTGGTCAGGTCCGATATCGCCGCCCCAGGCGCGATAGCCCTTTTCCAGGCGCAGGGTCTCGATCGCCCGATATCCCGCATCAACCAACCCGTGGCCCGCCCCGGCCTGCTGCAGTGCTTCATAGATCGAAACCGCATATTCCACGGGCAGATGCAGTTCCCAGCCGAGTTCGCCGACGTATGTGATCCGCAGCGCCATCACGGGACACCCGGCAATCCCAATACGCTGCCAGGTCGCGAACGGGAAGGCGTCGTTCGAGAGATCCGCCGAGGTGACCTTAGACAAGATCTCCCGCGCCTTTGGCCCAAACAGCGACAGCACGGTGTTGGCTGACGTGACATCGACTAACTGTGCGTTCATTCCTGGCGGGATGTTCCGGGCGATCCAGTTGAAATCATGGGTCGCAAAGCCGGTTCCAGTGATCAGGTAGTATTCATCCTCGGCGGTCCGGGCGGCGGTCAAGTCACATTCGATCCCGCCGCGATCGTTGAGCATCTGAGTGTAGATCACCTTTCCCACCGGTCGGTCGGCCCGGTTCGCCGCAATCCAACTTATCGCCGCCTCGGCATCCGGCCCTTTAAGCAGAAACTTTGCGAAAGAGGTCTGATCGAACAGTGCCGCAGCCTCCCGTGCCGCACGGTGCTCTCTTCCTACGGCGGCATGCCAGTTCGGGCGCTGAAAGGTATAGATATCCTGGGGCTCTTCGCCCGGCGCAGCGTACCAGTTAGCCCGCTCCCACCCCAGCTTCTCGCCCATCACGGCCCCGGCCTCTTTTAGGACGTCATACAAGGGCGAGCGGCGGCAGGGGCGCCCTGAAGAATGCTCCTCCGACGGCCAAGCCATCGTGTAGTGCTTGCCATAGGCTTCCAGCGTCCGAGTACGGACCCAATCCGTGTCGAAATGCGGTCGTCCGAACCGGCGGATGTCGACGGACCAGAGATCGAAAGGCGGCTCTCCCTTCGTGGCCCATTCCGCCAGGGCCATCCCTGCCCCGCCGCCAGAGGCAATGCCGAACGCGTTGAAACCCGCGCCGACAAAAAAGCCCGGCAATTCCGGTGCCTCACCCAGGATGAAGTTCCCGTCAGGCGTGAAGCTTTCAGGTCCGTTCAACAGCTGCTTTATCCCAGCCTCTTGCATGGCAGGAACCCGGGGCAGCGCCAGATTCATAATCTGCTCGAAATGTTCGAAGTTGCTGTCCAACAGGCTGAAATGAAAGCCATCTGGGATACCGCCACTCGCCCAGGGAATAGGGTTCGGCTCGTACCCGCCCATGACCAGACCGCCGACCTCCTCTTTCCAATACGTCAGCCGGTCAGGATCGCGTAGCGTCGGCAGGTCTGTGGGAACGCCGAAGGGCTCGGTGATCATATATTGATGTTCAATCGAGACCAGCGGCACGTTCACACCGACCGTTCCCGCCAACGCGCGGCTCCACTGCCCGGCGCAGCAGATGACTTTGTCGCAAGCGATCACCCCGCCCGGTGTTTCGATACCAGTGATCCGGCCTTTTTCGACGACGATCCGCGTGACCGGCGTGTCTTCGAAGATTGCAGCCCCGGCCATTCTTGCCCCTCTGGCCAAGGCTTGCGTGATGTCGGAAGGGTTCGCCTGCCCGTCCGTCGGCAAGAACGCGGCACCAACCACATCGCTGACATCCATCAGCGGCCAAAGATCCTGTGCCTCTTTCGGGGTCAGCAGATGCATCTCCAGCCCGAAGGATCGTGCGGTGGTGGCTTGACGCTTGACCTCAGTCCAGCGTTCCTCATTGCAGGCCAGGCGCAGGCCGCCATTCATCTTCCAACCGGTGGAAAGGCCGGTCTCTGCCTCTAAGGTCTTATAGAGTTCAACCGAATGACCCAGCAATTGCGTGACATTCGCATTGGATCTCAGTTGCCCCACCAACCCAGCCGCATGAAATGTGGAGCCCGAGGTCAGCTTTGCCCGCTCTAGCAACAGCACCTCTTGGCCCATCTTCGCCAGATGATAAGCGGTCGAACAGCCGATGATCCCGCCACCAATGATGACGTGTTTAACGTTATTGGGCAGATCGGGCATTGTCGTCTCCGCGATGCGTCGGGGCGCGTGGTTTTCATGCAAGCTTTAAGAACTTTCGGCACGGGGCACGCCACCGCGTCAAGCATCCATTAACTGAGTCTGGTGCCAGGACATCGGGCGCGAGGGCGCGATAGCAGAGACCCGAATACCATCCGGCAGTACATCCACGAAAACCAGCCTTGTCCCTCTGCCTCTGGTCAGACAGGCCTCATTGCTGTTAGCAAGCCGCGATCGAGAAAAGTGGGAGGGGCCGCATGGCGACTGTCTTCGGGGCCATCGCAGATGATTTCACCGGGGCGACGGATTTAGCAGGTCTGCTGGCGCGCAGCGGTGTTCAGGTTTCGCTCCGCATGGGCGTGCCCGAAGATCCGCCGCAGGACACGTCGCCGTTCGAGATCATTGCCCTGAAGTGCCGGACCGCGCCAGTGGCTGAAGCCGTGGCAGAAACCCGCGCTGCCCTCGCATGGTTGAAAGCCGCGGGCGCCCAGCGGTTCTTCTGGAAATACTGCTCGACTTTCGACAGCACCGCCGAGGGCAATATCGGACCGGTGGCCGAGGCACTGATGGCCGATCTGGGTGCAGACCAGACCATGTACTGCCCCGCCTTCCCGGAAAACGGTCGGGCGATCTTCATGGGCAACCTCTTCGTCGGCCAGCAACCCCTGGCCGAAAGTCCAATGAAGGACCACCCATTGACGCCGATGCGCGACAGCAACCTCATGCGTTTGTTGGAGCCGCAGGTCACCCGTCCCGTCGGGCTGGTGGATCGGCTTACGGTGGACCAGGGCGTTGCAGCGGTTCAGGCCGCGTTAACCGGACTGGCCGGGCAAGGCGCAGCGCATGTGGTAATTGATGCCGTTGCCAATGCCGATCTCGGCGTGATCGCCCGGGCCTGCCGGGACATGACGTTGATGACTGGTGGCAGCGCTGTCGCCGAACCCCTGCCCGGTCTTTATATTGAGGACGGCACGCTGGCCGCCGACGCGAAACGGCCGGAACCGCCTGCCCTGCCATCTGGTGCGATTCTGCTCTCTGGCAGTTGCTCGGCCATGACCCGAGCCCAGGTTGCAACATATACCGGGGGCCAGAAATTCCGGTTGGACCCACTGACGCTTGCAAAAGACGGCATCGGTGCCGCCTTGGATTGGCTGGCGGGCCAATCCCAGGATGCCGCGCCTCTGGTCTTCGCGACCGCAGAGCCCGAAGATGTTCAATCCGCACAATCAGAGCTTGGCACAGCACAGGCGGGCGAACTGGTTGAAAGCGCCTTGGCCAATCTTGCGGTCGCTGCCCGCAATCGCGGTATCCGCCGGTTCGTCGTTGCGGGGGGTGAAACCTCGGGCGCGGTCACCAAGGCGCTGGGTGTCACGCAGTTGGATATTGGCGCGGAAATCGCCCCAGGCGTGCCCTGGACATATACGTTAAGCGATGGCCATCCCATCGCAATCACTCTGAAATCCGGGAACTTCGGGGCGGAGACATTCTTTACCGATGCCCTGGCAACGTTGAACGACCAATGACCGAAGAGGCGCGCCTGCGGGAGCTGATCTGTGAACTGGCCAAGTCGATGTTCGACCGGGGCCTGACCGGAGGCAGCACTGGCAACATTTCGGCTCGAACCCCGGATGGGGGGCTCCTGGTCTCCCCCACGGGAACCAGCTTCGGGCGGCTCGACCCTGCCCGCCTATCTCGCTTTGATATGGATGGCACACAGATCGACGGCGACAAGCCGACCAAGGAAATGCCGTTGCACTCGGCGTTCTATGACACCCGTTCGACTGCTGGGGCGGTCGTGCATTTGCATTCATGCCATTCCGTCGCATTGTCGATGATGCCGGATGTTGACCCCGACAACTTCCTGCCACCGATGACACCCTATGGGATCATGAAGCTTGGCAAAGTGAAGCTGTTGCCGTTCTTCATGCCCGGCGATCCGGCCATGGGCGAGGCCGTGCGCGGGCTGGCCGGCAAACGCACTGCTGTCATGCTGGCCAATCATGGCCCCGTTGTTGCAGGTAAGGATGTCGAGGCTGCCTGCAATGCCATCGAGGAACTGGAAGACACTGCGCGCCTGGCCATCATGATGCGCGGCCACAATCCAAGAATGCTCACGCCCTCACAAATTCGTGATATTGTCACGAAATTTGATGTAGAATGGGAGTCATGACGACGACGACCTTCTCGGCCAATCTTGGCTTTCTCTGGACCGACCGCCCTCTTCCCGACGCCATCCGTGCTGCCGCACGGGCGGGGTTCGATGCCGTCGAATTTCACTGGCCCTATGATGTGCCTGTGGCTGACATGCAGGCGGTTTTAACCGATACTGGCCTGCCTGTTCTGGGTCTTAACACACAGCGCGGGGACACCGGCGCTGGTGAGAATGGCCTGGCAGCTTTGCCCGGTCGCGAAGACGATGCACGCGCGGCAATCGATGAGGCCATTTCCTATGCCGCAGCGACAGGCACCCGCTGTGTGCATGTGATGGCTGGAAAAGCCGAGGGCGCCGCGGCAGAGGCAACTTTTGTCGCGAACCTCACTTATGCAGCGGCTCAGGCCGCACCGCATGGGATCACCGTACTAATCGAGCCGCTGAACTCTTATGATGCACCTGGGTACTTTCTGTCGACGACCGGGCAAGCCATGGCAATCTTCGAGCAGGTTGAAGCCACGAACCTGAAGCTGATGTTTGATTGCTATCATGTTCAGTTGATGGAGGGTGATCTGACCACCCGCATAAAGAACCTCTTGCCGAAGATCGGCCACTTCCAGTTCGCAGGCGTGCCGGATCGGGGCCCGCCGGATCAGGGAGAGGTCAATTATGCGCACATCTTCCGAACGATTTCAGGTGCTGGCTGGACGGCCCCGCTGGGTGCA
Source organism: Pseudomonadota bacterium (assembly GCA_039028795.1). Classification (GTDB taxonomy): domain Bacteria; phylum Pseudomonadota; class Alphaproteobacteria; order Rhodobacterales; family Rhodobacteraceae; genus Thermohalobaculum. The sequence continues at coordinate 6,898 of JBCCHJ010000093.1, forward strand.
GAGTACAAACCCGGCGGCGACACGGATCAGTCCCTGGGCTGGATGGTGTCGCTCCGCAATCCTTGACGGAGTTGCCTGATGGCCAATGAGAATGCTTGGGCTGCGCTGGAGCCGCATGGCGAACGGTTGCGAACTCAGCACCTTCGCGCGTTGTTCGACGCAGATCCGCGGCGGTTCGATAAATTCAGCTTTCGATTGGACGATTTGTTCATCGATCTTTCTAAAGAAAAGATCGATGCGGAAGCGCTGAATGCACTGATCGCGCTGGCCCGGGAAACGGGTGTCGAAGCCCGGCGCGATGCCATGGCGACAGGCGAAGCGATTAATGAAACCGAAGGCCGCGCGGTGCTGCACATGGCGTTGCGTGGCAGCGTGCCCCCGCCGGATGGCGATGATGTGCAGGGGGTTTTGGACAGATTTCTCGGCTTCGCTGAAGACGTTCGAGGTGGCGTTTTCTCGGGTTCGGGCGGGGCATTTACAGATGTTCTGAACATCGGCATTGGGGGGTCTGACCTGGGCCCAGCGATGGCGGCACGGGCGCTGCACGCAGATATCGATGGGCCGCGGCCGCACTTTGTGTCGAATGTGGACGGCGCGCATTTCGCCGATACCGTGGCGAGGTTAGATCCGAGGACGACCCTGGTCGTGATCTGCTCAAAGACCTTCACCACGCAAGAAACAATGGCGAACGCGCGCCTGGCCAGGGCTTGGCTGGGCACGGCGAATTCAAGCCAACTGGCGGCTGTTTCGACCAATCTGGAGGGCTGCGCAGGTTTCGGCATTCCCGAGGAACGGGTTTTTGGGTTTTGGGACTGGGTCGGGGGCCGGTATTCCATGTGGTCGGCCATCGGCCTGTCTTTGGCCGTGGCAATTGGCCGAGACCGGTTCAAGGCCATGCTGGATGGCGCCAAAGCCATGGACCAGCATTTCCTGACGGCACCGTTGGCGGAAAACCTGCCGATACTTCTGGGCCTGATTGGGATCTGGCGGCGGAATGTTCTGGGATATGGTGCGACCGCTTTGATCCCCTATGATCAACGGTTGGATCGTTTTGCAGCCCATATCCAGCAGGTGGATATGGAGTCGAACGGTAAGTCTGTCGCGCTGGATGGGATGGATTTAGACCATGCGAGCGGCCCGGTTATCTTCGGCGAGCCCGGCACCAATGCGCAGCATTCCTTCTTCCAATTGCTGCACCAGGGCTCGGACGTGATCCCGGTGGACTTTATTGCCTCGGCTTCGCCGAACGGAGGCGATCCGGATCATCACCAATTGCTGTTGGCCAACTGCCTGGCTCAAGCTCAGGCTTTGGCGTTCGGACGGACGGAGGACGAAACCGCGGCGGAGATGCGTGCCAAAGGCATCTCTGAGTCAGAGGTCGCCGAAAAGACGCCGCATCGCACGTTCCCGGGCGACCGGCCATCAACCATGATCCTGCAACACCAGATGACACCTTATGCACTGGGCCGCTTGGTGGCGCTGTTCGAGCACCGTGTTTTCGTGCAAGGCGCGATCTGGGGCGTTAATTCGTTCGACCAGTGGGGCGTTGAACTGGGCAAGGCGCTGACCGGCCCGATCCATGATGCGCTGTCCGGGGAAGACATCAAAACGGATCAGTCCACTCAGGGCCTGATCGGACTTATCCGTGGGCAACACGGATAATCTTTGATCCCACGCATAACTTCGTCCGATTTATCAACTTTTGGACCATGGCGCGTTCCCTGCGCGAAGGCCTGTCTTCGCGTGAGCTTCGTTGTTCTCAAATCGGGAGACGTTGATGAATGACCGGGGCTATCGGTATTGCATCAAAAAGGGCTAAAGTCGTTCATCGGCACTCCAGGCGTCGCATTGATCCTGGATGCCCCCACCGAACAGCCGCTTAGCCGAAACCAAGCCTTTATCAATCGGGCGGAACACCCACGTTGCGCCAACCAGCCTGGTCAAAAGTAAATCTGTTCCCTCAGGCGCCACGGCGGTACCAAAGGCCCATGGAGCGAACTCCCCTGCCGATAGATGCGGTTCTGCCAAAACTGCTGATCACCTTGGCGGAAAACCCGAATGCCGTCTTGGCGGCGCCGCCGGGTGCCGGCAAGACGACGCGCGTGCCATTGGCTCTGCTGGAGGCGCCCTGGCGAGGCTCCGGGAAGATCGTGATGCTGGAGCCCCGGCGCATTGCCGCGCGGGCGGCTGCGGAACGGTTGGCCTCGGAATTGGGGGAAAAGCCCGGCCAAACCGTGGGTTATCAGATCCGCGGCGAAAGCAGACAGGGTAAATCGATCAACGTCGTCACCGAAGGCGTGCTGACGCGGATGATCCAATCGGATCCCGAACTGCCTGGTGTCGCGGCAATCCTGTTCGATGAAGCGCATGAGCGATCAATTCACAGCGAACTCGGCCTTGCTTTGTCCCTGGACATTCAAGGCGCGCTGCGCCCAGACCTACGTCTTTTGGTGATGTCTGCAACGCTGGATACCAATGCCTTTGCCAAGACCATGGGCGAGGCCACGGTCATCGAAAGCCCAGGCAAGATTTATCCTGTTGAAACTCATTGGTTGCCGCGACCCTGGAAGAAACCGGGTCATGGGCGAAGGGGTTTCGAGGCTGCTGTGGCGGATCTGACAATGGCGGCCCTGAACGACACAGAAGGCGATGTTCTGGTCTTCTTACCGGGTGTCGGAGAGATCAACCGCACCCAGGCGCTGATCTACAAGGCGGCGGCTGACATCCAGATCTTGCATGGTTCGCTGCCATTTCGCGATCAGGCAGCGGTGTTAAAACCAGCAGAAGGGCGGCGGAGGATCATCCTGTCTACCGCCATTGCCGAGACTTCGCTGACAGTGCCCGGGGTCCGTGTGGTGGTGGATGGCGGCCTGGCCCGGCGGGCACGCACAGATCCGTCCTCGGGCCTGTCGCGTCTGGTGACTGGGCCAGTTAGCCGTGCCCAAGCCGATCAACGCCGGGGCCGGGCTGGACGCCTGGGGCCGGGGATCTGCTTTCGGCTTTGGACAAAGGGTGAGGAAGGCGGACTGCCAGCCTTCGCACCACCTGAGATCTTGGAAACCGAGCTTTCTGCACTGGTCCTGGAACTGGCGCTTTGGGGCGTACAAGATCCCAAAGACCTGGCCTTCCTAACGCCCCCACCAGAGGCGGCTATTGTCGCAGCAAAGGCTCTACTGACAGAACTGGGTGCCCTGGGACCGGACGGTCAGATCACGGCCCATGGACGCACGATGGCTACCAAGCCCATGCATCCCCGACTGGCCCACATGATGTCGGTGGCAGAGAGCATGGATCTGAAGGCGGAAGCCGCGTTAATGGCAGCACTGCTTTCGGAGCGCGACCCATTCGATCATGGGGCCGAGGCTGATTTAGCGCTCCGGCTGAAAGCGATCCTGGGCGATCGAAACGCGCCGCAGGCCTCAAAACCCGCCATCGAGCGCATCAAAACCGAAGCCAAGCGCCACGCCAAGGCACTGCCACGCCCGGAACGCGCTGCAAAGGCGGCGGGGGTTCTTGCCTCTTTGGCTTATCCCGACCGCATTGCAAGGAGGCGGGACGGCGAGGCACCGCGCTTTATCCTTTCCGGCGGGCGCGGCGCCGTTATGCAGACGCATGATCCACTGGCCGGGCAAGCCTATCTGGTGGCCACGGATTTAGAGGACGGAACGGAAGCCCGCATTCGGACCGCCGCCCCAGTGACCGAGACGGAACTTCGCAGGCATCACGGCACCCGCATCATTGCAGAAGACACCGTTGCCTGGTCACCGCGTCATCGGAGGGTCGAGGCCCGGCAACGTGAAATGCTTGGGGCAGCGGCTTTGACGGATCGGGCGTGGAAGACTGCGCCGCCCGAACTGCTGGGCAAGGCCTTGGCTGATGGTGTGCGGCAGGAAGGGCCGCAAGCCCTGCCCTGGCCGAAATCCGCCCTGGCACTGCGCGCGCGGGTGGCGTGGCTGCGGCAACGCGGCGACGTATCGGGCTTGCCGGATTGGTCCGACGCGGCACTGGCCGAACCTAACCATTGGTTGACGCCGCATCTGACGGGCCTGACGCGGATCGAACAGATCGCAGATCTGGATCTGACGTCGATCTTGAAAGCAGGGTTGGACTGGGAGATCGTTCAAACCATCGATCGGGATGCACCACCGACCTACACGACGCCATTGGGCCGTCGGATAGCCATAGACTACGCCTTGGAAACACCCTCTATCGCGCTGAAAGTGCAGGAACTTTATGGCGTGACAGTGCATCCTTCAGTCGGCATGCCCCCTGTCCCGCTGGCCGTAGAACTGCTTTCGCCCGCGAACCGGCCCGTGCAAAAAACCGCTGACCTGCCGGGGTTCTGGCAGAGCTCTTACAAAGACGTGCGCAAAGACATGCGCGCGCGTTATCCAAAGCACCATTGGCCGGAATATCCCATGACCGCCCAGCCGATGGAGCGGACGCGAAAATAGCCCCGCGACGCCCTGATTTTACTGAACGAATTAGTAACAGCTTACCCGATAAAGAGAGTCTGTTGTTGACCAACTCTCCTCATAGGCGCAGGTTCACTTTCCGGCGCAAAAAAATGGGGACCCAAGAAATGAGTGCCACCGTGTTCCAAAGCCAAACAGAACCTAGTTTCCGCGACAGTGTTGATCTGATGTTCGCCGAAGCGGCGAAATTAATCGACATGCCCGATGGGCTGGAAGAAAAGATCCGCGTTTGTAATTCCACCTACACCGTCCGTTTTGGCGTGAAGCTGCGCGGGACAATTCATACTTTCACCGGGTATCGTTCGGTTCACTCTGAACATATGGAGCCGGTTAAGGGCGGCATCCGCTTTGCGGACAATGTGCACCAGGATGAAGTTGAAGCGCTGGCGGCTTTGATGACGTTCAAATGTTCCTTGGTCGAGGTACCGTTCGGCGGCTCGAAAGGCGGTCTTCGGATCAACCCAAGAGAATGGAACGCGGACGAAATGGAGCGGATCACCCGCCGGTTTGCCTATGAACTGATCAAGCGCGATCTGGTTCATCCGTCGCAGAACGTTCCGGCCCCGGATATGGGTACGGGCGAGCGGGAAATGGCCTGGATCGCCGACCAATACAGCCGGATGAATACCACCGATATTGACGCCCGCGCCTGTGTGACCGGCAAACCGCGGAATTCAGGTGGTATCTCCGGTCGGGTCGAGGCGACCGGCCGCGGTGTTCAATATGCGTTGCAGGAGTTTTTCCGGCATCCCGAAGATGTTGCGAAGACCGGTCTTACCGGCGATCTGGGCGGAAAACGCGTGATCGTGCAGGGACTTGGAAATGTCGGCTATCACGCCGCCAAGTTCTTGGAAGAAGAAGACGGGTGCAAAATCATCGGGATCGCTGAGCGCGACGGCGCAATCATGAATGCAGACGGCATCCATATTGAAGACCTGCGTGCTCATATGATCGAAACCGGCGGTGTGCGCGGGTTTGAAGGGGCTTCGTTTTTGGAAGACGGCGCCCTCTTGTTAGAGGAAGACTGCGATATTCTGGTGCCGGCGGCACTCGAAGGCGTGATCCATCTGGGCAACGCGAAGAAGGTGAAGGCCCCGCTGATAATCGAAGCCGCGAATGGACCGATTACCGCCGGGGCAAACGATATCCTGCGGTCTGCCGGATCTGTGATTATCCCAGATCTCTACGCGAACGCGGGCGGCGTGACGGTGTCTTATTTCGAGTGGGTTAAGAACCTCAGCCATATCCGCTTTGGCCGGATGCAACGGCGCCAGGAAGAAGCGAGACACCGATTGCTGGTTGACGAAATGGAACGTCTGACCGGGAACAAGGTGAGCGACTATTTCCGCGAGCAATATCTGCGCGGCGCTGACGAGCTTGCCTTGGTACGCTCGGGCCTGGATGACACCATGCGCACGGCCTATCAGGACATGGCAGAGGTCTGGCGCCGCCGGGATGACGTTCCCGATTTGCGCACGGCCGGGTATATCGTGTCCATCGCTCGGGTTGCAGAGACCTATCAGGTGAAAGGTCTCTAGACGAAAGACCTATTGGGCGGCGCGGTCTTACCTGCGTCGTCCAACAGGTGCCCAGAGTGTTGGGGCTTTGGTGCCCGCGCGGACTCTGAGCCGGGCCAACGAACGCCTTGTCGGTTAGACGAGCCGGTCAGCAAATTTGGCGATGCGCGACATCGCATCGCCCAGCGCATCATCGGCCACGGTCAACGCGATCCGGACATGTCCCGCAGCTGCCTTGCCGAAGCTTTCGCCAGGCATGACGGCGATGTGCTCTTCTTCCAGCAGGCGATATCCGAAATCCTCACCGGACAAACCCGTGCCGCGCACATCGAGCATGACGTACATTCCGCCATCAGGCGGCACGACGGAAAGAATTTGGCTTGGTCCGATCGCCTCAACCGCGATGTCCCGGCGCCGGCGGTATCTTTCTGCCACTTCGGCTTCCAAATGAGAGCATTCCGTCAGCGCGTAAAGAGCGGCATCCTGAATGAAACCCGGAAGGCCATAGGTTGTGGCACCTGCCAGATCGATCATTCGGGCGGCAGCCTCGGCGGGTGCGATCGCCCAGCCTATTCGGCTGCCCGTCATTGCATACCCTTTGGACATGGACCCGATGACGAAGGTACGATCGACCATATCCGGCAAGTCACGCAAGCTGATATGTTCGCCGTTGTGGATCTGGCCATCGTAAAGCTCGTCACTGATGACCCAGAGATCATGCTGTCGACATAGATCAGCGATCGCTTCCAAACGGTCGCGTTTATAGACGGCGCCGCTTGGATTGTTCGGTGTGTTCACCAGGATCGCCCGCGTCTTCGGCGTAATCGCCGCAGCGATCAGATCCGGATCGGGCTGAAAACCTTCGTCGGCGATGGTTGGCACGATGATCGGCTCGCCCGCCGCGGCCCGCACGGTGACGTCGAAGGTCGCATAGAATGGATCCAGGATGATGCAGGCATCGCCTGGGTCCAACATGGCGGACATGGAGGCAAAGATCGAACCCTGTCCGCCCGGGCAGATGACCACATTTTCAGGCACCGCCGATGTCATTGTACGCCGAGTCACCCGGTCAGCGATGGCCTGGCGTAGGGCGTGTAACCCGGACACACCCGTGTAGCCGAGATGCCCGCCTTCGGCGCTGCGCTGCATTGCCGCCAGAATGGACGGATCGGTCTTGATATCGTGATCCCCGATGGAGAGCATGACCACCGGGGTGCCGGCGGCCATCATCTCTCGCGCGCGGTAGTATAACCCCCACCCATCGTCTCCACCCGAGACAATCCGGCGGATCCTGTTGGACAGATCCGGCATATCTGAGTGTGCTCCGTGGTTCGCGGTGACCCGCTTCAGCCAGAAATTGCCAGCGGCACGAACCGAAGATCGCCTTGGCTTTGGATCAGGAAGAGCACGGATTTGCGTCCATCCGATGCGGCTTCTTTGACACGGGTTTCAACCTCGGCCGGTGTAGTTACCGGTTCTTGGCCGACCTCGACAATCACATCGCCGGGCTGCACACCTTTTTCGGCTGCTGAACCGGCCTCGGCGACCTCTGATACCAACACTCCGGTCACGTCATCTGCGATGCCGAATTCGCTGCGCGCGGCGGAAGAAAGTGGCCGCAGCGATAATCCGATGGCATCCAGTTTCGTAATGGTGGGCGCCTCACCGCCTTCTTCTTCCTGGGTGGGAGGGCCGCTTGCCAGCGTCTCTTCGTTCAGCAGCCCAATCGTCACCTTCAACGTCTGCGTCTTGCCTTTGCGGAACACCACGACACGCACGGTGCTGTCGACAGCAGTGTCGGCAACCAGGCGCGGCAGGTCGCGCATTTGCTCGACGTCCTTCCCGTCGAACTTCACGATCACATCGCCCGCTTCGATACCAGAGGATTCCGCCGGTCCGCCTGGCGTGACCTCGGCAACAAGAGCGCCCTTGGCCGCGTCCAGTCCCAGGGCTTCCGCCAATTCTTCATTCACCGTCTGAATACGCACGCCCAACCAGCCGCGCCGCGTGACGCCGAAGTCCTGCAATTGTTCGACGATCTTCGATGCCAGGTTAGACGGGACCGAGAAGCCGATCCCGATCGAGCCTCCCGTCGGTGACACGATGGCCGTGTTCACCCCGATAACTTCGCCGTCCATATTGAACAGCGGCCCGCCCGAGTTGCCCCGATTGATCGCCGCGTCCGTTTGAATGAAATCATCGTAACGACCGGCATTGATGTCGCGATTTCGGGCGGAAATGATACCGGCAGAGACCGATCCGGCGAAACCGAATGGGTTGCCGATCGCCAAAACCCAGTCGCCAACCCGCGCGATATCCGAATCGCCGAAAGAGACGAATGGTAGCGGTTTGTCGTGATTGATCTTCAGTACGGCAATGTCCGTTTGCGGGTCGGTGCCCACCACAGTTGCCTTAAGCGACAGACCATCGGGGAAATTCACGGTGATTTCGTCAGCGTCCTCGATGACGTGGTTATTCGTGACCACCATGCCATCGGGACTGATCACGAAACCCGAGCCAAGCGACTGGACCCGGCGCTGACCATTGGGGCGGCCATTCGGATAAAGATCCTTGAAAAGGTCCTCTAGTGGGTTGTTCGGGCCACTGGACTGACCATCCAGATTCTGCGCCGTCGAAATATTCACGACTGAGGGGCTCAGTTTTTCCGCCAGATCGGCAAAGCTTTCCGGTGCGGAACGGGCATAACTGCTTTCGACCGGTGCGGTCGCAAAGGCCACCGTCAACAGCACCACCGATGTGGTACGGACGGCTTGGTCCCACAAAACCTTCATATTCGGCCTGAACAGCATCACCTTGCTTCTCCTCCATCGGCAGTCTGCGTCTTTTCCTGAAACGGATTGGCGATTGGTCACCGTTCCGGCACGCTTATTCTTCCTAACACAACTTTGGCCCGAATCCTGCTATGCCCGGCAAAATGCCACGGGGTCACACGATTGTCAGACCAGACCTCCCCGCCGGACCAAAATATAGATAACACCGCCAGCGATCATACTGACGATGCCAAGCATGCGCAGCATGGCCGGACCGATCTGGTCGATCTCGGCTAGAACCTGGGGAACCGAACGCGCGAAGATGGCAAGTGCCAAGCCTTCGATCACCAACACCAAAGCCAAAGCCGCGACGAAATCCACGATCGCCTCTATTGCGGAGGCCGAACCGAATCCGACTTCAAGTAGTCGAAGAATTCGCTGTCTGGCGATATCACCAATGTCGAATTCGACCCTTTAAGCGATTCACGATAGGCGCGCAAAGACCGATAGAAAGCGAAAAACTCCTCGTCCCGTCCGAAGGCATCGGCGAAGATCGCGACACGGTTGGCGTCGGCCTTACCCCGCTCTTTCTCGGCTTCGCGTTGCGCTTCAGATACAAGCTCAACTGCTTGGCGTTCGGCTTCAGCGGTAAGCCTGCGCGCCTGTTCATCACCGCGAGCACGTTCGTCCCGCGCCTCACGTTCACGTTCGGCGTTCATGCGCGAAAACGTTGCCGGGCGGTTTTCTTCCGGGAAATCAGCACGGCTGATCCGAATATCGACCACGTCAATGCCGCGATCGATTGCCTTGTCGCGGGTAAGGTCCCGGATCTGCCGCATCAAACCGGCCCGTTCCGGGGACAACACGACGGCCGAGGTATATTCACCCAGGACCTGGCGCAGGCTGGAATCGATGAAGCCGGACAGGCTTCGTTCTGCCCCGATGACCGTGCGTTCGGTTTGGCGGAACAGTTTGGGGTCCTGGATCCGCCAGCGCGCGAAGGCCTGCACCGCCAGACGGCGGCTGTCCGCCGGCGTCACCTCGATTTCAGCGGTCTCGATCGGCAGGATGCGATCTTCATAGTAGTCGACGTCCTGGATCCACGGCATCTTGAAGTAAAGCCCTGGCCCGGCGGTATCACAATAGACCGGCAAAGGCTCGGGTTCTTCGGCTGCCGCTTCTTCCTCGACAACGTCAGTGTCTTCGGTTCCGCCCCGAGATGGCCGACTAATTACGGCGTCAGCCAGAGACGTAGTTGAAGAGCCGCAGATCGTACGTTTGACTTCACCAAACTGAAGGACGATCGCTTGCTGTTTTTCATCTACGATGAAGATGGAAGATAACAACGTGATGACGATCAGGGCCACTACCCCAACGATAATGGGCATACGCATTACTTATCTCCTCCGCGGCGCAATTCATTCAGCGGCAGATAAGGCACGACCCCTTGCCCGCCGGCACCGGTAGAGCTGTCGATGATCACCTTTTCAACATCGCCCATGATCTGTTCCATCGTTTCCAGATAGAGGCGCTTGCGGGTCACATCAGGAGCCAATTCATAGGCCTGATAGACTGAATTAAAACGGGCCGCTTCACCTTCGGCTTCGTTGACGACACGGGCGCTATAGGCCAGGGCATCCTCGTAAAGCTGCGCCGCTTCACCGCGGGCTACAGCCAGTTTCTGGTTCACCACACCCAATGCCCGGTTTTCCTTGGTCTTACGTTCCAGTTCGGCTGCCTGCACATCCAGGAACGCCTCGCGAACCTCTGGCGGCGGGTCGGCTTTGGCCTGTGCGGGCGGGGCCTCAGCCGGGGTCGCCTGTTCGCTGGGCTTGGCGCCGGATGACGGGGGGGCGTCGCAGGCCACGGATCCGAGGCCCAGGCCGAGGACGAGGCCGAGCGTCGTGCGCCGATGGGCGAGGGTCGAGCGGAGACTGGAGTTACG
>JBCCHJ010000094.1:0-16795 GCA_039028795.1 Pseudomonadota bacterium
CCCAAGCAGGGTCCGAGGTGTCAGCGCTTTTGGGCCGTATCCCGTCCGCCGTGGGCTATCAGCCGACACTGGCTACCGACATGGGCGCGCTACAGGAGCGGATTACCTCGACCAAGCAAGGTTCCATTACGTCTGTGCAGGCGATCTACGTGCCTGCGGATGATTTGACCGACCCGGCGCCAGCGACATCGTTCGCTCACCTGGACGCAACTACAGTGCTGTCGCGTGCGATTTCCGAGTTGGGCATCTACCCGGCTGTGGACCCGCTGGATAGTACGTCGCGTCTGATGGACCCGGCTGTGATCGGCGAAGAACACTACCAAGTGGCGCGTGACGTGCAGGGGATCTTGCAACGCTACAAGGCCCTGCAAGATATCATCGCGATCTTGGGCATGGATGAGCTTTCGGAAGAAGACAAGCTGACCGTGGCCCGTGCCCGGAAGATCCAGCGCTTCCTCAGCCAACCGTTCGATGTGGCCCAGGTCTTCACCGGCTTCCCAGGTGTGCAGGTTCCGCTGGAAAAGACCATCGCATCGTTCAAAGCGGTTGTAGCTGGTGAATACGACCACCTGCCGGAAGCGGCCTTCTATATGGTCGGCGACATCGAAGAAGCCGTTGCCAAAGCCCAGAAGATGGCGGCGGAAGCAGCCTAATCCGGCTGGGCGCGGACCTCCGCGCCCGCCCGTTGAGACGGAGACGACGGCATGGCCGAAAATATGACCTTCGAGTTGGTCAGCCCGGCGAAGAAGCTGGCCTCGACCGAGGCAGAGGCAGTGACGATCCCTGGCATGGAAGGGGATCTAACGGCTATGGCGAACCACGCGCCGTTTCTGACGACGCTCCGTCCCGGATTTGTTGTGGTGCGCAACGGCACTGCGGAAGAAAAGTACTTCGTCACTGGTGGCTTTGCAGAAATCTCAGACAACACCGTGTCGGTGCTGGCCGAGGCTGCCGTTGAAGAAGGCGATGTGACCCAGGATTACCTGGACGTGCAGATCGCTGATGCGGAGAAAGCCCATGAAGATGCGGGCGAAGATCGCAAGCAGTCGACACGCCAATGGGTCGATGATCTCACTGTCCTAAAAAGTGTGATCTGAGATCGCTAAAATTCCATAGAGTGTTCTGCGACGCGTAAGCATCTGATGTTTCGCGAGCTTATTTCAGTTTCGCCGCGTAAATAGCTGGCGATAAACCCCCTTCGAATTGCGACTGATCTATGTCACAGTGCCGTGATCCGATATGGGTGGGCACATGGGTAATTTACTTCAGTCCGAGTTGGCAATCGACGGCGGCGTCGCTCAGGTATTTGACCACATTGAAAATGAAGGTCCAATGTGGTGCGGGTCTGGCAAGCGTTGGGCACGTACTGTTGTGGAATTTGACGACCCGTTCAGCGGGCCGCCAAAAGTGCAGCTGTCAATCGCGATGATCGACGCTGATAGCGGCCGTAATCTGCGGTTCGAACTGCATGCAGAAGACGTGACCAAAGCCGGTTTCACCGCCGTCGCACATACCTGGAGCGATACGCGGATCGGCCGTTTGCAAGTGAACTGGACGGCCATTGGAAGCCGCACCGCTGTCGAAGGCACGTGGGACGTTTGAGACTTCTTCAACTCTTACGAAAAAGCCCCGGACATTGCCGGGGCTTTCGCTGTTGTGTTCCGTTCTAGCTACGGGCCAATAGAGGCGAAGCCTATTGTGGCTGTGGCTCCATCCCTGGATCGGGTTCGCCGTCACCACGTCTGGACTTACCTGCCTTTGGGATAGCCGAATGGCCGCCATCATGAGGTGCCGGGGGCACATCGTCGTCTTCCGACCGGTTCAACGGTTTGCCGTCCAAGATCAACGCAATCTCGTCATTGGTCAGAGTTTCGTACTCCAAGAGCCCCTGAGCCAGGCGTTCGAACTCATCGCCTTTGTCGGTCAGAATTCCCTTAGCCGTGGCATAGGCAGTGTCGATCAGGGAGCGAACCTCTTCCTCGATGATCCGCTGAGTCTCGGTTGAGATCTGCCCCGCCCCAGCGTTGTAAGCACCCAGGAAGCTTTCCTGCTGGTTCGCATAGTCGATATTTCCGACTTTGTCGGACATGCCGAATTGTTGGACCATCGCACGGGCAATCTTCGAGACATGTTGAATATCGCTGACGGCGCCAGAGGTAACGTTATCTTCGCCGTACTTAATCTCTTCGGCGGCCTTGCCTGCCATCGCCATGGCAAGCTGTGATGTGTATTTCGTCTTAGAGGTTGAGTAGCTGTCGCGTTCCGGAACCGACATCACCAGCCCCAGCGCACGGCCACGAGGGATGATCGTCGCTTTATAGATTGGATCATGCTGCGGCATGTACCAACCGACCAGGGCGTGACCGGCCTCGTGATAGGCCGTCTTTTCCTTTTCCTCTTCGGTCATGACCATAGACCGGCGTTCCGAACCCATCATGACCTTGTCTTTGGCGAATTCGAAGTCGTCCATTGTGACCAGGCGCTTGTCAGCACGGGCGGCGGCCAAGGCCGCCTCGTTCACCAGGTTCGCCAGATCAGCGCCTGAAAAGCCCGGTGTCGACCGCGCAATATTGCGCAGATTGACATTCGGGGCCAGCGGCACCTTTCGCGCATGGACTTGAAGGATCTTCTCGCGGCCTTTGATGTCCGGGTTCGGCACAGTGACCTGACGGTCAAATCGGCCGGGACGCAGCAGGGCCGGGTCCAGAACGTCCGGGCGGTTGGTTGCTGCGATCAGGATCACGCCTTCGTTCGCCTCGAACCCGTCCATTTCAACCAGCAACTGGTTCAGCGTCTGTTCGCGTTCGTCATTGCCACCGCCATATCCGGCGCCGCGATGCCGACCGACAGCGTCAATCTCGTCGATGAACACAATGCAGGGCGCGTTTTTCTTGGCTTGCTCGAACATGTCCCGCACGCGGGAGGCACCGACACCAACGAACATTTCCACGAAATCCGATCCCGAGATGGTGAAGAACGGCACCCCGGCCTCGCCAGCGATGGCGCGTGCCAGCAGCGTCTTACCAGTGCCCGGAGGGCCGACAAGCAATGCGCCTTTGGGAATCTTGCCGCCTAAGCGGCTGTATTTCTGAGGATCTTTGAGGAATTCGACGATTTCCTCGAGTTCCTCTTTCGCTTCGTCGATGCCTGCAACATCATCAAATGTGACCTTGCCCGACCGTTCCGTCAGCAGTTTAGCCTTGGATTTTCCGAAGCCCATGGCACCGCGGCCACCGCCCTGCATTCGGTTTAGCATATAGAACCAGAATCCGACCAAAAGCAGCGTTGGCAGCAAGTAGAAGGACAGCGCCGATAGGAAGCTGCGTTCCTGTGGTTCTGCGTTGATCTGCACACCCTTGGCCCGCAGTTCATCAATGATCTGCGCATCGTGCGGCTGCGTGGTTTTGAACCGCTGACCTGACTTGGTCGTGATGTTGATCGTCTCTCCATCGATGTCGACCCGCGAGACTTCGCCGGTCTCAACCTTTTGCATAAACTCCGAGAACGACAACTGGCCCGAACGGCCATTGCCCGATCCATCCTGCAGGACACTGAAAAGCGTAACCAACAGCAGGATCGTGATGCCCCAGAAGATTAAGTTCTTTGCATTGCCCAAAACGCGTTCCTCGATGCCTAATTCGGCCCAAAAGGGGTTGATTCAGCCCTTTAACATAGAGCTTGCATACCGCGAGTTAAGAGGCAGCGCCAGTCTGCCAAGAAATCTTACCAGAAAGGGGCATCATGCCGCATGGCAAGTTCCGCTGTCCAAGCGGCGTTGGCGCCCACTGTGCTATCTAGGTAGTCAAGCGGGGGCACCGCTGCAAGACACGGCGGGTCGCCATCTGATTGACTCCAAACCGCAGGAAGCGTCAGCAGAACGTCGCGTGATGTTTTTTGCCACATTCCGGGCGGCGCCCATCCATTTTCCGCGGCATACCGCAGGTGTTTGACACCATCTGGACCCAATGCCGTGATCTGTAGTCCCTGGCGCCACGGCACAGAGACATGCCAGCGATCATCCCAACACGGCTGCGCATCCCATTGCTCTAGCCGCTGGCTTGCTGCAGCAGGCTCTCGGCAAATCAGGATACGGCCATTGAATGGCCGGATCAAACATCCGCCCAGCGTTGCACCTTTAAAGCCCGGTTTGGTCAGACCCAGCAGAACAGGCATAACTGCACGATGCCTGGGGGCGTATGAACGGCCAGAGACACGCACAAGGGCTTGGGCGAGCAGGCGGCGTTGCAGCTCTATTGGGCCATCCGCCAAGGCTGCCGGTCGGATTATAATCTCGCCTAACACACCGATATCCGCACAAGCCGCTGCCAGACCGGCACAGGCATGATCCAAAGCCTCGCGCTGTAATTGAAGCCGTTCGGCCGTCGCAGCCAGATTTTCCGGCTCGACCCCCAGGGGCGCAAGCAGCGACAAGGCTTTACGCGCCTTTACCCGGTCATATTTCTCATCCTCATTCGTTGGATCCTCGAACCACGGGATAGCCTTCCCCCGCAGCCAAACGCGCAAGTCCAAACGGGCCAGTCCCAACATTGGCCGCAGCCAATCCACACCCTTCCAGGGTCGTGCCTCGGCCATGGCGGACAGCCCGTCCACCCCTGCCCCCCGGGCCAGGCGCAACAGCACGGTTTCTGCTTGATCATCCTGTGTGTGCCCAAGGGCAAGTGCAGGAATATCGTGATCGCCAGCCCAATCGGCCATCAAACTATAGCGCGCCTCTCTGGCATTTGCCGAAAGGTTCCCCTTGGTAGGTAACGATAGGACTTGCAACGTGGTATGGGGAATGTTCTTCCCCCTGCAAAAAGCGGCCACCATCTGCGCCTCATCTGCCGAGTCCTTGCGCAAATGATGGTCCACTGTAACGGCAGCAATCTCGCGACCCTGGCGCTGTGCCCAGATCTGGCTCATTGCCAGCAGGGCCATGGAATCGCCGCCACCTGATACTGCAATACCCAACCGGCCCGTCGGGACCAGCCGGTCGAGTTGCGTGATCAGATGGTCTAGTGATCCAAGTGCCGTGTCAGCCACAGGTCAGGTTATCGGCCTCTGCGTCGGCCCTACCAGCTTCGGTCGAATTCGGAAATTGACGGCGCACTTCAGCCAGCGTCTTGCAGGCTTCGTTCAACTGTCCGAGCCGACCAAGCGAGGTACCCAGCTTAAGAAGGTTGCCGGCTGCCCGCCTGCCAGAGCGATCTACCTGATAGCCGTTCAAATAACTGCGAGCGGAATCTGCCAGATTGCCACGCACAAACTGGCTTTCACCCAGCCAGAACCAAGCCTCACCGGTTAGCGGGCTGCTCGGATAGCTACTGAGAAACTGGCGCAGGCGGTCTTCCGCCTGATCGAAGCGCCCTTGATTCACGTCGTTCACCGCACGGTCCAGGTCACCCTGTTCGCTAACCGAAACGGATGCCGTCTGTTCGATCGACGCTCCCTGGTCCTGTATCAACGGCTGGGACCCAGAATCGTCATTCGGAATGCCTTCCAGTTCGTTCACCCGGAAAACCAGATCTCCAATCTGGTTTTCGGTGTTACTGGAAAGCTGCCTTACCTGGTTCTCAAGCCGCTCGACCTTGGCGGTCAGGCGGCGGATTTCGTCTTCCAGGACACCTACATCGCCGCCAGCGCCGGTCCGGGCCGGTTGTTGGACCGAGCCACCAAGCTGCGCACGAATGTCCGCAATCTCGGCGCTCAGCACATCCAGACGGTAAAGCAGATCTTCCGGCGATGATGACCCTGTCCAGGTTCCCTGCGCTTCGGCGCGATCAATGGGGCCGGCAAAAGAAATGGCCAAAAACACGCCGGCAGCCAGAAGGCCTACGCGCTGAAAAGCGGCACGTGGTGTCATAATATCCTCCCTAGCCCCCTGCCCTGGCGGACAGACGGGTTCAGGCAATCCCGAACCCGTCCGAGTTCATCAGCTTGTCGGCGCACCGGCAACGACGCTGACGCTGCGGCGGTTCTGTGACCAGCAGCTTTCGTTCGAGCATAGCGCCACCGGACGTTCCTTGCCGAAAGTCACAGCGCGAAGACGGTTTGCCGCGATACCCTGACCGACAAGGAACCGGCGGACCGAATTTGCCCGACGGGCGCCCAGGGCCAAGTTATACTGGCGGGTGCCACGTTCGTCGGCATGGCCTTCGATGGTGACCGAGGTGCCGGGATTTGCCTGTAGCCACTGCGCCTGACGCTGCAGGATTGACTGTGCATCGGCGTCCAGACGGTGCTGATCCGTCGCAAAGAACACGCGATCGCCGACGACCTGGTTGAAATATTCAACTGTGTTTGGGGCCGGGCCAGCGTTGGCGTTTGTGTTGCCAGTATTCGTTGGGGTGGCGTCTTCTTTCGGCTCGTCCGCACATCCAGCGAGCACCATCGCGACTGTCAGCGCGGCGGCTGTCAAAATTCTCATATCATGTTCTCCTTGCCTGTCTCACTTCAGTTACCCCCGTTCAGACAACCCAAACAGAGTATCCCAAGCCCTCTATTCGCGTGCAAGTACACGTCCGAAGCTGCTTTGTCACACTTTGTGACGCTGTTGATGCCGAAAAGTGCTTTCCGTGAACGCGCTTGCATCTCCGTTCGCTATTTCCTCAGGGGTGACCAAGCCGGATCGGACGCCATCCCCGGCGTATCGGCCCGGCGCAGGTTGGTTCCGTTGACATCGACCGACATCACGACGGCGGATCCCTGCGCACCCGCGCTCTCGCGATAGAACATCAGATAGCGGCCATTCGGCGCAAAGGTTGGTCCTTCGTCCAGAAAGCTGGACGTCAGAAGCCGTTCGCCAGAACCATCTGGGGCCATCACCCCAATGTGGAAGCGGCCGCCTTGAATCTTGGTGAAGGCAATCAGATCGCCCTTCGGTGACCAAACGGGCGTTCCGTAGGACCCAGAGCCAAAGCTGATCCTGCGCCCTTCGCCGCCCCCCGCGGACATCACGTAAAGCTGCTGTTTTCCGGACCGGTCGGATTCAAATACGATCTGGCTGCCATCCGGCGAGTAGGATGGTGATGTTTCAATAGCCGGGCTGCGCGTCAAGCGGCGCTTCCGGCGCGAGGCCAGGTTGATCGCGTAAAGATCGGTGTTGCCGTCTTGGGCCAGGCTGACGATTACCTCGTTGCCGGACGGTGAAAACTGCGGCGCAAAGGTCATACCTGGAAAGGACCCCAGGCGTTCGCGTTGGTTGGTGTCCAGGTTCATCAGATACACCTCGGGAGATCCGGTATTGTAGCTGATGTAAAGGATCTGCTGATCGTTCGGGCTGAACCGGGGTGACAGCACCAGGCCCGAGGCATCGGGCAAGTACCGCACATTCGCACCATCCTGATCCATCACCGCCAGGCGTTTCTTGCGGTCACCCTTGGGGCCGCTTTCGGCAACAAAGACCACGCGGCTGTCGAAATATGGCCCTTCGCCGGTCAACTCGGCATACGCGCCGTCCGAGATTTTATGCCCTACCCGGCGCCAGTCATCGGGGTCTGCCAGATATTGCAGCCCGGTCAATTGCTCTTCAGCGGTGGTGTCGAAGAGCCGGAACTGGGCGATCAGACGGCCATCCGATGCCTGGCTGACAAATCCGGTGATCAACGCTTCTGCATTGATCGTGCGCCAATCGGCATACTGTGGAACAAGATCGAAATCAGTGATCTGGCTAATATAGGCTTCGCGCGGAATGATCTCGAAGAGGCCCGACCGGTCCAGATTTGACTCGACAATGGCGCGAATGTCATCAGCGCGGTTCGCCAACTCTGGCGAGGACAGAAACGGCGCGATAGCCAGCCGCACTGGTTCGTCATTGGCAAAGACGTCTATCACTGGTTCGCTTTCGCCCTCGGTCTGCGCCAGGGCCGGCGATGCGGCCAGCACGGCCAAAGCCCCAAGAGCGGCCAGCATTGATCCGAATGCCCGTTTGCGGAAATTAAAGCCTGTCATCACGCGGTCCATCTTCCTCGTCCTCACGAAACTTGTGCTTTTTTGTCTGGGAACAGCCGGAACCGAAGGGTCTTCCAGCGCGGGTATTTGTCTTTCGGCAGCTTACGGAAAACGCCCGCCGACGCCGCACGTTTCACCGCGCGAATACCAGCACGCAGCAAAGCGGATTGCGCGGGTTTGGTATTGCCCTTGGCGCTTTCGAGTGTAGGTGTGCCAACAATCCGGCCGTCCTGCGAAAGCTGGACGCGCATGATCACATAGAACGGCGGGGATTTGGACCCAGTATAGTTCAAGTACTTGCTGATCCCGATGGAAAGCGCGTTGCGTTCCCCGCGGCTCAACTTCCGCGCCTGCACAGCCGTCGAGCCGCCAGCCTGTTGATTGGATGGCGTTGTTTGGTTTTTCGGCTGATTTTTATTTTGCGCTACCTGGCGCTCGCGTTCCTTGGCCTCGGCCGCTTCTTTAGCGGCCTGTTCCTGGCGCGCTACGGCTTGGGCAGCCTTGGCCAGTTCGGCAGGCTTTGCGATGGGCAGTTTGGCTTCCAGCGGCGCCGGGCCTTCAGGGGCCTGCTGTGGAACTTCTTCAGTATCTTCCGGATCAGGTTCTTTCACCAGTTCCGGATCGGGAGTGGGCTTTTGTTCGGCCTGCTCGTCCGGAGTGTCGACTGCGGCAACCTCTTTTGGTTCTTCAGGCTCGGGTTCCGGCTGTGGCGGGGCTTGCGGGCGCGCTGTTGGCACCGGCGCGGGCTTTGGGGTCAGCGGGGCCACCGGCTCGTTCGAAACGGGGCTTTCCGGTTCCTTCGAGGCCACATCCAATGGATCAGGCGAAGGGATTTCGGCGATCGTTGGTTTCGGCTCCTCCGTCGGTACATTTGTCGGCGGCGGCGGGATCTGCAGATCCGGCGCATCAGGCTTGGGATCCGGCGGCGGGGCGGTTTCCAGTTGCTGCGCCTCGGCGACGTCAGCCTGATCTTCGGGTTGATCGATCTCTTCGGGCGCGTTTTCAACCTCGGACGGTGGGCGCAGTTCTGCAGGTCCTTCGGATTCCACCACCGGCGCAGTCGACAATGCGGCATCGAATTCCGTGCCATCGATGAACTCGACCTCGGTCACGGTCAGCGGTGGTTGTTCCCGGCTAGCGAACCAGTCCGCACCAAAGATCGCCAGCAGCAGGAGGCCCGCATGCATTCCACCGGAGATGCTGGCGCCGACCTTCATATCAGAACCACCAAGGCGTCATGACGACACCCCAAGCCCATCGATTCCAAAGCGGAAGTCCAAAGTCTTCCACCGCACGTATTTTTTGGCGGGCAAAATCTCAAAAACACCGTTCTGAGCAGAGGCAAGCAAGGCGCGGCGAGCGGACCGCAAAAATGCGCGCTGCGCAGCCGGTGTGCCGCCGCTAATCTGCCGAAGCTCGGGCGTGCCTAGCAACTTCCCGGCCCGGTCCAGACGGATTTGCAAGACGGCCGTCATCGCCGGGTCGGACCGGTCGTCAGCAAACCGGTAGTGTTGGTTGACCCCAAGACGCAGTCCGTTGCGTTCGCTAAGGTTCAGCGGAGCAGTGACACTAATGTCAGCCGTCTCTACCTTAGCCGGGGTTTCTTCTGTTTCTTCCGCACGCGCGGATGATGGCTCTGGCTGCTGTTTTACAGGGGCCGGATTTCCGGTGGCGGTTGTCTCCGTGGGTTGGGTTTGATTGGCCGCGGGAACGTCATGCACTGGCCGTCCCGAAGGAACAGGCGTGCTTTCTGCTGTGGCAATGCTGCCGTCCTGCGGATCAGGCGCGGGGACTTCTTCTACCGGTTTGGTCACCTCAGCGGTTGGCGGGGTGATGGTCTCGACGGGTTCAGGCAGCTCTGGCCGCCGCGCCGGAACCGGCGACGAAAACCTCCTAGGCACATCGGTTTCGGCGATACCTAAGCCCGTAACCTGCGTGTCGGGTTCGATTTGCGGCAGTATTTCTGTTTCAGGTTCAGACGTCGTACCCGGCGGCGTCTGTGGATTGGCTGCGGCATTGGTTCGTTCTGACGTCACCGGCGCGGTGGTGACGATTTTGGTATCGATCTCTCTTCCATCCAAGGCCAATGGCTCTGGTTCGCTGGCGAACCAGTATGACCCATAGACTGCGAAAACCAGGACGCCGCCATGCCCAAGGCCGGATATAATGGCACCGGTTCTCACGTCAGTTATCCTGCCGCTTGTCGTGGATGAAGGCGACCTGGGTGATCCCACCCGCGGTCATCGTCGCCAAGACGGTCGAAACTAGCCCGTGCGGGACTGTTGCATCCGCGCGCAGGAACACCCGTTTTGACTCACGCTCGGACATGATCGCCTGAAGCTTTGGGATCAACGTTTCCAGATCGGTTTCCGTCTTCTGGATGTATACCCGTCGTTCAGCGTCAATATTGATGGTCAGCGGCTCTTCCTGCTCGGTCGGCAGGGAGGAAGCCGAGGTCTTCGGCAAATCCATCTCCACCCCGACGGTCAGCAGCGGCGCGGCCACCATGAAAACGATTAAAAGCACCAGCATAACGTCCACAAAGGGCGTCACATTGATCTCTGACATGGGCCTGGCACGTTTGCGCCTGCGGCCACGGCCCCCGCCCTCGGGTGTATGCAGTGCAGCGCCCATCAGCTGCCCTCCCCGCGTTTGGCGATCTGGCGTGCCAGGATCGTCGAAAACTCGTCCGAGAAGTTCTCTAGTCCCCCGGTCAGACTTTCCGCTTCACCGACCAACCGGTTATAGGCCAGAACCGCTGGGATCGCCGCCAAAAGGCCTAAGGCCGTAGCCAACAATGCCTCTGCTATACCGGGGGCGACGACGGCCAAATTTGTGTTCTGCTGGGTGGCGATGGACTCAAACGAATGCTTGATCCCCCAAACAGTGCCGAAAAGACCAATGAACGGGGCCACTGATCCGACCGAGGCCAGGAACGGTAAGCGCTTGTTGATCGCTTCGGATTCCCGGGAGATAGCGACATTCATGGCGCGATCGATCCGCGATTGGGTGCCGGGGATCAACGCGCCTTCGTTAAAAGACCGGTTCCATTCAGACATGCCCGCCACGAAAACCCGCTCGATCGGTGCGCGCGCTTTATCGGAAATCCGCTCGAACAATTGATCCAGCGGCTGGCCGGACCAGAAACTATCCTCGAACCGGCCAGAAGATCCGCGCAACCTGCTGAAAGACAGCCATTTTTCGATGATAATCGCCCAGGACCAAAAGGATGCCATGACCAGAACCACCATCACGATCTTCACCGTGATCGTCGCCTGCCAGAACATGGACATGACGGAGAAATCCGTCTCTGCACCCGGCGCGGCAAGCTCTGTATCTGCCAGCGCCGCCTGCGCGCCAGTCAAAATTCCAGTGGTCACATCGACCGTGATGCTCATAAGTCACCTGTCCCGTTCTGCCCGCCTGGAACGTTCGGCCGCGTTTTCCGCGACTCTATGCGTCCCAAGCGCTCTTTATGCGCGATCCGGGACAAAAATGCGACCATCTCGGGCCAACCTGCACAATTTTTCCGAACCACAAGGGTTCGCCCCCGTTCGCAGTGGGTTTTCTACCCCACGTTGTGCGCTTGAACGAGCTTTTCTTGCACCTCCGTCGGCAACCTCAAGGGATTGCCATCAGTGCCAACACAGGCAACTGTAACCTCGGCGGTAAATAGCTTCTCTCGCCCGCGCCATACCACTTGCCACATGCCGCAGGATGCGCGTTTGACCCAATCGATATTTGTGTGGACCTCCAATGCGTCATCAAAGCGTGCGGGGATCAGGTACTTGGCATTGACCTGCGTCACAACAAATACGATGCCCCGGGCTTTCAGGACCGTTTGATCAACGCCCAGATCGCGCAGGGCCTCGGTCCGGCCCCGTTCGATGAACCTGAGGTAGTTGGCATAATACACCACCCCGGCCAGATCGGTGTCTTCGTAGTAAACGCGGATGGCGTGGGTGTGCATGGCGTCATTCATAAAGAGTTTGCGATTTTGATCACCGGTATCCCAAGCGTGGTCAGAATCCGATACCTTTCGGTTAGAAACCCAAATCCTGCCGCTCCGCCATATCCGGCCAAGCTAGATCCTTGTCGTTGATGACTGCCGGCGCCTCTGGCCAGTCGATTGCCAAAGTTGGGTCGTCCCAGCGTATGCCGTCCGCATGGCCCGGCACATAGGCGCGGCCCATTTGATATAGGATGGCCGTGTCAGGGTGGAGCGTCAGGAACCCATGGGCCACACCTTCAGGCAAGTAGAAGGCCTGCAGGTTTTCGGCCGACAATTCGGCTGCCACCCACTTCCCAAATGTCGGGCCAGGGCGAAGGTCAACCACCACGTCCCAGGCAGCCCCTTGGACGACCCGGACGATCTTTGCCTCGGCATAGGGTGGTTTCTGGAAATGCATGCCCCTTAGCGTTCCGGCAATCGGATTGGTCGAAAGGTTCACCTGATTGGGCGTGAACGCGATTCCAGCACCTGCGAACTCCTCTGGGCAGTAGAGCCGTGCGAATAGCCCCCTTTCATCGCCATGGGGTGTTGCAGTGATCCGGAATACGCCCGGCAGATCGGTTTCACGAAATTCCATCAGCGGATCCTGATCTCTGGCACCGCCGTCACAAAACGACCGCCCCAATCAGAGATGTATGCATGTTCGTCCGAGATTTCGGCAGCCAGATTCCAGGGCAGTATGACGACATAGTCCGGACGCTGCTCTATCAGCGCTTCCGGTGACCGAACGGGAATATGACTGCCAGGCAGAAGCCGGTTCTGCTTTTCCGGGTTCATATCCACAACAAATGGGATTTGTTCCGCGCCGACACCGCAGACATTCAAGAAAGTATTACCTTTCGCTGCTGCACCGTAGGCCGCAATGGTTTTACCTTTTTCATGAGCATCGCGGATAAAGTTATGAAATCCTTCGCAAACCTCTCGCACGCGTCCATCAAAGGCTGCATAGGCCGCATCGGTGTCAAACGCTGCGGCGTACTCTTCATCCAAGACCCTCGCCACATTATCGGTGACGCTATGCGCGCCAGGATGGCATGCGAAAACACGAAGCGAGCCGCCATGGGTTGGCAGTTCTTCAACGTCAAAGACCTGAAGACCAGCATCCCGCAGCAGAAGCTCGACGAACAGAAGCGACAGATAGGAATAGTGTTCGTGATAGATCGTATCGAACTGCACCTGGTTTATCAGGTTTAGAAGATGCGGAAACTCGAATGTTACCACGCCAGTGGGCTTAAGGAAGACCGGAAATCCTGCCACGAAATCACGGATGTCGGGCACATGCGCCAGCACATTGTTCGCCGCAATGATATCGGCCTGCTGACCCCCGGCGACCAGTTTTTCTGCAGTTTTGCGATTGAAGAAAGCGACATCAGTGGGGACGTTCTTGGCTTCGGCCAGTTTCGCGGCGTGGCCCGCAGGCTCGATCCCCAGAACCGGGATACCAGCGCTTACATAATGCTGCAAAAGATAGCCGTCGTTCGATGCGACCTCCGCCGCCAATGACTCTGCACCCAGACCAAAACGGTCGATCATTGCCTGGGCATAGCGCTTGGCATGGGCAACCCAGCCGGAAGAGTAAGAAGAGAGATAGGCATAATCATAGTCGAATATGGCATCCGCCGGGATTGTCTCGGTCGTCTGAACCAAGCGGCAAATTGAACAGACCATTACGTGCAGCGGGTAACTGCGTTCCGCTGCCTTTGCCTCTTCGGTCATCGGCAGGTAGGAATTTGCCAGCGGCGTCTCACCCAAATCAGCGAATGTGACGGTCATTTCTGCCTGGCAATATCGGCAACGGGTCATGGCGTGCTCTCCTAGCCCGCCTGATAGGCCGTGATCTGGTCTCTGGTAAAGCGCGTCATGTCAGCGCCATTGGCCCAGGCCGCATACCAATCCGCCGTCAGCCGGATCGCCGTCTTCGAACGCAGACGCCCTTGCCACCCCAGGTTTTCCCGTGCCGCAGAAGGATCTAGCGCCAGAGTCGCCATTTCGTGCCGGTGGTCACCGGCGTCTAGATCCCAGCCTGCGTTCGAACCAAGCGCTGCCGCCATGGTGTTCGCAACTTCAGCGACTGACATCGCATCTGTTGGATCATGAGGGCCTATATTGATTGCCTGAGGAAGATCGACGTCGGTCGCCAGGGCTTGGACGAAGGTAAAATAGCCGTCCAAGCAATCCAGCACATGTTGCCATGGCCGGGTCGCATCTGGGCTGCGTAGTTTCAACATTTCGCCGGACCGGACCGATCTGATGATGTCCGGTATCAACCGGTCGGTCGAAAAATCACCGCCGCCGATAACATTGCCGCCACGGGCCGTTACGAGTTTCCGGCCGTTAGGCGCGAAGAAGGACCTGCGATAGCTTTGGACAGCAATTTCAGCAGCGGCCTTCGAGGCCGCATAGGGATCATGACCGCCAAGTGGGTCATCTTCGCGAAAGGCCCTGCCCGTATCGTCGTTTTCATAGACCTTGTCAGTGGTGATCACCAAAGTCAGGGCGGCGCGTCCCTGCCGGATTACGGCATCCAGCAAATTGACAGTGCCTTGGACATTGGAGGCGAATGTCTCGACCGGGTAATCGTAGCTATACCTGACCAGAGGCTGCGCCGCCATATGTAGAACGATGTCCGGATCTGATGTGGCCACGGCCTGCTTTACGGCGTCGCTGTCCCTAAGGTCCCCGATAACAGAATGAACACCGACATCGCCCAGTATGGTGTGCAGATTGGGTTCGGCATCCGGCGCCAACGCAAAGCCCGTTACCTCAGCGCCTATGCCGGTCAGCCAGATCGCGGCCCAACTACCCTTGAAACCGGTATGGCCCGTCAAAAAAACGCGGCGTCCTTGCCAGAACGCAGGATCGGTCGCCATCTTAGTCCCAGATCTTCCAAGGGGCCCGGCCCGAGGACCACAGCGATTCAAGGTGGTTTTTATCCCTTAGCGTATCCATCGCGTGCCAGAACCCGCTATGCGACCATGCCATCAATTCGCCATCCCTGGCCAAACCTTCCAGGGGCTCTCGCTCGAAGAACGTCTCATCCCCCGCGATCCGATCCAGGACGGACCGGTTCAGGACGAAAAAGCCGCCGTTTATCCGGCCCTCGTCACCGGGAGGCTTTTCTACAAAGCGGCGAACGTGACCATCCTCGATCTCCAGCGCACCATAGCGGCCAGGAGGGATCACACTGGCAACAGTTGCTGCTGTACCGTGGCCTTGATGAAAGGCGATTTCAGCCGCGATGTCGATATCGGCGACGCCGTCGCCGTAGGTAAGACAAAACGTGTCGCCCAAATAGTCCGCAATCCGCTTGACCCGGCCACCAGTCATGGTTTCGGCACCAGTGTCGATCAAAGTCACACGCCAGGGTTCAGCGTTGGTTTGATGGTATTCAATCTGCCCGGTCGCCGCATCGATCGTGACATCTGAGGAATGCAGAACGTAATTCGCAAAGTACTCTTTGATCATATAGCCCTTGTAGCCGAGGCATATGACGAAGTCGGTCAGCCCGTGCGCAGCATAGATCTTCATGACATGCCAAAGAACTGGCCTGCCGCCGATTTCGATCATCGGCTTCGGGCGTAAGTGGCTTTCTTCCGAGATTCTGGTGCCCAGACCACCCGCCAGAATGGCAACTTTGATGTCGCTAATGGTCATCCAACCCGTCCGGTTTTTCACACTGACGGGCTTATAGAGGCTCTGATCCCTAGGGGCTAGCCTACAGTAAGGCCTGGAATGTCGGAGTCTAGGCCGAACGCTGCTCGAGCATTGCGGGCACGAGCTCTGGTTCGGTGGGTTTGGTGTACTTGTCGAGCATGACCTCAGAGATCAGGCGATCAAACGCAAACTGCAGCATTTCAGCCTTCGTCTTCAGTTGCACGATAGATGATCCCAATTGATCCGGCGAACCATTCCTTTCGCCATCCAGAACATGCTTCAGATAGGAATTCAGGTTCACAAGCGGCAGGTATATATGGCTGAGCATTTCATCGAACAGTCTATTGGACCGCACGTCTGTTCCATTGCTGTTTACCAATCCGGTGGAAAACATCGATAAACCCTGGCCGGGCGTGTCGGACGGCCGGAACAAAGCCAACGCGTTGCCCGTTGCCTGCTTGAGGCGAAGAATGAATTGACGCATGCCGTTGTCAAGCGTGTGCACCAGTAGCGTATAGCCCCTGATCGCCAGACCGCCCGCACGCAAGGCACAATCAGGAACATTGATAACTTCCTTTGCAAGCGTGGAAGACCTGCAAATACGTCTGATCAGATCCGCAAATTCATTCTGAAAGACAGACTCAACACTGCTGGTGGATCGGGCTGAAAACCGCACTTTCATCGAGCTTATGAAGAGATCAACCGATCGGATAAAGACGTCCGACCCTTCTTCTTCGTGAAGCGTGATTACGATTTGGTCCGTCGATTCTGCCTGATCTATCGACTCTGCCTTGGCCAGTTCCTGCGCCATTACTTCCTCGTCTTCGTCGTCTCTTAAACTCTGGCGCCGCGGAAGATGCACCTACCGGTTAAACAAAGAATTAACACGTCGAAAATTTGCGTAAAATTTTCCAACCTGGGGCTTACGTTCTCGCCATGTCGCTTCCGAAAAGCCTTAGCCGCGGGAACGTTAACCATTGATTAATGCTGACATCGTTAAAACTCCCTAACGGCACCGTCACAAGATTGTGCCTGCGAAATCGATTTTCCTGGGACTTTTCAGAGGTCGAAGAAAGGAAATCCACGAGGTTTCGCCAATGGATTTTGTCTGGACGCAGGGACCCGCCGACGCGATACGCCGGTTGGGAAATGTCGCCAGTGTGCGCGAAGACCGCTTCG
>JBCCHJ010000095.1:0-16091 GCA_039028795.1 Pseudomonadota bacterium
CTCGATTTCTTCGCTCGGGTCGAAGCCGGCACGGCGGCGGATCGCTCCCGGGCTTCGGCTGAGCGCATCGCTGCGGCAGAGGACCCGCGAGGCTTTAGGCCGCCCCTGTCATCGATCGCCGAACGTTTCGACATGATGACTGTGGCTGAACATGTCGAAAAGACCGCCGAAGCAAGGGTTCTGACCGAGATGGGGATTTCGTTCTTCCAGGGCTTTCAGTTCGGATCGCCCAGTCTGCTGTTGAAGCCTACGACTTCTCCGATGCCGGATGTCGCCGCCCAGGCCTAAGGATGCACGGAGATCAACTTTTGGATTTTGAGATCTTTTCCAGCTGAGTCTGCATTTCCTTCAGCTGCTTCTGCAGGGCTTCCAGGTCTTCGCCAACTTCAGCTTTCGGGGCATCTTGTTTCGTATTAGCGGGCGCGCCTTGACCGCTTGATGCCCCATTGGAGCCGCCGAATGGCGTGAACATCCGCATCGACTTCTCGAAGAAGTCCATGTTTGCCCGGGCCATCGTTTCGAGGTTTCCGAACGCTGAGGCGCCGCCAAAAGCTTCGCGCATCTGATCCTGGTTGCGATTGAAGGCCTTCATCGCCGCATCAAGATATCCCGGCACGACCCCTTGCAGTGGATCGCCGTAAAGGCGGATCAATTCCCGAAGAAAGTTCGTCGGCAACATGTTTTGATCCTTCGCCTCTTCCTCGACGATAATCTGCGTCAGCACGGAACGGGTGATGTCATCGCCGGACTTGGCGTCATAAACAGCGAAGTCATCGCCGTTTCGGACCATTTTTGCCAGATCGTCCAAAGTCACATAGCTAGACTTCGCAGTGTTATAAAGTCTGCGGTTCGCATACTTTTTTATGACGATCTTGTTGGCGGCATGCCCTTGATCAGTGCCTTTGGACTCCGTCACCGTTGGTCCCCCAGCTTCGATTTTTTTGGAGTTTTGCAGCTTACTGTGCACTGCGCAATGATATTTTTGCGCCTGCGAAGTGTGCATCAGAAGGCCGATCAGCATATTGTGCAGTGCAGCATAAATGTCGCATTGTATGCGGTGGAGGCGCATGCGATTAGGCTGGCCGTCAAGAATCGGCACAATTTGGACGGGAGGAAAGTCCATGACGAATGTAGTTATTGCATCCGCCGCCCGCACCGCAGTGGGAAGTTTCAACGGCGCCTTTGCCAACACTCCTGCACATGAACTGGGAACGACGGCGATCAAAGCCGCTTTGGATCGCGCCGGTGTTGACGCCGCCGAGGTGTCCGAGACCATCCTGGGTCAGGTGCTGTCAGCAGGACAGGGTCAGAATCCGGCACGCCAGGCGCACATCAACGCAGGCCTGCCGCAGGAAAGTTCAGCCTGGGGCATCAATCAGGTTTGCGGCTCTGGCTTGCGCGCGGTCGCCATCGGCGCCCAGCATATTCAGTTGGGTGATGCCGGTATCGTCGTTGCCGGAGGCCAGGAAAGCATGAGCCTTTCGCCCCATGTCGCACACATGCGCGCTGGCACAAAAATGGGCGACACCAAATTCGTCGACTCCATGATCAAGGACGGCCTTTGGGACGCCTTCAACGGCTATCACATGGGGAACACTGCGGAGAACGTTGCCGAGAAATGGCAGATTTCCCGCGATATGCAGGATGAGTTCGCCGTCTCCAGCCAGAACAAAGCTGAAGCCGCACAAAAGGCAGGCAAGTTCGCTGACGAAATTGCGCCATTCACGGTCGTGACGCGCAAGGGCGAAACGGTCGTTGATGCGGACGAGTACATCCGCCACGGCGCGACCATGGAGGCCATGCAGAAGCTGCGCCCTGCGTTTTCGAAAGAAGGCACCGTGACGGCTGCGAACGCATCCGGCATCAATGACGGTGCAGCTGTTGCCGTGCTGATGTCGGCAGAGGAAGCAGAACAGCGCGGTGTCCAGCCGATGGCCCGTATCGCAGCCTATGCGACGGCAGGTCTGGATCCGGCGATCATGGGTGTCGGTCCGATCTATGCGTCGCGCAAGGCTTTGGATAAAGCCGGTTGGAAAGTCGAGGACCTGGACCTGATCGAAGCCAACGAGGCCTTTGCGGCGCAAGCCTGTGCCGTGAACAAGGACATGGGTTGGGATCCGGAAATCGTCAACGTGAATGGTGGCGCGATTGCCATCGGCCATCCGATCGGTGCGTCAGGCGCCCGCGTGTTGAACACCTTGCTGTTCGAAATGCAGCGGCGTGATGCGAAGAAGGGTCTGGCGACGCTTTGCATCGGTGGCGGCATGGGCGTTGCCATGTGCCTGGAACGCGACTGACCTGATTTAGATCAAGGCGGGGCGCTTTGCCCCGCTGATACATCCCCAAATATAACAAAGAGAGGAGACTGCCATGGCACGGGTTGCTTTGGTCACAGGTGGGTCGCGCGGCATTGGCGCATCCATTTCCATCGCACTGAAAGACGCTGGTTATTCGGTTGCTGCCAATTACGGCGGGAACGACGAAGCCGCCGCGAAGTTCAAAGACGAAACCGGAATTCCGGTCTTTAAATGGTCGGTTGCCGACTATGATGCCTGCGCTGCCGGTATCGCCCAGGTCGAAGCTGAACTGGGCCCGGTGGATGTCCTGGTCAACAATGCCGGCATCACCCGCGACGGCATGTTCCATAAGATGACCAAGGAACAATGGTCCGAGGTGATTGACGTCAATCTGTCGGGCCTCTTCAACATGACCCACCCGGTTTGGCCCGGCATGCGCGAGCGCGGCTTTGGCCGCGTCGTCAACATCTCTTCCATCAATGGCCAAAAGGGCCAGATGGGCCAAGCCAACTACTCTGCCGCGAAGGCCGGTGATATCGGCTTTACCCGTGCATTGGCTCAGGAAGGCGCGTTCAAAGGCGTTACCGTCAACGCGATCTGCCCTGGATATATCGGCACGGATATGGTGATGGCCGTTCCCGAAAAGGTTCGGGAATCGATCATTGCGCAGATCCCTGTGGGACGTCTTGGCACACCGGAAGAAATTGCGCGCTGCGTGGTGTTCTTGGCTTCGGATGATGCCGGCTTCATTACCGGCTCGACGATTTCTGCCAATGGCGGTCAGTTCTTCGGCTGATTGGCACGGCGTAAATGCAAAAGGCCGTCGTCCTTGGGGGCGGCGGCCTTTTTGTATGGGTAATGTCTGGACCGTTGATCAGACCGCGCAGGCAGTGTCCTTTGCCTTGATCACGGCAGGCTCGGGCTTTGCGAAAAGGCTCTTGATCAGTGTGACGACGGCTTGCGAGCGTTCGCGGCGGCCTTTGGCAACATAATGGTCGATGGTTGCCTGGTCGATAACGGTGCTTGATTCAGTTTCGTTGAACATCGCTTCACTCCTTCAAAGGCAATGTGCCTTTCATTTCGTCTGAAAGCATATATAAGGGAAGCATGGCTGACCTACAAACGAGTCTTTCTAGCTTTCGATTAAATACACCTTAACTGAATATGGCCGATCGACTACCACCGCTGACCGCGCTGCGCGCATTCGAGGCCGCGGCCCGGCACATGAGTTTCGCCAAAGCCGCGAAAGAACTTTTCGTCACGCCGGCAGCGCTGAGCTATCAGATCAAACAGTTGGAAGACCATTTGGGCGTGGCAGTCTTTCGGCGCATGAACCGTGCGGTGGATCTGACCGATGAAGGCCAGGCTCTGCTGCCTGGCGTGCGTGATGGTTTTGACAATCTGCGTCAAGCGATCCGCGCTGTGAACAAACTCAAGGACGAAGCAACGCTGACCATCACCGCCGGCCCGGCCTTTACTGCCAAGTGGCTGGCCCCACGGTTCTTTCGGTTCGCCGATGATCATCCAGAGTTTGAACTGCGGTTCGTCGCGTCACTCAGGGCAATGGATTTTGACATTGACGGCGTGGACGCCGCGATCCGCTTCGGAACGGAACCGGATATCAGGTACTATTCGGAGGTTCTTTCCGACGAATGGTTGACGCCGGTCTGCGCACCTCAGATGGTAACGGCATTCGCGGGCGAGCAGGGGATCGACACCGCGCACCTGCTGCACGATGAAAGCCTCGACTTTATGGAGAATGTTCCGAACTGGCCCGCATGGGCTGCGGCGGCTGGAATGTCGGGCGATTTCACCCATGGGGCCAGGTTTACGAATGCTGACCATGCAATCGACGTGGCTTTGGAAGGTGGCGGTATTGCCCTTGGCCGGGTTGTCCTGGTGGCGCGGTATTTGGAAAACAACCGTCTGATTGCGCCGTTCCCCATGGCGCTACACACCGGCGGGCAGTACCGCTTTGTATGCCCGAAGGGTCATGAAACCAAGCCTCGGCTTGCGACCTTGCTGGCTTGGTTGCGGGAAGAAATTTCTGATGTGCCCAGGGTCATGGAAAACCGTGATGTGACCCATATGGGTGGCAGGCTGGGTTGAAATTCTGGTCTTTGGGCGCTACCGCCATTGCCAGACAAAAGCGCGAGGCACGCATGCATCTGGGCATACTTCAAACGGGACGCATTCCTGAAACGATGACCGAGCGGTATGACGAATATCCTGAGGTTTTTGCCGATATGTATCGCTCGGCCGATCCGGACATTCGCGTGTCGGCTTATGCAGTTCTGGATCAACAGCTTCCCGATGCGCCGGATGTCTGCGATGCCTGGCTGATCACGGGATCTAAGTTCGGCGTCTATGACGACGAACCTTGGATCGAGCCATTAAAAGACTTTCTGCGCGCAGCCCGGGCAGTGCGTATCCCGATGATCGGGATCTGCTTTGGTCATCAGATCATGGCCGAGGCCTTTGGTGGCCGAGCTGAAAAGTTTTCCGATGGTTGGGCGTGCGGCGTCCACGACTATGACGTTGTACAGCAGCCTGGCTGGATGGGTCCGGACCTGCCGGCCTTTTCAATGCACGCGATGCATCAGGATCAGGTCACTGCTTTACCGTATGACGCGACACTTCTGGCGACGTCCGAGTTTTGCAGGAATGCTATGTTGACCTACGGCGATCCAGAGGCGCCGGATGCCATATCGATCCAGCCGCACCCCGAATTTGCCGTGGATTTTGCCCGCGAGCTGGTTGAAGTGCGCGCCGGTGAACTGATCCCCCTTGAACGATCCGGCCCGGCTTTGGAAAGCTTTGGCCGCCCGGTGGATGGCGCGGCCTTCGTGGAATGGAGCCTGGCTTATCTGCGGCAAACTTTGGCCGGGCGAGAGGCTGCTTAGGTTGATCTTAGCCGGTAGCGGCGGTCTTAAAATCCAGGCTCGAACCGGCTGTTTACCAAGATTTCGGCGACCACTGCATCATTGGGTATAGAGAGTGCGTAGGCGACCGTTTCGGCGATTGTTTCCGGTGCGATTTTGAATTGACCCTCTGGCACTGTGACGTGGGCAACCATGTCTGTTTCCACCATGCCGGGGCAAACAGCTGTGGCGCGAATACCGTCTTCCCATCCGGCCCTTCGTACAGCATGGGTCAAGGACAGTGCGGCAAACTTAGACGCAGAATAGCCCAGGATTTCGTGGCGTAGGACCCGCTTGCCTGCCAGCGAGACAACATTGATCACCCTGCCCTGACCACTGGCCTGCAGCGATGGCCAGACTGCACGGACCAATCGCAGAGGCCCCTTGAAATTCACCGCCCACATCTGATCGAAGTCTTCTTCGGGACCGTCAAGCAAGTTGCCGCCAAGCTCGACACCGGCATTCATGACCACCGCGTCGATCCGGCCAAAGTGGTCCAAGGTCGCGGCTGCCCACCGGGCTGATCCATCGGGATCGGTAGCGTCCCATGAATGGATCAGTGGATCACCCGCGATATCGGTTGGGATCTTGTCTGGGCTTCGCGCGCCCAGGCTAAGCCGGCACCCCTTGGTGGCCAAGGCCCTGGCAGTTGCAAGGCCAATGCCGCGATTGGCACCCGAAATCATGACGACGGTTCCGTTAAGATCGATCATTTGTCTTCTCCTTTCAGAACGGCATCGGTCAGACCCTGTGCGGGGAAGACCCAGGTCGCCCCGGGAAATGGCGCATAGCGATTGTCCTTCGCCCCGGTCATTGCGGCAAGCCCGTTTGGACCAAACGCGATGTTCGTCACGAATTGCGCATCGACCTGAAGGGCCGCAACCAAGCCCTTGCCTGCGCGCCAGCCCAGCAATCGGCCAGCCCCGTATTCGGCGACCCACAAAGTTCCATCAGGGCCGATTTCAAGCCCATCCGGCCCAGCTTCCGCATAGCGTACGCGGTCCAATCCCAGATCATCCAAATCAATGATCACTTTGGGCTGGCCTAGACCTTCGGGTTCCAAAGGATAGGCCAGAACACGGCGGGCCAGATGTTCCGAAACCAGAAGCTGACGGTTCGCAAGATCTGTATGAACGCCATTGCCGTAGTGTAAGCTATCGGCATGGCGGGTCAGTTCACCGTCTGGCGCCAGATGAAAAACTTCCCCGGTGGCCGGGGCGGTAGACGAAAAGACGCCGGGATCCGTGAACCACACACCGCCATCACCGTCAGAGGTTGCATCGTTTGGGTTGGTCAGACGCCCGCCATCGGGCGTTGCACGGATCATATGGATCAGCTTGCCGTCCCGATCCAAATGCGCCAGCGCGGCACCCAGATGACAGAGCACAATCAGTTCGTCTTCGCGGTAGCGGGCGATGGCCGTTGGCCCGCATTCGGCTTGCTGAAAAAATGGTTCCGGCTCGCCGCCGGACCAGGCCATGACGCGATTGTCGTACATCTCGGCCCAATAAAGCGTCTCGCCAATCCAGACCGGGCCCTCTGGATAGCTGCCGGGCCAAGCATTTTGAGCACTTGCAGCCGGGGTCGCTGCAACGAACGCCGCAAATAGAATAGTGGCAAATCTCATCGGCCAGGTTCCGGTTTGGGCAGTAGGATCAATGCAACGCCACTGAGAAACGTCACGACCGCAAAGGTGATTGTGATCGCCAACGATCCCATCCATGGCACCAGGTAAAATGATGTGAACCATGTTCCCAAAATGTTGCCGAACGTGTTTATCCCATAAACGGACCCTGTTTGGCGGCCGCTGGATTCTGTCGAAACCAACAAAAGGCGAACGGCAAACGGCGAATAGCAGGCGATCAAAGTGATGGGGGCAAAGATCAACAAAAAGGCTGCGATGGTGACGCCATTGGGGCCGACATCGAAGGTATCGATCACCCATAGCAACATCGCATCGGCGGTCGAAACGATTTGGTCATCTTCCGATGGGAACGGCAGGGCAATCGCTGCCATGCAAATCGCGCTGAGTATGACAAGCGCGCCCAGTAGCCGTGCCGTCGGGAAGCGGTCCACCAACCGGCCGCCCAGGAAGTATCCTGCCATCAGCGCGAAGAGCGTGACCGAGATGATCGCCGCCCAGGTGTAAATGCCCGAGCCGAACCAAGGGTTTAGATAGCGGCTGGACAGCATCTCGAACCCCATCAGCACGAACCCCAGAACGAAGCCGATGACGTAAATCGCCAGGCGGAACGCGCGCTCTGACATTATTGCGCCACGGGTTTGCTGATGCTGTCGACGCCTTGGTTATGACGCTCAATCGACTTGAGCATTTCAACCGGAGCGAAGTCGTCGACCAGCGGTTTGACATCGGGCGGCGTGGTCACAATGCGGCGGGCAACCAACATCTCGGGCAGCGGATACTTGAAATCATGCTTCGCCTGCAAATCACCAGCACGTGCCTGCAAGGCGGCTTGGTCGATCTGCTCACCATCGTAGGCGATGGCCACGACATTCCCTGACGCGTCGTAGACTTCGACATGATCGAAGACACTCGTCAGGGTTTTAATCGCCGAGTCGAAGAGCATCGTCGTCGGCTCGATGTTCTGAGCAAGCACTCCGCCCGGGTTCAAACGCCGCTTCGCCGTCAGATAGAACTCCCGCGTCAAGAGATGGAACGGCACGAATGGCCCGCGATAGGCATCCACCATAATCACATCGTGTTTTTTTCGATCGCGAACCATGTGAATGCGCCCGTCCTGGGCGATGATCTGGAACTTGTCCGATGGTTTGAGCGCGAAGTGCTTCTTTGCAAGTTCGATAACGTCCGGATCCAGTTCCACCGAAAGGATATCCAGATCTGGCATGTGCAGGTTCAGATACGCAGCGGTTCGACCGCCACCTAGTCCGATTTCCAAGACCGATTTGGTGTCAGCCGGGTATGCCAAGGCCGTCGTCAGGAACCGCGTGTATGCAACCGGCAGCGCACGATCGTCCCGGCGATCATACACCGATTCCGTCCAGAAACGCTTGTTCTTGCCGAACTGCATGATGACGAGATCGCCGCGTTCGCGGATGAAAATGTTGTTGTAGACGGATTCCCGGGTCTCGATCAGATCACCTTGTGCTCGTGCAAATGGTGCCGCCATGAGCAGGCAAAGGGCAACAAAGACCGCGGCGCGCATTCCCAATCCTTTTCGCAAGTTGCGCCGGATTAGGCGCGATCACGGGAAGGGTATAGTCCGCGTAGCGAAGGCTGTGAAGCGTTCTCGGGCCGAGGCCGATAACATGGCCGTGCGAGAGCGACATCAATGGGGTAAAAGTCGGGAAACTCGGAGTTTCACGCGGCATTGCGCCGTTAAACAGGCGAACCGCCCCAGTGGTTGGGACGGTTGTCAGCAAACTTCAAGAATGTGGTTCAGGCAGCGTTGGTGGTGTCGTTGGACCATCCAGTGTTTAGGTCCAACCACTCGGTGAAGCTGTCTAGAGGCATGGGCCGTGCGATGGCAAATCCCTGTTGACCCTCACAGCCGATCTCTACCAGCAGGTCGATTTGAATGCGTGTTTCAACACCTTTTGCGATCAGCGGTATCCCCATATCGCGGGTAACATCCGAAAGTGCCTTAACGCGTTCCAAAGCATTTTCATCCTCGCCAAGCAGGCTGACGGTCATACGGTCGATCTTTGCCGCCGTGGCGTTCAGCTTTCGCAGGACTTCGGGATCAACCGGGCCTGCGCCCAAGTCGTCAACGATCACTTGGACACCAAGCTCGGTGAACGTGTCGATTGCCAGCAAGGATTTGTCGCAGCCTTCATCAGTTGCCACGGTTTCCGCCACTTCGATCCCGAGATTGTTTGGCTGAATTCCGGCGGCCTCTAGTGCACGGCGAATTCTTTCCACAACACCATCGGCTTGTAATTCCAAGCCGCTCAAATTGATCGTCACCAATTCCGGGGCAATCCCGCGTTCCGCCCATGTGGCGTATGCCGAGCAGGATTTGGTCAACAGCACTTCACCGATCGGTGCCAACAGCCCGTGAGTGTTGGCAACGTCCAGGAATGTGATTGGCGAAATAACACCGTATTCCGGGTCAATGAACCGCGGCAGTGCCTCGGCAGACAGCATAATTGTGCCTGTGGGATCCATCGCAGGCTGGAACCAGGGCGCGATGTAGTCATTGGCCAAGCCGATTTTCAGACGTTGAAGAAGTTCCGTGTCGGTGAACTTGCGATCTTGCATGAGAGTTTCCTCGTCAGCCGATAAATTTCTTTACGGTGAGTTCCAACTGCAGTTCGTTGAAGGGTTTAACGATCCAACCAGATGCCCCGGCTTTCTTGCCGGCGCGCATTTTTTCGGCCTGTCCTTCGGTTGTTAGCATCACCAGAGGCAGTCCGTTGTAGCGGTCTTGATCGCGGACTTTTTCAATGAACTCGATTCCATCGAGATTGGGCATATTCAAATCCGTGATCACCAGATCGACCGCGCTTTGATCAAGCTGGGTCAATCCCTCGACGCCATCTTCGGCCTCGAGAATGTCATAGCCGAGCGGTTCAAGCGCGAACCGAACCGCTTCCCTTATGCTTCTGGAGTCATCAACGGTGAGGATTGTCTTACTCATAACCGGTTCTTCCTGGCTTAGGTCATGTCGATTTCTTCAAGGGCAGCCTTGGCGCTGTCCGAGAATTTGAGTTCGAGTGATTCGCCATCAGCGCTGCGCTTCGTTGCGATCAGCAACTGCAGCGCACAGACCGAAGGATCGTCGCCATCCAGATCAACCAGCACCGCACCCTTAGCTGATCCAAGTGTCTTTAGGGCGGTTTCACGGACCTCCGATGCCTTGTTCAAAGGCAAATCCGCAGGGACGACGAATTTATCGACGACCTCTTCCGATTGTGGGCCTTGATGATCCGGCACTGACGACTCCCAAAAAACGAGAATGCAAGAGTCCTACGAAACGGGAGTGAAGACGCTCTTAACCAGGCATCACAGATTTTGTTCGGGGATCAGTTTTTTGGAAATATTTTTCCCTTAGGACACCTCTAGTTCCACAGGCGGAGTTCTTTCGTGCAGCTGAATATTGAGAATTTGGACAGGGCATGTCAGGCGCTGTCGACACATGGCGACGATATGGCGGAGTCCTTCGAAGGGTTCTTTTCGAGCTTGCTGAAGATCAGGTCACGGATGACCAGAGTGCGTGGTGACGTATCAGCTGCAGTCGGTGCAGAGGCTTCGGATTGTGTTTGGCTGAAAGAGATGACTGATGGGCTGAACAAGGTCACGTCTCTGCCGATGACACGTCTGACCAGCAGCATTCAAATGCGAGATTCTTTGGAACAGCGCTTGTCTCATGTGCGGGAAGGTTTCCAACTGCTTTGTTCTGCTCCGGAAATTGCACAGCTCAGGATGGCTAGAGTGCTCAGCGCACAAGCCAAGAGTATCGCGGATACGTTGAACGAAATATCGGAAAGCTCGATGCGATCATGCGAGTCGCTGGCGGAAGGCCTGG
The DNA here is from genome assembly GCA_039028795.1 of Pseudomonadota bacterium. Taxonomy (GTDB): domain Bacteria; phylum Pseudomonadota; class Alphaproteobacteria; order Rhodobacterales; family Rhodobacteraceae; genus Thermohalobaculum. The sequence continues at coordinate 10,726 of JBCCHJ010000095.1, forward strand.
AGAGTGCATCCGAGCAAATCCCGGAGATTGATCGTACTCAGCCGTCTAATTTTGACGCTTCAGACCAAGTGATCGCGCTCGAGGCAAGTAATACGCTGCAGTCGCTTTCTGGGGAGATTGGCGTGCTGTCGGCGCGTATCAGCGAACTTGGCGACCATGCGCAACACCTTGGTGTGGTCGCTGCGTCGATGCGGAAGATGTGTGATGCGCCTAGCGCGGCAACCGCGCCAGCCTCGCTGCTGGCCGGTCTGCAGAAACTCTACACCAGTGACGTGGAACATGAAGTGCATCAGGCCGAACTGCAGCGCAGCAGTTTTCCTTCCTGACCTCTGCTCTGCCTGGGAGTTTAGGCGAATCAAATACGAGGCGGGATAGCGCGCACCAACCGAAAGCAACTGGCGCGCGCTGAGACTGCTTTAGACGAAGTTAAACGCGTCCTCGTTCAGATCGTGTAGGTCAGTGCCAGACAGAGTTAGGATGTCGGATTCCGAAAAGACGAAGTCGACATCTCGGCCGTTCTGAACGCCAAGAGCGCTTAGGTCTTCAAAGCTTTCAATCCCTTCATAGGCGATCTCGACCGTGTCACCGGGTTTGAACCACCAGAGGAAGTAATAGCCTTCTTCGAAGTCCTTGATGGTATCGAGGCCGCTCGAGTAGACGAACGTGTCTCGGCCCCAACCGCCTTTGAGTGTGTCGTCACCGTCGCCACCTTTCAGACGGTCGTGACCAAAGCCGCCCTTTAAGCTGTCATTGCCGATCCCACCACCTAGATCATCATCGCCGAAACCGCCGCTTAGATTGTCGTCACCTGCGTTCCCGAGCAATTCGTCCCGGCCAAACCCGCCCTTCAGTGTGTCGTTGCCCAAACCGCCGGAGATCAGGTCGTCGCCAAAGCGCCCGTTGATGTGATCATCATTGGCCCCGCCCCGCACGAAATCGTCCCGGAAAGTGGTTTTCAGGTCGCCTGATAGCGCCGCAGTTTCAGAAATGGTGAAGTTGAACGTGGACGTATCGCCCGTGGCGATCCCGGCATAGGCTTCGCCATCAAGGCCTTCAAAGGCTCCGTCGTCGATTTCAACGGCATAACGTGCATCGGGGTCCAAATGCGCGGGCGGGGTCAGAGTGACGACGGCGCCGTCGATTTCAACCAATCGGTGGTCTGCAATATCGATTTCGGTCACTTCGCCTGTGTCGCGATTGACCAGCCGCAATGCGCCTTCACCTGCCTGAACTTCCTCGGTGAAGGTAAGGGTCAGCGCGACGTCATTCGAGACATCGCGGTCATTGTCAGCTGACGAGGCGGCCAACAGCCATGGGGCAATTTCGCCGCCTATTTCGACTTCAGCCGGGAAGAAAACTGTCTCCCCATTACTGTCGAAACCAAGTCTGCCATCGCCGTTGATGCCAAAGCTGAAGATGCGGCCATCGTCGGCCCTGGCGATCAAGGCGTTCGGCCCGGACTGGATTTCCACGATGTTGGGATAGTCTAGTCCGTCGACCTTCACTGGAAAGAAAGAGAAGTCGCTCTCGGCCGCTGGATCACCGTCCAACCCGCCGGAAGGGCCTTCATCGTTAGGCCCCCACAGGTAGACATCGCCGTCCTCGGTCAGGGCTGCGCCCCAACGGGCGCCACCCTTTACATCTACCACACCAGGCGGCAGGGCTGTCAGCTCGATGGGGACCAGCACATCCGTCGTGTCAGGATCGAACGTGCCATCGCCTTGGTCCTCCCCCTGTAGAAGTTGGCCGAAGCGGGACTCACCCCAGCCAAAGACCCGTCCGTCCGATGTCACCGCATAGGAGGTATTGGTGTCTGCTGTGATCGCGACGATGTCGTTTGGCAGGCCGTCCGTGAGCACTGGCGATAAAACGCGGGTAATGGTGGAGCCATCTGTCTCCAACCCATCAGGTGAGCCAAGCTGCCCATCGCGATTCGAACCGAACCCGTAGACCTGTCCGTCCGCCGTTAGGACGAGCGTGTAGGATGTGCCGCTGGAGATCGCGACGACGGTCTCATCCGACAGGGCCTCGACCAGCGTCGGAACCAGACGTTCGTCTTGGTCGCCGAGACCGAGTTGTCCGTTCGTGTTGAACCCCCAGGCATAAAGCGCCCCGGTGTCGGATATCGCATAAGAGACGCCGTTGCCGTTCTCGATGGCCACGACATTCACGTCGTCCAGCGTTGGGATCTTCACCGGCGCGGTACGAACATCTTTGTCGTCCAGGCCAAGCGAACCGCGATTGTTGAAGCCCCAGGAATAGACGTCGCCGGTATCAGTCACAAAGGTCGAGTGGAGTTGCCCGGCGGAAACTGAGATGATCTTCTCTGCGAACCCCTCTGGCAGGACGACGGATCTTGGCTGCTCGATGTTGAAGCCTTCAACACCGTTGCCGAGTTGTCCGAAGAAGTTTGCGCCCGTCGCGAACAGGGTGTTGGCGTCCACATCCAGGAACAGCGAGAACTGGTTCCCGGAACTTATCAGGCTTGCCTCGGGCAATGGTGCGCTTTCATAGAAGGCGACCGCACGTGGGCGGTCGATGGGATCGCCAAGGTCCTCGGATGCTGCGACAACGGTCTCGTCGGCATCCAGATAATCGCCATCCCCATTCAGATCGCTAAGCAAAAGCACGCTGCTGTCCGAGGTCAGGGATATCCGCCCGTCCTCATCCGCCGCGATGGAGAACGAAACGAAGGTCTGCAGTGGCGCGGGCAGAACCGTGGCGTTCCAGATCTCTTGTGCTTCCGACTCCGAGTCGATTGAACCTGATGCATTGAAATCGGTGAGTTTCCATATGGCGGCAGGGCCTGCGCTGGCAATTCCGGTTTGAACCAGAACCGAGCCATCTGCAGCCACGGCGTTCCCGAAATCGACCGGCACGCCCAGAGTATTTGTATCGTCGATGAAGGTGGTGACTTCGTCCGCAGTGATGGCACCGCTGCCGTCCAGGTCTTCTATCCGCAGCACAACGTTGGCCTCGCCGCCCGCCGTGTCGCTGACATACGCGACATCACCATCGAAGCTGATATCGAAGGCGGACGAGGTCGGATTGATCGCGGCCAGGTCCAACCAGACACGGGATTCGCCTGCATCCTGAGCATCACCGTCGCCGTTCAGATCCTCGGTTCTGTAAATCGCATCGGTCGGTTCGGACCCCGTGCCTGCATTGACGATGTAGATTGCGCCGTCGCCGCCTTCGTGAACGCCGTTCGGCGTCGGCAGAGTGAATCCCTCCGCATTGGTGTCCGAGAACCAGATCATGGCCTCGCCCGCGTCCTGCGCGTCTCCGTCCCCGTTGGCATCGGTCAACCGATAGACCGCATCGCTGGTGCCATCGCCCACATAGACTGACTTGTCCGATGCTTGATGAACATTGAGGACATTGTTGGTCGGCGCCACCAGCCCAGAGCCGTTGGTCTCGTCAAAAAAGACCGTTAGTTCCCCGGCGTCCTGGCTGTCACCGTCGCCGTTGAGATCCTGCAAAAGCAGCACCTGATCCGTACGCTGGTCGCCCAGCAAGACACCCTGAATTGTTCGTGAAGATATGCGCCCCATGGCCCGCTCCCGTTCTGAATGACGTTAGCTGGCGCAGCCGCTTGCTACCTTTGATTGTGCGTTAGTGCCTGAGCGTTGCGGCGCTGTAAACCAGAAAGACCCGAGCCACGATCGCCGAAGGCTTTTCGTAGACGAGCTGTTTCGCAACATGGCGGATCATGCCCTCGGGACTGGTTGCTTGGGTGTGGAAGAAAGAGGTGTTCGTGTAAATCGACATGTCCTCGTGACAGTCTCCTGGCCCAGTCTTTACGGCTTCCAGGGGTAGGGGCTGTACGTTGGTTCAACCGTCTTGCACCTGGTCCAAACCACTTAAGCATGGACATGGCCGCCTTGCCGTCCTCGGCGCGATGATCGCCCGACGAGGTGGATTGGGTTGTCAAACAACCGGAAAATGCGCTTTCCAGCCTGCAGATTTTCTAGCCGAACTTGCTACCCAAGGTTGACGCGAAAAACAGGGAAAGTTAACGACGTCTCGCCAAGTGCGTTGCCAACTGAGCAAAGAGAACGGGAACATCCTGCCAGATATGCCGCGTCGCAGCGGCCCAGCATCTCCCTAAGCGCAACCGCGAACCGGTGTTTCGCACCGGTCGCCGTAACAGAGAGATGCATGATGACTTTGAAAACGCGCCCCGAAAACGATCGGTCCACTGAACTCGTGATTTTGGACCCCGCAGTCCACGCTCCGGATGCTTTGATCGAGCTGTTATCCGGCTGTCCCGAGGTTTTGATCCTGGACCAAACCCGTGACGGCGTCCGGCAAATCGCTGAAATTCTCGATGGACGCGACGATATCTCTTGCCTGCATCTGGTCAGCCATGGCGCGCCTGGAAGCATTGTCCTTGGGAACGCAGAATTGTCTGCGCGCACATTCGATCGGCACCTGGAAGCTTTGCAGGTTTGGTCAGACGCCCTTCGGGGGCGCGAGCTTTTGCTTTATGGGTGCGAGGTCGCGGCCGGGCAGAAGGGGTCGAATCTGCTCGAGCTTCTGTCCACGGTGACAGGCGCGCGACTGGCGGCCTCGGCGAAAAAGGTTGGTCGCCATGAAGATGCAACCAATTGGGAACTTGAAACCCAGATCGGTTCCATCGCGTCCCAGGTGGCGTTTGCGCCGGACCGGCGCGAAGCCTACCCGGCGCACTTTGCGACCGTGACCTTTGAAATTGATCCACCGTTCTCCATCGAGTCGACGTCATCGACCACAACGTTCAATTTCAGTTTGGATGCGGCACCTGCGCCCGGGGAGTTCGTGAGCGTCTGGTTCTATGCCAGCACCTCACCCGGCACGCCCGCCGCAGATGCGATCACGAATGAAATCAGCCAGTTCAATGTCTTCGATTTGTTCAATCCGGCAAACGTTGTTGGCATTCCAATTCTACAGCCAATGAACGGTGTACCGACTTATGACGCGGACGTCTCTATTGCTGCCGGGGCGTCAAACGTTCCGGATTTCACGGTCTTTGAAATGCGTCTGACGGCTCTTGAAAATTCGATCACGCTGTCTGGTTTCAACGATTTTGTCGACGATGGACCTCGGACAGTCTTTTGGAATGTGATCGATGCGCCGGGCGGTGCAAACAACACAATCGTAAACGGGACGATCGCGTTCACCGAAGTTGATGTTCCTGCTGAGTTGTTCACACCCAACGATGATACCGTTACCGGCGGATCGGCTGCGGACGTATTCGACGCGCTTGCAGGGAACGATTCTTTGCAAGGTGTGGGCGGCGACGATTCCCTTTTCGGGAATTCCGGCAATGACACGCTTGAAGGCGGCACGGGCAGCGACACACTGAACGGGGGGACTGGTGATGA
>JBCCHJ010000096.1:0-15498 GCA_039028795.1 Pseudomonadota bacterium
CAAATTATCTGATTATATAATTATAAAACGAGATTTAAATCGATGTTATTAATGGCATTTAGATGAACCAAACTGCGTCTTGCCAGCGCGTAAAAAGGTGTCTCTTGTTTCACAATCAACCGGTTCTGCTAACGGCCACAGGATCCTGCTTGGACGCATTGCCCAGATCCTTGATGAACCGGGACCGTTCCAGCGACTCAGCGCCGCCTCGGGTCTCGGCCACTATGGCCATGTCCTCTAGGTTATCGTCATCCACCAGTGTCAGGGACAAGTCGGAATAGGCCATGCGGTTCTTATCGCGCTTGATCCGGTATCCTTTCGGCACCATCCGGGCAAAGATCCAGGCCCAGCGGGCATGGGTGCTCAGAAGCTCCCACAGGTATTTTGGATAGAACACCCAGCGTGGCTCGATCGCCATGCCCGATCTCCGGTCCAAACGGTGCTTGCGGCGCAGGAACCCGCCTTCCAACGGATGGACGCCGTGAATTGGAACGCAGCCTTTGAACCAGATCAACAGCCACAACACGTTCAGTGGATTGCGGCCGGAAGTGGCAAACCGCTTCATCACCGTCACCATATGCTGGGGCGTGTAGAAGGCAGCCCAGGCGTCGTAATAGGCGCGCTCCCACTCTGCGTCCGACATCTTGTCATGATGCGAGCAGCGGTGGTTCAGGTCGTACTTGTTCATGTCCGGGTCCATCCAGACCCCGGCTTCTTGCATCTTCTTGTGATCCTCGGACCCCGGCAGCGGCGTCAGGAAAAAGAACTCCAGCATATCCAGCGGCAGTTCCTTCTTGATGATCTCGATATCCTTCATGATCGAGTCATAGGTATCGCCCGGGAAGCCCAGGATATACCCCGCATAGGTCGTCGCCCGGTGCGCTTTCCAGGCCTGCAGCATATCGCGGTATTCAGCGATCTTGTTCTGGCGTTTCTTTGCGGCGATCAGGTTGTCGGGGTTGATGTTCTCCAACCCGATAAAGACGCGGGTGACACCGGCCTTAGTGCATTTTTCGATGAAACCAGGAATGCGGTGGCACAGCGTGTCGACCTGGATGATGAACTTGATCTTTGGGCAATCGCCCCACCGCAGTTCGATCAGTCGGTCGACGAAGCTTTCCCAGTCCTTGTTCCGGGCGAAGTTGTCATCGGTGATGAAGAACTTTTTGATGCCCTGCGCGTAGTTTTCGCGAATGATGGTTTCCAGATCATCAGGTGTGCGGAACCGCGATTTGCGGCCCTGCACATTGATGATGGTGCAGAAAGAACATTGGAACGGGCAGCCCCGGCCCAGGTCAAAACTGGAATGATCACCGGCGGTGCGGGAAATGTGCTTAGCAGGCAGGATCGGCGCGGGTTCCCCCGCGATGGTCGGCAGATCCTTCATCCAATTGTAAAGCGGTTTCAGCGCGCCGTTATAGGCATCCTGCAGGACCTCATCCAGGCGTTGTTCCTCGGCCTCTCCGGCAAAGAGGGATATGCCCAGATCCTGCGCTTCCTTGATGTCGCTGGGCAGCTCTTTCAGCATGGAAATACAGCCAGAGATGTGGAACCCGCCAATGGCGACGGGGAAGCCTTCTGCGCGGAACTTCCTGGCCAGATCCATGGCGCGGGGAAACTGGTTCGACTGAACGCCAACCAGAGCGATCAGAACCTTGCCGCCGTCCCGCCGGACATCGCGCATGATCTTTTTCGGATCGACCCGGGCATTTGTTTCGTCATAGGTGGAAATCGTCAGGCCGATACCGGGCCCAAGGACGTCCCGGTCGCGGCAGTCTTCAGCCAGGCCATTGAGGGCTGCCAAAGTATTCGATGGGATCGCTGATATCATCCACTGAATAGGATAGCCGTCGTCGTCATAATGCGTTGGCTTGATTAAGATCAGATGCAGTCGCTGTTTGGTCATAGGTATTTACCCATCCCTGTCGCTGATCGATAATAGCACGGGATTTTGTCGCTGTATTTAAAAGTTTTATTTTGCGTATTGGTCAGCGATATTGGCAAATTTATTAATGTAAATTGATTACGAAGTATATTTTAAATCATTGGAATTATTTAGTTTTCTGTTTCGATTTTGGGTCGCTCTTGTTTCCCCGTTAGCTGGGTACATTTGCCAAGCTTAATGCCCGACCGGTCCGATTGGCCAAACCGATCAAATCACGCCCGATCTGGTCGCGGCGTTGGTCTGTGAACCGGCGGATCGAGCCAATCGCTCCGATGCTCAGCACCGCGCCAAGGCCACCGACCTGAACGGGCGCAGCAACCGAGGTGATACCAACCTCGATTTCCTCGACACATTCGGCAAAGCCCCGGTCCCGGATCGCATCAAACTCGGCGCGTAGATCTTCAGGGTTGGTTTTGGTCTGATCCGTATAGGAGCGCAGCGGTCCCGAGAGGATATCTTCGCGGAACGTATCCTCGGCGAAGGCGGCGATGGCCTTAGAACAGGAACAGGCGTGCATCGGACGGAAGCCGAGGCCCGGGTGGATAAAGGCCGCTGTCGCATCCCTAGGTGTTTCGACGTGGATAATCTCGACGCACTTATTGCGAAAGCGGGACAGGAAGACGGCATCGCCGAACGTCTCCGCGGCCTCTTGCAGAATGGGCGCTGCCCGGGCCGAGATGTCCTGATCCGGTTGCCCATGCAGGGCAAGCCGCAGCAAGCGCGCCCCGGTGATATAGCGCCCTGGCTCCGGTTCATCCAACAGGCGCTGATCGGTCAGTGACTGGATCAGCCGGTAACATGTGGGCCGAGGTAGGCCGGTGGCCGCAACCAGATCTGCAGGGCTGACCGGCCGCCCGGCCAGGGCCACAGCTTCCAGGACTGACATCAGACGATCGAGGTGCATGTTTTTCTCACTTTACGGACACATGTCTCATATTATAAGACAGCATCAAAGACAATCGGGAAGATTCGCGCGGAGGGCTTGGGAATGTCGCTGGATTGCTGTGGGCCGGGTTATGCCTCTCCGGCCGAGGCCATGCAGGCCCCGCGGGAAAAGCTGCTCTATACAATCGCGCTTTATGTCGGCACGGGTATTCAAAAGCCCGACTATCTGGCCACCATCGATGCGGACCCGGACAGCCCAACCTATTCCCAAGTGATCCATCGCTGCGAGATGCCGGGCATCGGGGACGAGCTGCACCATATGGGCTGGAACGCCTGCTCCTCCTGCCATGGTGATGCGGGCATGTCGCGGGATTACCTGATCGTACCGGGGGTGCGGTCCTCCAACCTGCATATTGTCGATGTCGCCACAGACCCGCGCGCGCCGCGTATTCACAAGGTGATCGAGGGCAAAGAGATCAAGGCGAAGACGAATCTTTCCGCCCCCCATACCGTGCACTGCCTGGGGTCCGAGATTATCATTTCCATGCTGGGGGATGCGCAAGGCAATGCGCCGGGCGGATACCTGCACCTGGACAAGGATTTCAACATCCTGGGCCGGTGGGAAAATTCCATGGGTGACATCCCATTTGGTTATGACTTCTGGTACCAGCCCCGGCACAACGTGATGGTCTCGTCCGAATGGGCGGCACCAAACACGTTCATGCCGGGCTTTGATCTGGAAGAGGTCGGCCACCTGAAATATGGGCGGCGCCTGCACCTTTGGGACTTTGAGAAGAAAGAGCCGATGCAGACGATGTATCTGGGCGAGGACGGTTTGATCCCCCTTGAAGTCCGGTTCCACCATGACCCTGCGTCCACCCACGGGTTCTGCGGCGCGGCGCTCAGCGCCAACATCATCCATTGGTGGAAGGACGACGCCGGGGAATGGCAGTGGGAAAAGGTCGTGGACGTGGAAAACGAGCCGCACCCGGAGTGGCCGATCCCGATCCCAGGCGTGATCTCGGTGATCCTTTTGTCCATGGACGACCGGTTCCTCTATCTCTGCAATTGGCTGCACGGCGATATCCGGCAGTATAATATCGAGGATCCTCACAATCCGGTCCTGACCGGCCAGGTCTGGATGGGTGGGTTGCTGAACCGCGCGCCAGAGGTGAACGGAATGCGGATCACCGGCGGGCCGCAGATGATCCAGATGAGCCTGGACGGCAAGCGGCTTTACGTGACCACGTCGCTGTTCAGCACGTGGGACAACCAGTTCTACCCGGACATCCGCACCAATGGCGGCGTGATGCTGATGGTCAACTGCGACACGGAAAATGGCGGGATGGAGATCGACCCCGATTTTGGCGTGAACTTCGGCAATGAACCGAACGGCCCGTCGCGGTGTCACGAAACCCGGTATCCGGGTGGCGATTGCACCTCGGATATCTGGCTGTGACCGAGCAAACGATCACCCTGGCCAACCGCGATGGTGCGACCTATCGGGTCGACCGGCGGAAACCCTTGCTGGACAGCCTGCGCGACCAGGGCGTCGACTTGCCTTTTGGCTGCAAGTACGGGGGATGCATCACCTGTGCGGCAAAGCTGGTCGAGGGCGAGGTTGATCAACGCGCCCAGGTCGCTCTCAACAACCGGCAGTTGGGCAATGGCTATGTGATCCTATGCGTGGCCCGCCCCGTCACCGATTGCACGTTCGAGATCGGGGTGGAAAGCCATGATAAGCTTTACCGCAATCCGTTCACCGACCGGTTGGAACCCCACGAACTGAAAGCCGACATCGCCACGCCGTTGGCGAGCACGCCCCCCTCGCGCAGCGAAGCGGTCGGGGAGAACAGAGGAAAGGACGCCTCATGAACGCGCCCGTTTTCATGAACCACGCGGAAGACTACCCGCCAGAATACCTGGCCGATATCCTGAAGTCGGTGAAGACCATCGCCATGGTCGGGGCGTCCTCGGACCCGACGAAGTTTTCCTATGGCGTGCTGCGCGTGTTGCATGAAACCGGCTACAATATGCTACCGGTGAACCCACGCGAGCATCCCGGCGAGATCCGTGGCCTGAAGGTTTATGAAAGCCTGAAGTCCATCGACCAGCCCGTCGATATGGTCCAGGTATTTCGTGACAAATCGGCTTTGTACGGCATCGCCGAAGAGGCCATTGATATCGGGGCCAAGGTGCTGTGGGGGCAGATCGGCGTGGTCGATCCCGAAGCCGCCCAACTGGCCGAAGCGGCGGGCATGAAAGTGGTCATGGACCGCTGCCCGAAGATCGAATTGTTCCGTCCGTTCTGGAAGCCGCGCTTGGGACAGGCGATTTAGAACACCATTTCAGCGCGTAGAAAGTTAGCGCCGCTTCGCCTAATTAGTGTATCATGTCGAAAGCGTAGGGTGCCGGGCGATGTGCCCGGTTTGCTTCGTTGGGAAAAGGCAAGACCCGTGCGCGCGCTGTATCTTCCGATCATCTTTGTTGCAGGCCTTCTAGGCACACACGCCGCTTACGCAGACCTAAGGTTTGGTCCAGCTTCTCTCGATGACAGCTATTTCAAACTGCAGAAGGATAGTGGCGCGCTCGCGTCGCTGACGGGTGGTACCGGGGGCGTCCTGGTGCTGAAACCTCGGCGGTACGGGACCGACAAGGCCGCAGCCTTCCGGACGATCCTCGATCAGATCGATAGCACGAAGGACTGGAAAGCACGCGAGGCTTTGACGGCACTGGGGTACGACGCGCTCTATGCCTCTGAGTTCGTCGGGAAGGGTGACAAGCGCACCCATGTGACGTCGGTGGCCGTCTTCCATAAGGGTCAGATGATGGCCCTGACCCTTCTGGACGTCGGATATCGCGGAAAGAAACGGCTTCAGTCAAAGTTCGGGGACCTGCTGGCCAGCTTACGCTTCGATGGAGGTGACGCTGAGGCTCTAACCCCATCCGGTGGCCAAACCCTCGATGGGTTCTATGCCTCGATCGGGGCCAAGACCGGCTTGGATGCACTGGCACAGGTGTCTTTGGAGGTCGGCGCAAAAGGGTTGTGGCTGACAGCTGATGGCCGTTTTGCCCTGACCGAGTCCGGCATGATGGGCGGAGACATGGATGGATTCTGTCAACCGCGTCCAAAGGTCTGCGGGCGATACGCTGTGCGCGATGGCGTGTTTACAAAATGGCGCGTGGCGACTGGTCAGCAGGAAACGCTCAGGTTGTTGGGGCGGAAGGCCGAACCGATCAGGATGGCGGGCGACAGCATCGTTCTGGGCAAGTCGAAGTACCTTCGTATCGCACCGTCCGCAGATCTGCGCCTCAGCGGTCAGTATCGGTTGCTGAAGGCAGGCGCCCGAACCGATGCGGGCGGCACTCGATCCACCAGCACCGTCGAAACCGTCTATGGCTTTGCGCCTGATGGACGGTTCTTCAAAGGTGGTTACGTCAGCGGCTTCAGTACCAGCCCGACAACGGCCATTGGCGTTTGGACCGATCGGGCACGGCGCAAAGGCACTTACAGGATCGACGGATATAAGCTGACCCTTCGCTATGAAGACGGGGATGCACAGGAAATTGCTTTCTTCATGTTCGACGATGTCCCCGTCATTGGCGGCGACATGCACGAAAAACTGGACTGAGGCGATGTTTCCAATGACGGCTTAGGCGCGCGGCAAACATCCCTTTCGCGTCCACTGGCGCAGGGCGGCGCGCGAGCCCTTGCCGAAGATCCCGTCTATCTTGCCGCGATAGAAGCCTTCCTTTTGCAGGACCACCTGCATTTCGGTCGGATCGATCAAACCTTTGGTGATCGCCGCCAGCCGATGCTTGGCTGATGTCTTGCTGCGCCCCAGCTTGCAGTTCGCCGTGGCCCTGCCGATATGCGCGCCGCGATGGTCAGGGTCCAACTTGATCGCCTGGTTGTAATCCGCCAGGGCCTTTTTGTATTGCCCCATATCCTCGTGATCCGCGCCGCGATTCATCCAGGCCGATGCGTCCTTCGGCGTTAACGCGACGACCCGTTCATGATCGGCCAGGGCAGGGATCAAATCCCCCAACGCGGCATGGGTATTGCCCCGATTTGCCAACGCCGCCGCATAATCCGGGTCCAAAGCCAGCGCCTCATCATAGGCCTTGATGGCCGCCAGAAAACGGCGCTCGGCCGCTTGCGCCAGGCCCAGATTGTTCCACGCCCAGGCCAGATCTTTCCCAGACCACCGACCGCTGGCGATGGCGGCCTCGCATGCTGTGATGGCCTGTGCTGGGGTCGTGATCGCCTGACAGGGTGTGATGACGGGATTGGGCGGGACCGCTGCTTCGGCCGCTTGGACCGGGGGCCCACCGAACGACCAGGCAAAAAGAACTCCGCCCGCGGCGACAAGGCGCCTGAATGCAAAACCGGTCATGGCTGCTCCCTGTTCTGCAGGGCAGTCTAAGCTATTTCGACACCAGGGAAAGGTCGCGGCACACAGTAAGGCTGGCTCGTGGAGTGATAATTTGCGACGCAAATCCGACTGGATGCACTGTCCACGATTGCAGTTTAGTAAGACGTGAGTGTCGCGCTAATTTAAGTTTCCCTTGACGTTAACGTAAAGTATCTTATATCAGATCGTGGAAACCTGTCGGGTCATTGGCCTGATACGTCGCGTCGCATTTGCGTAAGGCCTTTGCACCGCGATAGAAGTCAGTAGCCAATCATGAGCTAAAGGAACGGTACCATGAGCGATTTCGACCGCGAAGCCATGGAGGTGGATGTTGTCATCGTGGGCGCGGGGCCTGCGGGGCTTTCGGCGGCGATCCGTTTAAAGCAACTCGATGAAGACCTGATGGTCGTGGTGCTGGAAAAGGGCTCGGAAGTTGGTGCCCATATCCTGTCCGGCGCGGTACTTGACCCGTGTGGCCTGGATGCTCTGCTGCCGGATTGGCGCGAGATGGACGCGCCGATCCACACCGAAGTGACCGACGACCGCTTCCTGATGCTGGGCGAGGCCGGGCAGATCCGCCTACCCAATTTTGCCATGCCGCCGCTGATGAACAATCACGGCAACTACATCGTCTCCATGGGCAATGTCTGCCGCTGGATGGCGGAATACGCCGAAGGGCTGGGCGTCGAGATCTACCCCGGCATGGCGTGCTCGGAATTGGTCGAAGGCGAAAACGGCGAAATCATCGGCGTCGTTGCCGGCGAATTCGGCAAGAACCCGGACGGCACCCCGTCCGACGCGTACGAACCCGGCATGATCATGGCCGGTAAATACGTCCTGTTGGCCGAAGGCGTGCGCGGCTCGCTCTCGAAGCAGGCTATCGCCAAGTACAATCTGGACGAAGGTAAAGAGCCGCAGAAATACGGCGTCGGCATGAAAGAGATCTGGGAGGTCAAGCCCGAAAAGCACAAACAGGGCGAGGTCACCCACACCATGGGCTGGCCGCTGGGCTTCAAGACCGGCGGCGGGTCCTTCATGTACCACCTGGAAAACAACCAAGTCTATGTCGGCTTCGTCGTCCACCTGAACTACGAAAACCCCCACCTCTTCCCGTACATGGAATTCCAACGCTTCAAGCACCACCCCGAAATTGCCGAGGTGCTGGAGGGCGGCAAACGCATCGCCTATGGCGCCCGCGCCATCACCGAGGGCGGCTGGCAGTCCATGCCCAAGCTGACCTTCCCGGGCGGCGCGCTGCTGGGTTGTTCCGCAGGCATGGTCAACGTCCCCCGCATCAAGGGCAATCACAACGCCGTGCTGTCCGGTATCGCCGCGGCCGAGGCCGCCCATGCAGCGATCCAGGAAGAGCGTTCAGGCGACGAGCTGACCGCCTATGAAGAGGACGTGCGCTCCGGCCCAATCGCTGCGGACCTGAAGAAAGTGCGCAATGTCAAACCGCTCTGGTCAAAGCTGGGTCTGCTGGGCGGGCTGGGCATCGGGGCGCTGGATATGTGGATAGCAAATCTGACCGGCTGGAACCCGTTCGGCTCGCTCAGCCATGGCAAGACGGATGCCCAGGCCACGGGCAAGGCGGCAGACCATAAGGAAATCGAATATCCGAAACCGGACGGTGTGCTGTCCTTCGACCGGCTGACCAATGTGAGCTTCAGCTTCACCAACCACGAAGAATCGCAGCCTGCGCACCTGCAATTGTCAAACACCGAAATTCCGATTGCAAAGAACCTGCCGGATTATGCCGAGCCCGCGCAGCGTTATTGCCCCGCCGGGGTCTACGAGGTGATCCGGGAAGACGATGGCTCAGCCCCGCGCTTCCAGATCAACTTCCAGAACTGCGTCCACTGCAAGACCTGCGATATCAAGGACCCGGCCCAGAACATCACGTGGTGCACGCCGCAAGGCGGCGACGGGCAGAACTATCCGAATATGTGATGACGCATGGACGGGTTGGCACCCATCCTACCAATCGGAGAGCAATCCGTAGGACGGATGCGAACCCATCCTGAGCACAAAATCAATATTCATCTTTCCAAACGACAATATCTTCAAAATGTCTCTGTTCGAGGTCCTTGCGTTTGATCCAATAACCTGCGCCGTGCTCGCCTAATGTAAATGCGTGGCCGATTTCACCATCTGCTGCAAATCGGAAAAGCAGAATATGATCTGAGGTCAAGGGTGGATAGTGTCCATAGGAGCGCCGCTTTAGGTTGCGCTCTGTTGGGCGAAGGGTCTCCCGCGATGCACCGAAGATTGTATGAACAGGCACAACGACGTCATCCCCGATTGTTTGCCCTCTGAGGGTGGCGTTTCGCTTCCAACCTATCTTGGCCCGCAGTGCATGCTGCTGCTGATGGTCAAATCGCATTAGGGCATCAAGATATCCAGGTCCATGATGCTCAACGTCGCCTGAAATGGTATCGACAACGACAAAGTCAAAGGGCCAGTAAGGATATGTGTCTCCATGATGGTAACGAAGCCGAGCAATATCATCTGGGAAGTTTGGCATTGGCGGCGGCTGTCGGCCAGGAAGGTCACTTACGTCACCGGCGCAGTAGATTACCTTTGACGCACGACCGAGATGCGCACACGGAACATCTCTTGGCGCATCGGGCTCAAGCGTTGCAATCGTCGGCTCAAAAAATACGAAAATGGTGCCACTGTGCGGTAACTCTGGTTGCCCTAAAACTCTGGGCAGCAATTGCAGGTTTATTTGTGCCAAGAAGTGCATTGGCACAGAAAATCCTTCGTATGGCTCGTAAGAGTATCTGTAGATTGGCCAATCAATTTCCGCAGGAAGTGTTGGTTGGCCGCCAAACCAACAGCCTGGAGTTCCAGCGTCTTCTGGTCTTGGCGTCTTCAACATGGCAATTGCGGAATACCGAGCTGCAGCCAGGGTCATATTAGTATCGGAAGTGCTCAATTTGATCTTTCCATTCGCAATTCGTAGCTGATTAGTGCCGTAGGATGGGTGCCAACCCATCCTTCTTCGCACAATCATAACCGCTTTTCACCGAACCTTAACCCTCCTGCCACTTCCCTGCACCGATGACAAACTATCGGCGGTTGCGCATCAAGGGTGGGACCTACTTCTTCACGGTCGATCTGGCGGACCGGCGTTCCCGCGCACTTGTCGACCAAATCGACCACCTCCGTGCTGCATGTCGCGAAATCCTTTCCGCCCATCCTGTTTCAATCGATGCCATGGTCATCCTGCCGGATCATCTGCACGCGGTTTGGACGCTGCCGGATGGCGATCATGATTATTCAACCCGCTGGAAGAAGATCAAAACCCGGTTCACGAAACTGGTGCTGGCTGAAGATCCAACCCTGATCCGACGCCCCTCGAAATCAAAGATCATCAAAGGCGAAAAGGGCCTCTGGCAACGCCGGTTCTGGGAACACGCGATCCGGGATGAACGGGATTACATCGCTCATGTTGAATACTGCTGGCTGAACCCCGTGAAGCATCGATTGGTGGACAGGGTGCAGGATTGGCCGTATTCGTCATTCCATCGCGATGTCCAATTGGGGCGCGTTCCGATTGGATGGACGAGTGACCTTGTTGACGGTGATTTCGGCGAGGCTGCTTAGGATGGGTTAACACCCATCCTACCAAACGCGTTAAAATACCAAACTTTGGTTCATGTTGTGAACTCTCGTAGGATGGGTGGTAACCCATCCATGAATCGAAAGACCCACCCATGGCTTGGCAATTTTACTATGCGCAGCACACAATCGCATTGGCCTCGCATATTGTGTTGGAGGAGGTCGGGGCAAAGGCCGATCTGCACCGTATCGACTTTGGCACAGCAGAGCAGCGAAGCGCCGACTATACGGCCCTGAACCCCAAGGCTCGAGTCCCGGTGCTGGTGACGGAACATGGCACGCTGACGGAAACGCCGGCCATGCTGGTGTTTATTGCCCAGACCTTCCCGCAGGCCGGGCTCGCGCCCTCCGACCCCTTTGCCTTCGCCAAGATGCAGGAATTCAACAGCTACATCGCCTCAACCCTGCACGTGAACCACGCCCATCGAATGCGGGGGTACCGGTGGTCAGATGACGAGGCCGCCCATGCCTCGATGTCGGCCAAGGTGCCAGAGACGATGGCGGCCAGCTTTGCCCATGTCGAAGACTGGTACTTGGATGGGCCTTATGTGCTGGGTGATACCTACTCCACGGCCGATGCATACCTGTTCACGGTGGCTGGCTGGATGAAGGGCGACGGGGTGAACCCCGACGACTTCCCAAAGGTTCGCGACCACTACCTGATGATGAAGGAAAGGCCCGCTGTTCAGCGGGCCCTGGAAGCGCAATTCGCGGAAATGGGATAAAAGCCCATTTATCATGGATTTGTCCGTTTGTGGTCTGGTGAGGAACGGATCTCGAAGAAAATGACGCGCCTGTGCGCATCGTTGCGTGATCCCGTGGTTGCAGCGCAGCAGTTCCAAGTCGTCGCAAAAAGTCGTCAGAAATCTGATTAGCGAACAATTAAGCGAAAATTGTCGTCAGCAAAGTCGTCGCCCAGGAAACCTGCGAACTTGCGTCTTTCCATCCCAAATCAGACGAAGGTTCGGGCCCGCCTTTCAGCGGGCCCTGGCAACGCAACTGGCTTGAACCAGAGGGGGGAGGAGTTCAAGCTTTACTCTCCGTTCGCCCATCGCCCCGGAGGGTGGGCTGGACGCTGAACGGGATGCCATACGCAAAACACACGCTCTCGGGCAGGGGGAGGAGGAGGTTGGGGACGGATCTGCCCTCGAGATACTCTTAAAACCGCTCTCACATGCGCGGGCCTACACCGGGCGCCGCATAGGTTTCCTGCATCGCCGCGGCGAACTTCGCGGCGCGGACACCGGCATCTGTGGTGCCGCGCATCGGCTCGATATTGTCGATCAGCGCGGTTGCCGTGATTTCATCGGCGCCCAGCGCGGCTTGAATGATGTGCTCTAGCCGCAATTCGCCACGTCTGATCCAGTGGCCGATATCCCACTCGTTGATCTGGGTCTTATTCGGAATATTCATCTCTTCAGCACTCCTCGTTTGCGGATGGTCACCTTTGTTCTGCGCTGCAGGGCGGTGACCCGTAGTTCGATGAGCACAATGTGCGGCCACATCGTTCGCGTCGGGAGAGCGTAAATCTGGGGCATGGCTTCACAGATCGTGAAACCCGTTTTTTCAATGGTTTATGGGAAACCGCGCTGAGCTATCCGCACGAAAGTCGGCAGATCGTTCGTCGTCAGAACACTGTCTAGGTCCCCAAAACGTGAGCTACACGACAACCCGGTTTTAACCATACGCGGCCTAACGTGCCCTGGAAAGATGACGTGCGGAGTGTTCATGCTGGGTGCCGTTTTAAGACAACGCCGGACAAAGCCGGAAGCGGAAGCTTCCGGGACGGGCCAGGAATTGCTGGGCGAGTTAGCCCAGGAATTCAACGCGTTGGGCCTGGAACTGGCGGCCATTAGCGGCTCGGTCCAGGACTGCGATGCGGCCAGCACCGCCGTATCTGGCAGCTTCAAGCAATTGACTGACTTGGCAGAACAGACGCGTAAAATCACGGATGGTTTGCGTTCATCAACCTACGACACGCGTCAAGTGCTGACGGAAACCGGCGAAGCGGTTGGCTCGGCCGTCTCGGCGTTCCAGGGTTCTGCGGCCGAGGTTGACAGCCTCGTGACGTCGGTCACCCAAATATCGAGTGGCCTGGCTGACCTGAAAGATGCGTTGAAGGGCGTCCAGGTTACGTCAGAGACAATTGCCGGAATTGCACGCAAAACCAATCTGTTAGCGATAAACGCGGCGATCGAGGCAGCCCGGGCCGGAGAGGCCGGCCGCGGCTTTTCCGTCGTAGCGACCGAGGTGAAGCGACTGGCGGAAAGCACTACCACGGCGACTGAACAGATCGCTGCGAACCTGTCGGAATTCGATGCCAAAACCACGGAATTGGCTGGCGTCGGCGACCAAATGGTCACCAGCGCCACGAATACACGCCAATCAACCAGCGTTCTGGCCGCCACAATGGAACAGATGTCCAGTGCCATCAGCCGTATCGACGAAAGCGCGGACATCGCGATGGACTCCACCGGCCAGATCGACATGGCCGCCCGTATCCTATGCGAGGTCGTCGGCGACACCCAACTGACGATCAGCGACCTGACTGGACGCACGGGTGATGCCGTGAGCGAGATCACGAAGACCATGCGCCGTTTCGACAATTTGGTTGGGCGCACGGCGACTGAAGGGATCGAAACATCTGACACTGCGATGATCGCGACCGTTCAGGCCGCAGCAGCAGAGGTTGAGGTGCTGTTCGAGGCGGCTTTGGACCAGGGCGACATTACCGAAGCAGCGCTGTTCGATCACAGTTACACACCGATTGAGGGAACCGATCCGGCTCAGGTTATGGCGCCTTTCACCGATCTAACCGATCAAATCATGCCGGATCTCCAAGAGCCGATCCTGAACGCGGATGACCGTATTATTTTCTGCGCAACCGTCGACAAAAACGGATATTTACCGACGCATAACAAGAAATTCTCGCATCCCCAGGGCTCCGACCCGGTTTGGAACGCCGCCAATTGCCGGAACCGTCGGATCTTCGATGACCCGGTTGGGCTGGGCGCTGGGCGCAACACCGATGTATTCCTGCTGCAGACGTACCGGCGAGATATGGGTGGCGGAACCTTCGCAGTGATGAAGGATGTTTCGGCCCCGGTCTTCGTGCGGGGACGGCATTGGGGCGGGTTCCGAATGGGGTACAAACCGACGTGAACTGCCGAGATGCCAGGGCCAA
This sequence comes from Pseudomonadota bacterium, assembly GCA_039028795.1. Taxonomy (GTDB): domain Bacteria; phylum Pseudomonadota; class Alphaproteobacteria; order Rhodobacterales; family Rhodobacteraceae; genus Thermohalobaculum. The sequence goes on from JBCCHJ010000096.1 coordinate 14,054, forward strand.
ACGGCTGGCCCGGACACCGTACGTGGGCTTACTTGGCCGATGCCAAGCGTGTCTGCATCTGGCCTATCAGACTGCCCATCATCGCCTCGACCTGGGGCAGCAGAGCAGAGGCGATCTTGGTTTTGGCCTCGATGCCAAGACGATCTTTCGGGGCGTCATCGAAAAACGACCTTTCAAGATCTTCAAGGTCTGCAGAGGCTGACGCAACTCCATATGGGTAGCCATTGCGCACATCCATCAAGAAGGCGCGGGCAACGCCTTCTTTCTCGATCACCCGGTCGGGCAGCGGCGCAGCCCCCAAGACGCGAATGGGCGTAAGGTTGCCAAACTCTTTCCCGTACTGGTGCCGGGACCCGATTTCATAGATCAGCACAGCGTCCATATGTTGCCGTGCTGCGCCCAACCGAATTTTCGTCAGCAGATCCTTGGCGTCGCGCCGCAGGGCACGCTGTTCCTGCGGCAGCACCGATCTCAGCGTATACTGCGCAAGAAAAGGATCGATCGCTGCAAAGGTGCCAAGCTTTCGATGGCGCTGCGCCAGTTGCTGCCACATTGAGGATTCGGCGCTCGGTATCGTGCTGAGCTGACCATGCTCGATTCGCGCCAGACCGATCCGTGCCGGTAGTTTCAAAAGCGGTTCGATTTCGGCAGCATTCCGGATCAACTGATCGGTCGAAATTGTCTCAATCCGGTCTTCGATGATCTCTGCCCCATCCTCTGTTCGTCGAACGGTGCGTTGAACAACGGGCTGCGCAGCGCTTTTCACGGGTTGATACGCCGCCAGATATTCTTCGCCGGAGGTCACTTGGGCGGCATGTTGTGAGCACGCTGCGAGAAGTCCGGCGCCGGCAATCAGAAGTGTTAGTCGAAGCATGGTTTATTTTCTATAAAATGGGTAAATTACCCATATTTGTGATTTGCTGGATATGCGATTCGGCGTTTGACGTCCAGCAATAAAATGGGTAAATTACCCATTAATGAAAAATCTACAGAGCCCAATTACCAAAATCCTACGTCCGATCATTCGAGTTTTGATCGCGCGCGGCATTCTGTTTCCAGAGCTAAGTGATTGGTTAAAAGAGCTTTATCTTACTGTCGCTGAGAATAATTTTCGGCTGGATGGTAAAAGGGTGACCGATAGCCGACTGCATTTGCTGACCGGATTGCAGCGTAAAGACATCAAAGCAATCCGCGGGCGCATGAATTTGGACGAGGCTCCGATGAATGCAGGACCGGTCTCGCGTGTCGTGGGTCGTTGGCTGGCTGAGCATTCCGACCCAAATGGCATTCCGCTGCCACTGAACCGTCTTGGGCAGGCGCCGTCCTTTCAAGCCATCGTCCAATCAATCAGTCTGGATATGCACTTGAGAACTGTTCAGGATGAGCTGGCCCGGTTGGGGCTTGCGGACGTCAAAGGCGATCAGATCCATCTGACATCAGACGCC
>JBCCHJ010000097.1:0-15422 GCA_039028795.1 Pseudomonadota bacterium
CAACACCTTTGGCCGGTGGCTGCGCCTGATGATTCAGCAGGCCATCTCGGTCAATGCCCGCAACATCGATCATAAACCGGACAAGCCGGTACTGTTCATGCTCGATGAAATGCCGGCGCTCGGGCACCTCTCCACGGTCGAGCAAGCCTACGGGCTGATGGCAGGCTTTGGCATCCAGCTCTGGGGCATTGTCCAGGATTTATCCCAGCTCAAGCGCATCTATGGCGATGGCTGGGAAACCTTCATCGGGAATTCCGGGGTGCTGCAATATTTCGGGTCACGCGATCAGATGACAGCGGAGTATTTCTCCAAGTTGTGCGGCGTGACCACGGTGGCCAGCATTGGCGAGTCCATCGCCAATGCCGTCACCTCGGCAGCGAACGGCGGAAGTAGCTCCAACACAACGACGCGCAGCGTCTCAAGCGCACAGCGCAATCTGGCCTACCCTGACGAGCTGATGACTCTGCGCCGGTATCAACAGCTCCTCCTGGTTGAGAACAATAATCCGATCAGTGCCACGAAAGTCCGGTGGTTCGAGGATGCAGAGCTGCGCGACAAGGGCGTTGATCTGCAAAATCTACCGCCAGCCGAAGCTGACCTCGAAGAACCACAGCCGGACCCAGAAACAGCATCAGAGTCGGTCCAAGAACAGGCATGATGTCGGAGCACGGCCTACCGGGATCGGCCTTTCTTTGGCTGGTCCGGCCCGCCCGGACCCAGGCTCTTATCCTGGGCCTTGGCGTTGAACTCCGAAGCGGTTGGTCCTCTCGGGGGCGTGCTGTAGTCTTTCGGCGGCTTCTGATCACCGGATGAACTGCGATCCTTCATCTTGCGCAAGTCCTGCTCTTTGACCAGCCGATAGCCCTGCTCGCGGGCCTCTTTATTGACCGCCCGGTCATTCGTTTTAAGCGCAATCGGGCGGTTGTCCTTCGCAGGTTGCTGGTCACGGCTGTCACCAGCCTGCGGGAACGACCGGGCGGATTGTTGCGCCCGGACGGAATAGCCCATTCCGGGAGATGGCGCACGGGGTGGTCCGGTGCCGATATGGCCCCTGGGGGCTCGATCGCGATCTTGCGATTGTTTTGGGCGGTGGTCGCGGCCCGTATTGTCTTTGCGTCCGCGCTCGTCGTCGTCATCCCCGTCCGGCATTGCGCCTGATCCTTCTGAAACAGATTAAAGCAAAGGGTTAGATATCAGCGTACTCGATCGGATCTGCCGGGGGTAGCCATTCCGGACGCGGTGCACCGTTACGCTCGCGACACAAGAAAGCTTTTCTCACCGCGCCTTCCATCCAGTCGTCAAAGCTGCCGTCGGCGGGTCGATGGATCAGCTCATTGTCGATGAAGAATTGCGTAAAATCGGCTTCTTCGGTCTCCTGGACCCAATCCATATAAGCCCATGTCACGCGTTGTAGCGCGATGACGGTGGACCGCCCAAAAGCATTGGAGACCTCTCGTCCTATTTTTTCGTAAGGGTCTTCATCGTAAAAATCCCACCAGGTTTTCTGTGATGTCATCACCTATATTAACATTTTTTGAGTGTGGTTTTCAAATTTTGCCGAAAGTACTGGTGATCATGACGAGGGATGTTCCTTCCCTTGTGCCCCTCCCTGCTCGCCGCAGGGCGTCCCCTTTGAATGGGGATTCAAAGGGGCTGCGATAGCCTATAAGGACGTGTCAGCATTAATAAAAATGCGGTCCGGCTGGTCCTATTTTTCTTGACCCTGCCCCTGCCCTGGGCGGCCTGAAAACAGTCTGGGAGATTTGAAACAGTGCATCAGAATGAGAGCATACAAACCGATGACCCCCATGAGCGATTTTTGGCGTTCGTGATGGCTGTTGAAGGGCTCTTTCACCTTCGGAAAAATGGTTGTCCAGAGACGGGCGAAGGGGAAGCGATCACACGCACACCCTTTGACCATCTGGCGGACCTGCATGATCTGATGTGGGATGGTCGTCGCCTCTATGACCAGACCGTCGCCGATCAGGGGCGAAGCTATGACCATGATCTCGGCACCGGCAGCGGGCGACCTTCATCTGAAAATCTCAAGCTGATCTTGCAGGCGGCAAATGAAGCCGATGGCGTGATGACCTACTTCGCAGCGGTCATGCGCAACGCGGCATCCGCGCCCAGGGCCGCGGCTGAAACCAAAGCCCTGTATCAGCAGGTGCAGGCCATGCGTGACGCTCTCAAGGGCATTGTGTCGAAGGTCGATGGCAAGAAGGAAATTCCGTTCTGATGGCGCGTGAAGAGCTGCCAGACTGTGGAAACTGCGGGCACCGTATCATCACGTTTCACATGCTGTACGACAAGCCCGACTGGCCTCGTGGGGAATGGGTCTACTGGTGCAAGAATTGCGGCAAGCTCAAGGGCATGGATGTTCTTCGGTGGCTGGAAGCTTCTCCGTAGATATTCCCAGCATAGGGACGGTTTCCGTTGGGCACATCGCTATCCATTTTCCCCCTCTGCCGAGCAAATGGCTATCGATCTATGCAGGGCTACTCCGTTGGGGTGGGGAACTGGCAGTTGGGTAAGTGCCTTTTCCTTCGGAGCCGCTGTCGCAAGATGCGTCCTTCGGACATGCATGGTTCTGGTGACAAGGATTTACCAGCTTGCTGGCGCGAAGCGTCCTTGTCGCCATGGTTCTGGATGTCTGATGGTAAGCATCGACAGTGTGCCCGATGAACTGGCACGTCCGCCATTTTCCTTTGGTGAGCTAGAAGCGAAGAAGGGTGTTTAAATAGGTGTTTAAATAGGTGTTTAAGGATTCTGTTAAATCAAAAAACACATGTATAGCAATAAGATAGAATTGGTTTTCGAATGGCTGGCGTGTGTGAATCCCGATTCTGGCGTGTGTGAATCCCGAAAGAGCGTGTGTGTTTCCCGACTCTGGCGGAGTTATCCACAACGAGCTTCCCAGACTTATCCGGATCATTATGGAAAGCCTCTTCCAAGTAGTATCTGATGTGGAAAACGTGTGTGTTTCCCGACAAATCGCTTGCTCTCTGTGTGTGAATCCCGAAAGATATTTCGAGTGTGTGTGTTTCCCGAACACTTGCCCACGCACGATGGAGGAGCATGAGCGACGAGCTGAAACCGATTAAGCATCCGCAAGGCGATCTGTTCGTCTGCGACATCACCGACGTGATCCTGAAGGATGATCTCGCGTCGATGGAGCACCCCTTCTATTCCCTTTCAAAGAAACCTGACCGGGAACCGCGCCGCTATGAACATAACGGTCAGTGGATTGAGTTCAGGCCCAGCATCAAGGGCCTGCCGACGATCTACGACAAGGACCTGATCATCTATGCGATTTCCCAGCTGATCGCCGGGATGAAGGAAGGACGGCCTCTGTCGAAGAACGTGAAGATCGACCCCTACGCGTTCCTGGTGTTCACGCAGCGCGGCGTTGGTGGCCGAGACTATGACGCCCTCTGCGACTCCCTCGACCGGATTGACGGAACGCGGTTCCGCACGAACATCCTGTTCGATGGAACCCGGACGGACGAATGGATGGGGATTATCGATGGAGCGAAGATGCAGACGGATGAGAGGACGGGCAAAATCCAGTCTCTCGAACTTCGGCTGTCCAACATGGTCCTCGATACCGTCGAGAAGATGCAGGTTCTAACCCTGCACCGGGACTATTTCAGGCTGTCGCGACCGATCGAACGCCGCATCTACGAGATAGCGCGCAAGGCCGTCGGGCAGGATGAAAGCTGGCCGTTTCTTATGACCACCCTTCACAAGAAGTCCGGGTCCAAGGGAAGCCTGCGCGAATTCCGCCGCCAGATGAAGCCGATCATCGAGAAGGACTATCTGCCCGATTACATGGTCGTTTATGACGAGGAAGCGGACAAGATCACCTTCGTGAACCGCAACACGATGCCGACCGAACGCGGAAAAGCCGACGAGGCGGCCCGCTCAATCCTCGCCCGGCTTTCACCGGACATCTACCATGAGGCGCGGCATATAGCAGTTGGGTGGGATATCTACAGCGTGGCTGACAGCTTTGCTGGATGGTGGGCGAAGATTGATCGCCCGACCCCGCGAAATGCAGACGCCCTGTTCCTCAAATTCTGCAAGACATGGCAGGAGAAGCGCGGTCGCCCGTCCTAACGCTCCCTGTTCTCTTTCAAAAGCAACTCAAGCCCCTGCCAGAGGGTCACGCCCCGTTCGGTGCAGAAGGCCCGATACTGGTCGATGACGCGTTTCGGGCCGGGTATGGAAACCTTGTCCTGCGGTTCACGGCGCTTCGGGCCGGGTTTCCGCCGGGCGACAGGCTCGCGGTCCACGAATCCAAGGGATTTTCCGGCCTGCACGGCCTCGGTCAGCGCAGCCTTTTCCACGGGTGGGCGGTCCCCTGCCCCGTCGTCCTTCGGGAGGCTGATGCCACCGCCAAAGCCGTATTTATCGCTCATGCCGCCTTCTCCCGTGACAGCGTGTCGATAACGGCCTGCGCGTAGTCCCGCGCATTGGCGATCGCCGAAGCCACCTGCTTTAGCGCCTTGTCCTGAACGGAGGCGGTCTTCTCTTCGGTTTCAGCAGCAACAATGTCGGGAAGCTCCGACAGCAGAACGCTGTCGCGGAATATCCGTGTATAGGGCGCTCTGCGCGCGATCCTGACAGGCAGGGTGCTGATGCTGTTCATTTCCATCGCCTGCCGCACGTCCCGCTCGTCGGTCGTCTGGAAAGCCGCATTCGTACGCGTGAACAGAAGGGCGTATTCGATCGGACTGCGGATCATGCTGGCCGTCGTCTGGACCAGCCGGACGGCCTGCGCCGCCTGCCTCGCCTCCATGGGTGATCCGTCGAGCGGAATAACGCAGAGGTCTGTGCGTGACAGGGCGAAAGTGACGATCTGATCCTTCGACCCTTCAAGATCGATGATCAGGTAATCGGCCTCACCTGACAGGGTATCGATCAGCTCCACGGTTTCCTCGGCCTGTGGCCGGGCGTGAACGGTGAAGGGAACCGCCCTGCCCTCGCGTCTGCGGGCTTCCGCCCATGCGAGGATGTTGGCGTTCGGATCAAGGTCCAGAACGGCGACACGGCCCCCGGAGACGGCGATCTGCTCGGCGAGCAGCATTGCGGATGTCGTCTTGCCGGAGCCACCTTTGGGATTTGCGAAGGTTACGACTCTCATGACATCCATAATGCCAGAGTTATCATTATAGTCAACGATATTGTTATATCTATCTTTAGAGTTAAAGATATAGAGCCGCCGTCAGCCGCTCCTTCCACACCAGGGATAGAGGGTTTTCTGTGGACAAACACCAGATATCGGTAATGTTCCGTTGATGTTCTTTTGTCATCGTGTCACAATCTTTCCCAGAAAAAGAGGACAGGCAGGATGACAGAATTTTCGGCACTTCGGCAGGAAGCGGGCCTTACGATCAAGGAAGCGGCGGCGCGGACGGGTTATGCGCTGCGGACGATATACCGGTGGGAAACGGGCGAAACCGAACCGCACAAGGCTGTCAGCGAGCTACTGAGAACGCTTGCGGCGGAACGCAGCCAGAACGGGGCGGGGCGCTTCACCTTCATTGATCTGTTCGCCGGTATCGGCGGGCTGAGGCGCGGATTCGAGACGATCGGCGGTCGATGCGTCTTCACTTCCGAATGGGACCGCTTCAGCCAAGAAACCTACCTTGCGAACTTCGCCTGCGATCATGAGGTGGCGGGCGACATCACGAAGATCGAGGCCGCGTCCATCCCGGCCCACAACGTTCTGCTCGCCGGGTTCCCCTGCCAGCCTTTCTCGATCGCGGGCGTCTCGAAGAAGAATGCCCTGAACCGGCCCCACGGCTTTCGCTGTGATGCCCAGGGAACGCTGTTCTTCGACGTGGCGCGGATCATCGAGCACCACAGACCGGAAGTCTTCCTCCTAGAAAACGTCAAGAACCTGGTGAACCACGACAAGGGCAACACGTTCCGCGTGATCCGCCAGACCCTGGAAAAGGAGCTGGGCTATCGGATCGCCTGGAAAGTGATCGACGCCCGGTCATGGCTTCCGCAGCACCGCGAACGCATCTTCATCGTCGGGTTCCGCGATGACACGCATTTCACCTTCGATGACATTGTGATCCCCGATCCGTCTGAGGGGCCAAAGCTCGAAAGCATCCTGCACCGGGAAGACGGGTCCGAAGCGGTCGATCCGAAGTATCTTGATCGGAAAACAGGCACGGTCCTGCCGAAATACACGCTATCCGATCACCTCTGGGACTATCTCCAGGGCTACGCCGAAAAACACCGACTCAAGGGCAACGGGTTCGGCTTCGGCCTGAATGGTCCTGAAGACGTGGCCCGGACGCTTTCGGCCAGATACTTCAAGGACGGCTCGGAAATCCTGATCCGCCAGAAGGGCAGGGCGCCGCGCCGTCTCACGCCCAGGGAATGCGCCCGCCTGATGGGCTTCGACAGGACCGGAAGCAACGATCCCTTCGTGATCCCGGTTTCCGACACCCAGGCTTACAAGCAGTTCGGCAACTCGGTCGCCGTGCCCGTGGTGGAAGCCGTCGCGGCCCACATGGAACCGCACATCATGGCGGCGCTCGCCCGACCGGAGGAGGAGCGTAGCGTTGCCTGACATCGTAGACAGCGCGACCCGGAGCCGGATGATGTCCGGTATCCGGGGGAAGGACACAAAGCCGGAAATGATCATCCGGCGGGGCCTTCACGCGCTTGGCTTCCGCTATAGGCTGCACGATGGGCGGCTGCCCGGCAGACCCGACCTGATTCTGCGAAGTCGCAAGGCCGTCATCTTCGTGCATGGGTGTTTCTGGCACGGCCACGACTGCCACCTGTTCCGGCTGCCCGGAACGAGACAGGAGTTCTGGAAAGCCAAGATCGACGGCAACCGGCAACGCGACAGACAGGCTGAAGCCAATCTCCGCAGCGGAGGCTGGCGCGTCGCACTGATCTGGGAATGCGCCATGCGGGGCAGGGGACGGATCGCCCTCGACCGTATTCTGGATGATCTGGCGACATGGCTTCGCGGTGACAGCCCCGTCTTGGATATCAGAGGGTCCGCCTGATGGCGCTGATCGATTTCACCGACTGGATGGACGAATTTTCGCGCGAGGGCGTTCTCTGGTATGTGAAGCGCCTCTCCGGCAACGACACACTGGCCAACGGCACGCACCAGGCGGGGCCATATGTGCCGAAGGAGCTTCTGTTCCGGCTATTTCCGGCGATGGACCGCCCTAGCGAGAAGAACCCGGATGTCCGCTTCGATCTCTACCTGGATTCCCATGCGGATCACCGGAAGGTCCGGGCCGTCTGGTATAATAACAAGTTGCATGGCGGAACGCGGAACGAAGCCCGACTGACTGGATTCGGCGGGCAGTCATCCGGTCTGCTTGATGCCGACAGCACGGGCGCGCTCACCATCTTCGCCTTCGTCACCCGCGACGACGGAAGCACAGCGGAATGCCATGTCTGGGTATGCCGGACAGAGTTCGAGGCGGAACTGGCGGAAGAACGCCTCGGCCCCGTCGAGCCTGGCAAGCTGCTGGTCTGGTTGCCGTCGCACGGGCTGGCCCCGAACCTGTTCGCGAAGGCCACCCCAACCCGGAAAACCTGCCATCTTGCTCCGCACGAAATTCCCCGGGACTGGATCATCAAATTTCCGACTGGCGCGGACATCATCCGCAAGACAGTGGAGCTGCGACCGGATACGGGGCTCGATCCCGACGAACGGCTGATACGGCGGCGCATCTGCGAGTTTGAAATCTTCCTGAGCGTCGAGGAGGCGGTGGAGCTGCCGACGATCAGAAAGGGCTTCGACAGCATCGAGGAGTTCGTTTCGCGCGCCCAGTCGATCCTTCAGCGCAGAAAAGCGCGATCAGGGCGCTCCCTAGAGCTTCACGCCCGCGAAATCTTCCTCGAAGAGGGACTGACCGAAGGGGTGGATTTCGCGCACGGGGTCGAAGCGGAGGCCGGGCGGCGTCCTGACTTCCTGTTCCCGTCCCGCGACCGGTATCTGGATGCAGCTTGGCCTGACACCCGCCTGCGAATGCTGGCCGTGAAAACAACCTGCCGCGACCGGTGGCGGCAGATTCTGAACGAGGCCGACCGGATCACGGTGAAACACCTTCTGACGCTTCAGGAGGGCGTTTCAGTCGGCCAGTTCCGTGAAATGAAAGAATCAGGGGTCCAGCTCGTCATTCCGGTGGGAAACAGGGATAGCTTTCCGAAGGAGATACGACCGGAGCTGGTCACGCTCGAAAGCTTCATCGGTGATATTCGGTTGTTGTAAAGAAGTTCGCTCTGAAAATATCCCTTCTGTTTAAACACTTAGGATCAGATGGCGGCTGCAGAGCAATAACTTAAGCTCGGCGGATTGTCTTTGTGCTGACTTTGAAAAGCCGTGCGATTTCGGCCAGAGGCCGATGTTCGTTGTCCCTCATGCGGCGCACCTCATCCCGTTGTGCGGGAGACAGGGCAGGGGGACGACCTCCGATCCTGCCGCGCTTCCTGGCGGCTTCCAGCCCCTCCCTAGTGCGCTCTGAGATGCGCTCACGTTCAAACTGAGCGATGGAAGCGAAGACGTGGAAGATGAGACGGCCTGCGGGCGTGGTTGTATCGATGTCCTCGGCCAGCGACCGAAACCCGCCGCCGCGCTCCTTGATGGCCTCCACGATGTCGAGAAGGTCTCGCAGCGACCGTGCAAGGCGATCGTACTTGGTGACGACGATCACGTCTCCTGGGCGGAGCTGATCGAGGAGCTGATCAAGCTGAGGGCGCTTTCTGGCCGCGCCGCTGATCTTGTCCGCGAAGATGCGCTCCGCACCTGCGACTGTCAGAGCATCGGCCTGTGCATCGAGGTTCTGGTCATCTGTCGAGACGCGGGCATATCCTAAAATCATGGATTAATGGTGCCATAAACGTCCCAAAACTCAAAAGATTTTGTCCCAGGGTTTTGTCTCGCTCAAGTCGTTGGTTCTGCGTGGGGCAGGGCAGAGGGACAAAAACAACCGTTTTTGACGCCACTTAAGTGTCGAAATTAAACAAGCACCATACTTCTTGTTTATATACACGATGGGCTAAGTTTGCTTAGACTTAATTTCTCTGCACGCCGATACCTACGGAGCTTCTAGACAATGCTCATTCACCCAAGACTTGCCACTTGGACACTTATCGCGTCAGTGATCGTTCTGTCTGGGTGCAAAGTCCAAGTTAGCGCAACCGACACAGACACCGACACAGACACCGGAACAGAGATCGATCCCGCGCCCTCTGGTGAGTCAACAACAGAGATCCACATCTATCCAGATGGCTCTACTATAACAATGCCCGGTAAAGATGCTGGCGAGGTCAATGGAAATACCGTCAATTTTGACACCGCTGGTGCGGTACCTGAAGGTTCTCCGAACACAGTGAACCCAGATAACACTACATTAATTTTCCATAATGGAGATTAATTTTGGGCATCCCCAGATTCGACTTGATATTTTTCATTGTTTTCTTTGCAAGCGCATCAATTAGCGCCCCGTCCAATGCATTCGAGAAGCAGGTCCACATCATATTCCGATCATTCATCAAACCGGGGGCGTCGAGCAATCCCAATGAAATGACGAAAACATCAGCAGACACCTATGTGATTCGAGCTCCTGAAATAGCTCCGCTATTGGCCGCATATCCAAGTTTGACTGGAACTTGTTTCTCAACAGACGATCGCGACTTTAGTAAACAACCTACCGCATCAGCGAGAACAACGGTTGAGTTTGTGATTGAGATTTCCAGTCGGAAGATAAATGTCGCTCCCCCCAATGGGCGCGCAATGATGCGAACGGGTGTGACAAGAAATGTCGATTGCAAAACAGGTCAAGACAAGCAACCGCCACGAAAGGCTTCAATCGATAACTTCTCTATTGGAGACGTGAGGAACGATGGGTTTGTCAGCACGTTCTTCGTAAAGGCTGCTGCCTTTGATCCATTTTACGATTTGCCCCCGCCTCTCCGGGCACCAGACGTGGATTTCTCGTTTTCGGTCCGTTACGATGCCCTGAGGCGAGAATTAGAAATCAAAGGTTCGACGGATAATTTTCCCGCTTTCGAGGGATATTATTCGATAGATGGTTCGGAGTGGGAACCGATTTTGAAACGAGATCCACCGAAAGGTGCAACCGCACTATCTCTCATCGACGCAAATCTAGGGATCAACACGACAAATTTCTCTAAGGAGATTTCACTAAAATAGCCAAAAATGGAGATCTCGATGATTATTTCTACGCGACGAATAATGTTCTTTTGTACTATCATAGTGTCCCTGTTTTATAATACTTCCATTTCGACGGCTGATATTGTTGCCGTTATACTAGAGGATAAAAAGGATAAATTCTCTCTTTCCAGAGACTCAAAAATATGCGGATCGGTTTTTGACGATAATCATAAGAGCGTAGTAAAAACGGCACTTCTTAAAGCGTTCAACTACGACTATCAAACGCATTTAGCACTAGCTGGCGGTGACGCCGTAACTGCTATGAAATTAGGTCACTGTGATATACACATATTTTCATCTCGCATTTCTCAATTGAGCGATATTCCAGACGATTTTTTTAGTATGGTTAAGAGTGAAGGCGGTTATTTCATTACTTTCTCGGACTTTCGGGAAAAAAGCGGACCTGTACAACAATGCCCAGTAGAGAAGGTCACTAGAAACCTCCCACCTGTAACGGTGCCCCTGAGTGCAGGGAACAGCTTCCAAGCTCCTTCGAAAGTCACTTATGATTTTAGTAGTGGTGGAAATTCGAGGTGCCTTGTTACGCGGGTTGTCTCAACTCGTATTGGGAACGGCTTGTCGGCGTTAGACTCTTACGTTCAGGGTAATGTCCCAAATAGCTCGTGCTCGAAACGGTTTTCAGCGTGGGGAACCGGAATTGGTTCAGAGAGTGACGGTAGAGGGATAATTCGCTATCATGCTCGCGTAGAGTTTTGGTCTTGCATTACTTTTCGACGCTTCTGCTGCAAGGGGACTACATCCTTTGGCCTGCCGAAATGCGGAAATCTATGCACAGAGAGGGGTGAAACCAGAACCGGACGAGATACATTTCGTCACGACATCCGTCTTGTACCTCAATATGATAGACAAAGTGATAAAGTCAGCATCCGGACGAGCTCATCGGTACACGGCCAGGGTGCAGCTCATTGGGCGGTGAATGCAATCGGCGCGATATCATTTGGTACGTTGAGCAAATGGTACAACGATACGTTGGAGGCTGAAATCAACCAGCTACATAGCTCTGTCCCCGCCAGTCTATCCGGTAGTGATGGTAGTGATGGAATCGATTTCCTTTATAGAAACGCCTACTTTTCTGGCTCTGGTGCCGAAACTGAATTAATAATCGAGCATTACCTTGAGCCCGATATATTGGGATCCAATATTGTACTCGGTATAGTCAAACAGTAGGGAAAATCATGTTAAATAAGGAAGGATTAATTCTGTGCTTGGCGCTGATATTTACTCAGAATATAGCGATAGCAGCGGATTTCGCATCGTGTATGCGCGATTGTCAAGCAGGTAGTTCGAGGTGCCTGTCGATCCAAACGAGTAAGGTTATGCGCGAGTTTCATGAATCATTGATATCGGTTTATCGATCCTCGACCGATGGTGAACTTTCGAAGGCCGATCTAATGCAGGGTTTTGGTTATAGTAATGATCCCTGTAGGCGATCTGGCTCTGTCGTATCTAAAGACATCATCGAAAATTACGGAAGAAAATGCGTTGCAGAGTATCAGGCGCCCGTTCTGGGCTTTCGCCTGGAGTTTGGACGTGTAATTCGGGGAGAAATTGAGCGAGATGAAACCTGGGCTGTTGCTAGGTTTGCAAATAACTCCGGATTCAAACTTCAGCTGTCGGCGGGTGGTTCACCAATAAATACAGGTAGTTGGGATTTTGTTGCATCCGATGGCAATGAAATAATCAGTCACGTAGGAAATCAATGCATTAAATTTAGATAGTTTCTGTAGATACAGACATCCTTTTAGTCGATAATAGTTTCAACGAGCTAGTCCACGATTACGCCGACGATCACGTTGCATCCGCTCGACCTGGCGCAACTTATCCTCAAACCGTTGCTGATCCTGGTCTCGCTCTGCCGCTCGTTTTTGACGTTCCTGATCAGCATCTTCGTCTGCCGCGTGGTGGCGATCACGCATCGTCAACAATCCTGGCCGATATCGGGCCGCCACCTCGCGCTTCATATCCGCGTAACGCGATCTAACGGCCCCAGAGTGCAGGGAACGGTTTTCACGGTGGGCAAGCACCAGTTCACCGCGTTCGGCCTTGTGGCGGGCCTGCAAAGTCGCCTGATCGCCATCCTGGCGTTTGCGTGTCCTGCCAGTGATATCGACAAGACGCATAAAGCGTGCCGAGAATTTCCCCTGGCTCAGGTCCAAAGCACTACGTTCGGCCTGGTGCCGCACTGTCAATGATGACCGCTTCGTGGTCCAGTCGTCCCGCAGCATTTGCCGCATGGCTCGCCCTTCATCGCGATGCAGGGCGCGCACATCATCCAGCTCAGCCCTGATCCTGGACCGATAACGGCGCTCCTCCAGCGTTCGGCGGCGAGCATCGGCAATCAGTTGGTTTTCGAGGGCACGGTCCTTGGCCATCTGGTCACGCTGGAACTTCGCCGTTTCACGGGTACGGAAATCCGGTGATCTGGCGTCCTTCTCCAGATTGAAATCCACGATCTCGGCATGGCGTTCCTGACGGGTGCGCCCCGCATCAATCATGGGATAGTCAATCACCCGGCCATTGCCGGTGGTGACGATCTTCGATTCCGGGTGATTGACACGTTTGTCGATATGCTGGGCCTGAGGGCCGATATGAATGGTCGGCTCCCGATCGATCCCCTGAGCTTCCAGGGAACGCCGGTCGATGCGGGCATCATGCCCCGCACGTTCCAAAGCGCGGTTGGCATGATCTTCCCATTTCGATCGGACCCATTCGACCGCCTTGGGTTCCAATCCAGCTTTGGTGCGATCGCGTGCGGAATCTGACAGGCGGACAACCCGCTTGCCGGTCTCGATGTCACGATCCCGGATCACCAGATGGCAATGCGGATTATGGGCATCCTTGCCGGAGGCATGGATCGCCGCATACCAGGGCACGCGGCCCTTGGTCAGGTCCGCCGCAAAGTCCTGCACGAGCTGCATTCGCTCTTCCGGTGTCAGCTCGCGCGGCAGCGCGATCCGCACCTTGTCGATGACACGCGCGTTTTTACGATCCGCACGCTCGGCCTGATCCATCCAGGTCCGCGCTTCGGTCGGGTCGGTTGGCATATGCTCGGCAACCAGGGCCGGTTGGGCATCGGGCCTGCCGATATAGCGCATGTGCGCCCCTGCCGTTCCTGCGGCATGGGTGGTGCGTCCGATACTGGCAAGGTTGAGCGAATAGATCGCCATGACCCCGTGACCTCCGTGCGTTGGTTGCGAACAATTGTTCGCAGCCGCCGCGCGCCATGGTCACGGTAAGCGAGTGCGTTGCCTATGACGGGAAGCCAAACTTCTGCACGAGTTTCGGGTCATGACTCCCGAAGCCAAATGCAGACCCGTCACAAGGCGAGCCGCCTGTCGCTTCGACCGTGCCGCAAGGCGCGGTATGGAAGCGATTGGCGTCATCTATGGGGACCCTGGTTCCCATAGGCGGCGCCAGCCGCTGCTTGCGCGTCCAGGGGTGCATGTCCCCTGGTTGCAGGTATGGAAGGCAATCCTTCCACAAGGCGGACATGTCCGCCTTTCTAAGCCTGGTTTCGAAGCGCCCCCACACGGCTGGCGAGAAACCTGGCGATATAGTCGCCGGACCCTCGACGGGTCTGGGGACCATCTCTTCACCGGCTGAGCCTGGCCTGATGCTGACGGCCTCTCCCGGCGGTGCAGGCGCACGGGTTTGTGGACCCGAAGGGCGCGCGCAGCGCGACAAACCCAAAAGTGCGCTCTCCATTTACAGGATATCAAAACTCTCTTAATATTTCGTTTATCAGATAGGGGCCTTTGTTTCCATAATGTCTTTTTGAAGCGGCCCATTTGACCGCGCATTCATACGATGGAGATTTGCGATGACGGATGAAACACCTGCGGCGCAGCTCGCAAAATCCAAGGATAAAGCACGATCGATGATGCAACGGCACCGCCGTGCCCTGCTGACATTCGGCATCGGCGCGATCCCTGTCATCATCGCGATGATCGCGACATATGACCGGGTCTACTACGACGCATACGAAGTGCAGCTGATCCAGCTCGTCATGGCGGTTATCGGCTCGGTGATTGCGTTCGCAATCGGTTTCGTCACTGTCTTTCTGCTGCGCCGATACTCCGATGTCCTGATCGCACTCGGTGCTCTCGCCCTATTGGCCGCAGTGATGATTCCAACCTTCGGTTGGGGCTTTGCCTATACATTCTATGTGATCGCCGCCATCCTCGGTGCGATCATGGCGCTTGGGAAGGCCTCGCTGCGCTTGCTATCCAAGCCCACCACATTCGGCTCAGCGGAGTGGGCAACCCTGGCGGACGTGGCCGCTGCCGGATTGACCAAGGGCGACGGATTCTTCCTTGGCAGTTTCCAGATGGACGAGGCTTCCTCGTCCAAGCTGACCTATGGCGGTGATCGCCACCTCCTGACCGTTGCCCCGACACGGGCCGGGAAAGGCGTGTCCGCCATTATTCCCAATCTTCTCACCTATGAGGGGTCCGCCCTGGTTATCGACCCCAAAGGCGAGAACGCTCTGACCACGGCGCAACAGCGCTATCAGATGGGCCAGCAGGTGATGCTGCTCGATCCTTGGGATCTGGCTGCATCACGGCTGGGAACGGACCCGGCGAGATTTAACCCCATCGACTGGTTGCAGCCGGATGATCCCGACATCGCTGAGAATGCGATGCTCCTGGCTGACGCACTGGTCGTATCGAGCGGCGGCAAGGAACAGTTCTGGGATGAAGAGGCCAAGGCGCTCCTAGTCGGGTTGATCCTGCACGTTGCCATCGCCTCCGACGAGGACGGGCACCGGAATCTCGGGCGGGTCCGCGATCTCCTGATGCTCGATAAAGAGCGGCTGACGAATTTGTTCGGCCACATGGCCCTGTCCGAAAATTCCATCGTCGCCAGCACTGGCGCGCGGTCCCTCGTCAAAAGCGAGGAACTCCTCGCCAATGTCCTCGCGACCGCCCAGGCCCAGACGCATTTCCTGGACAGCCCGCGCATCCGGGAAAGCCTCTCAACCTCTGATTTCGCCTTCGATGATCTGAAATATGAGAAGGTGACGATCTTCCTGATCCTGCCTGCCGACCGGCTCAACACCTTTGGCCGGTGGCTGCGCCTGATGATTCAGCAGGCCATCTCGGTCAATGCCCGCAACATCGATCATAAACCGGACAAGCCGGTACTGTTCATGCTCGATGAAATGCCGGCGCTCGGG
>JBCCHJ010000098.1:0-15307 GCA_039028795.1 Pseudomonadota bacterium
CGCTATTGCCGTTCCTGTCCGCATTGATGGTGGAAGATTACGGCGCAGCGTTGATGTGGTGGGCCGTGCTGGCGGGATTTCTGGCCCTCTACGCCATCGTACGCGTGCGCACCCAGCTGCATGGCTATGTCTCGTCCATTGCGTTGGGCCGCGCGCTTTATGCCCGTCTTGGCGCACATATCGCAAAGCTGCCGCTGGGCTGGTTTTCGGAACAGCGCACCGGAGAGCTTGCCGTCATGTCCAGCCGTGGCGTGGTCGAGATTGTCTCTGGCGTTGCCCATCTGCTCAGGCCGGTTGTCATCATGTCTACGACACCGGTTGTGATCCTGATCGCCATGGCCTTTGCGGACTGGCAGTTGGCCTTGGCCGTGGCCATCGCCGTGCCGTTTTCCATGGCCGCCGTCGCCTGGACGAAGCATCTCACCAGCAAGGCAGATGATCGCTTTCATGCAGCCTCGGTGGAAACGGCGGCGCGGATTGTCGAGTTTGCCCAGGCGCAGCCGGTGCTGCGTGCGTTTTCACGCGGCGCGTCGGCGGCCGAGGACTTGGATGATGCCTTCGTCGAGCAGCGCCAGGCCGGTCGCGCCCAGGTCGAACATGTGGTGGGCGGCCTTGCTGCGGTCACCGTGGTCATCCAGGCGGCTTTGACATTGCTGTTGATCCTGGGGGTCAACCGGGCGCTCGGCGGCAGTATCGATGTGCCTGAACTGGCGGCCTTACTGGTCTTGGGTCTCCGCTTTGCAGAGCCGCTACTGGGTGCTGCAGATCTGCAAAGCGCGATGCGGATGAGCGAAGAGACATTGACCCGCATGAACACGCTGCTGCAGGAAGCGCCGCTGCCGGAACCGGACGCGCCCAAAGCGCCAAACAGCCATGAGATCAAGCTGAAGGACGTTCACTTCGACTACTTAGGCAAACCGGTGCTGATGGGGGTCAACTTCACAGCCCCGGCGAACGGGCTCACCGCACTTGTGGGGCCTTCGGGTGCCGGCAAGACAACGATCCTGCGGCTGATCGCGCGGTTCTTCGATGTGACCGAAGGCCAGGTGACCGTCGGCGGCGTCGACGTGCGCGCGATGGAGGGCGATAAGCTGCTGGCGGATCTGGCCATCGTCTTCCAGGACGTCTACCTCTTCGACGGCACGATCGCCGAAAATCTGAAGATCGGAAAACCCGACGCAACAGATGCCGAGATCGCTGCGGCGATAGAGATCGCGCAACTGCAGTCGACCATGGCCCGCCTGCCCAAAGGTTTGGAAACACCTGTTGGCGAAGGTGGCGCGGCCTTGTCCGGCGGTGAACGGCAGAGGGTGTCCATCGCCCGCGCTCACCTGAAAGGCGCGAAGATCGTCTTGCTGGATGAAGCCACGGCTGCCCTGGATGCCCTGGACGAGGCCAGAATGCGTCAGGCCATCACGGCGATGGCCCGCGATCGCACCGTGATCGCCGTCGCCCATCGCCTTAGCACTGTGCGCGCGGCTGATCAGATCGTCTTCCTGGAGGACGGCAAAGTCGCGGAAAACGGGGCGCACGCGGATCTTATTGCGCTGGGTGGCAGATATGCCCGGTTCTGGGATCTTCACGTCAGCAAGACGACACCTGTCGCACGAAGCGCCGAAACGAGTGAATCATCATGAACGACTTCGCAGAAAGGACTGCGTCGTGACCAAATCATCGATGTGGATTGGAATGGTTATCCTGAGCGCCGTGGCGATTGCCGTTATCTGGCGCGCAGACGTGAATGGCTGGGGTTCAATCGCCTGGTTGGCCGGATCGATCGCCATGTTCTTTATCCGGATGCCATTCGCGCAAAGCACGACCGACAACACGATATCCAAGTCGCGCAAGGACGTCTTAGAATCTGCGCTACTGGCCGGAATGACAATTTCCATGATGTTGCTACCGGTGGTGTTTCTGTTGAGCGGCTATCTGTCATTCGCGAACTACGCGCTGCCAGATTGGATGACTGCGCTGGGCGCGATCGCTTTGCTTCCGGCGCTTTACGTGGTGTGGCGCAGTCATACCGATCTTGGCCGAAACTGGAGCGTCACGTTAGAGGTGCGCGAAGACCACACACTGACCGACACCGGCATTTACCGCCATATCCGCCATCCCATGTATGCTGGGATCTGGCTGCTTGTCTTGGCGCAGCCTCTCTTGCTGCACAACTGGATCGCCGGGCCGACGGCAATTCTGTGCTTTGGTCTTCTATATTTCCTGCGCGCGCCCAGAGAAGAAGCCATGATGCGTGGAGAGTTCGGCGCAGAGTACGACGAATACATGAAACGCACCAAACGGCTCATACCTGGGGTGCTGTAATCCTAGACAAACTGGATCAATCCAACAGCCGTAATCGGCCAGAGGCGTAGAAAACCGAAGCCAAACTCAGGACCGGCGGCTGCGTCTGCGGCGCAGTCCGTTTTCCAGACCACGACCCACCCGGTTGAAGCCGCCTGGTCCGTTGCGATCTAATGTACATTTCAGGATGCGGCGGCGAAGTCATGGGCAGCCCGCCATTCGGCACTGTCCTGGACAAACCTCGGCTTGGCGATCTTCACATGTCCCCGTGCCTCGGCAACTCGGACCGGATTGGGTGGACGCGTCAGCAGCATTTTGGCGAACCCTGCCATCGCGCCCAATGTCCCGCCCACACTGGGCCGCAGATCTGGGCGAGCGGCCACATAACGTCTGACAATGCTCTCAAAATCCTCAGACTGGCGCCCACAGATCCAGGCGATGATGTCCGTGGGTGCGCTGACTGCAAAGGCGCCCCGACGATATTCTTCAGCATAAACCGCAAGCTGCGTGGCCATTTCGTCCGAATAATTGGGCGGCGGCAGTGCTTTCAGCGCTTTGAACATCATCCGCTCAGAGATGTTCATATACTTCACCTTTCGTCCCAGCGCGTTGCCCATCGCAATGGCAATCTGGTTGGGCGAGATCAGTTCTGGCCCCGTTGGGCGATAGGTCTTGCCGGCATGGGCTGCGGGGTCGACCAACGCTTCGACCACCACCGAGGCGATATCTTCGTTCGACGGTGGCGCGTTCTTCGCCTCGTCCCCCGGTCCCAATGGCATAGCGAAGAGACCGAGATGAGCCGCAAGATCAAGAACCATGAGATAGTTGTCTGCAAACCAGCCAGGATTGACGATCGTGCGGGTCGCATGGGGCAATGCACCGATCAGGACATCGGAAATGTACACCTCACGGGTAAAGACAGAAGGATGATCGGCGCTGGATAGCCACTGCCCCATGCTGACGATATGCTCGACCCGGGCCTCGTCAGCCGCCGCGGCAAAGATTGCGTTGAAATGCAGCCCATTCGGCGCAGTCGGCGCGCAGTGATAGGCCCGCTGGATGCCTGCCATGGCGCGGCGCATATCCGTCAGATCGTACTGATTGCCGATAAATATATCTGCACCGACGCGGCGCAGTTTTTCGGCGCGGGCATCGTCGTGACGTACAAAAGCCCTTACTGGGAAACCTCTTTCGCGAAGCTGCAATGCGGTCGGCAAGCCGGTTTTGCCGGCGGCACTGGTGACCAGGATCGTGGGGTGAGTTGACATTTTGGCTCTCCATGCAAATCTCACTTCACGAACTAAAGTGATCACTTTAAAAAATAAAGTAACATATCTGTGAGGTATGATGGCTAAGACCCGATCTTACAAATTGCTCTGTCCGATCGCGCGTGCGTTGGATCGGATCGGGGATCGCTGGACGCTGTTGATTTTGCGGGATCTTCACGCTGGTCCGGCCCGATTTTCGGAACTGCAACGCGGGTTGACCGGGGTTGCGGCGAACCTTCTGACAGAGCGTTTGGCAAAGCTGGTCAAAGACGGATTGATCGCTCAGCAGGAAACCGATTACGGGGTGATGGTATATGCACTGACGGATATGGGCACCCGAACATCCGACATCATACTCGAACTCGCGATGTTCGGCGGGCAGTTCAAACCAGAGACCGAAATTGTCGAGCCGGGGAACCTTCGCACAGTGGTGACCACTTTGGGTGCAGCAGCCCGCCGTGTTGCAACACCCGAGATGACGTTCTCCGCCGTGCTGGATGTCGATTGGCAAAGAATGCACCTTATCGTCGATGCTGGTTCAGTGACGCCAGGCTTTGGGGATCTGGAAAGCTCGGATCTGGTCTTCACCGCTGCCTACAAGGCGCTGCTTGCTCTAACGGAAGGTGAAATGGATCTTGCAACCTTCCAGGCGAAGCACGCCAAGCTTGAGACCGAGTCATCTGAGAAAGCCGCGCAGTTCTTGGGCCTGATGACCCGGATCGTGGAGCTGCTACAAGGATGAAAAGTCCGAGATTACAGGATGCAGATTAGGCCATCGCGCACGATGTTAAGATCAGCCACGATCAGATCCCGGTTGGTGTCGCAGGTATCTCCGGCTGGGAAGGTCGGCATGTCAGGCTGTGTCTTTATGCCGAAGATCAACGGTACGAGAGTAGAACGTACGGACGGATCGGTGTGACAGCGCTGCCACGGACGTTTCGGTCTGGATAAGACCTCGACACGCCGAATTGGGGTTCGCTCAACCCCCGACGCACCGCATAACCTAGGTTCGGACTGACTTTGCCTTACAGCGGCAGTCCGGCATGCCTGGCCGGTTCTACGGCCGGTCCCTTAAAATTTGATGAAAATTGCGACGGCTTTTTCGAACTAGACAGATGCCACCCGCGCCAAGGCGTTCCTGGCGATCATTACGTGAAAGGTGAATATGGCCCAGAGATATAGGCGCCCGCCTAAATTGTGGGGATGCACCCAGGTTGCCAGCGATACCTTACCGTCCTGCGACAGAATAGATACGCGGAAGTCGAGATGCTTGTCATTGAAGCCTGCGACCAGTTCGGTATCCGTCTCCATCTCTACCGGGAAAGGACCAATTTTATCGGCAGCCTCTGGACCATCTTGAGATAATCCAAAGGGCGCTGTGACCAGCTTTCGGATCAGCAGTAGAAACTGAGCCCAGCCCGGGAAGTCGGTGATGATCTCTGCAGCCCTGCGCGGCGGCAGGTCCGACGCAACGCTGAAGCAATCCAGGAAATCGTCGGGTGCCTTCCGGGATGCGAGCATGCTGTCGCTTGGAAGATCGGACGCGGTGACCGTTGTCATACTGACCTCCGAGTTAAAGAGACAGACTTCACATGGGGTGGCTGGGCCAAGGTTGCCAGGCCGCAGCGTCGTGGCATCAAGACGCATCAACGTGGATCAAAGCACCTAACGTGAAGCCAGTGTAGACCGGGTCATAAGACGCTTGCCAGAAACGCCTTGCAGCGTTCCGATTGGGTGTTGCCAAAAACCTGCGCCGGAGGTCCTTCCTCTTCGACCCGGCCTTGATGGAGGAAGATCGTCCGCGTCGAAACCTCACGTGCAAAGCCCATCTCGTGGGTTACCACCACCATTGTGCGGCCCTCGGCGGCCAAGTCCTGCATCACCCGCAGCACTTCGCCGACCAATTCGGGATCCAGCGAGGATGTCGGCTCGTCGAATAAAAGCACCTTCGGCTGCATCGCCAGCGCGCGGGCGATTGCCACGCGCTGTTGCTGCCCGCCCGATAGCTGCGCGGGGTATGACCCATGCTTGTCCGCGATGCCGACTTTGGCCAGGATCTCCATCGCCTCGGCCTCGACTTCCGGCTTTGGGCGGCGCTGAACCTGGACGGGACCTTCCATGACGTTTTGCAGCACCGACATATGCGCCCAGAGATTGAAGCTTTGAAAGACGAAACCAAGCTTGGCGCGGATACGGGCAATCTGCTTTGGGTCCGATGCCAGGCCGCCCGCGCTGACCCGCACTTCTTCCCCGTCCACCACCACTCGTCCGCTGTCCGGCGTTTCCAGGAAGTTGATGCATCTGAGGAAGGTGGACTTTCCGGATCCAGAGGACCCGATGATCGAGATCACATCTCCATCATTCGCCGTCAGGGACAGACCCTTCAGGACCTCCAGGTCTCCGAAGCTTTTGTGGATGTCCTCAGCGACAAGGGCAGGGTGGGCGGTCATTGGGCGGTTTTCAGCAGCATTTCATGACCAAAAGACAGAATGGGCTGCAATGCAAGCGCCTCAAGCATTGATCTTTCATGCAATTGCGCTCTGATGCGCCGGCGAGGCCCTGGGGAGGAACCGCCATGCAGAACGACAGGCCAAAAGGTCCGCATCAAGGCGCAAAGATCGGCTTTCAAGGCCGGATACGGCGTGGCGCGTTTTTCGATGCGGCCTGGGCGGCTGGGTGTCGCAACTGGTCGGTCTATAATCGCACCTACATCTCGGGCGTCTTTTCGGACCCGGTCAGCGAATACTGGCAGGTCGTCAACAAGGTTGCAGTCTGGCCAGTGATGGGTGAACGCCAGGTTGAGATCACTGGCCCGGATACAAAGCGGTTCATCCAGTACCTGACACCCAGGGACCTCAGCGACTGCAAGATCGGGCAATGCAAATATGTGCTGCTGACCAATGCGGCGGGGGGAATTCTCTGCGACCCGATCCTCTGCAAACTGTCCGAAGACCGGTATTGGCTGTCAACCTCGGACATCGATGTCGAGCTTTGGGCCGCCGGGGTGGCCCAAGGGGGTGGCTTTGATGTGTCCGTTCGGGATGCGAACGTCTCTTTAATCCAGGTTCAGGGTCCGAAATCGCCACTGGTCCTGGCGGGGCTGTTCGGTGATGCCGTGCTGGACCTGAAAAATTATTGGTTCATGGAGGTCACGTTCCAAGGCCAAACCCTCTGGGTGTCCCGCACCGGATGGAGCGGTGAGTTCGGCTATGAGGTCTATGTTGCCGATCCAAATTTGGGCACGCCGCTTTTCGAGGCTCTGATGGAAGCAGGTGCGCCCTGGGATATTGCACCTGGATCGGTCAATCATGCCAAGCGGATCGAGGCCGGGATCCTCAGCCAGGGCGTCGACATGACACCCGACGACAGCCCGTTCGAGGTTGGGCTTGGCCGTCTGGTGCAACTGCATCCGGACCGGCCCTGCGTCGGATATGACGCGTTGGCGAAAGCGGCCTCGGTCCCGCCAGCGCGTTGGATCGTAGGGCTTGGTGTGGATGGGCCGGCACTGTTGCCCAATGAGACCCGGTGGCCCCTGCATCGTGAGGGTCAGGTGGGATGGTTGACCAGTCTGGCCCATTCCCCGAGGCTGGCGCGCAACATTGCGCTTGGCGTCGTGAACGCCTCAGATGCGACCCAAGGCACGGTCCTTGATGTGATGACCTGGGACGGACCGCGCAAAGCTACTGTCGAGGCCTTGCCGTTCACGCCGAAGCGATCCGGTGGAAATGCGCGGGATCTGTTGGAAAGTTGACTTGGCCCGCGGCCAACCTGCAAATGTTTCCGGGTGTTCGCACACTTCGGCATCCAGGCGAAAAGTTTCACCATTGGCGTCCCCCCGAGAGGCGAGGGCCAGGGTGAGGGGGATCAGGCCAATGACACGCATAATGATGATTTTGGGGCTGTTGTTCTTCCAGGCTCCATTAGCAGGGGCCCAGATCGTCCAACCGGACACCGGAACGCCAACCGAGGTCACGCTTCCAGATCCGATAACACCTGAAGCCGTGCGCGAAATGGTCTCTCGCCTGTCAGACCAGGACGTCCGTCAGATGCTGCTGCAGCGCCTGGACGCGGTTGCCGAGGAAGCGCAGTCAGAGGCCGCTGACGGCCCCACTTTGGTTGAAAGCGTGCAGTTCATTGCGGGTGAGACGGTCAGCAGCTTGGGTGTCGCCGTCGCACGATCGCCCGAAATTATGTCCGGCATTTCAGGCGCGTTGGCGCGCTTCTACGAGCCCCGCGGGGTGAGCGGTGTTTTGTTCCTGATTGGCGCGACGGTTCTGGCCATTCTGATCGGGCTGGCCGCCGAATGGATTATCGACCGCATTGCCCGGCGTTGGCGGGAGCGGATCGCCAACGAGCAGCCTGAAGGGTTAAAGGAAACACTGGGCCTGCTGACCCGCCGGGCCATTCTGGACATTGGCGGTCTGATCGCTTTCTACATCATCTCGCGTCAGGTTTTGCTGCTGATCCTGTCGGATCAGGCGCCGGAAACCGCCGACGGCGTTCGCAGTTTTCCCGACACCCTGGTCGCCACCACCTTCATCGCAACGGTTGTGATGTATCCAAGGGGCATTCGCGCCCTGATCCGTTTCCTAAGCGCGCCCTATTCTCCGGCGCTGCGGCTGGTGCATACGGACGATTGGACGGCGCAGTTTTTGCATCGACAGCAGACCATCGTGTTTGCGCTTTGGGGTCTGATTGCCTTTCTGGTGCCGTTCTTGGCAAGCCACGGCATGCCCGCCGGTGAGATCAGGTTGGGGTTCTGGCTGAACCTGGTGGCTTTTGGGATCATGATCGATGCGGTCTGGCGTACACGTCCGGGGCTCAGCATGATGCTTCTGGGCAAGGATGGCGATGTCACCCGGTCCGAACACCGGGTGGCGATGGCGTATCCCTATCTTTGCCTGATTGTGATCTTTCTGGCCTGGATTGTTGTCGAGGCATTGGTGTCGCAAGGGCTCTTTGGTCTGATCTCCTCCGCGGTGGTGACCATGATCATTCTGCTGTTCACGCCGACCTTCGATATGATCGTGCGTGGGCTGGTCAAGCATCTGGTCCCGCCAATGTCGGGCGAAGGCCCGCTGGCAGAGAAGGCCTATCACAGCACCAAGCGCAGCTATATCCGGATCGGCCGCGTGCTGATTGCGGTGGCCGTGATGTTGTTCATTACCGAGCTTTGGGGCCTGGATCTTCACAATCTGGCAGCGTCCGGGGTCGGTGCACAATTCGCTGGGCGCATGGTCGAAATTCTTTTCATCCTGCTCAGCGGTTATCTGGTGTGGGAGGTCGTCAGCCTTTGGATCAACCGCAAACTGGCGGCGGAACAAACCGCTGCCGGTGTGGATCTGACGGAAGAAGAGGTCGGCGGCGAAGGCGGCGGGGCCGGGGGGTCGCGCCTTTCGACAGTTCTGCCTTTGGTTCTAGGTGTGCTGAAGGTCGCGATCGCAGTGATTTTCGGACTGATTGCGCTGGGCAATATCGGCATCGACATCACACCGTTGCTGGCCGGTGCCGGGATCGTCGGTCTGGCCATCGGCTTCGGTGCACAAAAGCTGGTGGCCGACGTCGTCAGTGGCATCTTCTTTCTGGTCGATGATGCTTTCCGGACGGGCGAATTTGTCGAGGTCGAGGGTACCGTCGGCACGGTCGAGAAAATCTCGATCCGGTCAATGCAGCTTCGCCATCACAAAGGCCCGGTCCACACGATCCCCTATGGCGAGATTCCGAAACTGACGAATTATTCCCGCGACTGGGTGATCATGAAGCTGAAGTTCACCGTGCCGTTCGAAACCGATCCCAATAAGGTCAAGAAGCTGTTCAAGCAGATCGGCAAGGATATGATGCAGGTGCCGGAATACGCGGCGGATCTGTTGCAGCCGTTCAAATCGCAAGGCGTCTTCGACTTCGACGATGTCGGCATGATCATCCGGGGCAAGTTCATGGCCAAGCCCGGTCGGCAATTCGTGCTGCGCAAGGAAATCTATAATCGGGTGAAAAAGACGTTCGAGGAAAACGGCATTCAGTTCGCCCGCCGTGAAGTTCGGGTCGCGATCCCGGGCCTGGACAGCGCTGATCTGTCCGACGAACAGAGAGATGTCGTGGCCGAAGCTGCGGCACAGGTGGCCCAGGATTCGATCGATGCTGCAGCGCCGCCCGATCAGAAGACCTGACCTTCAGGATGGGCCAGTCCACGATGCGGAGCGGCCCCTTGATTGGCGCTACTGCGGGGAAGCCCCAAACAGCGTTTGGTACATGACCGCGTATACCTTGGTCGAATCCATCAGCGGCTCGATCAAATCGGCGTTTAGTCCGGCGCCACGAACCAGAATGCCGCCCGCAACGTCGCTGTATCCGGTCCAGGCGATCCCATAGAAGTGGGTCCTTCCTTTCTTGTCGGGTGCCGTCTCAAACGCATCGCCAGAGGCGCCCTGCACACCGTGCAGGATGCCGCCGCCGCGGGTCGCGGCCTCAACCGGGCCTTCTGCTTGGCGATAGACCTGCAGACCGCCAGCGTCGGAATCAGCCGCCATCAGCAGCATGGTGTCATCGCGACCCTCCATGAAGTCCAGCACCACGCCAACAGCTTCGTCCGCCCGGGCCAGCGCCACCAATGTGCCAGCGGCGTTCATGTTGTTGGCGATGTTGTCGGTGCCTTCTTCCTCGATCACCGCAAAGAAGCCGTCCTCATCGCGGCTGACGATGTTCAGAGCGACCTTCGACATCTCTGCAATCGATGGGGCATAATCCCAATAGGTGGGCTTGCCTTCGGCCAGGTTCTTCTCTCGCGCCTGGTCGTTGAACGTGTGTTTGTGGGCGAAGACGCCGAGCAGTTTGTCGGTGTTGGCCACGTCCAGCGCCATCAGCTCATCGCGGGTGTAGACAATCGTGTAGCCAAGCTCCTGAGCTTTCTCGATCAGGTTCAGATCGTCCTCGCGCGTGCCCTTGCCATGGCGGCCCTTAGTGCCGTCGGGCAGCAGATAGCGTTCGCCACCAGCCATGATGACCTGGGCACCGGATTCGATGACCTGCCGTGCGATGTCATCGGCGTTTCTGCGACTTTTGTTCGATGCAACGAAAGCCGCCGTTCCGGGCTCGGAGATATGGCCTGACTGAACCAAGGCCACGGCCTTGCCTGCGGCCATGGCTTCTTCGGCAATGGACATTTGCTTGCCGGAGGCAGCGGTAAGTTCTTCCTTGCCGTTCATGCCGAAGCTATCCGCAACCACTTTGACGCCATATGCGTGCACGGTCGCGCCACCATGCGAGGTGCCGACCACCCGGTCCGCCATATGGCCGGTATAGACACCCAGCGCTGGCAGCTTGTCCCAATTGAGCTCTCCATCTGGTCCGACGGTGTGCATCCGGGCGGCCAGCCAGTGGTTCACACCGGTGCCGTCGGGGTGCAGAAAGATGACATTGCCGGTGTCCTCTGCCGGTGCGGTGGTCGCGATGGAAAGGAAAAGTCCGGCGATCACTGCCTTGGGAGTTAACTTGAGCATAAGGACCTCCTGATCCAGATGTTTGAAATGCGCATGCCGAGTTCGTTCTAGGAAGACCCTTCACAGCACGGGACTGCAACGAAGAAAATGCAGCATCATGACATCATTGTAACCTTCTCACGGCCTGCCGCCTGAAATGTGAGGCTTAGTCCCAGGCCGGGAAGGCGCCTTCGGCGGCCAGGGCCTCCATCGCTTGGGTCATCCCGGTCATGAAGTCGTCGATGCTTCCGGGATAGGTCAGCGACGGCCCGACATAGACATCGCAGTTGAATGGCACCAGCGTCATTGAGCCCTTAGGCAGCGCCTTACCCAGCCCATAGGTGAATATCGGCGTCACAGGCACATCGGGCCGCGCAGCCGACAGATGGGCAATGCCTTTCTTGAAGGTGGCCAGTTCTTCCGGCGCCCCGCGCGAGCCTTCGGGAAAGAGGACAAGGATGTCGCCTTCGTCCAAGGCCGCCAGGGCGCCTTCCAAGGGGTTGCCGCCTTCTTTCACACCGGTCTTGCGGTCCACCGGGATGATGCCGATCAGGTCGCAGGCGATCCAGCGCATCAGTGGCTTGGTCATGAAGTAATCCATCGCAGCCACCGGACGCACCCGGTGCAAGTCCTTGAGCGGATACAAAGCCATCAAGGTCAGCGTGTCCAAATGGCTGTTATGGTTGGCGATCAGCACCGCAGGCCCGTCATCGGGCAAAAGCTGGCGCCGCCGAACATGCACCCCCAAGATCAGCATCAGGACCGGACGCACGATCACCGCGAAGAACGCCATTTGCAAAAAGCGGGTCATGCGCCGGGATAGCCGCTGATGTAGAAATAGGAATAGAAGTGGAAGAAGACCGGGGCAGAGTAGGTCAGGCTGTCGACCCGGTCCAGAATGCCGCCGTGCCCGGGGATCAGATGCGAGGCATCCTTGACGCCAAGGTCCCGCTTGAAGGCGGAAATCGAGATATCCCCGGAAAAACCCGCAATGGCGATGACGGCACCGGCAATGCCGGACCAGCGCCAGTCCATGGCAGTCAGATGCGGGCCAAGGATCATCGCCAGAACGGCGGTTGTCACCAGGCCGCCCAGAAAGCCTTCCCAGGTTTTATTGGGACTGACGGAAGGGACAATCTTCCCGATGTATCGGCCTTTGCACAGTTTGCCCCAGGTGAACTGGGCGACATCGTTGAATTGGGTACAGACCACTAGAAACAGCAGAACACCTGCGCCGCCGGCGGCGTGATCCATGACGTCTTCTGCACCCAATAGCATCGCGGTATGGCTGATTGCGAAGACGCAGATCATCAGCCCCCAGGAGATCGTACCGACGGCGGGTAGAAAGCCCCGCGTGTCCCCGCGCAATGCCATGGCAACGGGAAAGAACAGGAACATCCAGACCGGGATGAACACCACGAACATTCCGTACCAACCAGTATGCGCCCAATAAAATTGCAACGGGATCGCAAGATAGGCCCACAACAATAGCCATCGATCGATACGGCGGGTCGGGATGAGCGACAGGTATTCCTTCAGCGCCATGAAGGCGATCAGCCCCAGGAATATCGTCGACACCTCATGCCAGGTGACCATCGCGATAGTGAAGATGGTAATGATGAACCACCAGCTGCGGGTGCGGTCCCGCAGTTCGGATTGGCCGGTTTTGCCGCGTTCCAATTGGTGCACGATGCCTGTGGCGATGATCAGCACCACGAAGATCCCAACCAGGGTCCAGAAGACTTGTTCAGGCAGCCCCAGCATCGCCAGCCTCCATTGCTTTGCGGCACCGGCGATAGGTCGTCCAGGCAGAGAGCGCGACCGCGACGCCCAGTACCCAGTTTACCCACCAGCCGCCGAGGCCTAGTGCCAGCAGAACGGCCAGGCCGCCCCAGAAGACCGCCCTGTCGGATTTGCCGAACGGTCCGTCATAGCGGCGATCCGAATTTGTAAGATGTGCCAGAACGCCTGCCATCTCGACCAATGCACCACCGGCGACGACCAGCCCGACCAGTACCGGAGAGACCCCGGCCACCACCGCGATGGGCATATAAAGCACGGCATCTGCAGCAACGTCGGACAGCTCATTCAGAAATGCGCCTGCCGTTGTGGCCTGGCCATGCTCGCGGGCCATCATGCCGTCGATGGCATTCAACGCCATGCGGATGAACAAAATCTCGGGCAACAGCAACAGCGTTGCCCAGTGGCCATCAGTGATCCAGATTAACAAACCGGCCAGGGCCGAGACGACAAGGCCCGTCCAGGTGATCTGGTTGGCGGTAACCTCGGCATCCACCAGGATCTTCACAAAGGGCCGCAGCAGCGCCTGAAACCTGGGCTTAAGATCGTAAATCGTCGGCATACCGCCCTCGTTTGGCTTGAGGGTTAATATGGCCTGCGCTGAAGGGGTGCGCAAGTTAGGGCACGTGATGGGTCAATCGTCCGCTTCGTCGTCCTGCAACCACGTGACTTCGGACCGGTCGATATAGTCTGGCAGTTTGGTTTCGGCGTTACCCTTTGCGGAATTGACAGCGATCAGGCTGAGGTCTAACGCGCCACTGAGGTTCGCCCCGCACAGGTTCGCCCCTCTCAGGTTCGCCCCAAACAGGTTCGCCCCGCTTAGGTACGCCCCGCCCAGGTTCGCCCCGCGTAGGTCCGCCCTGACCAGGTTCGCCCCGCTCATGAACGCCCCGCTCATGAACGCCCCTCTCAGTTCGGTTGCTTCCAGGTCCGCCTCATTCAAGTGCGCCCTGCCCAGATTCGCCTCGCGCAGGTTCGCCGTATAGAGGCTCGCCCCGATCAGATCCGCACCAGCCAATTTTAAACGCGCCAAGTTGGCCAGACCGGTGCCCTCTGGCCCTGCTGCCAAACGGTTCAACATAACGTGGGGTGATTTGCTGCCGCCCTCGAAGTTAACATTGAGCAGATGTTGCGGTGCTTCGTCTTCTTCAGCGTCTTGCACAGGGATAGATAAGGCCAATCCAGATGCCACAGCCAACAAGGCATGCTCGGCGCGGCGTTGGGTACCCTCTTCTTCCCGGAACGTCTTTGCGCGGCCCGATATCGGGAAGCCGTTGGCCAGCACAAAATTGTAAAATTCGGTCAACGCATCTTTCCGGGCAATCGTGCGATCTATGTTTTTGCTGCCGACATGCATCGCCTCTCGCCAAAGGAATGGCAGCAGCTCGCGCTTGATGGCGCAAGGGCCAAGCAACTCGATCCATTCGGCAGTTCTATTTTTGGGATAATCGCGTTCGATCAAAATATCTGCGATGCGGCAGGCATGGGCAACCAGACCCCGCACCGCCAAAAACTCCCCGAACCGTTTGTGAATGAACTCGAATCCCTCGCCATCTACTCCGCGCCGGGCATGGATGTTCAGTGCGACGGAGTCCAAATCAACCGCACCGATTTTTTCGAACTGACGTTCCTTATCCAGATGCAACTCGCGGACACGGGCGAAGTCTTCACTGTCACCGGTTCGGCCGTTGCCTCGCCAGGCGGCCAGGCCCAGGCATTCCATCAGGTCCAGGAAATCGGCCTCTGTCAGGTCCAGGGACTTGAAGTGGTCCTTTAGATGGTTGCGTTCGTAGACCTTCTTCAAGATGTCTTCGTAGACCAGATTGGGGTTTTCTGCGGCGTCTTCCCAGGAATTTTTACAGTAGTCGGAATTGATCAGGAGGTGCAGCAACAACGGTTCTGCGTTCAACTCCTCCATTCCTTTCGCCGTGATCGCCTTGGGGATATCATCTGGCGCTTCACCTTTCAGTTTCGCCCAAGTGCGCCAATACGTTTCCCTTTGGTCGAGGTCGCATAGTTCTGCCGTGTCGAAGAAATCTTCGACGTCATCTTTTTCAGGTGCGTTCAACAAGCACGTTTTCCGCGTCATCTGAATGATCGGGGCAACGTTCAGCATGATCGGCAACGGGAGGCTGGCGGCTTTCAGTGCGTCCTGGCACGCAACATTTCGGCCCAGCACCATGGCACGAACCTCGGTCCCGTCCGTGTTCATCTGGGTCAGCATTTGGCGCAACTGAAACAGGATTTCGCGGGCGTGGCGCTTGGCTTCCTCTTCCTTCGTCGTCAACTCGTCCAGGCCATCAAAGATCAACAAAAGCGGCGTGTTGTCATCCCTGGGGTACCCACAAGACCCAGATCCACTCTTGGGCCCCAGATCAGCTCTTGGGCTCCACATCAGTTCAGGGGCCCCAATTCAGGTTAAGGGGCCAGATCAAGTCAAGGGCACTAACCCAGCTCAGGAGCTCC
>JBCCHJ010000099.1:0-14361 GCA_039028795.1 Pseudomonadota bacterium
CGCCTGCCAAGGCTTATCCAGCCTCGACGTTGGAACTCGTGCAGTTGGCGGGCGCGAAATTGTTCTGAAAAATCGCCACGGTTTGTCGTCACAAAAAATGGCGTGAGGGATCTTCTAGCTCAAGATTGGCCAATAAATTCAATAAATATAATCCTTGATTTTTATAATATGTATGAGTCACTTTGCGCCAAAGTTTGATGGAGGATCCAAGATGTCCAAACTGACGCGCCGCACCTTTGTGGGTATTTGTGCGACAGCCCCATTAATGGGAAACGCCCTAGCTGCCGATGATGTCATCGAGATCGGCATGCACAATCGGGATCCTGACGACAAGAAAAAGCGGAATGTGTTCAGCCCTCGGGTCGTCCGGATCAAAGCAGGCGAAAAAGTACGGTTCGCCGCTGCTGACAAGGGCCACAATAGCGCTTCATCGAAAGGTATGATCCCTGAAGGCGTCGATCCCTGGAAAGGCAAGATCAACGAAGAGATTGAGCTGACGTTCGATAAGCCTGGAGTCTATGGCTACGAATGCACGCCACATGTATCCATTGGCATGGTCGGTCTGATCATCGTCGAGGGCGATGGGATGCTGGACAATCTCGAAGCGGCGCAGGGACGCAAGCAACGCGGCAAAGCAAAAAAAGTCTGGAAGGAAATCTGGGCAGAAGCCGAGGAGAAAGGCCTTCTCAACCAAGCCTAAAGGTTTGCTTCGACAAGCAGCACCGTAGTGCGTGAAACGTCATGACGGGTGACTCAGTGTATACTGGTCCCTTCGCGTCAGGTTTGTCTCCAAGAGTCCCAGAGCAGCCAGCGCCGCTGGCCAACATGGAGGAGCACTTCCATTCACCGTCATGCATACAGGGCCACAGCAGCCGCGCAAACCATGTCCATCGCGCCGCCATGTTAAATCTCTGCAATTTGCTCCGCGGAAATGGGCCGCCTATGGCCAGGCGTTGCTCTCCTCCAGCCGTCACCCGTTCATTCTCGATAAAGCACTTTGCCGGGCTGAACATAATTTGGTTCAAAGACATTTTCGCCCGACGAAGTGACGGGTCGTCCCGCGTTAGATGTGAAGCGTGTGCCCCAGTGCATCCAGCATCGCCTCATGCACCGCTTCGCCGCGCGTTGGGTGGGCATGGATCGTGCCTGCCACATCCTCCAGCCGCAGCGCATTTTCGATGGCAAGCGCGAAGGCGCTGGAGAGTTCCGAGATATTCTGACCAACGGCCTCCAAGCCCAAGATCAGGCCGTTGTCTGCGCGGGCGATGACGCGGACAAAGCCGTCTTCGCGCCCATGGGCGAGGCTTTGACCGTTGGCCAGAAGCGGGAAGCGCCCAGTCTTGATCTCATGGCCCTGGGCTTTGGCTTCCGTTTCCGACAAGCCGGCGGTAACAATCTCGGGGTCCGTAAAGCAGACCGCTGGGATGCAATAGCGATCCCAGACGCGGGTGTGGCTACCTATGATCTCGGCCACCATCTCTCCCTGAGCCATGGCGCGATGGGCCAGCATCGGTTCCCCGGTGACATCGCCGATGGCATAGACGCCGCGCATCGAGGTCAGGCATGTGTCATCAATGCGGATGAAATCTCCGTCATAGTCCAGCGCCAGCCGTTCAAGACCAGCCTCTCGGCTGATCGGGGTGCGGCCCACGGCGACCAGAATCTTGTCGGCCTGGATCTCGGCGGTGCCTGAAGCGTCTTCGACGGTCAATCCGGCACCGTCTGCAGTCAGGCCCTGTGCCTTGCACGAGAGGCGCGTTTCAATCCCAAGGGCCTGCATGCGCTTGGCAACGGGGGCCACCAGATCTTTGTGATAAGCGGGCAAGATCTGATCTGCGGCCTCGACCACCGTGACGTGGCTGCCCAGCTTGGCATAGGCCATGCCCAGTTCCAGCCCGATGTAGCCCGCGCCGATCACCACCAAACGCCCGGGCACCTGGTCCAAGGCCAAAGCCTCGGTCGAAGAGATGACGGGGCCATCAAAAGGCAGCATCGACAGTTCGGTCGGCCGGGCGCCTGTGGCAATGACCATGTGTTCTGCGCGGACCCGGGTTGTGGTTCCATCGACGGTGACCTCCACCCCTTTGCCGTCCAAAAACTGCGCACGGCCCAGGAGCGTGCGGACCCCTGCCTTTTTCAGCAGACCCGTGACGCCTTTGGTCAGGCGGGTCACAACGCCGTTCTTCCAGGTCTGAGTTTTGCTGAAGTCGATCGCGGCCGCGGTGGCCGAAAGGCCCAGCGGGTCACCTCCAACCGCGGCAGAGGTCAGTTCATGGAACTTTTCCGCTGCGTGGATCATCGCCTTGGATGGAATGCAGCCAACATTCAGACATGTGCCGCCGTGGTTTTCGCTTTCGACCAGCACGGTGTCGATCCCAAGCTGGCCTGCGCGGATCGCACAGACATATCCGCCCGGCCCGGCGCCCAAGATCAACAGCTTGCAGCGCAATTCCTCCATGGCTCAGCCCTCGATGAAGATCATGGCGGGGGTCTCCAGCAGCGTTTTCAGCCGCTGGACGAACACGGCCGCATCCCAGCCGTCGATCACTCGATGATCGAAGCTGCACGACAGATTCATCATCTGGCGCGGTGTGAATTCGGTGCCGTTCCAGACCGGGCGCATGGCGATACGGTTGACGCCGATGATCGCAACCTCGGGCAGGTTCAGGATCGGCGTCGTGGCAATCGCGCCCAGCTTGCCCAAAGACGTGATCGTGATGGTCGAGCCCGTCAGTTCTTCCCGGGTCGCAGTTCCGTCACGCGCAGCCTGGGCGACGCGGGAAAGTTCCCGGGCGGCCTGGCGCAGTCCCAGTGTTTCCGTGTGACGGATCACCGGGACCATAAGCCCCGCATCGACCTGGGTTGCGATGCCGATATGGACCGCGCCGTATTGGCGGATCAGTCCGGCCTCGGCATCGTAGTTTGCGTTCAACGCGGGCTGGTCGCGAACCGCGCGGACAATGGCGCCCATTAGGAAGGGCAGCACGGTCAGCTTCGCTTCTTTGTCCGTGGCCTCGCGATTCAATTGTGCGCGGAGTTCTTCCAATGTCGAGACATCGACTTCCTCGACAATGGTGATGTGGGGCGCTTGGCTGTTGGCGGCGGACATCCGCTCGGCGATCTTTCGGCGCAGTCCTGCGACCTTGATCTCAGTAACGGACAGATCGGGCCCGCCGCCGCCGGTAGAGGTGGCCGCCACCCCGGACATGAATGCCTCGAGGTCCGCGTGGGTGATTTGCCCTGCCCCACCGGTGCCTTTGATCTGCGACAGGTCGAAGCCTTCCTCGCGGGCACGTTTGCGCACCGAAGGGACCGCCAGTGGGCGTTCGCCTGCCGGGCGCAAAGGCGGCTGCTGTTTCGGCGGCGGGGCAGCTGGAGACGGCTCTGGGGTTGGCGCAGCCTCCTGGGCAGGCTCAGGATTTGGCGAGGGCGTCTCCTGTTTAGGCGGTACGAACGCCTCGTCAGTCTCGACGGGCGCATCATCCATGTTTCCCGGACCAGCGACCTCGAGCCGGATCAGGTCTGACCCAACGGCCACCGTTTCACCAATCTGACCACCGATCCAGGTCACCTTGCCCGATACGCTCGACGGGATTTCAACCGTCGCCTTATCCGTCATCACCGCAGCAAGGACGTCGTCTTCGCGCACTTGATCGCCGACCGCGACGTGCAGCTCGACCAATTCGGCTTCGGCCACGCCTTCGCCGACGTCCGGCAACCTGATCGCGAAGATGCCCATCTAGACCGCCATCACATCGGTCAGTGCATCGGCGACACGCTTGGGTCCAGGGAAGTAATCCCATTCCGAGGCATGCGGGTAAGGCGTATCCCAGCCGGTGACCCGCTCGACCGGCGCTTCGAGGTGGAAGAAACATTCGTTCTGCACAATGGTCGCCAGTTCGGCCCCATAGCCCGACGTATGGGTTGCCTCATGCACCACGAGACAGCGCCCGGTCTT
This sequence comes from Pseudomonadota bacterium, assembly GCA_039028795.1. Lineage (GTDB taxonomy): Bacteria > Pseudomonadota > Alphaproteobacteria > Rhodobacterales > Rhodobacteraceae > Thermohalobaculum. Next base: position 3,959 of record JBCCHJ010000099.1, read on the forward strand.
TTGGACTGAGGCCACGATGGTTGGCTTATCCAGCGGCAACAATGTCCGCAGGTCGATGATTTCGGCGTCCAGGCCCAGCGTTTGCACCGCCTCCATCGCGACGTAGACCATGGTGCCATATGCCAAGATCGTTACGGCGGAACCGGGCCTGCGGATCGCCGCCTGACCCAGCGGTGTCTGGTAATAGCCTTCCGCAACCTCGCCCTGTTCGTGCTTCTTCCACGACACTGCGGGCCGATCGTGGTGACCGTCGAAAGGACCGTTATAAAGGCGCTTGGGCTCTAGAAAGATCACCGGGTCCGGATCTTCCATCGCCGCGATCAGCAGGCCCTTCGCGTCTGCAGGGTTCGATGGCATCACAGTCTTCAATCCAGCGACATGCGTGAACAGTGCTTCCGGACTCTGGCTGTGGGTCTGGCCGCCATAGATGCCGCCGCCTACGGGCATGCGGATCACCAGTGGGCACGTGAATTCCCCCGCCGAGCGATAGCGCAAGCGCGCGGCCTCAGACACGATCTGGTCGTAGGCCGGATACACATAGTCGGCAAATTGGATTTCGACACAGGGCTTCAGGCCATAGGTAGCCATGCCAATGGCGGCACCGACAATGCCAAGTTCGCTGATCGGCGTATCGAAGCAGCGGGTTTTGCCGAATTTTTCCTGAATTCCCGCAGTGCATCGGAAGACCCCGCCGAAATAGCCGACGTCCTCGCCAAAGACGACAATATCGTTATCCCTGGCCATCATGACTTCATGGGCATCCCGGATCGCCTCGATCATGGTCATGCTTGGCATCGGTCAGAGCCCCGCTTTCTGGCGTTGCTCCACCAGATGCGGCGGCATCTCGGCAAAGACATCGCGGAACATGTCGCTGGGGGACGGCAGGCCACCCGATTGAAGGGTGCCGATGGCCTCGGCCTCTCTTTGGGCGGCTATGATTTGATCCAAAATCTCTGCCTCGGCCTGAGTATGGCGCTCTTCCGTCCAGACACCCTTGGCGATCAAATGCGCTTTAAGCCGCAGGATCGGGTCACCCAAAGGCCAATGATCGCTTTCTTCCTTTGGCCGATAGGCAGATGGATCGTCCGACGTCGAATGCCCTCCGGCCCGGTAGGTGACATATTCGACAACCGTTGGTCCTAGATTGCGCCGGGCCCGTTCCGCCGCCCATTTCCCCACCGCATGTACGGCCAGGAAATCATTGCCATCGACGCGCAATGCCGGGATCCCAAAGCCGTGGCCCCTGGCCGCAAATGTGCCGGAACCGCCGCGGGCAATGCCCTGGTACGTCGAGATGGCCCATTGGTTGTTGACGATGTTCAGGACCACTGGCGCCTTATAGGTCGACGCGAACACCAGGGCGGCGTGGAAGTCGTTTTCCGCCGTGGAGCCGTCCCCGATCCAGGCCGCGGCGATCTTATCGTCATTCCGGATCGCCGAGGCCATCGCCCAACCAACGGCCTGGATATACTGGGTCGCCAGATTGCCCGAAATTGAGAAAAACCCGTGATCCTTCGAGGAATACATGACCGGCAATTGCCGCCCGCGCGCAGCATCACCGTCATTCGAATAGATCTGGCACATCATTTTAACCAGCGGATAGTCATCCGCGATCAACAACCCAGCCTGGCGATAGGTGGGGAAATTCATATCGCCCTTGCGCAGCGCCTTCCGAAAGGCACAGCTGATCGCCTCTTCACCCAAATGCTGCACATAGAAAGATGTTTTGCCTTGACGCTGCGCCATCATCATCCGGGCATCATAGGTGCGCAGCAGCATCATGTGCCGCATGCCTTCTTTCAGTTCGTCATCGGTCAAGGACCCCGCCCAAGGCCCGACAGCTTCGCCGTTACGGTTCAAAACACGGATGATCGTGAAGGCAAGGCCCCGCATCGCCTCGGGGTCTTCATCGACGGGCGGGCGCGGCACGGATCCTGCGGCTGGAATTTCAAAACTCGAAAAGTCCGGCGTATCACCAGGCCTGAATTCGGGTTCAGGCACGTGAAGGTGTAGCGGCCCATCTTGGGTCATGCGGTTTCCCCGGTCTTCTGCGCGGGTAATGGCGCTGTGTCGCGAAAAGCCATATCGAAGGCGCCCGGCATCTGGCACAACCGATCGCCTAAATTAGAAACTAATGAATTCTGTCCAGAGTTAACAGAGCGTGAAATTTTAGAAGGTGCGTAGGTCAGCTCAATCGTCAGGTGCATCAATGTCAAACCCAGTTTTCTGACCATATCCATCACACGCTGCGCAACATTGATCGGATCATCTGTGAGAAAACTCAGGTCTTTCATGCAGCCTCCATGCGCGAGGCTATTCTGTCATTCACAAAATCATCTTTTGTTTTTACCAGTTATGGGGGATTAATCAGAAGATCTTTTCTTGATCTTTCGAAATATGGGAAGAATCATTGGCAGATAAAGCGAACCTCGATGAAATCGACAGGCGAATCCTGAAGGCGCTGGTCGCCGACGGCCGGATCACAAACAGCCAGTTGGCGGAAAAGGTTGGGCTGTCCTCCAGCCCTTGCTGGCAGCGCGTGCGTCGGTTGGAGAACGAGGGGTATATCGCCGGTTACACCGCGATCCTGGATCAGAAGAAACTCGATCGATCGGAAACCGTTATCATCGAGGTCAATCTGAATCGCCATGATGACGAAACCCTGGCCTCGTTTGGCGAGGCAATGGCACGGATTCCGGAAGTTTTAGAGGTGCATCTGATTACCGGCGGATATGATTTCCTGTTGAAGGTCGCGGTGGATGGAACCGAGGGATACGAAAAGTTCCTGCGTGAACGCTTGTACATGGTTCCTGGATTCCATCAGTCGCGCAGCATGTTTTCACTACGGTGCCTGAAGCGGGCCTATTCCGTCGAGCCTTAACCAGATCATCGAGCTGGCGGCCAAAGGCCCCTCGCCCAGACAATTCAAGTCGACGCACAGAACTGTCGCGCTGCGCGGGCGTTCACCCAAAGGCCTGCTTCATAATATGAAGTTCGCGTAGCCTGAAGATCGGACAGATCACAGGTAATTCAGCCTGCCAGAACCACGGCCATCCAGCACCGGCTCATTGCGGTCACGGCTGCCAAGATGTCGATTTTCCTGCCTTACCGCGGGGAAACGGCTTACACTAAGCATTCTCTGATCAGTTTACGCCGCCTCGGTTTTCAAAGACCCGGTCGCGCGCGGTAGTTCGATCCGAAACATTGCCCCGCGTTCTGTATTCTCAACCGTGATCGTTCCGCCCATCTCTCGGATGATGCCATAGCTGATCGACAGACCAAGCCCGGTGCCTTTTCCCGGAGCCTTCGTCGTAAAAAACGGGTCGAACAGACGGTCGATCACATGGTCGGGAATACCGCCGCCCGTATCCTCGATCGTGATCGTCACCCGGTCTCCGCTATAGCCACAGATCCGAAGGCTTAGCATTCCCTCATCCGCCGCCTCTTTGTCGCCGACGATTGCGTCCCGACCATTGCCGATCAGGTTCAAAATAACCTGCTCGAACATCACCTGCTGACCGATGACCAAAAATGTCTCGGCGCCAAAATCGCACTGCATTTTGATACCGGCCAGGGCAAGTTGTTTGGTCGTCAAGGCGCATGCCGACTCCAGCGAAGCGACCAGATCAAAGGTTTGCGCGTCTCCATCCGCCTTCCGCCCAAAGATACGCATGTGATCGATGATCTGCGCCGCCCGAGCGGTCTGATCACTTATTCGTTGTAACTTGCCCGTCAGATAATCGGCGTCGATGTGGCCCTTCTGGATCCGTTTCGTGCAATTGTTGGCAGCCATTCGGATGACGCCAAGGGGTTGATTCAGTTCGTGCGCCATGCCGGTCGCCATTTCGCCCAAAGTTGCCAGTTTTGAGGCTTGGATCAATTGGGCCTGCGACGTCTTAAGCTCGGTGACGTCCGAAATTGAAACGACCATCCCGATACCGGCGACGGTTGTGCGGTTGACCAGCAAGGTCCTGTCCGGCGCAAACGCGATCTCTGACGGAACCTCTGTGCCGGCTTGATCCGATAGTCGCACAGCAAGCCATTCGTCTTCCTGCCCAACTGCGTCAGGAAACAGATTCTGCTGTATCCCTTCGGTTAGGAAATCAGCGTAAGAATATGTGTGAGGCAACTTATCCAGGACTGCGGAATTCGATTGCCTAAAACTGGCATTGGCAAAGATGTTCCTACCGTTTTCGTCGAAGATTGCGACCTGTTCTTCCAGTTGATCGAAGGCGTGGATCAACCTAGCCTGTTCAGCACGGGCTTCTTGAATTTCGCGCATGGCGTTCTGGAACACCAATGTGGCGCGGGCCATATCGCCAATCTCATCGCGGCGTTCGTAATCCGGAACTTCGATGTTATCGGTTCCGGACGCAATCTCGATCATACTATCGACGATCAAAGAGGTTCGATCGCGTTTATCGATTAGTTCAGCCTGCTTAAGGTCCAAAGCTGCGCGATCCTGTGCCAAGGTATTGGCCATCTCGTTGAAACATCGCGCGGTATCAGCCAGCTCATCGCGTCCACGGACAGCGATCTGATGCCCCAGATCCCCAGCTGCGATCATCTTCGCCCCCTGGCGCAAGGACATCAATTGACCGGTCAGGATCGAGCCCAAGAGATACCCAAAGATCGCCACCAAACACATTCCAAGAACGGCGACGATCATGTTCACCTGCAAGGCGCCGGACATTTCCTGTTCGACGTGACGCGTTGAAACGCCGATTTCGACCGAGCCGAAGTCCTGACCTGCGATTTGAATGGGTGAAGCGATGTCTATCCGGTGGTCCGATAACGCATTCTCGAAGCTGGCGTCCTGTACAAAGCGTTCTTGCAAGGCATCGGAGCTACCGTTCTGGGACAATGGAACACCGGCGCTATTGCGCACACGAAGATAGACAATGCCATCATTGGCCAGCGTGTTTTCGATCATCGCATCCAGCGTCGCCAGATCAGTTGCAATAACCGCGTCGGCCACCATGGTTGCAAATAGCTCGCCACTGGTGCGCACCCGCTCGTAAAGCTGGGCGCTGGCCGTGGCACCAAAGTTCAGCTGGTTTACGAAGATCAGGATCGCCATCACAGTCAATTCGATCACGGCGATGCCAAGTATGGTCTTTAGCCGGAAGGACATGCGAGCGTCTCTTGGGTCGAAATTCCGGTATCTGCCGCTTTAAGCTGCAAGGCCCGCACGTCGTCCCATTCTTGATCTGTCGCCCTGGCAAAGCCGGTCATCCCAACGGATGCCGCAAGATCCGGCGCATCAGCATTTATCTGCATAAGTGCGTCCTGCAGCGCCTCACGGATATCCGCAGGGACCCTTCCCGCCGCCGCGATTGCGTGCGGCGTGTATGCACCGGTGCGATAAATCACTCGCAATTGGTCCCTCAGATCCGGAGCGATTGCATTGAAAGTTCTTAGGACGCCGCCGCCCGCCGGCATTAGCCCTGCTGCAACCGCGCGATATACCGAGTCATGTGATTTTACGTATTTTGGTTTGAAGTCGACGCCCCGCGCCTGCAATTCGGCCCGCGGTACGACGCTGGCCCCGAAGGCGCCAGGTGAAGGGAAGGCAATCTCTGCACCGTTGAGATCTTCGAGCGCTACCAGATCGCTGTCTTTACGCACAACAATCAGACCACGGAGCTTTTTGTCTGCCTGGCGCGCGACTGCCAGGTATCCGGCAGCGTCCGAGAAGATCGTGTAGTGCACCGGATTCATATAGGCGAGGTCATAGGCGCCAGCCGCAAGGCATGCCTCGAATGTCGGGATATCCTTGGCGGTCCTAAATTGAACACCAACACCCAGATCCTCGCCTAGCCGGGCCAGCAAGGGCCCCCACATTCGGGCAAGCCTGCTTGCCGATTGTTGCGGCACAATCCCAAAGATCAGCGTCTCTTCGGCTGCGCTGTCGTCCAATGCAGCCAGTCTTGGCTGATCGGCAGCATTGGCTGCCGGGACGCAAAGCCCTGAGGCCACGATTAGACTGAACGCGCGGATCAGAAGTTTAACAGGAGTCTTCATTATTTGACCTTCACCGAGGGATGGTATCGGCAGCTGCGACGGGATCGGGTCTGGCCTTCGCCAAGCCCTTGGCTGCGGCGCCCTCTGCGACGATGTACTCCATCATGCTGACCACGTCTTGCCGGTCAGCATCGGTTACCTGGTGACTGACCAACATGGCGGCGCTGGTGAGATGATCAACATGGTTGCTGATTTTCATCGCGCGACTCTCATGATGCTTTATCGTATCAGTCAGCCGCGTGATCGCGCGGGACTGGGTCATTATGATCTGATGAAGTTTACGAACGGTGTCCGTATCCCGGTTGTTCCGAAGATCAGGCAATTTTTGAGTCAACATTTCGATCAGACTTTCGGGCGCAACCGGTTTACCCAGAAAACGTTGCGCACCAATCAGCGTGCAATCGACCAGAACGTCTGGATCACCGCTGATCACGACGCATTTCAAGTTCCGCTCTGGAGCCCGCGACTGCAGATCTTCCAGCAATTTCAGTCCGTTATTCGTTCCGGCTCCGCCCTTGCGAAGATAGAAATCAGTGATCACAGCGCAGATGTCCGGCTGGTACAAAACCATTTTCTTTGCTTGGTTCGCAGTCGTGGCGATCCGTGTTTCTATCCCAAAATTCTGCAGTGCTTCGGACAGTTCCTCGGCCGCTTCCAACACATCATCGACGATCAGAACTGTGCCTGTGATCTCTGAAGTCGTCGTTTCGGCAGGCAGGCAATATGACATTGAGCGTCCTCCGTCGGTATGCAGGGCGGGCAAGGGCCACCATGACACCTGGCTGGGTCGTCAATGTTTCTGTGGATTGGAAAACTGCGGAATCTTGTGCATTTCCGTGCACGGCTATCCCGCAGATGACGCAACAGAACTGGGCGCTTCGCAATAACTCTCTGCCCAGGTCATGGCCGCATCGATAGGCATCGGTTTTGCAATGAAGAACCCCTGGACCGCATCGCAGCCTTCGTCACGCAACCAAGTCAGCTCTTGTTCCGTCTCGACGCCTTCCGCTAAGACGTTGATTTCAAGCGTCTTCGCCAGATTGATTAGGGCCCGCGTGAACTTCTGCAACTTTGCATCCCGGTCCACGTTTTGCACGAAGCTACGGTCAATTTTGATGCGTGTCACCGCAAGATCGCGCAGGCTGGATAGCCCGGCATGGCCGGTTCCGAAATCATCTAGATCGATGCCAAATCCCAACCGGCCGAGCCGGTTAACATTCACTTTGATCGGATCCGCCGCGGCTTCATCCAGCATCGCGGATTCGAGGATTTCAATGGCAACATTTTGTGGCTGCAATCCCGCGCGATCGACTTCCAGGCTGAGGTAATCGACCAACCCTGGTTCAGCCAATTGCGACGCGGTCAGATTGATCCCGACATCACATTCATTGAAACCCAACCGGTGGACCTGACTGAGCGATCCGAATGCGTGGCGCTGAATGACAGTGTCAAGCTCTGTCATGAAACCGATTTCCTGGGCCAGAGGCAAAAATTCCGCCGGGTTCTGCATTCCCAGCACGGGATCGGCCCAACGCACCAGAGCTTCGAACCCTTGTAAGGCGCCGGTCTGGGCACATACCTGCGGTTGGAACCAGGGTAGAATATGCCCCTGTGCCAAGGCCTTTCGCAGCTTCCCACCCTGCAGACGACGCCGTTCATAGGCCTCGCGCGATACGCTTAACTCGCGTTCCCTATCGGCCAGATCAACGCTAACGCGTTGTAAAGACCGGGTCGTCTCTTCAACCTTGCGCATCAATTTGCTCGAAAGATCGTTGTCTTCTGAGGGTGATGAAGATGCGTTCTGGATTGCGGACAACAAGGCCTCTGGCATTAGCGGCTTCGTAAGAAAATCCACGGCACCGGTTTCGATCGAGGCCGTGATTGCGCCGGCATCACCGCTCAACACGATGAAAGATAGCGCGCGGTCGGGAAACTTTTCCCGCGCCTGGGCTATGAAATCCATGCCGTTGGTGATGCCGTCCGGACCGGCGATATGGACATCCGTCACGACGATAGAAAGCGAAGGCGAAGACGACAATGCGTCCATGGCCGCTTCAGCCGTCGCCGCGGCGACAGAAGACAGGTCCTCCAGCTCCAGGATTTCCTGAATTTCTTCAAGGGCTTCCTGGTCGTCATCTAACAACAAGACGAAGGCAGGTGTGCTTTGCTCTGCCTGCATTGCTACGCTCCTAAAAACTACGCGAAGGCCCCCTGGCAGCCACCGGATGCAACCCGCAAAACCGTCACTGAAATGGCAGGACCTCTTGAATTTTCTTTACCAGATCATCGGGATCCACTGGCTTGGCAAAGCACTCCACGGCCCCCAAAGCCATGGCCTCTGCGCGGTTACTTTCAGCCCCATGACCAGATAGCACGATGATATGCGGCGGGGCCGTCTGGCCGCCCAGCGCCCGGATCAAATCCAGGCCGGTTGCCTGCGGCATCTTCAGGTCCGTCACCACCAAATCGACCGGCGCGTTGGCGCAATATTCCAAAGCCTCTGCGACGGACTGCGCAGTCTCTACGTCATAGCCTTCGAACTCCAACGCCTCCTGCAGTTCTTCGGTCACCAGCGGTTCATCATCGACCAAAAGTAGCTTCGTTGCCATCGAACATCCCTTCGGCGGCAGCATAGGCGATGGTGATTTACGGAATTTGAAGATTGTCCGCGAAAAATGGCGGCTCGGAAAAACGGGGGTCAGTTTTGCGAAAGCTTCTTGTTCTTGAGGACGATACAGCTTTGCGTTCAGAAATTGTCGAATCCTTGGAAGACGACGGATTCGCGGTTCAGGACGGCGGCACTGCGGCGTGGTTCTGGCCGGAATACAAACGCTTTGATCCCGATCTGATCATCCTGGACCTGAACCTTCCGGATGGACGTGGCGGAGAAATCATCCGTGATGTTCGCGCAAAATCAGATGTCGGCATCCTGGTGCTTTCCGGCAAAAGGGATGAAGCAGACCGCGTAATCGCGTTGGAGTTCGGTGCCGACGACTTCGTCGTAAAACCCTGCGGCCCGCGGGAGCTTCTTGCCCGGGTGAACGCCATTCTGCGCCGGTCTGCCCGAACAGTCACCGCGGACGACCCGTCAGGCAACAAGGCCGAGTTCGGCGGCTATACCTTGGACCTTTTGGCCATGGAATTGCGGGGACCAGACAGCGCCGTGCTCAGCCTGACAACAACCGAATTCGCATTGCTACGTTTGTTCATCGAACGGCCGCAACGCGTGTTGTCCCGCAATCAGCTATTGGACCTTCTGCGGGGCGAAGATTGGGCCGGCTATGACCGGACGATCGACGGTTTGGTGTCGCGATTGCGCCGCAAGCTGACTCCCCCAGGATGCGAACATCAGTTCCTGAAGACGATCCATGGCGCGGGTTATGTTTTCACACAGCCTGTTGCCTTGCATTGAAATCAATCCGTCATCCGTTCGATGAGGTTGGCGCATGCCGCCGGGCCATCGATGCTGGAGGGACCGTTCAATTTTGAACTTGGGACGTCTCGATATGAATCTCGCTTTCAAGCGTCCTATGAACCGGGCATTTATCGGCGATTTCCATACATCTAGCGCGCTGTTCGTCGGTAAGATCGCCTGATAGAGATATTGCCCGTCGGAAGACGTCGACCTTGCCATCGGTCGTCTCGCACGCCGCGCAATCTTGCGCGTGAATCTTATCATGACCGACATCAACAGAGACATGCGATAACGGCCAGCCCTTGCGCCGCGCATACATGCGTATCGTCATCGAGGTGCACGCGCCCAATCCTGCAGCCACCAATTGATAGGGCGTGAAGCCCAAATCCGTGCCGCCCACAGATTTCGGCTCGTCCGCCAGAGTGTGCTTCGAACCTTCAGCGATGTCTTGCAAGAAGCCTTCAGGGTCAGCCTCGGACACGCGAACATCACCATCCGCCGCGGCCTGGGTCTGTTCGGGTTCAGTCAGCGAAAGATACCGCTTTGACCAGGCGGCGATAACTTCGGCCGCATAGTCGGCATCCTGGGCACGGCTGAGCAAGTGATCCGCATCATCCAGCGTGACAAAGCTCTTCGGGTGCTTGGCCGCACTGAAGATCGCCCCTGCATTTTCGATCCCGACGGTTTGGTCCATCGGCGCATGCAAGACCAGCAGCGCCTTATGTAAACCGGCAAGGGTCGCGTCCAGATTGGTTGAGCGCACGTCCTCCACAAAACTCTGGGAAATCGTGAACGTCCGCCCGGCCAGCGTCACATCGGCTTTGCCGTCCCGTTCTATGTCATCCAATGCGCACCCAAAATTGTGGACGACATGGCCAGGATCGTGGGGGGCGCCGATGGTGGCAATCGCCTTCGCCTCGGGTATCTGAGCCCCACCCCGGATCGCCGCAGCACCGCCCAGCGA
>JBCCHJ010000100.1:0-14277 GCA_039028795.1 Pseudomonadota bacterium
CCCGCTTCGGGTACGGGCGCTTGGGAGGCTGCTCTGGTCAACACCATGTCTCCCGGTGATCGTGTCCTGATGTTCGAGACTGGGCATTTCGCCTTCTTGTGGCACAAGCTGGCCACTCGCATTGGCCTGTCCCCTGAAGTGATTGATTCGGATTGGCGGGCGGGCGCCCGGCCAGAAGCGATCCACGAAGCGCTTACGGCCGACACCGCCCACGGCATCAAGGCAGTCTGCGTTGTCCATAACGAGACTTCGACGGGTGTGACTTCTCGCATCGCGGATGTTCGCCGCGCCATCGATGATGCGGGCCACCCAGCGCTGTTGATGGTCGACACGATCTCTGGCTTGGCATCTGCCGATTTCCGGATGGACGAATGGGGCGTTGATGTCGCCGTGTCGGGCAGCCAAAAGGGTCTGATGCTGCCGCCGGGCCTGTCGTTTAATGCTTTTTCCGCCAAGGCGCTGGAAGCGCATGCGAAGGCTGCGTGCGCCCGATCCTATTGGGACTGGTCGGACATGCTGGGCCCGAACGCGAACGGATATTTTCCATACACCAATGCCACAAACATGCTGTACGGGCTGGCCGAGGCCATCGACATGCTGGAGGAAGAGGGGCTGGACAACGTCTTCGCCCGTCACCAGCGCCACGCCAAGGCCACACGTACCGCCGTTCAGTCCTGGGGGCTGGAGCTACAATGCACCGACGAACGCGAGCACTCGCCCGTTCTGACGACGGTGCGCATGCCGGATGGCCATTCCGCCGATGCCTTCCGTGCCGCGGTGTTGGACCGGTTCGACATGTCGCTGGGATCGGGCCTTTCCAAAATTGCCGACAAGGTGTTCCGCATCGGCCATCTGGGCGATTTCAATGACCTGATGCTGATGGGCACGTTGTCAGGCGTCGAAATGGGCCTGGGGATTGCGGGCGTGCCGCACCAGAAGGGCGGCTGCGATGCCGCGATGCGGGTGCTGGAGGCGACATGACGCCGGCCAATCCTGACTTTGAGACCCGCACGCGTGACAGCTTTGCCCGGCAGACCTTCATGGAAACGATCGGTATTTGTATCACGCGTGTTGCCCCCGGAATGTTCGACACCCAGATGGATTTTGCGCATGCCTACCAGCAACAGCACGGCTTTCTGCACGGCGGCGTTGTCTCGACCGGGCTCGACTCGGTTTGCGGATTTTGTGCTCTGACACTCGTCGCAGCCGATGCAGGCGTTCTTACCGTCGAAAACAAGACCAGCTTTCTGGCGCCCGCCAATGGCCAGTCGTTCCGTTTCGAAGGCCGTGTGATCAAACCCGGTCGCACGCTGATCTTTTGTCAGGCCAAGGCGTTTGCAATCATGGCAGATGCGGAAAAACTTTGCGCCACCATGACCTCGACAGTCATGTGCGTCGAGGGAAGAGAGGACGTGAAAGGATGAGTTTCGAGCCACGCGATCCTGACTGGGCCGCGCGTACGCGCGAAAGTCACGATGCCCAATATTTGATGCGACACCTCGGGATGAATCTAGCGCGCGCTGCCCCGGGCGAGGTGGATGTCGAGATGGAATGGGACCAAAGGATCTGCGAGTCCGGTGGTGGGCTGCATGGCGGGACAATAACGGCGGGCATGGATACGGCTTGTGCATCGGCGGCCGGCAGTTTGTTGGCGCCGAACGACACGTTGCTGACTGCGGAACTGAAAACATCGTTCCTGCGCCATGCAGTCGGTCAGCGTTTTCGGTTCGAGGGCAGGGTGATCAAACCCGGGCGCACCCTGCTGTTCACCGAAGGCAAGTGCTGGGCGATCACCGGCACTGACGAGAGACTGGTTGCCACCATGACCGCAACCATGGCTGTGATCCCGCGCGGGCGGGCCTGAACCCGTGCCTGCAGGCAAAAAGACACCGAAACTCAGCAAGGCAGAGAAACGAGAGCGCCGACGCAATCGCAAGAGGTACCAGCGCCTAAGCACTGGGCGTGCCTTCGTCGACCATCCAAGGTACGGGGATGCGCCGATCCGCTCGGCCACCCCCATCACTGCCGCGGAAATGCGTGCATCCTATTGGGGTTACAACCGCACCCACATACCAGATGCGATATATTTTCCCGAAACTGCGATCCGCGCAGACCGGTCACGCCAAAGGACCGGGTGGGGCTGGCGACCCTATTATGTCGACATCGCCAGACGCTGCCGGAAGTGCCGCCGCTGGTTCCTGTTCTTCGCGTTGGAGCAGAAGTACTGGTACGAGACTTTAGGCTTTTTCATCGACGCTGATTGTGTCGACTGTCAGGAATGCCGCCATGACCGGCACGAACAACGCGCCTTCATCCACCAGTACGAGGCGCTTTTGGCCCGGCCAGACAAATCCCAAAGGGAATGGTCCGATCTCGAACAACTGGGCCAGCATCTGTTCGAGATCGGCTACGTCCGCAAGGCTGAATCCTTGTTGAAAACCCGACCTCCAAAACGATTTAAGCAGCGGGCATGAGTCAGAATCGCGACCAGCGCCAGTTGCGCCGTACGCGCGAGAAGGCGATCAGGGCACGGGTGCGCCACGGTGATTTCGTGCACCACCCCCGATACGGCGACATGCCCATTGCCTCGGATACGCCAATGCCCCCGGATCCTGAACGCTGGCTGCCGTTCGTGGAAAGCGAGGCATGCAGGGTCTTTCCCGAAACGCTGCTGATGGGAGATACCATTCGGCAGGCACTGACCGATCACAACACCCGCCCGATCTATGTCGATGTTGCGCGGCCCTGTACCACATGCCGCAGATGGTTCTTGTTCTTCGCGCAGGAGCAACGCCATTGGTACGAAGAACTTGGCATCCGCACCGGCGCCGAGGCCACTGAATGCACCGACTGCCGCCGCAAGCGACACGGCGAGAAGCGGGATGTCCTTCGCTATGAGGCACTGCTTGCCGCCGCAACGCGCACATCGGGTGAAGAAGCAGAACTGGACGCAATACGCGACAGGCTGATCGAACGCGGTTATATCCGGAACAACTCCAAAGCAGCGAGAGGGGCCAATGACTGAAGACCTGATCATCGAACGCCGCGGCGATATCGTCCAAGCCACTTTCAACCGCCCGGCACAGCGCAATGCCCTGACCTTCGAGATGTACGAGGCGCTGGCGGCCATTTGCGACGATCCAGGCGATGCGCGAGCGATGATCGTCTCTGGCGCCGGCGGAGCCTTTGCGGCGGGAACCGACATGACCCAGTTCCGCGCCTTCGAGACGCCCGAGGATGGCTGGCACTATGAAGAGACCATGGACAAGATCATGTCCCGGATCGAGCGCTGCCCGATTCCGACCATCGCCGCGATCACCGGCGCCTGCACCGGCGGCGGGGCAGGGATAGCGGCCTGCTGCGATCTGCGCATCACCGATGATCGGTTGAAATTCGGCTTTCCAATCGCCCGGACGCTCGGTAACTGCCTGTCGATCGCGACGCTATCGCGGCTCTCGAGTTTGGTCGGACAGGGCAGGGTGCGCGAGATGATTTTCACCTCGCGTTTGGTCGGCGCGGACGAAGCGCTCGCGCTCGGCCTGGTGACGGAGATTGCCGAGGACCCGCTGGCCCGTGCGGCGGAACTGGCTGAACAACTCTCTGGCCACGCGCCTATCACCATGCGGGTCACCAAAGAGGGCCTGAGACGCCTGCGAACCGAAGGCCCGGACGCGAACGATCACGACCTTGTGGAACAAGCCTATATGAGCGCGGACTTCAAGGAGGGGATGGAGGCGTTTTTGGGGAAAAGGAAGCCGGCGTTCCGGGGGGAATGAATTGTTCTGGAAGAAGCGCAAAAAAATACATCTGAGTGAAGAATCAGCCTGCAGTTTGTACTTGAAGAATGGAACTGTCTTCATCGTCACGAATCATCAAAACTCTGATCGCTTTTTGGAAGAAGGATTACCTTGCTTTCGCGCCCCATTGGATGAACTGATTTAAGTCGCAAGACTGACAAACGAAGTTATCGGTGTCCAGCGCGAGATCGTCGAGACCAACTCGATGCCAAGAAAGCTGGTTTTCAAAGCGCTTGGTGTCAGATCATTCGCCGCATATCAAAGAGGCGCCAAGTCTTTCTTGGTAGGAAAGTCCGGTGGTATCGCAACGATCCATCCAATGACGTACCACCGTAAAGGAGGTTACTTCATCAATCGCAAATCTGATGACAAGTTCCGCTGTGAGGACGGTATCGTACAGGTGACGGATATAGAACGTGCCTTTGCGGCAAGCAGGATCGAACCTTAAGCCAAAATAACTCCTCGAATACGAGAGCTCAGCCTGGCTTCGCTATGCGCCTTGATTCCGGTCGGGGCGCATAGGAACATCTGTCAACTGATCAACGATCTCTAAGAAAGCATACCAAATGTCCGGACCACTTGCAGGCGTCACTGTCATTGAACTCGCCCATGTCATGGCTGGCCCTGTGGCCGGGTTGATGCTGGCCGATATGGGGGCCAACGTGATCAAGGTGGAAAAGCCTACCGGCGACGACACCCGCCACTCCGCCCCTTACATCGGGGATGAGGCCGCCAGCTACATGATGATGAACCGCAACAAGCGGGGTGTTGTGCTGGACCTGAAGGACCCCGAGCAGGCGGCGGCACTGCGCGTCATGATCGCCAAGGCCGACGTTGTGTTGGAGAACTACCGCAAGGGCACGATGGAGAAACTGGGGATCGGCTATGACGATCTGAAGAAGGACAATCCCGGCCTGATCTACGGCTCGATCTCGGGTTTTGGGCGGACTGGGCCCTATGCCGACCGGGCCGGGTTCGATCTGATCGCACAAGGCATGTCTGGCCTGATGTCGGTTACCGGAGAGGGACCGGGTCGCCCGCCTTGCAAGGTTGGCCCGCCGGTCAGTGACATAACCGCAGGCATCCTGTTGGCCATGGGCGTCTGTGCCGCCCTGGCGCAGCGCCGAGAGACGGGGCAGGGGCAGGTGGTGGAGACTTCGCTCTACGAGGCAGCGATCACCCATACCTACTGGCAATCGGCCATTGCCTTTGCGACGGGGCAAGACCCGGAGCCCATGGGCTCGGCCCACCCCCTGAACGCGCCCTATCAGGCGATCCGGACGGCTGATGGGTACATCAACATCGGGGCGGCGAACCAGCGCAACTGGCTGCGGTTTGCTGAGATCATCGGTCGACCGGAATTGGCGGACGACCCGAGATTCGAAACCGGCGACAAGCGCATGGAAAACCGGCTGGTGCTGGAGCAGGTGCTGAACGAGATCATGTCGGCCCGCAGTTCGACAGACTGGTTGACGATGCTGGAAGAGGGCGGCTTTCCCGCAGGGCCGGTTTCCACCATTCGCGAGATGCATGCCGATCCGCAAACCATCGCCCGGCAGATGGTGCCCGAGGTACAGCACCCGACCTCGGGTGCCGTGCAGCATATCGGCTTGCCTGTAAAGTTCGAGCGCACTCCCGGCGGCGTACGTGGCCCCGCGCCGACCTTGGGCCAGCATACGGATGAGGTGCTGGCTGAGTATGGCATTACGTTGGGCGCAAGGACATGACCCGCTGGGTCAGCAATCTGCCGTTTCAGACCGATGCCGGCCTTGGCGCACGCGCTAGGATCGGCATGGTCGTCTTGGCCAATGACTATACCATCGAGCACGAGTTCGCCGAGGTTGCATCGGGTCTGCGCGGTGTCGCGCTTTACGCCTCGCGTATCCCGATGTCGCCGGTTGTCACGCCCGATTCTCTGGCGGCAATGCAGGCGGATATCACCGCGTCTTCTGAGTTGATTCTGGCCGGCGACCGGGTCGATGTGGTTGCCTATGGCTGTTCTTCCGCAACGGCGGTGCTGGGCGAAGACGTGGTCTTTGACCTGGTGCGTCGGGGTAAACCGGGTGCGCAGGTGACAACACCGATTACTGCAGCCAAGGCGGCGATGTCGGCCTTTGGCGCCCGGCGCATTGCCGTTCTGACGCCATATACGCGAGACGTGAACGAGAGCATTCTCTCGGCCTTTACTGCCGCCGGACTTGACGTGCCTGTCTTTGGCTCGTTCGACGAGCCACACGATGCGGTGGTGGCCTCGATCACAGAGGACAGCATGATCAACAGCGCCTGCGATCTGGTGTCCGGCGAGGCAATCGATGCGATCTTCATTTCATGCACCAGCCTGCGCGGTCTGCACGTGGCGCCCCGGTTGGAGGCAGAACTGGGTATTCCTGTGACGGCATCAAACCACGCGATGCTTTGGCACGCGCTGCGGCTGGCACGAGTATCTGACGCGATCGACGGATTCGGCCAGCTTTATAAACTGCCTGCTTGAGCGGATGGATCGGGCTCTGCCCTGTCGTGCAGCGTTGCAAACGTTTGGCTAATTCGCTGCCAATTCCCAACTGCTTGAAGGCCTTTGATCATCGCTGGCTTAGTTTTCGGCCAATTGCGGCTCGGGATGCCGCGTGCCTGGTGAGCTTCATAAACGCAGCGATCAGACGGTTTTCGGATCGTTCGCGAAGGCAAATGACTGCTTCTTCCATCGTCAGTTCGGGATCTGTGATCCGGGCAGATGTGAGGTTTGGATCGTCCACATATTCCGCTTGTGAGACAATCCCGATGCCGCCTCCGGCGGCCACGATCTCTCGCACAGCTTCGCGCCCCTCCGCCTCGATGGCCTGCGGCAGTTTCCCTGCTGCCTGTTCCAGTTTCGCCCGAGTCTTTGACCCCGGCTCGCGAAGGACCAGGGGCAGCTCAAGCAGCCGATGCACCGAAATTGTCGGGAACCCGTCCAAAGCCCCGCCCTTGCGCGCGAAAGCGACGATATCAGATGCGCCCAATGCGACGACGTCCAGGGTGCGTTCAGACGGAACCTCTCCGACGATTCCGATATCTGCGTCATAGGTTTTCAGCGCTGCTAGGATTTCCTGGGAATTGCCTGTGCCGACTTTGACGGAGACGTTGGGATTCTGCGTTCGAAAGCTGGCAAGCACATGCAGGATGTGATGGGGGCTGTCTGCGAAGATCTGAAGATTACCGGCCCTTGCCTCGTTCTGCCGAGTCAGTAACTCAAGCGCGGCACGTTCTGCATCGAACATCCTGCGGGTAATTTCGAACAACCGCGCGCCTGCATCGGTCAGTGAAACGGACTTTGTCGTTCGTTTGAGGAGAAGCACATCGTGCGCTTTCTCCAGCTGTTTGACTTGATCGGACACCGCAGGCTGCGTCAGCCCCAGGGCTTGTGCCGCCCGCGAGAATCCGCCGTGCAAAGCGACGTGATGAAAGGCGCGCAGTTGCGTGTGGCGCATTGTGAGATCCCAAGTGGCAGCTTGCCCATAAATAAGGAAAATCTATATATACATCAATACTATCGATTTTACATATGCCCTGTTTCTGCGCCAATCCAGTGCAAACCGTAAAACAAAAGGATCAGGGATGGCGATCCAGGAACCACTGAAGGGTGCATCGGAAACTGGCGATCCGTTGCTGTTGACCCCAGGCCCGCTGACCACGTCGAAATCGGTGAAAGAGGTCATGGTTCGTGACTGGGGATCACGAGATGCGACGTTCCTCAAGATCAATGGTGAGGTGCTGGATTGGTTGCCCCGGATCATCGACGGTGTCGATAATTACGCAACCGTCCCGATGCAGGGCTCTGGCACATTCGCAGTCGAAGGAATGCTGACCACGTTCGTGCCGCGCGATGGCAAATGCCTGTTGTTGATTAACGGTGCCTATGGTCAACGGGCCAAGAAGATCCTGCAGATCGCGGGCCGTTCCGTGGCCGTTCACGAAACGCCGGAAGACACCCCGCCTGATTTGTCCGAGGTGGATCGGATGCTATCTGATGACCCTGAGATCAGCCATGTCTTTGCTGTGCAATGTGAAACCACAAGCGGCATCCTGAATCCAATTCCTGGGATCAGCGAGGTGGTTGCCCGTCACGGACGACGACTGCTGATTGATGCGATGTCTTCATTCGGTGCGTTGGAGCTGAGTGCGCAAAAAGTCCAATTCGATGCTGTAGCGGCCTCGTCCAACAAGTGTATCGAAGGCGTCCCGGGATTGGGTTTCGTGTTGTGCCGAAGGGATGCGTTGGCCGAAACCGGAGGCAATGCTACGTCACTCGTTCTCGACCTGCACGATCAATGGCAAAACTTTGAGAAGACGGGTCAATATCGTTTCACTCCGCCGATTCATGTGATCGTTGCCTTTCATCAGGCATTGGTTGAATTCTTCGACGAAGGGGGACAGACGGGCCGCGGTGGACGCTATGAAGCAAATGCAAAGGTCCTGATTGATGGGATGCGCGCACTGGGGTTTGCGACGCTTTTGGCCGACGACCTGCAAGCTCCGATTATCGTTACGTTCCATATGCCTGCGGATCCGGCATTTGACTTTCAGACCTTTTATGACCGGCTGAAGGATCTGGGCTATGTGATCTATCCCGGAAAGCTGACGGTCGCAGAGAGCTTTCGGATCGGCTGCATTGGGCGGTTGGACCAAGACCACATGCGGAATGCACTGGCTGCTATCGAAGCTGTCTGCAGGGACATGGGCGTAAGCACACTGGCTGCTTGAGAGGACCAAGACATGAACGAGCAAACTCCTGTAGCGCTGACCGTGAACGGCCGCGCCTACGAAATGCCAAAAGTGTGCGCAATCGCGATATGCCTGGACGGGTGTGAGCCTGCATATCTGGACGAGGCGATTGCACAAGGCCTGATGCCGAACCTTGCCCGGATGAAGGCCGAGGGCACTGACCGGATCGCCCATTCAGTGATTCCGTCGTTCACCAATCCAAACAACATGTCGATTGCAACGGGCAGACCTCCGGCGGTCCATGGGATCTGCGGCAATTATTTGATCGACCCGGACACGGGCGAAGCGGTCATGATGAACGATGCGAAATGGCTGCGTGCACCCACGGTGTTTTCCGAGTTCTATCGGGCAGGCAAGCGGATCGCCGTTGTCACCGCCAAGGATAAGTTGCGGGCATTGCTAGGTGATGGGCTGGAGTTCGACGACGACCGTGCGATTTGTTTTTCGTCCGAAAAGGCAGATCAGGCAACCATGGCGGTGAACGGCATTAACAATGCATCGGAATGGCTGGGCGAGCCAGTGCCCGAGGTCTATTCTGCGGCGCTCTCCGAGTTCGTCTTTGCTGCCGGTGTCAAACTGTTACGTGAATTCCGCCCGGACGTGATGTACTTGTCCACCACCGATTACATCCAGCACAAGCATGCACCCGGCGACGCGGTCGCAAACGATTTCTACAAGAACTTCGATCGGTATTTGGGCGAGTTGGACGCAGAGGGCGCCGCGATCGTAATAACCGCCGATCATGGCATGAAGCCCAAGCATCGCGCTGATGGGACGCCGGCGGTAATCTATGTGCAGGACCTGATGGACGAATGGCTTGGCAAGGGCGCCGCACGCGTGATCCTGCCGATTACTGACCCTTATGTTGTGCATCACGGCGCGCTCGGATCCTTTGCAACGATCTATTTGCCCGACGGCGCCGATCGGACAGAGATCACCAGCCGTCTGCGCGGAGTTGACGGCGTTCTGACTGCACTGGAACAGGACGAGGCGTGTCAGACCTATGAGTTGCCAGCCGATCGTATGGGTGACATCGTCATTACCTCAACCGAGAATCTGACCATCGGAACCTCCGAGGCTGAACATGATCTGAGCGGGTTGGACGCACCTTTGCGTTCTCACGGTGGATTGACCGAGCAGGCGGTCCCCTTCATCGCCAATCGTGCGATCCCTGATCTTGGAAATGCTCCGCATCTCAGGAACTTTGACGTGCTGTCGGTTGCCTGCGGGATGGCTGCGAAGGAGAGCGCATAATGAACAAAGTCGATACAGCCATCCGCCATGACGCAATGCGCATTGGTGGACGGAAAGTGACCACAGATGATGTGGTCGAAGTACGCTATCCCTACACTGATCAAGTGATCGGCACAGTGCCGGTGGGACAGGCGGCACATGCCGCCGAGGCGTTCGAGATTGCGGCGAACTATCGGCCGCGCCTTACCCGTTACGAGCGCCAGCAAATCCTGTTCCGGGCTGCGGAACTGATCCGGGAACGGCGTGAGGAAATTGCCCACTGGCTGACGCTGGAACTGGGAATATGCAAAGCGCACTCGCTTTATGAAACCGGACGATCCTACGACGTTTTCACCCTGGCCGGGCAATTGGCGATCCTGGACGACGGTCAGATCTTTTCTTGCGACCTGACCCCGCAGGGCAAGGATCGCAAGATCTATACGAAACGGGAACCCGTACGGGCGATTTCCGCGATCACACCCTTCAATCACCCGTTGAACATGGTGGCGCACAAAATCGCACCTGCCATCGCAACCAATAACTGCGTTGTCTGTAAGCCGACAGAGCTAACACCGCTGACAGCGATCACGCTGGCGGATATTCTTTATGATGCGGGCCTGCCGCCAGAGATGTTCCAGATCGTCACCGGCAATCCTGGCGAGATTGGACCACAGATGATCTCGGACCCCAATGCCGACATCATAACGTTCACCGGCGGAGTGCCAGTGGGCAAGATGATCGCTGAAAGGGCCGGCTACAAGCGCACGGCGTTGGAGTTGGGGGGCAACGATCCTCTGATCATTCTGAATGATCTGGACGACGCCGATCTGGAAAAAGCTGCAGCGCTTGCAGTGGCCGGGGCCACGGGCAATTCCGGTCAGCGGTGCACGGCGGTCAAACGCATCCTGGCGCAGGAAAGTATCGCCGACAGATTGGTTCCCATGATCCTGGAGCGAGCCAAAGTTCTGCGCCACGGCGATCCTCAGTCCGATGATACGCAACTGGGTACTGTGATCCATTCCAGGGCCGCGGAAACGTTCGAGAACCGGGTGCACGATGCCGAGGCAAAAGGTGCGAAGATCCTGTATCATCCCGGTCGGAAGGGGGCCTTGCTGCCGCCGATCACGGTCGATCACGTACCCCATGACACGGATTTGGTCATGGAAGAGACCTTCGGCCCCATCGTGCCGGTCGTCCGGGTCCCGGACGACGACGAAAAGGTCATGGCGATCTCTAATTCGACACAGTTCGGATTATCCGCCGGTGTCTGCACCAACAATCTGAACCGGGCGATCTCCTATATTGATGGGCTAAATGTTGGCACTGTGAATATCTGGGAACAGCCTGGATACCGGATCGAGATGTCCCCGTTCGGCGGGATAAAGGACAGCGGTAATGGAGTGAAAGAGGGCGTGTTGGAGGCGATGAAGTTCTTCACCAACGTGAAAACGTATTCGCTGCCTTGGCCGCGATAGGGGTAGTTGAATTGGCCGCGATAGGGGCAGTTGAAGAAACGGACTTCGACCGCGATTTGGACGCTTCGAGCACCGGCTCGAAATATCGACTAGTCTCCGCCCAACCCGCGATGAGGGCGGGTGCACGACCGCGGTGAAAACGTGTTGGCTTCGTGTGCGATAAGATCAACTGGTGACGATGGAGTAACAGAGGGGATTCCTGCGGCAGTTGCCGCATTCATAACGGGTGGCTGATGTCCGCATCTTTGGTTCTACTCAATCTTCTTGGCGCAGTTGCCCTGCTACTTTGGGGCCTGCGAATGGTACGCACTGCTGCCGAACGTGCGTTGGGTGCAGATCTTGATCGGCATTTGCGTCGCATTGCAGGACACCGTCTAAGGGCGTTTGTGTTTGGGGGCATTGGTGCAGCTACATTGCAATCATCGACAGCGCTTGTTCTGTTGGGGGGCGGGTTTGTAGCGAAAGCCAGGCTGACGCTGGCAGCTGGTCTCGCGCTTGCGTTGGGTGCTGATGTTGGCACTGCCTTGGCAGCGCAAATCCTAAGTCTCGACATCTCGGCAGCGATCCCCGCCCTTTTGTTGGCAGGCTATGTGCTGTTCCAATCCGGCACTTCCAAACGCGTCCGCAACGGTGGCAGGGCCTGTTTGGGTCTTGGTTTGATGCTGACTGCGTTAACGATGATCGTGGGCGTGGCGGGATCACTCCAGGCATCAGAAACGATACCTTTGGTGATCGCGGCATTGTCAGATGAACCGACTCTTTCGATCCTGCTTGCTGCCGTTCTGACATGGATTGCGCACTCAAGTCTCGCGGTTGTTTTGATGATTGCCGCCCTGACACTCGCAGGCGTCATCGGTGGGCCAGCAGCCCTTTATCTTTTGCTGGGGGCCAACTTAGGCGCCGCGCTTCCGGCACTGTCCGCGACGATGGCCGAGCCGATGGCTGGGCGCCGTGTGCCAATTGGCAATCTTTGCTTTCGCGGACTTGGGGTCTTTGGCATGGTCTGGGCTGTGCCTGCGTTCTACGCATTGTTGAACGTTTACGGTTTGACGGATCAGAAGATTGTCGTTTTGGGCCATCTGGCATTCAACATGACACTTGCAGTCGTGGGATTGCCACTGGTTGGGGTGGCGGCTGGTGCATTGGAGAAGTTTCTTCCAAGCCTGCCTGATCTGGAGCGGCCGCGAGCTGCGCCGCGTCATCTGCACGAGGAAGCGTTGAATGAGCCTGCGCGGGCGCTGGGTAACGCCCGGCGAGAGGCACTTCGACTGGCGGATTTCGTGCACGAGATGCTGGATGACAGCCACGATGCGCTTAGTCCCGATGCCCCCGTCGAGCGCTTGACCGCCATTGGTGTGATCGAGGACGAGGTGGATAGTCTGAACAATGCCATCAAGTTCTATGTCACAGAGATCACGCGTGCCGAACTGAGCCGCGATCAAAGCCGTCAGGCACACAGCATCATCTCGTTCTCAACGAATATGGAACATATCGGCGACATTGTGGATCGCAACATCCGACGGTTGGCTGACCGCAAGCACAAGTCCAATCTGACATTTTCGGAAGAGGGCGCCGCCGAAATTGATGAGATTTATGATCACGTGCGCGAGTCGATGCAGTTGGCTGTATCGGCTTTCATGGCAGATGATGAAGCGATAGCCGAACAACTGATCGCCCGAAAGCGTAACTTTCGTGACGAGGAATACGCCGCAAATCAACAGCACCTGGAACGCTTGCGCGAAGGCAATGCGGCATCAATCGATACGTCGTCGATCCACCTCGATCTGCTTCGCGATCTCAAACGAATCCATTCGCATCTGACGTCGATTGCTTACACAATCACGGATCGTCAACCGGTTCAGATGCGGGACACCGCCTGACAGAACCAGGAGACGAACCGGACTATTCGGCATGTGGCGGCACTAGGTACTGCGACAGCTTTTTGTCCACAGCGAATAAATCCCGACACATCTTCGCGATGGTTCGAACAAGTTTTGTCGGGCGGTATTGGTTGGTGAATGCCAGTCCATATCTTGGCGGCGCTATTGTCGTGCGGATCGGCAAATACGCCAGCAGGTCACCTGAATACGCACGTTCATTCATCGGGCGCATGATCAGAATTGAATAACCCTCGCCAGCGCCGACGAGGCTGCGAACCATTTCATAACTTTTGACCTGGTGCCGGATCCTGGGCCGCAAATTGTGCTGGATGAACAGTGAATGAAAGTACTGTTGGGTGATCGGCAGGTCGAAAGCGATCATGTCCCGGTTGGCCAGATCCGCCAGACTGATCGATACAGATCGCGCTAGTGGATCGCCGGCAGCAAGCAACGCATAGGGATATGCTTCGGTCAATGGCTCGAACTGCACGGCGGGATTTGGATACATGTCATAGGTTAGAGCCACCTCGATAACACCAGTTGTCAGCAACCGGTTTATCTCGTCGATGTCGCCTTCGTGCAATTTGATCCTGATCTTGGGAAAGCGGTCTTTCAGGCGCTGTAGGACCATTGGAATGACGAAGGGCGCCGTGGGGGTGAAACACCCGATATCGACCACGCCGGCCTGCGAATCCTTCAATTCCCGCGCCTCGTCGTCGAATTCTCCGGCAGTCTCCAGAAGATGCCGCGCGTTGGCGACAAAGCGGCGCCCAACCGCCGTCAGAGCAATTTTGTGGGGGCGTTCGCGGACAAACAGACTGAGATCGTAATCCGCCTCGATGTTGCGTAATGCGGTGCTGATCGCAGGCTGCGATACGCCCAATTGTTCGGCGGCTGCCGTCACGCTTCCGTTTTCGGCAACGGCCAGAAGATATGACAGATGCCTCAATGATGCGGCCATGCGGATCCCCATAAGCGTCGCGATGAATATAAATTCCTAAACCGCAGAGTTCAACGCCAATTCGACCAGAGCCAACGAGTCTACCCAAGAGTTGACACCCTCATGAGCGAGACAACGTATCACTTGCTCTACAGTACGATTCTGACGTTCAGTCTACCCATCGGTCTACG
>JBCCHJ010000101.1:0-14161 GCA_039028795.1 Pseudomonadota bacterium
AACTAATAATAGGATGCAGGGCTATTATTGGTTAATTCCTATAGGGGTTTTCTGTGCGGGGTTTGTGGATTTTCGGGCAGGCCAGGATTGCCGTTTATGTTTTTGAAATTATCCACATCGCGAAAGTACCGGCCAATATCTGCCCTGAGGTTCCCGGTCACGGCCATGAATTGCAAGCGGATGAACGCAACGCGGAGACTGCCATCGCCGATCACCTCATGCGCGAAGGCCCGGGCAAAGGACGATTTGCCGGAACCTGGGCCACCTGTGACCACCCGGATTGGGGCATCTTTAGCCGGTAGTTTCAGCCATGCCTCGGCCGTGTCGTGCAGATCTGCGATATGAGCCGTGCGCAAGTGATTGTCACGGTGGTCTGGTCTTTCACCGTCCTCGGTTTCCAGCGGGATTTCTTCGTTCCAAAAACAGCGCAGCCGCAGGTACAGCGCCTGTAATGGGATCGTCTCATCCTCGCCGGGAGAAAAAACAGGCTCGTCCGTGAAAAGGTTGGAAATCCAGCGGGAATGACGGCCCCAGTAAGCCTCGCGCCGGGCCACATCGCCAGCGGCGGATGCAAGCGCATCCTCCAGTGGTTTGAAATGCTCTGGGTCTTCGCAGATTGTTCGATAAGATGCTGCTGTCAGCGCCCGTCCGAACCGATGTTGCAACGTCTCGACATCGAAGTTCGATTGATCGGTTCTGCCCAGCAGCAGGCCCGGCAATGCTTTGCGGGCAGGGTCGAACACCGGCGAAAGCGCGGGTGTTCGCAATGCGATATGGTCGAACTCATGCGCGTCAAACTGCATTGCCGCCGTCAGGAATTCCGCGACGGCTTTTCCTTGGCCTGGGGCGGGCGCGTTCCACCCCAGGCTTTGACGCAGAACATCCCGTGCCGCATGAACCAGCGTGCGTGCGGCCCATGTCCAGGCACGATTGGCCGCGCTGTCTGTTTCTGTCGACTTCAGTGCATCGGCTGTATCCCACGCATCCAGCGCGGCAAGCGGGTTCGACAATGTGGCTTTAATCGCAAAACTGGCCAACGACTTTGCGGCGGAGGAGAGATCTCGAGCCTTAGTTGGTTTTTCAAATCTAATCGTCATGAGAGCGTCCCGTTTAAATTCTTCTAACGCCCACAGGTCATACCACCCTTGTTGAGTGGAGTCTTTCTTCGGGATGTCTGTGGATATGGTGGCGTGGGGGAGACTTGAACTCCCGACCTCGCGATTATGAGTCGCGCGCTCTAACCAGCTGAGCTACCACGCCGTTCCGAAGCAGAGGCGCGTGATAGTCGGGCGTCTTTGTCGGGTCAAGTGGAAAGCCGGTGTTTCACCCCTATGCCTCGGTGTCATATTTCATTTGAGCTCTGCCCGCTCTGTTCTAAGGTCGCGCGCCAGCAAGAATGCACCTTAATCGGCTAGAAAGACTCCCCATGACCAACGCCTCAGATCTGTTCGTCGAAGCCCTGGAAACCGAAGGCGTAACGATGATCTTCGGGATACCAGGGGAAGAGAACCTGGATTTCCTGGATTCCCTTTCCCGTTCCGACAAGATCCGTTTGATCCTGACCCGCCATGAACAGGCCGCAGGATTTATGGCGGCCACCTATGGCCGATTCACCGGCAAGACCGGGATCTGTCTGTCCACCTTGGGACCAGGGGCCACGAATTTCACCACGGCGGCTGCTTATGCCACGCTGGGCGGAATGCCGATGATGATGATTACCGGCCAGAAACCGGTGAAGAAGTCCAAGCAGGGCCGCTTCCAGATTCTGGACGTGGTCGAGATGATGGACCCGATCACCAAGTACGCCGAACAGATCGTCAGCGCCGACAACATCCCCAGCCGTGTGCGCGAGGCGATCCGTCTGGCCGAAGAAGAAAAACCCGGCGCGGTACACCTGGAATTGCCGGAAGACATTGCAGATGAGCAGTCGGATGAAAGACCCATCCCTGCCTCGAACGCGCGGCGGCCGGTTCCGGAAGAAAAATGCATTGCGCTGGCGGTGGAGAAGATCGTCAAGGCGAAATCACCGATCCTGGTGATCGGCGCTGGCGGGAACCGAAAGCTGACCGGTAAGATGCTGACCAAGCTGGTCGACAAGTTCGGTATTCCCTTCGTGACGACCCAGCTTGGCAAAGGCGTCATTGACGAAAGGCACCCCTTGTTCCTGGGTTGCGCGGCACTGTCATCGGGCGATTTCGTGCATCGCGCCATCGAAGCTGCGGATCTGATCATCAATGTCGGACATGACGTGATCGAAAAGCCGCCATTCTTCATGCACCCAGGTGGCGTTGCCGAGGACGGCGGTCATTCTACCCCGGACCCGGTTCGGGTGTCGGAATCCACCAAGGTCATCCATATCTCGTTCCGTTCGGCCGAGGTTGACCCGGTCTATTTCCCGCAATTGGAAGTCGTCGGCGATATCGCCAACGCGGTCTGGCAGATCAAGAACGGCCTTAGCGACCACAAGGATGCCGTCTGGGATTTCTCTCGCATGATGGAGGTCAAACGCCATCACGACGCCAACATGGCGGAAGGCGCGGATGACGATCGGTTCCCGGTGTACCCTCAGCGCCTGGTCCGGGACATTCGCAAGGCGATGCCGGATGATGGGATCATCTGTCTGGACAACGGCGTCTACAAGATTTGGTTTGCCCGGAACTATACGGCCCATGGCCAGAACACGGTGCTGTTGGATAATGCACTGGCAACCATGGGGGCAGGTTTGCCCTCGGCCATGGCTGCGCGGCTGGTTCACCCCGATCGCAAAGTTCTGGCGATTTGCGGCGATGGCGGGTTCATGATGAACAGTCAGGAACTGGAGACGGCGGTCCGCCTGGGTCTGGATCTGACATGTCTGATCCTGAACGACAGCGCCTATGGAATGATCCGCTGGAAACAGGCAAATATGGGCTTCACGGATTGGGGCCTGGAATACGGGAACCCCGATTTCGTTGCTTATGCCGAAAGCTATGGCGCCCACGGACACCGCGTGGAAAGTGCGGCAGCATTGGCGCCGCTGTTGGCGGAATGTCTGGCCTTGCCGGGGGTGCATCTGATCGATTGTCCAGTGGACTATTCCGAAAACGATGAAATCCTGAACACGCGGATCAGGGCGCAAAGCGCAGCGATCTAGGCTTCGGCCTACACATTCTGAGATAGATCTGTTATTGGCCGCGGCCCGCGCAGGGAATGCGCGGGATGTTTGTCAGACGGGACTCATCCCAAAGCTGAGGAGGACCAAGCCGTGCCCAGCACGCCATTGGAAGATTGCGGTGACGATAGCGACGATGATGAGCGGGTGCTCACCATCCTGATCGCACATATCCACACGCATACGACATCCGGCGGTTTGGACTGCATCTGAGATCTTCAAGGTCTGAGCACGATGTCGCTCGCTATCTGCTTTAAGTGATTGATTTATTTAACTAAATTTCTTCCCCAAGTGTCATCATTAGGGTATGAACCGCCGCACAGCAGCAGTGGGGCGTTCGTCTAGCCAGGCCCAGGATCTCTGAGTTTCATTCAGAAGACACCGGTTCGAATCCGGTACGCCCTGCCATCGCTGGCCAAGGCCGCGTAGCTCAATTGGGAGAGCGCCGGATTGTCTATCCGAAGGTTGCGGGTTCAAGTCCCGTCGCGGCCGCCAAATCTTTTGTTTCCGGGACGTCGCTGCGAAGGGCGGGCCATCCGGTGCAATTCCCGAAAACTTCGTTCCGATCCTACCTTTGCCAAAAAACGGGCGTCAGCAGAACGAGGACGCTCATGAATTCCAGCCGTCCCAAGACCATGCCTGTCGATAGAATCCATTTTGCGCTGTCCGGCAGCGTGGCGTAGTTCCCGGCCGGGCCGATGGTTTCTCCCAAGCCTGGGCCAACATTAGCCAGCGAGGCGACCGCGCCCGAAATTGATGTCAGCGTGTCCAAGCCAGTCATTGACAGCAGCACTGCCCAAACCGCCAACGCGCCCGCGAAGACCAGGAAATACCCCATGACTGACGAAAGGACGTCCGCATCGACACGGCGGCCTTGGTAGCGCAGCGGATAGACGCCATGCGGCGCGTGAATACGCCGGAGCTGAGACCAAAGCGCAGCCAGCAGAATCTGATAGCGGAAGATCTTGGCTGAACAAGATGTCGACCCGGCGCAACCGCCGATCAAGGCCAGAAAGAAAAACAGTGCCACGGGAAAACCGCCCCAGGCGTTGAAGTCCTCGGATGCATACCCCGTCCCGGTCAGGATCGCCGTCGTGTTGAAAAGTGCTGCCCGGATCGCAGGTTCCAAAGATCGCCCGTCGCTAAACACCTGCCATAGGACCATCATGCTGGCGACGATGGCGATTACCGTCAGGAAGCCTCGGATCTGGGCGTCCTGCAACAAACCCTTGGGCTGTCCTTTCGCCAGTTGCATCAATCGCAGGAAAGGGACTGCAGCCAAGGCCATGAAAACAATAGCGACGTACTGCGTCGCCGGGCCAAACGCACCAAACGACGTGTCGTAGTTGCCCATGCCGCCTGTCGAGACTGTGGTCATGGCATGGCAGATCGCATCGAACGTCGTCATGCCGGTGGCTGCATAGCCGCAGATGCACGCTACTGTCAGGAAGACGTAGATATAGCTGAGTTCGAGTGCGGCTTCCGCAGCGCGAGGCAGGATGTCACCGAAGAGATCGAAGCTTTCGGACCGGAAGAACTGCATACCGCCGATTTTCAGGACCGGCAGGAAGACCATAGCAACCACGACAATGCCGACGCCGCCGAACCATTGCAGCATCGCGCGCCAAAGCAACATGCCGCGTGCGGCTTCGTCCAGATCTTCAAAGACAGTTGCCCCGGTGGTTGTCAGGCCGGACATGGCCTCGAAAAACGCATCCGTATAAGCCGCCTTAGGTTCGGCAAACACGAAGGGCAGGGCGCCAAAGATCGGCAGAACGACCCAGACCAGAACAGTCAGCAGGATCGCCTGATGCCGTGTCATCCCGGCTTCACGGTCGCGACTGGTCAGCAGCGTCAGGGCCAAGCCTGCCACAAAGGTCAGGAAGGCCGCGATAAGCATTCCCCTCCAACTGGGATGTTCGTCGACCAGATCCAGTATCGTCGGGACCACCATGGCGATACCCAGGGCTGCCGTAAGCCGGCCAATGACATGGCCGACGGGTTGCAGTTCTGTCACAAAAGACAGGCGTACCGAAGCCGTGGGCATGGTCAGAATGGAATGTCGTTGGCTGCTGCGTCTTGTCCGGCGCTTTCTGCAGGTGTCACATAAGAGGCAACAACCCGCTTTTCGCCGGCCTTTTCGAAGGCGATGGTCAGCTTGTCGCCTTCGATCCCCGTGATACGGCCATATCCGAATTTCTGGTGGAAGACCCGGTGGCCGGGCTCGAACGCGCTGATCGCTTCAGCGTCAATGACCAGATTGCGCGTCTCGCGCGGTTGGCCCATGCCTTTTTGCCCGCGGCGTTCATTCATGCGGCGCCAACCCGGTGAGTTGTAAGTGGAAGCCTGGGCCGCCCGTTCCTCCAATATTGATCCCGCCGGTGTCGCGGCAGGCCCCGCCGCTCCGTAATTGCCGCCGTAGAGCCCGGGCGGTGTCAGCACATCGACATGATCCCCAGGCAACTCGTCGACAAAGCGCGACGGCATAGACGATTGCCAACGCCCATACATATGCCGGTTGGCGGCAAAGCTGACGGTCAGGTGGCGTTCCGCCCGGGTCAGACCGACATAGGCCAGCCGGCGTTCTTCCTCGACCCCCTTCAGCCCGTTTTCATCCATCGACCGCTGGCTGGGAAACAACCCGTCTTCCCATCCCGGTAGGAATACGGCCGGAAACTCCAACCCCTTGGCGGCGTGCAGCGTCATGATCGAGACCTTTTCCGCGCCGTCCTCGGTTTCATTGTCCATGACCAGTGAGACATGTTCCAGGAAACCCTGCAGGTTCTCGAACTCTTCCAGCGCCTTGACCAGCTCTTTCAGGTTTTCCAAGCGGCCCGGCGCTTCCGGCGTTTTGTCGTTCAGCCACATATCGGTGTAGCCGGATTCATCCAGGATGATCTCGGCGACGTCCGGATGCGGGGCTGTTTCTGCCCGTAGCATCCCGGACCACCGGTCAAAGCCGTTTATCAGTTCGGTCAAGGCCTTGTTGGCTTTGTTGGAAAGCGCCTTCTCCTCGATCGCAATGCGGCAGGCATCCAAAAGGCCGATGCCGTTTTCCCTGGCGGTCGCGTTCAACGTTTGCAGAGCCTTGTCGCCGATGCCACGCTTCGGCGTGTTGATGATCCGCTCAAGCGCCAGGCCATCATCCGGCGAGACGCAGACCCGGAAATAAGCCATGGCATCGCGGATCTCCATGCGCTCATAGAACCGCGGGCCGCCGATGACGCGATAGGGCAGGCCGATGGTCAGGAACCTATCCTCGAAGGCGCGCATCTGGAAGCTCGCGCGAACCAGCACGGCCTGATGGTCCAGGCTGATCGGATCGTGTCCGCGGGTGCCGCGTTGGAAGGCCTCGATTTCCTCGGCGATCCATCGGGCTTCATCCTCGCCATCCCAATGGCCGATCAGGCGAACCTTTTCGCCCTCGTTGGCTTCGGTCCAGAGGGTCTTGCCCAGCCGGTCCTTGTTTGCGGCGATCACACCGGAGGCCGCGGCCAGGATGTGGGGCGTGGATCGGTAGTTCTGTTCCAGCCGGATCACGACAGCCCCGGGGAAGTCTTTCTCGAACTTGAGGATGTTGCCAACCTCGGCCCCGCGCCAGCCATAGATCGACTGGTCATCATCGCCGACGCAACAGATATTGTGATGTTCTGCCGCCAGCAGACGCAGGAACAGGTACTGGGCGACATTTGTGTCCTGGTACTCATCGACCAGAATGTATTTGAAGCGCTGCTGATAATCGGCCAGCACGTCTGGGTGGTGTTGCAGGATATGCACCACATGCAGCAGCAGGTCACCAAAGTCGACGGCGTTCAGAACCCGAAGCCGATCCTGGTATAGCTGATAGAACTCGCCGCCCCGTCCATTGGCAAAACCGCATTCATCGGCTGGCACCTGCTTTGGGCCCTGGGCCTTGTTCTTCCAGCGGTCCAGCATCGCGGCGAACATGCGCGGCGGCCAGCGTTTGGTGTCGATCCCCTCTGCATCCAGGAACTGCTTGATCAGGCGGATCTGATCGTCTGTGTCCAGGATCGTGAATGTGCTTTTCAGATCAACAAGTTCCGCGTGCCGCCTCAGGATCTTCACACAGATTGAGTGGAACGTCCCCAGCCATGGCATCCCTTCGACCGCGCCGCCGATCAGGCCGCCGACGCGAGTCTTCATTTCCCGTGCCGCCTTGTTGGTAAAGGTGACTGCCAGGATCTGGCTTGGCCAGGCTCGACGCTGGTGGATCAGATGGGCAAGACGCGTGGTCAGGGCCCGGGTTTTGCCGGTTCCCGCACCGGCCAGCATCAAAACGGGGCCGTCCAGGGTCTCTACCGCTTGTATCTGAGGCGCGTTCAACCCCTCCATATAGGGAGGCGCTGCCATCGCACGTTGAGATAACGGTGCGTCGTACGCTTCAAAGGCGTCTTCTTCCGACAAGGGGCTGCTCATGTCAGCACACTATAGAACCGCGCGGGCAATGAAAAGAGGTGTTCGCGATATGTTCGACATTAGGTTGTGGGTAACTTTGTGAGTATCTTTGCTACCATACAGGTCTAATTGGGTTCGATCTGCGGAAGATTTCCAGACCCTGAAGACGAACGTTTTGCAGAAGGTTTGCGGACGCCACATGACGACAACGTGGTTGACGAAATTTCTGACGACTTTTTTCGCTTAATTATTCGCTAATCCGAAATCTGCGGACTTTTGGCGCGGAGATCGAATTCGGGAGATGCCTCGAACACGTCGGGGTATAACACCTAACTTCGGGTGACATCGCCCGGGCCCGCCGGGTGATTTGCTTGACCATGCGCCGGGACCGCAACGTCCCTTGGCGCCTGACACCGGTAAATCAAAGGCTGACCTTCGCCGGATGGGAAAGGTCCGCCCGTGGACTCTGCCGTCCCAATTTTTCAAGCTTTTCGGAAAGATTGGCTATCTTTTGACCATCACAATTCGTCTCTCTAAGTGTCGGTTGAAAAATGGGAACGGAATTGATGCCTAAGCCTATGTTGACAGACGAAGATGCGAAGTCATCGCGAGAGCAATGGTTCCGCTATCTGGACACCGTGGAGCCTGCCCGCGCTGACCTGCATGCCTATTGCCGCAGCCTCACACGTACGATTTGGGATGCCGAAGACCTTGTGCAGGATACCTTGCTCAAGGGGTTTGCGATGACAGCGCGGGGCGATCTGCACGGGGTGGGCGGACCGGTTCGAAACGCGAAGGCCTATTTGTTTCGGGTCGCAAGCAATCATTGGATTGACCAACAACGAAGGGCTCGCCGAAGCCAAATGCAATGGCAGGCAGAGCCTGAGCCACCTCTAGAAACCAAAGAGGTTCGACCGGCAATCGAGAAAGCTCTGCAGCTTTCCTCGCCTCAGGAATTTGCAGCACTGGTTCTCAAGGAAGGATACGATTTCACGTTGGAAGAAATCGCCGATTTCGTCGGTACAAGCGTCGGAACGGTGAAGTCCGCACTGTCACGTAGCCGCCGAAAAATGGCGCTGGATGCGCCTCTTCTGCCTGTGGATGCGGAAAACCGAAAGGTCGCCCGGAAATTTGCCGATGCCATCAATCGACAGGATCTTGATGCTGTGATGAACCTGCTGGCGGAAAAAATGGGACTGCTCGTCTGCAATGTGGGCGGTGGTCGTGGCGACGATGGGGAATGGACCAAAAAGTCACTGCGCGGAGCGAAGGCAGAATATGTGGAGCTGGAAGGTGAGGCACTTGTCCTCGTTCAAGGCAGCACAGGGATGCCGACATATGTCGTTCGGATCGAAGCCTCGAACGGTGAGATCGTGCGGCTGACGGACTACTGCTATGCGGTGGAGACGCTGAATTACGTCGCCCGTGAACTCGGGTTAGAAATGCAGACAAGGGGATATCATCAAGCACCGCACATTCTGGTCGAGATGATCGCAGGAACCAAACTGCCCTGGCTTCAGAATGAATAGGCATGATTTCCGGGCGGGGACTGGGTCTTATTCTGAACAGACCAAAAGCATTGCCAGTTAGGAACGAGCGACTGCTTTGTGTGTGCAGAGCAGACAATCAGAACGCCTCCGCCCACTGAACTGGCGCATCAATCTGGTTCAATGACAGATCGTCTTACAGAACCCAGATAAGACCGTTTTCGGACAGCTCGGATCGACCGTCCTTCCTGTCTAAATTTGCCGTTTCTCCCTAAATCAGAAAGGTTTACGTCCGTCCGGCGTGAAGGGTTATTCCTCGCGCTCGCTCAGACGATCCCGCAACCCATCAGCAACCTCGCCCATCGTCTTTGGCGCACCTGAGCGGATCCAGGCCATATCCTCGCGTTTCAGTTTGATGGCGTGGCCTAACTCAGTGGCCAGGAACCGGAGCACGTTCTGGGTGGTACGATAGTCCGGGGTCACCGGCGTATCCTGGGTAATCGGCGCAGAATGCCAGTCAAAGCTCATTCCCCAGCCTCTGCCCGGATGTCACGCAGGCTGCGCTCGCGGAACTTCATCCACCAGCCATATTGCTGTGGCCAGTCCTGGTAGGCTTCGATCTGGTCGCGGCCTAGGGCGACCTCGGCCATCTGGGGCCAGGATGGGTTCACCAGGGCCTCGCGCCCGATGGCGATGATGTCGGCGTCACCGTTTTGCAGGATCTCTTCGGCATGGTGTGGGTCCAGGATCAGGCCGACAGCGATGGATTTCATGCCGGTCTCGCGCTTGATCTGGGCGGCATAGGGCACCTGATAGCCATAGGTGCGTTTGACGCGGGCATTGGTGGCAGAGCCTTTCAGCCCGCCTGACGACGTGCAGATCATGTCGATACCGATATCCCTCAGCCGCCGGGCATATGCGACAGAGTCCTCCATCTGCCAGCCCAAGGCATCGCCATCGACGGCGCTGATCCGCAGCGATACCGGCTTGTCGGCGGGCCAAGTTTCGCGGAGCGCCGCAGCAAGTTCCAAGGGCCATTTTATCCGGCCTTCGAAGTCGCCGCCATATCCGTCGTTGCGGGTGTTCACCAGGGGGCTGAGAAACTGGTGCACCAGGTAGCCGTGCGCATTATGGATTTCGAGCCAGTCGAACCCGGCTTTCAGGGCGCGTTCGGCGGCGGCGACCCAGGCATCTGTCAGGGCGTGGAGATCGGCAACCGTCAAGGCCCGGGGAACCTCCCACCCCTCATCCACCGGATCGGTGGTCGATGAGACAACTTCCCAACGCTGGTCACCATTGGCGATGTTCTCTGGCGTCAGGGGGCCGTTGCCCTCCCACGCGCGCTGGGCTGAGGATTTACGCCCGCCATGGCCCAACTGGATACCCGGCAGCGCACCTTGCGACCGGATGAAGTCGGCACACCGCGCCCAGGGCGCGATATGCTTGTCATCCCAAAGCCCCGCGCAGCCATTGGTGATCCGGCCTTGGCGGGTGACGGCGGTTGCCTCGGCAATCACGACGCCGGCGCCGCCGATGGCAAAGCGGCCGAGATGGGCCAGGTGCCAATCGGTCACAACTCCATCCATGGCAGAGTAATTCGCCATGGGTGAGATCATCACCCGGTTTTTCAGCGTCACGCCGCGAATATCGGTCGGGGTGAAAAGCAAGGGCTGGGGCATCAATGGTCTCCCTTATTTGCGCCCTTTTTGCGTGCTGAACATAAGATGCGCAATCTTGGTGCGGGGCTGGCCGGGCTTTATCAGAGATATAAACTGGATTTGAGGTCCGGTAGCGTCCGGCTTCGATTTGCGATAGATTGGCGCCAAGCATTCGGAGGCACCCGATGAAACGAACAATCCTGACCGGCTTCATGGCCAGTGTTATCCTTGGCGCCGGCGTTCTTGTTGCGCCAGAACCGGCGCACGCGCTCAGCAAGGAAGAGATCTTCCGCCGGTGTACGGACAGCATCAAGAAAGAATTCGGTGAAGCGAAGGTTGAGTTCAATTCCTTTCGCAGATCCGATGATCGGGAATGGGCGTTCGGAGAGTTGGAAATGTCCGACGGCACGATGCGCAAAATACGCTGCCAAGTTAAGAATCTGCGCAAGCTTGACGTGAAGTTCCGTGGCGATGGCGGCGGTGGTGCGGGGTCGAGTCCCTGGACAAATGAGCGGCCTGAAAATGCGGGCTTCATCAAGCGGGAAGAGAGCGAGCCGCAATCAGGCGAATCCGATCAAGATCCAGAAGAAAGCACTGCTGAAACTGCAGCGACCGGTCCGGTCCGCCGGTCGGTCGGGGGCGATGACGTAAAGGACGAGACGCCGAATGCGAATGACAGTCAATCCGGGGGCGACGCCGGTGGAGATGCTGCCGCACAAAATGACCCGGACCAGGCTGGTAACGATGACACCGGACAACAGGAAGAAGCAGAGACATCCGAGGACAGTCAGCCGCAAGAGGAAGAACGCACCGGTCCGGTGTTTCGCAAGGTTGTGACCCAATAGGCGTTGTGCCTTGAAGTCAGGGCTCGCGGGGCCACCTACGAAGTACCGACATACAGTTCAAGGAGCTTTGCCATGTTCGGACTGCTGAAAAAGGCCGAGATGCCGTCCTCCAGCGCAGCGCTGGAAGGCCGGGAGTTTGAAATTCCGACAGCAGAGCGTCATTTTGTAAATGGGCGCCCGCTGAAAGGCCCTTATCCAGAGGGCTCGGAAATGGCGATGTTCGGCATGGGCTGTTTCTGGGGGATCGAAAGGGTTTTCTGGAACGTGCCGGGTGTTTGGGTCACAGCGGTGGGCTATTCCGCCGGGTTCACGCCGAACGCGACATATCAGGAAGTATGTTCTGGGCGCACCGGGCATAACGAAGTCGTGCTGGTCGTTTTTGATCCATCTGACGTATCCTACGAACGCCTGCTGCAGGTGTTTTGGGAAGGCCACGATCCCACTCAGGGCATGCGGCAGGGCAATGACGTGGGCACGCAGTACCGGTCCGGCATCTATACCTATTCAGAGGCACAGGCCGAGGCGGCGAAGGCTTCAAAGGAGTCGTTCCAGCCGCGGCTTAACGCGTCAGGCTTTGGGCCTATCACGACCGAGATTGTCGAGGCGCAAGAGTTTTACTTCGCCGAGGATTACCACCAGCAGTACCTCGCTAAGAACCCGGGCGGCTATTGCGGCGTCGGCGGCACCGGCGTGACCTGTCCGGTGGGTGTGGGCGCCTAGTTTGTGATTGCAGGGGCTCTGCCCCTGCACGACCCCGGGATACTTTGGGCCAGATGAAGGTGGAGGCCTAAAAGTTCCACCCCACTACCTGGGGCGACAAGCGCATCGATAGTGGGGCTTCACCTGGCGCGATCATCGGCTTCCCAGCCTGTACCGCAGTATCTGTGCTCGCCCAAGTTAGTTAAGAGTTCCTTGCTTCATCTGGCCGAAAGTATCCCGAGAGCGCGAGAGCAGAGCTCTCGCATGGCCCGGAACGGGTCAACGAGATCTACAGCGTAAAGATGATCTTGGGCGGGGCGGTGCCGTCATCGACGTCTTTGAAAGACTGCGCGCCAGCTTCCAGCGGGCGGAACTCGGTCCATCCTTCGCCTGTGACCTGTCCGGTTTCCAGCAATTGCAGTGCGTGCGAAAAGTCGTCAGGCTTGTAGCAATAGGTGCCGAGGAAGGTTATTTCCTGCAGCGTGATCCGCCGGGTATCTATTCCCTCATTGCTGTCCTGCAGGCCAACATGGACAATGGTGCCGCCGGGGCGGACCATGGCACAGGAGGCCGCCCGGGTGCGGCCTGATCCCACCGCGTCGAAGACGATGTCCACCGATCCCTCATCGGGGGTATTCTCGATGGGATTGTAGACCTCTAGCCCCGTCACATCGGCACAAAGCTTGGCCCGGGTCAGGCTGGGTTCGGCGATACGGATCCTCTCGACTCCCATGGATTTATAGGTCAGCGCTGCCAGCAACCCAATGGCACCGCCGCCAAGCACAGTGATCGACTGTCCGGCCAGGTCCTGGTCGTGTTTTGCTGCACCCAGCCGGGCTGCATGAAAACAGACGGCCAACGGCTCGGCCAGTACGGCTTGTTCAAAGGGCAGGTCATCCGGCAGGATGTTGAGATTTGCCTCGTCAATCGCTACGGCCTCGGCAAAGGCGCCATGATCGAAGAGGCCAATCAAAGCCCGATCCGGGCAAAGGTGGACGTCCCCGCGCAATGAGGCCGCACTGGTGGCGGAACTCATCAATGGGTTGATGGCGACGCGCTTGCCCTTTAGCGCACCGTCGCGGACCACGCCGACCGGTTCATGCCCCAGCACCAGCGGCGGAACCCGTCGATCATCCAGCCCATGGTAGGCGTGCATGTCCGAGCCGCAGAGCCCGCAATAGGCCAGATCCACGATCACCTGACCGGTCTTGGGATCTGGCTGCGGCAGGTCCTGCATCTCGAGTTGATATGCGCCGGTATAAACGAGGGCTTTCATCGTGTTCGCATTCTTTGCCTCTGAAGTGTAGGGTGCGTGAACGCACCCTACACATTGATCCTAGCCGCCCGAGATATACTTCGGTAGCCATAGCGCGATATCCGGCAAGAAATAGATCAGGGTCAGACCCAACAACTGGATGACCATGAACTGCATCATACCGAGATAGATATCCTTCAGATCCCATTCCGGCACCACGCCCTTGAGGAAATAGGCCGAGAGCGCCACCGGTGGACTGAGCCAGGCCGTCTGCAAGCAAACCGCCACAAGTATCGCGAACCAGATCAGGTGATCGTTCCGTTCCAGCCCGAAGTCCAAGGCCTCGACCACCGGCAGGATGATCGGCACAATGATCAGCACGATCGGTACCCATTCCAGCGGCCAGCCCAAGAGGAAGATCAAGGCCAGGATCATCAGCATGGTCCAGCCTGGCGAGAGGTTGAAGCCCAGCATCGCCTCGGTCAGCATTTTCGGCGTGCCAAGGTTCGAGAACACGGCGCCGAAGAAGTTCGAGGCCGCGACCAGGAACATGATCAGGACGGTAATCTCCAATGTCTTGATCATAGCGTCATAGCCGCCACCGACGGTGAACTTTCGATAGGCCAGGGAAAGCAGGATCGAGCCGAAGG
>JBCCHJ010000102.1:0-13970 GCA_039028795.1 Pseudomonadota bacterium
GCTCTACAAGTACTGGAACCTTTTCGGCAAAGCCTGGGTTGGCGCGCGGTGGCTGTTCACCAAAACCGGACCAGGGGCGTCGAACCAGTTCGAAAGTGCGGCGTTCCTTAGGTCGAAGCCCGGCGTGCAATACCCGGACATCCAATACCACTTCCTGCCGATCGCCGTGCGCTATGACGGCCAGGCGGCATCCGAAGGTCACGGCTTCCAGGCCCATGTCGGGCCGATGCGTTCACCGTCGCGGGGGCATGTGACGCTGACCTCAGGCGATCCCAAGGACCCTCCAAAGATCTTCTTCAACTACATGTCCCACGATCAGGATTGGGAAGATTTCCGCCGCTGCATTCACCTTACCCGTGAGATCTTCGGACAGGATTCGTTCACGCCGTTCCGGGGTAAGGAAATCCAACCCGGCGAGGCCGTGCAGTCCGATCTGGATCTCGACGCATTCATCGCCGAGCATGCCGAAAGCGCCTATCACCCCTGCGGAACGTGTAAGATGGGCGCCGCCGACGACACGATGGCCGTGGTCGACCCAGAATGCCGGGTGATCGGGGTGGAAGGCTTGCGGGTCGCGGACAGTTCGATCTTCCCACGGATCACCAATGGAAACTTGAACGGACCATCGATCATGACTGGGGAAAAGGCGTCGGACCATATCTTGGGCAAACGCCTCCCGGCTTCGAATGCCCAGCCATGGGTGCACCCAGATTGGGAGACAACCGTAAGGGCGTCTTGAGCACGGAACCCCGGAACGAATTCGACGATATCACGAGGTTTATGCTGCCGGAGAGATTTGAGGCCGGTGCCTTCAACGTTTTCAAACTCTGAGAATAACGCCGAAAATCAAACGGCGTCTACTGCGGACGCAATTGTCTCATCGGAGTTGGCCCCCTTAAACGACAGCACCAGGCCCCTAGGTGAATGCAATTGCTCGGTCTCAAAGACATGGCCTGTGATTACAGATGCGGATTAACTTTCCAATTCTGAGACCGATAGAATTTAAGCGTCGACAAACATTGTGCTCAAAGCTCGCAGTCCTTCGGCAAACGACGGTTGCGGAGATTGAGCTACAAACGCAAAGCGGCACTCGTCACGGTGTCTTCGACCCAATTCAGAACTGCGCCGACTTCAGGCCGGGTTGCTACGTGTCGCCCAACAATGGCTCGCAGCGTCCGCACTAAATCGGGGCCACCTTTTGTAACACGGTCAATGCCTGGATATGCTTGGCCGATGAAGTCTGGAATCAGCCCCTTATAAGCACCTGTGCCGATTGCTGTAGCAATCAGGTCAGCATCATCCGCCAGCAATGGTGCTTGGTTTTCAGGAATTTTGCGATCCAAGAACCACTTATAGGTGGATAGCATGACTGGACCACCGTAATTCGTCGCCCATGATAAGTTTTTGGGGTCCATGCCGCGAGGCGCATATACGGAGTAATGCACGTCCGCCAATGCCCTTTCGATGTCCCCACGACCCGGCATCACTGAGAACCGCAAGGAAATCATAGGCGCGGCTGTTACCGAAGCCGGCTCAACAATGTCGCCGACCAAATGTAGGCGTACCTTCGGATGAGCTGTCCGAAAACTCGGAAGCGCCGGTATCAAGAGCCGCTTTTGAACCCATGCACCAGTATGAATCCGGACGATGCCTTCAGCTTCTTCTTGTACTCCTGAGGTCAGTCGAGAGACAGCACGCATCTCTCGTTCGATCCGTTCGGCCATTGGTAGCAACCGCAGTGCCGCATCCATAGACTCGCAGCCCTCACGCGTGCGCCTAAAGAGCTTTGTACCGAGATCGTTTTCCAATGCATTGATACGCCGACCAACTGTCGTGTGAGAAACCTTCAGCAATTGCGCCGCGCCAAAGAAAGATCCGGACCTAGCCACTGCAAGGACATACCTTAGATCATCCCATTCCATGACGTCTTTCGCTGTGCAATTTTGCACATCATGATTGCAGTATCGTTTATTGAGCCGTCAAGAGAGCGAGTGTTGATATCTTGTGAGGGTGGGAGAGGGATGTGAGTGGATGGCCAGTTACTTCAATCGTTTACGATCTGTCCGTCTGTGTCGTGGACTTGATCACCGACAGTACGAAAGGTCAGGTGGAGGTTGCTGGTGGTGCGCCGTGCATACCACGTGCAGCGAGACCTTGACCTTCGATGGCTCGGCCGAGGGGCCGATCTGATCTCCGGCGGCGGCGGCGGAGACACGCTGACCGGCAATGGCGGGGATGACACGTTCCTGCCGCCTATTTTTTTCAGGCCACGCAGGATTGAGGCGCCTAGCCGTCGCGTGTCAGAGCCCGCTCTCGATCAACTCCGGCTCTGGCGTGCGCACAGAGACCGACCCGCAATCCACCTCGGCATCGCCCTTTTCGCAAGTCACCGTTTCAATCTTCACCCCCGTCACCTCGGCACAGGTGTAGTCAAAATTCGAGGTGGTTGAGCAGCTCCAGCCCGAACTGATGCCGCCAAATGCCGACCCGGTGCACATCGCATGGCCCTTGTCGCCGACATCCACACGGTACTTTATCTCAGCATAGTCAATGTCGGCCGAGGAAATATAGGCCGTTCCAATTTTACAGGCATCAAAGAAGCCGTCATATCCAAGGGTCGCCGCGATGACTTGCGTCGTCGCCCCGGCATCGCCTGCCATGTCTGGCATCACGGCCTCGATGTCGTCGCCCGTTGTTTTGCCCAAACTGACGGCACCGCAATCAACGGCATTGCCGTCCACATCCCGGCAGTCCGTGCCAATGACGGCGATGCTTTTCATTTCATCGCAGGTATATTCGAAGTCATCCGTAGACTGGCAGGTAAACCCCCGGCTGTCCTGCCGGCACATCGATCCGCCTTTCTCGGGAATTTGAATCCACCGGATCACAGATACGCTGTCGATGCCTACGCTGGGCGCAGTGATCAACTTGAACTCGCAGCGGTCGAAAAAGTCATCATAGCCTTTTACATCGAAATTCATCGTGACATCGGCCCCTGCGGCGCCAGAGGCCAAGCCCACCATCAAGATCAATGCACTGCGTTTCATCTTTGGTCCCCCAGGCCAGGCTTTGTGAGACAGAAGTATCTCCACCTTCTGGGGGACAACGCAAGCGTTTGCAGAGCGCTCTTACGCCGAAGCGGCGATCTGAGCC
Source organism: Pseudomonadota bacterium (assembly GCA_039028795.1). Lineage (GTDB taxonomy): Bacteria > Pseudomonadota > Alphaproteobacteria > Rhodobacterales > Rhodobacteraceae > Thermohalobaculum. The sequence goes on from JBCCHJ010000102.1 coordinate 3,154, forward strand.
TCGGCTGCGGCCAAACGGCGGCCATCCTGATCCGCCATCAGACGATCCGCGGCGAAGATCTGGACATCATGGATCCCCATAAAGCCCAGGATATGGCGCAGATAGGGCGTGGCGAAGTCAATCTCGCTTTCGGTTTCGGTACCGCCCGAGGCAATGACCAAGATGGCGCGCTTGCCGTCCAGCAACCCGACCGGGCCGTTTTCGGTATAGCGGAAGGTTTCCCGTGCCCGGGCGACCTGATCGATCCACGCCTTGAGTGCGGCCGGCACGCCAAAGTTGTAGATCGGTGCACCAATGACAACGACATCGGCGGCCCTGAGTTCTGCAACCAGAGCATCGGATCCCGCCAGCGTCGCCTGCTGCTCGCCGCTACGGTCGGCAGGGTCCGTGAAATTTGCGCCGATCCAACCTTCATTGACCAGATCAACACCGGTGGTCAGATCCCGTGTCACCACATTGGCACCTTCCAACCCGGCGATCACCTGATCGGTAAGCCGGCGGGTGACAGACCCGTTGTGACGCATCGAGGCGTCTACTCTCAGCACATTGGTCATAACTTTCTCCTGGGTTTAGATCCTTGAGGCAACAGATATCGTTGCGCGGCCCGAAAGAAAGTGGTCAGAATTGCAAGCTCTTTTCTCGATTCGAGTAAAATCAAATGGACCGTTTTGAAGACCTTCGCGCCTTTGTTCAGGTGGTGGAAAGCGGAACGTTGACCCGGGCGGCAACCCGGTTGGACGTTGCCACATCGGCCGTCAGCCGCCGCATCAAGGATCTGGAATCCCGCTTGGGTACTCAGCTTTTGCAACGCACAACCCGGCAGATGCGTCTGACCCCGTCTGGTGAGCGGTTCCATGCACGAGCCTCGCAGATCCTGCAAGCGCTTGAAGAGGCAGAGGCAGAGGCCGGGGATCAAGCCAAGTCGTTGTCAGGACCTTTGCGTATCGCCGCACCATTGTCCTTTGGGCAATCGCATTTGACGCCGATCCTTATCGACTTTGCAAAGGACCACCCCGAGGTGAAGCTTGATGTCGATTTCTCTGACCGGATGGTGGATCTGATCGCGGAGGGCCACGACCTTGCCATTCGGATCGGTAATCTGGCGGACAGCAGCCTGATCGCCCGCAAGATCACGGATGTCCGAATGCTGGTCTGCGCGGCACCCGAGTTTTGGAAAAACCATGGCAAGCCAACGCAGGCTGAAGATCTGATCGGATTGCCAGCACTTTGTTATACGGGATCCGACCGCGTCGATATCTGGTCTTATAGCAGCCCGGAAGGTCACAACGGCACGCTTCAGATGAATGTTGCCCTGAAGTCGACGAATGGCAACTTTCTGTGCGATGCGGCGATCGCCGGGCAAGGCGTGGTTTTACAGCCCAGCTTTATCGTGCATCAGGCCACGGCCGCGGGCCAGTTGGAATGTGCCCTGACCGACCACATATGGCCCGTGATTACGGTTTACGCCGTCTATCCCGAAACACGGCATCTCAGCGCCCGCGCCCGCACGTTCATCGATTACGCGCGAACACGGATCGGACCGGTGCCCGCCTGGGAAAAAGAGATGTGCCCGAATTAGAACGAGCCGCCGCCGCTGTTATTGCGTTGGAACCTTGGCCTTCTTGAATCGCGACCCTGAACTCGAGCCAACGCCTTTGAACCGGGGGGTTCCTTCACCCACCCCCTTGAATGTTGGCGTACCGGCCTGGACCGGACGGGCCTCGACGTTCGAACTTGGTGGCCGGATACCCTTTTCAAACCAGTCCACAACCGTCGAGTACCAGCTTAACGGAATGTCATGCCCGCCATTGTGGACCAAAAGATCGACTGAGGCATTGCTGATACAGTCGGACCATCCGCTGCGCGAATACTCGCGAAACTTCGCGACATTCTTTTGCGTGTGACACCCGCCCGTGCCGGCGATCCGTTCCAACGCGCTATCCAATTGCTGCATGCGCGCGCCGCCGGAGCTCCACGGATTATCTGGACTAAGCGGAACGATCGGGTCGGTGCGGCCATGGGTGTGCATCAGCCGCACAGGTCCTGCACATTGTTGGGGCATCTTTCCGAGATATCCAGATGCGATCGGCGCATAAGCCGCTGCGAGGCGGGGGTTGTGACAGGCAATTTCCCAGGCCAGAAAACCGCCGCGCGACATGCCCGCGATTAGGACGCGGCTGCGGTCGATCCGATGCCGGACTTCGGCGTCGTCCAGGACCTCTTCCACGAATTTCGTATCGTTGCGCTTTTTATGCCCGCGTTCATTGCGCAGAAACCAGCCCGACCCGACCCGGTCACGATATCTGATGTCGAGGGCCGCCGGTACGATCACGGCATAGCCGCGTTCGACAAAGGCCTGAACAAATCCCCGTTCCGAGATCTTCTGGGCACTGTTGCCCAATGAGCCGTAGAGATAGACCACGGTCGGATGTGGCCCGGCCCCGGACGGGGTTTTGATGCGATAGTGACCGTTCGACGTCTCGCACGCGACTTCCTGACCACCAAATTTACAATTGGCGACGGCCTCGATTGGTCCTGCGATTAGCCCGAACGCGGCAATTAACGATAAACCAAATTTGCGCATGATGAATGTCCCACACCTGCAGCCTGCGCCGATATTTTGCGATGGAATGTGTCAACGTCAAGGCAAGCGCTGACAAGCGACCGTGAGAGAACGTTATCGTGCGTCCGAGCGGTCTTTGACAAAACTTCCGGGAGCGTCCTCGATCACGCCCAGGACATTACCGGGTTTGCGCGCTTTCACCTGAGATTTGGACTGCTTGGCGAGCCATTTGTCCCAATCGGGCCACCACGAGCCGGCCGTTTCCTTGGCAGTCGACCTCCAGCCACCAAGATCGGCCTCTTTGATCCCGGCCTTGGTCCAATACTGGTATTTCCGCGCATCTGGCGGGTTCACGACGCCTGCAATGTGTCCCGAGCCAGCCAACACGAATTTCTGCGAGGTCGAGCCGATCAGCTTTGCGGCCCGATAGGCACTGGGGGCGGGTGCAATGTGATCCTCGATCGTGGCAACATGATAGCAAGGCACCTTGATGGTGCCGGGATCCAGTTTATGCCCGGCCATGGACAACTCTCCCTTCGACAGCAGGTTCTTGTTGTAGAACGTGTCCAGATAGAAGGTGTGCACTTTGCCGGGCATGCAGGTGCTGTCGGAATTCCAGTACAAAAGATCGAATGGAAAGTTGTCCTTGCCCAAGAGATAATTGTTCACAACGAACGACCAGATCAGATCGTTCGCGCGCAGCGAGTTGAAGGCGCCGAACATATTTTCCGCAGCAAGATACCCGTGATCCTCTGCCGCCTCGGCAATCGTGTCGATCACCTCATCATCGACAAAGGCCTGCAATTCGCCCGCATCGGTGAAATCCAGTTGAGCAGTGAAGAATGTCGCCGACGCGATGCGGTCATCACCCTCTGCCGCCATCCAGGACAGCATCGTGCCGAGCAGAGTGCCGCCGATGCAGTATCCGACAATGTTCGTCTTCTTGGCCTTTGTCTCCTCGAGAACCTTGGCCAGCGCGGTCAGCGCGCCTTCGGTCATGTAGGTTTCCCAGGTATTTTCCCGATGTTCATCACTGGGGTTAACCCAGGAGACCACAAACACCGTATGACCCTGTGCAACCAGCCAGCGGATCATCGATTTCTCTTTGTTCAGATCCAGGATATAGAACTTGTTGATCCATGGCGGAACGATCAGAAGGGGCGTTGCATGCACCTCTTCGGTTGTGGGTTCGTACTGAACCAATTGGATCAAGTCGTTCTGGAAAACCACCTTTCCCGGGGTCACCGCCATATTGCGTCCGACCTCGAAGGCTTCCATGTCTGTCTGGCGGATCAGAAGCTGCCCACGGCCTCGATCCAGGTCCCGGATCAAGTTCTCGAGACCACGGCTCAGATTTTCGCCATCCTCGGCCATCGTGGTGCGGATCACCTCGGGGTTTGTGCCGGGAAAGTTGGACGGTGATAAGGCCTGGATGTAGTTCCGGGCCAGCAGCTTTACCTTCTTGTGTTCCTGCGGGGTCAGCCCTTCGGCCTCTTCCAGGCGCTGTGACAGCCAACGCCCGGTGAGCAGATAGGATTGTTTTACAAAATCGAAATAGGGATTGTCTTCCCAGGCGGAGTCCTTGAACCGCTTGTCACCCCGCGCAGGTTCGATCATTGGCTCGACCGACTGACCCATCGCGCGCATCGCCATGCGGCCCCAAAGCTCGGCCTGTTCGGACCAATAGTTGGTCGCAGCTTCCATGAATTTTTGCGGATTGTCCCAATAGTTTTGGGCGATCTTAGACATTGCTGGGACGGTGTTCAGCGGGTCGGGTCTCAGCCGTTTGCCCGCGCTGTCTACTGACCTGTCCAACGATCCGGCCCAAAGATGCGAGGACCTTTCCAGCATGCGCCCCATACGGTCGGCCAGGGCTTCTTTATCGTCCGGTTTTGCCATCTCTGCCTCCCAGGCGCCGCGGGGCTAGCGGAACGCCAACGCTCCCGCTATGGTGCTCTGTGACCGTAACATATCCGCCGTTCAATGAGCGAGCATTTGGGGCCGACATCGCATATGAAGCGAATATGCTGCACTGCACAATTTGTCGCGGCGCTCGCCTTGGTCGCCACGGTATCGGCCTGCGGGACGGTCGAGATTTTCAGTACATATGATCTGCCTGAATCCGAAACCGTTGCGGATGCACCGTGGCCGCGCCTGGTCGATACACCAACGGCTCCACCACCGGGCGAGTTTTCGGCTCAGGTGCCTGACCCTGCTGTAGGCGAGCGCATCCAAGTCGACATGGCCGCCGCCGCAGTTGCTGCTGAGGCCAGGGCAAAGGCGCTGGCAGGTCCAGTGATCCCGGCAGCCGACCGGGCACGAATTGATCGGGCGGTAGAGCGGAAGCAGTAACGCTGCGGTCTGCACAAAAGTCGCACGAATTTTGTGCGCTGGAGGGCTTCACCCTGACCGGGCGCAGCGCTAAGCACCTGCCCCAAGCAACAGGGCCCCCGATATGTCCACCACGGAAGAATTCTACCGCATCAAGCGCCTGCCGCCTTACATCTTCGCCGAGGTGAACCGGTTGAAGGCGGAATACCGCGCGGAAGGCCGGGACATCATCGACTTTGGCATGGGCAATCCGGACCAGGACACGCCACGGCACATCGTCGATAAACTGATCGAGACGGTGCAGAAACCGCGGACACACCGGTACTCATCGTCCGCCGGCATCCCTGGACTGCGCCGTGCCCAGGCCGGATATTATGGTCGGCGCTTTGGCGTTGACCTGGACCCCGGCCGCCACGTAATCGCGACACTGGGGTCGAAGGAGGGTCTGGCTAACCTTGCCATGGCGATCACCGCGCCGGGGGATGTGATCCTGGCGCCGAACCCCAGCTATCCGATCCATCCCTATGGATTCATGATTGCGGGCGGGACATTGCGGCACATCCCTGCATTGACCGAGGGCCGGTTCGATCCGGCGGCGTATTTCCGTGCCTTGGACACGGCGGTGAAGCATTCGGTGCCAAAACCGGTCGCATTGGTCGTGAATTTCCCATCCAATCCGACCGCGCAGGTTTGCGATCTGGACTTCTATTCGGAACTGGTCACCTTAGCCCGGAAGCACCATATTTGGGTCCTGTCGGACCTTGCCTATGCCGAGATATACTATGACGATAATCCGCCGCCCTCGATCCTGCAGGTGCCTGGCGCTTTCGAATGCTGTGTCGAGTTCACATCTCTTAGCAAAACCTACTCCATGCCAGGCTGGCGTATGGGGTTTGCCGTGGGCAACGAACGGCTGATTGGGGCGTTGACTCGGATCAAGTCATATCTGGACTATGGAGCGTTCACGCCTGTTCAGGTTGCCGCCGCTGCTGCCCTGGACGGCCCGCAGGACTGCATTGCAGATATCCGCGGCGTCTACCATTCCCGAAGAGATGTCTTGGTCGATGCCATGGCGCGGGCAGGCTGGGACATCCCTGCCCCGCCCGCCACGATGTTCGCCTGGGCGCCGGTGCCGCCGGAATTTGCCGCTCTGGGTTCGATGGAGTTCTCCAAGATCCTGCTGCGTGGGGCAGAGGTCGCCGTGTCCCCTGGCGTCGGCTTCGGCGAATATGGCGAGGGCTATGTCCGCCTGGGCTTAGTCGAAAACGAACAACGCATCCGCCAGGCCGCCCGGAATATCAAAAGGGTCATCGCCCGGGCCGATGAGATCCTGGCAGAGTACAGCCAGTTGCGGGACGCGGCGGAGTAGCCATCCCATCGATATTGCCCAGTGATTTACCAGTACCCATATGAGATATATGGGAAGACCTCGTTTCAGCATTCTGGATCGGGTGGCGGGGATTAAGTGCCCCAAGTGTCGAGCGCTTCAAAGTCACGCGCCTCTCGGTCGAAACTCGATTTACGAATCTGGGCCAATCGCCGATTGCTGGTCTTGCAACGCAAGACTTCAGCTTCGCTTTTCCTGGTTTACTTTGCTGGGCATAGTGTTCATTGGCCTGCCGTTGGTGTTTGCCTTTACCATCGGAATGATTGCTGGACTGTATCAGGTCGATTTTTTTACGTATGAAAGCTCTCCTGGTTGCGTTGGACTTAACTGGCTTTCTGCCGTCATAATGCTTCCCTTGGGCATCGGTTTTGTGATTGCACTGTTTCTGCGCTTTCAGAGGGTTTTCATAGCATGACTGGTTCGCCACGGGCCTTTAAGTTTGGGTTTGTTGACCAACGCTCATTGCATCCCCTTTACTCGGCCCCGTCCAGGAACCGCACAACCGGCAGGCGCGATGCGGCATAGCCCGGAACCTGGTCATCCAGCCGCTCGGCAAGTTTCGGCAGGCGGGACACGGGCACCTTCGGGAACAGGTGATGTTCGCGATGATAGAACATCAGATAGGCCAACCGGGCCAGAGGGCCCCTTTGCGACCGGGCGATAACGCCGTGATCCTCGGCCCCTTGGTGGGTGATCCAGACCGCGAAAAATGCTGACAGGCCTTGCGCCACAGCCATAGCGAGAACGTGCAGTATCAGAAACTGCCAGCCCGTCCCAAATGAAAACGCGATCATCGCCAGATTCAATGCCCAATCGATTAAGATGCGGCGGCGCACTTTTGAGGGGCTGCCCCGCCAGGCTTCTCGGTTAACCTCCCAGATGAAGCCGGGACCGTAGAACAGCACTTTCCAGAAAGGCATGTGCCCGGCTTTGCCCTCGAAGTCCTGTGGACCCATCGTATCCTTGTGATGCAGCAAGTGCCCATAAGCCATGGCGTTGTTCGACCCGCCCATCAGGAAGTTGAGCATATGAAAGACCAGCCGGTCGCCCCGGCGTTTGAGCCCCAGATTGCTGTGGATGGCTTCGTGGTTGAGGCGGAGCGCGCACAGGTAGAACATGAATGATGCGGGCGCTCCGAGATACCAGACGGGCGAGGCGTAAAGGCCCAGGCTAAGCACCAGCCAGGGCAGCGGAAGCATGATTTCGCGTATCCGATCCCACCGACTGATATCGGTCAGGTCATGCCAGGATACGCCAGCCGGACGGTGTTCGATCAGGTGATGTTCGGCGCCCCGGGGGTCGGCCATAGCTATCTCTCCTAATTTCCTTTATTTCTGTTATTACAGAAATATTTGTTGTTACCGACTTAAATGTCTATGCGCTAATACGTCTCAGCCCACCGCCGACAGGTCTTGACCCCGCGCGCGGCATGCCGTCTATGGGCCTTCGCATAAAAGGAGGCCAGAATGTCCCAACCTTTCCGCTTGGGTATCGCAGGATTGGGCACCGTCGGAATCGGTGTCGTCAAGATGGTGCAAGCCCATGGCGGCATGCTGGCCACGAAAGCCGGGCGCCCGGTGACAATCTCGGCCGTATCGGCAATGAACCGGTCGAAAGACCGAGGCGCTGATTTGTCAGCTTACGCTTGGGAAGACGACGTCACTGCTTTGGCTTCCCGCGATGATGTAGATTGCGTGGTCGAGGTGATTGGCGGATCCGACGGCCCAGCAAAAGCCCTTGTCGAAAGGGCGCTGTCGAATAGCAAACATGTCGTCACAGCCAACAAGGCGCTGATCGCCCACCATGGTCAGGCGCTGGCCGAAGCCGCGGAATCCGCCAATGTGGTTTTGAAAACCGAGGCAGGCGTTGCAGGCGGAATCCCGGTGCTGAAAGGTTTGGGCGAAGGCCTGGCCGGTAATGGCATCCAACGGGTCTTTGGTGTCCTGAACGGCACCTGCAATTACATCCTTTCCGAAATGGAAAGCACCGGCGCCGATTACGGCGACGTGCTGACCGATGCGCAGCACCTCGGCTATGCAGAGGCCGATCCGACCTTCGATGTCGGGGGTATCGATGCAGCCCATAAGCTGGCGATTTTGGCGGCGATGGCCTTTGGCACACAGGTCGACTTCGACGGAGTTATCTGCGAAGGGATCGAGCGGGTTACGCTGGATGATATCAAGACCGCCCGGGACATGGGCTTTTCCATCAAGCTATTGGGTTTGGCCAAACTTCACCCCGAAGGACTGGAACAGCGCGTGCGCCCCTGCATGGTACGCGAAGATACTGTGATCGGCGCCCTGCCCGGCGTTACCAACGCGGTCGTGGTCGAGGGGGATTTCGTCGGGCAATGCGCCTTCACTGGTCCCGGGGCCGGCGAAGGGGCAACCGCCTCGGCCGTGATCGCCGATGTCCTGGACGCGGCACGTGGCAAGGTCACGCCGTTGTTTGGGCGTCCCGCAGCCGATCTGGCAGCGGCGACCCGATTGGCCCATGGCGATGAACACTCGCCCTATTACCTTCGCTTCTTGCTCGAGGACCGCCCCGGCGCTCTGGCCACATTGGCGGCTGCGCTGGGCGATGCCGGGGTCTCGATCCACCGTATGCGCCAGTATGGTCAGGGGGATCAGGCCGTACCCGTCGTCATCGTGACCCATGACGCCAAGCGGGACGGTATCGATGGCGCCCTGGCAGCGATCGCTAAAGAGGACGTCTGCAAGGCAGATCCGGTGGCGATCCGCATCGAGGAAGTCTAAGCCAACCCCAGTCATTTAAGACCGACCTAACCCGACACCGGCAAGACAACGCCCACAAGCAAACACCGCGAACACCATAGCCGCAATTCAGCAGCTTGCCTGTCCAACATCGCCGGACTAAGAGACACGAAAGCCGCACGAACGAACGGCAGACCTAAAATTGGTGGAGATGCCCCGATGACCACAGACAATCCCGCTACGTTTCAAGATCGCATGCTTTCCCTCGGCCTTGCCAGGGTGTCAGAAGCAGCAGCGATCGCGTCGGCAAAGATGATCGGGCGCGGGGACCAGAAGGCGGCGGATCAGGTGGCCGTTGATGCAATGCGCACGCAGTTGAACATGCTGGACATCAGGGGCACAGTCGTCATCGGTGAGGGTGAGCGGGACGAAGCGCCGATGCTGTATATCGGCGAAGAGGTCGGAACCGGTAATGGCGTCGAGGTCGACATCGCGCTGGACCCGCTGGAAGGAACGACTTTGACCGCAAAGGCCATGCCGAATGCACTGACCGTGGTTGCCATGGGGCCGCGGCATTCCATGCTGCATGCGCCGGATGTCTATATGGACAAGCTGGCCATCGGGCCAGGCTATCCCGACGGGCTGGTTGATCTGGACATGGAGCCTGCCGAGCGGATCAAGGTCTTCGCGCAGGCCAAGGGATGTTCGATGTCGGACGTCACCGTCTGCATTCTGGAACGTCCCCGGCACAAAGAAATGATCGACCAGGTCCGCGAAACCGGTGCAGCTATCCGGCTGATCACCGATGGCGACGTTGCTGGCGTGATGCATTGTGCCGAACCTGAAAACACCGGGATCGACATGTATATGGGATCGGGCGGCGCGCCCGAAGGCGTCCTGGCCGCTGCCGCGCTGAAGTGCATGGGCGGTCAGATCCAGGGCCGGCTGCTGTTCCGCAATGATGACGAAGTAGGCCGCGCGCACAAGGCAGGCATTCAGGACCTGAACGCCAAATACGCCCGTGATGATATGTGCCGCGACGATGTGATTTTCGCGGCAACGGGTGTGACCAACGGGTCGATCGTGCGCGGCGCCCGCCGGGTCGGAGAGTATCTGGAAACCGAGACAATTCTGATGCGGTCGCGCACCGGATCTGTCCGGCGGGTGACTTACCGGACCAAAGACCACTAGGGCCGGAAGCTCCTTTTCGGATCGCAACCGGTGTACGTTTTGATCCGATACGCCGGGATTGCGATCGCCAATCGCCTTCTATGATGGCTTTTTCGTCGGGGCGGATGCCAGTTTCGTATCTGGATCGTTCAATGATCCGTTCAACGTGCCGACTGACAGATCGGATCCGCGCTTTGTTCCGGATTTGCGTGCCGGGTATGAAAGTGAGCACTTCTCGATCACGGCATTCTTCAACAACGTCACGGACATAACTATGCCGAGGAACGATCACCCACGCTGGTCACGGTTGGGGATCCTTTCAACTTCGTTATGATAAGGCAGATCGAGTTCTAAGCCATCCGCAGCTATTGCGATAGCTTTGCTGCCGCGCGTCCGGCGTGAGACCAACCGATCCAGGGATCACAAATGCAGTAAATCCCGTGCGTTGGAGGCACTTGCCGAATTCTTGCGATTGAATAAAAGGTCAGTATCTAGTACCTATATTGGGTATGTTCCTCGATGGGCCGACGACACTCTGCAGCACGGTCGATCGGCCAAGAATGGAGCGAAGGCGGCATGACCCAAACCACCTACGCCTACCAATCCATCGCGCAATCTGTCGCCGATCACGGCGCCCAAACCATGTTCGGCC
>JBCCHJ010000103.1:0-13638 GCA_039028795.1 Pseudomonadota bacterium
CATGGCCAATTGCAGTAGCCATTGTTCTTTCACTTGGTTTGCTGACCGGGTTCCTGAACGGGCTGCTGGTCGAGGTTGCCAAGATCGACAGCTTTATTGCCACCTTGGGCACGGGCACCGTGCTGTATGCTCTGGCGCTGTGGCACACCGGCGGCCGACAGATGGTCGGCGCGCTGCCCGAAAGTTTTTACGCCATTAACGGCACCTTTGTATTCGGTCTGCCCATCACTGGCTTCTACGTACTGGGGATCACGGTCGCGATGTGGCTGATCCTGGAATACACGCCGATTGGCCGTTACCTCTATGCGATCGGAGCCAATCAGCGCGCCGCGCAGCTAAACGGTATTCCAACACGGAAATTCGTCATTGGTGCCTTTATGTCATCGGGGCTGATCACCGCCTTTGCCGGAGTGCTTTTGGCGTCGAAACTGCGGATCGGGCAAGCCTCGGTCGGTCTTGAATTCCTGTTACCTGCTTTGGTCGGGGCCTTTCTGGGGTCCACCACCATCAAGCCGGGACGTGTGAATGTTTGGGGAACAGTCGTGGGTGTCGCGATCCTGGCTGTCGGTATCTCGGGCATTCAACAATTCGGTGGATCCTTCTGGGTCGAGCCGATGTTCAACGGTGTCACGCTTCTGATCGCAATCGGTATTGCCGGTTACGCTCAGCGTCGCAAAGGCGCCAACAAGTAAACAGCATAAGGGAGGAGATTATGCTGAAACGGACTTTCATGGCGGTATCCGCTGCCGCTCTTCTGACGGGTTTGGGCTTTCCAGTCATGGCCGAAACCGCCTTTGACGGACCCACCAGTGGCCCCAAGGCTGCCGAGGGTAAATCCATTGTGGTCGTCGCGGGCGATCTGAAAAATGGTGGCATTCTCGGAGTGACCAATGGCGTCGAGGAAGCGGTTGGAACAATTGGCTGGGATGTTCGGGTGCTTGACGGCGCCGGATCTATTCAAGGGCGCACCGGAGCCATCGGACAGGCACTGGCCTTGCAGCCCGATGGGATCATCATCAACGGCTTTGACGCTATTGAACAACAGGCCGCGCTGGAAGGGGTCGTAAGCGCGAACATTCCGATGGTGGCCTGGCATTCCGGCCCCAAGATCGGATGCGACGCGCCCGGAGGCATTTTTGCCAACGTCTCGACCGACGCCATGACGGTATCCGAAGTCGCTGCCGAATGGGCGATGGAAGGTGGTAGTGACGAAGTCGGTGCGATCATTTTCACCGATTCCACGTATCAGATCGCCATCGACAAGGCGGATCGGATCAAGGAAACCATCGAAGCTGCGGGTGGCACCGTGCTGGAATACGTTGACACTCCCATTGCCGATACTTCGGCACGGATGGGACCGCTGACAACCAGCCTGTTGCAGAAATATGGGGATCAATGGACGCACGCCTTGGCGATCAATGATCTGTATTTTGACTTCATGGGTCCCGCGCTGGCGGCGGCGGGTATCTCGTCCGAAGACGGGCCTCAGGCCGGATCTGCCGGTGACGGGTCCGAGGCAGCATTTCAACGCATCCGCAGTGGCAACTACCAAACAATCACAGTCGCCGAACCGTTGAATTTGCAAGGGTGGCAACTGGTCGATGAGTTGAACCGTGCCATTCAGGGCGAACCCTGTTCAGGTTATATCACATCGCCTGCACTGGTGACCGAGGACGGGTTGGCCAAGTTGGGAGACAGCAACCAGTTCGACCCGGACAGCCCCTACCGCGACGCTTACGCAAAAATCTGGGGTAAGTGACCGATCCGGTGGTCCTTGCCTGAACCGGCAAGGGCCCCGTTCGAAAAGATGACACAGCGCAATGCCGGGTCGGCGGTCTTTTGACTGCCATGTCAGAGCTTTGCGCAAAGGAGGAAACCATGAGCGATCAGCCACTGGTTCAAATGCTGGGAATAACCAAACGCTTTGGCGGCGTAACCGCTTTACAGGATGTCGACCTGACAGCCTATGCGGGCGAAGTGCTTGCAATCGTCGGGGACAACGGGGCGGGCAAGTCCACCCTGATCAAGATTTTGACCGGAGTGTATCAACCGACCGAAGGCCGCGTTCTGATGGACGGACAACCCTTGGAAATGGCCAGTCATTCGGACGCAATCGCAAACGGTATTGATGCCGTTTACCAGACTCTGGCGCTTGCCGATCACTTAACACCGGCGGCTAATATGTTTTTGGGCAATGAGCTGACCAAGAACGTGTTGGGCATTCCTTTTCTGGACAACAAACGTATGAAGACCGAGGCCGCGAGGGTTCTGGAAGAACGTTTGGGCGTTCGGCTCCGGTCGATGGACGTCATGACTGAAAGCCTGTCAGGTGGTCAGCGCCAGGCGGTTGCGATCTCTCGTGCGGTGTATCACGAAGACCTGCGTTTGCTGGTGATGGATGAACCAACGGCAGCCTTGGGTCCGCAGGAAACCGCACGGACACTAAAGCTGATCAAGGCCCTGCGTGAACAGGGACTGGCCGTGATCCTGATCTCGCATTCGCTGGACGACGTGTTCGAAGTCGCGGACCGCGTGCATGTGCAACGCCGTGGCCGTGCCGTTGGCGTTGTCAAAACTGCGGAAAGTTCCGTTCAAGACGTTCTGGGCCTGATCGTTGGTGCCCAGGATGCTGCTGCGTGAAGGAGAACGATATGTCCGCGGCGATGACAAACACTGAACAAAAGACCATCATGGACCGTCTCGAGCCTTATTTGGCATTCATCGGCCCCATGGTGATGATCCTGGCAATCCTCATCTTTATGGGGATCGCGGAACCGGCGCGGTATTTCCGCCTGACAAACCTCAACCTGATCTTGCTGGACGCGGCGCTGTACATGCCGATGGCAATGGCGATGACCTTTGTCATCACGCAACGCGGGATTGATCTGTCGATCGGCTCGATTGCGGCGTTGTCCGCAATCCTCATGGCCTTTCTGATCAAGCAATATGGGTTTCCGGCCTGGGTGGCCGTACCGCTGGCGATTGTCCTGGGTGCCCTGATGGGGCTGATCAATGGTCTGGTCATCACACGTTTCAAAGTACCGGATCTGATCGGCACGCTGGCCATGGACCTTGTCTATCGCGGGCTGGCGCTGGTGATTGCAAAGGGCCTGGTACTGGCGCGGTTCCCGGAGCTGATCACCGAAATCGGACGTGGCCAGATTCCCGGCTTCATTCCGGTGCCGGTGGTGCTGGGCCTGATCACGATGGCGATTGGCTATGTCGTGCTGACCCGCACCTATTTCGGGCGCTATACGATCGCTATCGGTTCCAACCCCGAAGCCAGCGAAATGACCGGCGTGGCCGTGGATCGGCACAAAATCTATGCCTATGTGCTGATGGGTGCTGCGGCAGCGATGGCCGGCGTGATGCTGACCGGCAAGCTGAACGCCATTCAGGCAACCTCGGCCCCGTACTTCAATTTGCACGTGATCGCGGCAGTTGTTGTGGGCGGCACGTCCCTCTTCGGTGGACGGGCCTCAATGCTTGGTTCTCTGGCCGGTGTGCTGCTGCTGTCGATGATGATCAACGCGCTGGTGACATTGCGGATCGAGTTTTTCTGGCAATCCGTCGCCTCGGGCGTGGTGATCGTCAGCTCGGTCGCGCTGTACACGTGGATGCAAAAGAAAGACCGGGACGGGGCGCATGGCCTGCTGGCGGGTTTGCGCAGCAAAGAGGCGCAAAGACTCATCCGCTTCTCTGCTGCTCTGATCGGCGCCCTGATCCTGTTGCTTGCCCTTGGGGCGGGACTGGCAACCGAGCCTTCGCCTAGTGGCTGAGGCAAACAAAGTGGTGCGCCGAGAGGTAGGAGTCCCGGCGCACCTGCAAGACCCCACAATGTTCGCGAAAGGGAGGACTTACCGTGAAACAATTGAACAAAGCACTACTGACGACAAGCGCGTTTTGCCTGTGTGCCGCTGCAGCCTTTGCTGATGGGCACGGAAAACTACCGCTAAAGGAACTGCCGGGTATTGAGGATCGGGACTACTGGGTCCCCGGAGAGGTCAATGCTGACGGCAAGCTTGAGGCATTACAGGCCAAAACCGGTGCTGCTGCGGTGCCCTATTCAGGCACGCAGGACGGTCCGCTGCAAATTGCGCTGATCTACCCGTCGGCGGATACGTCGGATTTTTGGGCTCGTAACTATCTGGCGATGACAAAGCGGCTGGACGAGTTGGGCATCGAGTATGAAACCACTGAATTTGCCAGCCGTCAGATCGAACACAGCCTGCAATCGACCTATGCCAATCAGGTGGTTCAGGATTCTGATCTGTATGATTTCGTAATCTTCGGCCCGTCAGAACTGGCAATTCAGGCAGACAACATCGACAAAATGGCAGGCAATGACGGGTTCGCTACATTTGTCTGGGCCTTTCACACGCCGCCGAAAGCACTGACAAACCAACCGGATGCGTGGTTCGATTTCAGCTCGGCCGCCGGCGCCCTGACCATGTGCGATTACATGCTGGAACGGCTCGGCTCAGATGTCACGATGGCAATGAACCGTGGCATTCCTGGCATAACCGACGATCAGCGGTCAGGTGATTTCAAGGCTTGCGTCGAAGAGAAAGGCAACTGGACCACCGTTTATGAGCACTACGGTGAATACCAGCGCGAGGGTGGTTTTGAAGGCACCAGCCTGATCCTGCAGGCCTATCCCGAAGCCACGATCATCCACAACGCCAACACTGCAATGGCCATGGGATCGGTCGAGGCGCAGGTAGCAGTGGGCAAGGAAAAAGACGTTTTCTCGACCGGGTGGGGCGGCACCGGCCTTGAACTGGACGCCATCCGCCGGGGCGAACTGGACGCAACACCCATGCGTATGGGCGATGACGTTGGCGCGGCGACCGCCGAGGCGATCAAGGCGCATCTTGAAGGTCAGCAGGACGAACTACCCTTTGTTTTCCTGGGCCGGATCACCGTGGCGCATGACCAGATGAGCGCCGAAGAAATCGACGCGCTTGAACAGGAAGCGTTCCGGTTCTCGGGCGTCGGCGCTTTGGAACGCTAACACAATGGTGTGTGGCCGGTTGGCGAGTGACCGGCCACACGCCTCAATACCCATCAAAGAAGGAGCGGTTTGCATGGCGCAATCCATGATGTTGATAGAGAAATGCAGCCACTGTGTAAGCTGGTATGACATCGATACAGGCGCGCGCCAGGGGCGTTTGGACTTGCCGCATTTCCCCCATGAATTCGTGGTCGATGACGCGTTTCACTATGCTTATGTCGGCCATTACGGTGTGCAGAATTCAGGCATTGAAGGCACTGATGGCCGCTCTGTCATCGTGATCGACATCCGCAAACAAGAAATTGTCCACACCTATGATCTGGGCGAACACCGCCGCCCGCATGGTATCGGGCTGGACGGTCAAGGGCGGCTTTATGTGCTGTCAGAATGGACCGGCCATCTGTTGGTCAAGGAAAACCCGCGCGCTTTCGATCAGGGATGGGATCACATCACGCCCACCGGCGGCACCAAATGCCATCTGTTTGCCCTGACCAAGGATGGGCATACGGCCTATTCCATGAACCTGACCTCGGGCGATGTGACCGTGTTCAATCCCTATGATGCGTCGGTCACGCCGATTTCGATCAAAACCGGACAGAAACCCGAGGGCAGGTGCCTGCGGGAAGAAGCACGCACGCTTTACACATCACAACGCATATCCAACACTGTGGCGGTGATCGACACCGACACGCTTGAGATTAAACGCACGTTCCCAACCCCGGATGATCCGTGCCGCATCTACTATGATCCAAAACGCAATCGTCTGGTGACGATGAACCATTTCGGAGGGTCATTTTCGGTTTTCGATGAAGCAACGGGCGAGATGCTGCACGATCAGAAAACGCCTGCGAATCCGCTGGCGCTGTGCATCGACGATGAGGCGGCATTTGCCTATATCGCAATAGACTGCGAGCAGGTTCAGCGGTTCAACCTTGACACATTCGAGGTGGTTCAAACCTTTGACACCGGCAAGGAACCGGACGTGATGGTCATCCTGCCAGATGGATTTTCCAAACATTGGGAGGGCGCGGCATGACCAAACCTCGTATCGCCATCGTCCCCGGCGACCCGTCCGGCATCGGGCCGGAGCTGATCGCCAAATTGCTTAATCAGGACGGCGTGCAAGAGGCCGCGGATATCGTGCTGGTGGGTGACAGCCATCTTTGGCAGCGCGGCGCAGAACAAGCTGATTTGGAGGTGCCGTTGAACACGGTTTCCGAGGTGGCAGACCAACCCGGCCTGACCCATCTGGATCTCGAAACCATTGCACCCGATGACGTGGAAATCGCCGAGGTTACGGTGGAAGGGGGAACCACCTCTCTGCGCTGTCTCGACAAGGCGATGGATCTTGCGATGACCGGACGTGTTGACGGCATCCTGTTCGGCCCGTTCAACAAGGCCGCCATGACAGCCGCCGGGCTGAATGCCGAAGACGAGCACCGCTATATGGCGCGATATCTAGGGCATGACGGCTATCACTCAGAGCTTAATGTTCTGGATGAGTTGATGACGACCCGCGTGACCTCACATATCGGGCTTAAGGACGTGGCGGCCAATATCTCGGAAGATGGAATATTGAAGGCAGTCAACCTTGCCAACGACACCCTGCGCAAAGCGGGTAAGCCACGCCCGAACATCGCGGTCGCGGCGCTGAACCCACATGCCGGCGACAACGGCAAGTTCGGCCGGGAAGAGATCGACATTCTGGAACCCGCCATACGCAAAGCGCAGGAAAAACAGTTGAATGTCACCGGGCCTTGGCCTTCGGACACTGTGTTCCTCAAGGCGCAGCGGGGTGAAGTTGATGCGGTTGTGACCATGTATCACGACCAGGGCCAGATCGCGATCAAGCTGATGGGGTTTGAACGCGGCGTGACGGTTGCAGGCGGGCTGCCGATTCCGGTCGCCACCCCGGCGCATGGCACGGCCTTCGATATCGCAGGACAGAACAAGGCCAATCCAGGCGCAACACGGCAGGCGTTTGACCTGCTGGTGCGCATGGCCAAAACCCATCGCGCCGAACGCAGCGCGAACTGAGAGGACCAAGATGACCAAGATCAAATCCGTACGCACCCGCGTCTGGAACTGGACCGGGCCGACCGTGCCACCCACCGGCAATTTCTGCACCAATGCTTCGGATGCTCTGTACGAAAAAGGCGACGCCATGTCGTCCTTCCGGTTCCATCAGTGGCTGACCTGCGAGATTGAAACCGAAGACGGCACAATCGGAATCGGCAACGCAGCCCTTGCACCCTCGGTGGTCAAAGCCGCCATCGACGAATGGTTCGCGCCGCTGGTGATTGGCGAAGACCCGTTCGATTATGCCTATCTGTGGGAAAAGATGTACCGCCGCAGCCATGCCTGGGGCCGCAAGGGGATCGGGATGATCGCGATCTCGGCCGTTGATCTGGCGATCTGGGACCTGATGGGCAAGCTGGCGGGCAAGCCGGTGTTCAAGCTGCTGGGTGGGCGCACCAAGGAAAAGATTCCGGTCTATTACTCCAAACTGTATTCCGGCCCCATCGACGTGATGCAGGCCGAAGCGGCTGAGGCGCAAAAGAACGGCTATTCGGCCTATAAGATGCGGTTTGGCTGGGGGCCAAAGGACGGCATGGCTGGCATGCGCGAGAACCTCAAACGGGTCGAGGCCGTGCGCGAGGTCATCGGTTATGACGTCGATCTGATGGTCGAATGTTACATGGGCTGGAACCTGGATTACACCAAGCGGATGCTGCCCAAGCTAGTGAAATACGAACCGCGCTGGTTGGAAGAACCGGTGATCGCCGACGATGTCGAAGGCTACCGTGAGCTGAATGCGATGAACATTGTGCCGATCTCGGGTGGAGAGCATGAGTTTTCGGTCATCGGCTGCAAGGACCTGATCGAGAAGAAAGCAGTCTCTGTCCTGCAATATGACACCAACCGCGTCGGCGGCATCACGGCGGCGCAAAAGATCAACGCTATTGCCGAGGCGTTCCAGGTGCCCGTGATCCCGCATGCCGGCCAGATGCACAATTACCACCTGACCATGGCCAATGCGAATTGCATGATCAGCGAGTACTTCCCCGTCTTCGATGTCGAGGTCGGCAATGAGCTGTTCTATTACATTTTCGAAGGTGATCCCGCGGCGGTGGACGGGTTCCTTGATCTGGATGACGACACGCCGGGTCTGGGGATCGAGATCACCGACAAACACCTGAAACACTTCGAGATTACGGAGTAAATCATGACCTATACCGGTATCTGGCCTGTTGCGCCGACACCGTTCAACGATGACGGAACGCTTGATCTGGACGGGATGAAGCGGGTTCTGGATTGCCTGATCGATCAGGGTGCGGATGGTATTTGCGTTCTGGCGAACTTCTCGGAACAGTTTCTGATTTCGGACGCCGAGCGCGAAACCTTGACCCGGCTGAGCCTTGAGCATGTCGCCGGGCGCGTTCCGATGATTGTGACAGTCAGCCACTTTGCCACTCAGATCGCGGTGGAACGGGCGCGGTTTGCCAAAGAACTTGGCGCGGACATTGTGATGATGATGCCGCCTTATCATGGGGCGTTGCTGAAAGGGACAGCACAGCAGACGTTTGACCAGTTTGCTGCTGTGGGTGAGGTCGGTATCCCGATCATGGTGCAGGATGCTCCACTTTCGGGGGTCGATCTGCCGGTGCCTTTGCTGGTGCGCATGGCGCAACAGATTGACATGGTGAAGCTGTTCAAGATCGAATGCCCCCGCGCCGCCAACAAGCTGCGCGCGCTGATTGCCGAAGGGGGCGACGCGATTGAGGCGCCCTTTGATGGTGAAGAAGGGATCACCTTGCTGGCTGATCTGGATGCAGGGGCCACAGGGTCTATGACCTCGGGTATGATAGTGGACCAGATCAAGCCGGTGATCACGCATCATCACGCAGGCCGCATAGATGAGGCAACCGCGGCCTATGGGCGGGTTGCGATGGTGATCAACCACGAAAACCGCCAATGCGGCTGGCAATCTTGCAAGGCGGCGATGGTCGAAGGCGGTGTAATCCGGTCCGAGTTTTGCCGCCATCCGATCGATCCGCTGCAACCGGCCATCCGCGACCGCTTGATAGACCTTTTGAAACCGTTGGACCCGATGGTCCTGAATTGGGGAAAATAAGATGATCCTTGGACAAAACCTGATCGACGGCACTTGGGTCGGTTCAGATAACCTGTGCGCCTCTGACGATCTGGAAGGCCAGAGTTTTGCGCAGGCCAGCGCCGCACAAGTAGACAAAGCCTGCCGCGCAGCGCGGCGCGATTTCCGCGCCTATGCGGGCAAATCCCGATCCGAGCGGGCGGCTTTCCTGCGCACGATCGCGGACCAGATGGATGTGTTGGGCGATGAGATCACCCAGACCGGCATGGCTGAAACCGGCCTGCCCGAGGCCCGTCTGGTTGGCGAACGCGGCCGAACCACAGGTCAACTGCGCATGTTTGCCGACCTGATCGAAGAAACCGGATATCTCGACATCCGCAAAGATGGCGCGCTTCCTGACAGGACGCCACTCCCCCGTCCTGATCTGCGCCTGACGCACAAAGCCATCGGCCCCGTTGCTGTCTTTGGTGCGTCGAACTTCCCGCTCGCCTTTTCAACGGCGGGCGGGGATACCGCGTCGGCTTTGGCTGCGGGCTGCCCCGTGATTGTCAAAGGCCACAGCGCCCATGCAGGCACCGCAGAGTTAGTGGCACAGGCCATCGCCAAGGCGATTGAGATGTGCGCAATGCCACCCGGCACGTTCCAGATGGTGCAAGGATCAGGGCGCGAGGTTGGCGCAGCGCTTGTGCAACACCCGGATATCCGGGCGGTTGGCTTTACCGGATCGCTGGCAGGTGGCCGTGCACTATACAATTTGTGCCATGCGCGCCCGACCCCAATCCCGTTTTATGGTGAGCTGGGATCGGTCAACCCGATGTTCTGTCTGCCCGCTGCCATGGCTGCGCGCGCGGCCGAGATCGGCGCAGGCTGGGCCGCCTCACTGACCATGGGCGCTGGGCAGTTCTGCACCAATCCTGGCGTCGCGGTTATGCTGAAAGGATCGGATGCCGACGCGCTGGAGACAGCCTGTGTCACTGCGCTGAACCAAACAGCGGAACAGAAGATGCTGACCGACGGTATACACGATGCGTATGAACAGGGCGTGCGTGCCTTTCGCGACCTTATGACCGAAGTGACATCCTGCGGTGCCGCGACCGGAAAACGCGCGGCCTTGCCCGCTTTGTTCAAAGTCAGCGCGGCAGAGTGGATGGCGAATCCGCAATTGCAGCACGAAGTGTTTGGTGCGGCAGGCATCATCGTTCTGTGTGAGACACCGGATGAGATGCGAGACCTGGCCGATGCTCTGGAAGGTCAACTGACCCTGACCCTTCACATGGATGACGCAGATCACAACACCGCCGTAAATTTGATGCCCATACTCGAAGAAAAAGCAGGGCGATTACTGGCCAATGGGTTTCCCACCGGCGTCGAGGTGTGTTCGGCCATGATGCATGGTGGGCCATACCCTGCCAGTACCGATGTCAGGGCAACCTCGGTCGGCACCCTTGGCATCGTGCGCTGGCTGCGCCCGGTCAGTTACCAGAACATCCCGGACGCGCTGCTGCCGGGTGAATTGCAGGGCTGACGATCTGAGATTGTGACCGGGAACAAGGTGGTCTAACTTCTGCCCAAAGGCGGTGGTTACATGACGAACAAGAATCCCGGTCGCACTCATGTCACGATGCGAGACGTCGCCAAAGCGGCAGGCGTGTCACGGATGACGGTTAGTCGGGCACTGAAAAAAAACAGCCCAATTTCCAAAGAAACGCGTGACCATATTCTGCAAGTCGTCAAGCAGATGAACTATGTACCTGACCAGATGGCAGGGTCGCTGACGACCAAGAAATCCGGCTTTGTCGCGGTCCTTTTACCTTCGCTGAATAACCTGCACTTTGCGCTTACGGTGCAAAGTCTGACCGAAGAACTTGAAAAAGTCGGCCTTCAACTGCTTTTGGGCCATACAGACTATTCAGCAGAGCGAGAGGAGCAGCTGGTCGAAACCATGTTGCGCCGCCGACCAGAAGCAATCGTGCTTTCTTATGATGGTCACACGCAGCGGACAATTGACTTGCTGGCGGACGTATCCGTGCCAATCGTCGAAATTTGGGAAAAACCAAAGAAACCCATCGCACACACTGTCGGATTTTCGAACTCGAGGGCCGCTTTCGACATGACGAAGGCGCTGATCGACCGCGGCTTTAAAAACATCGTTTTTCTGGGAGAGGGTCAGGATGACTGGACCCGAGGCGCAGCACGTCGAGAAGGTTTCGCGAAGGCCATGGGCAGTGCTGGATTGAATTCTGACGCTCAGGTTATGTTGGGAACGCCGCCTCTGACCATCGAAAATGGTGCTGCGGCTGTGGACATTATTTTAGAGCGGTATCCCGAAGTAGAGTGCGTTTTCTGCGTATCGGACATGGCGGCCTTTGGTGTGCAGAGCCGCCTTTTGCAAATCGGCAAGTCCGTACCGGTCGATATCTCGGTTGTTGGGTTCGGAAATTTCGAAGTTTCAAGGTTCAGTTCGCCTTCGATTTCCACAGTCGTCGTCGATCCGACTGAGATTGGCCGGCAAACTGGAAAGCTTATATCACAGCTGTTGAGTGAAGAAGGTTCCCCGACAGATTCGCCGTGTCATGTAACGCTGACACCGCGCATCGAGTTCCGCGAAAGCAGCAAGTTAGCGTAAAATCATAAGTATATGATTTAGAATGTTATAAATTCCTATGTGACCGGTAACGTAAGTGTTATTGTGACCGGTAACAAGGGGTGGAGGAACAATGCCCAGAATACGTTTGGAAGGTCTCGTAAAACGATACGGGGACTTCGAGGTTCTGCATGGAATCGATCTCGAGATGGAGGAGAATGAGTTTACGGTCTTTGTTGGGCCATCTGGCTGCGGGAAATCGACGACGCTGCGCATGATTGCCGGGCTTGAGACGGTCTCGGGCGGCGAGATATTCATTGATGAAAAACCTGTCAGTCATCTGGAGCCCAAGGCCCGCGATCTGGCGATGGTGTTTCAGGACTATGCGCTTTACCCACATCTGGATGTCGCGCGGAACATGTCCTTTGCATTGCGGCTGCAGAAAGTTCCGAAGGCCGAGATTGACAGGAAAGTGGGTGAGGTTGCCCAGATGTTGGGCCTCACCGACTACCTTCATCGCAAACCGGGTGAGCTGTCGGGGGGGCAGCGGCAACGCGTTGCTATGGGGCGGGCGTTAACCCGCGACAGTAGCACCTTTCTGTTCGACGAACCGTTGTCCAATCTTGACGCCAAATTGCGCGGGCAAATGCGGGCTGAATTGGCCCTGATGCGTCAGCAGGTCCAGAAAAACATGATCTACGTTACCCACGATCAAATCGAAGCCATGACGCTCGCGGATCGGATCGTCGAGATGAACGGGGGGTACATCCAGCAACAAGGTACGCCAGAACAGTTGTACAAGCGGCCCGCTAACAAGTTCGTCGCCGGGTTCCTCGGCTCGCCGCCAATGAACTTTTTGGATGCAGGGGTTGAAGATCAAAGTGGCCAATTGTTTGTAGTTGGCGCAGGTTTCGCCATCGGCCTCAGTCAGGACCGGCAGCAAAGTCTTTCGAACACTGACCTGAGCAGCATCATCCTCGGCATCCGACCATCTGATTTAACCTACAACCCGGATGCGCCCAACAGTAACAGTTTGGACCTCAAGGTCGTTGTTTCTGAGTACATCGGAGCGCAGTCGGTACTGATCTGTGACTGCGCAGGTCAGAAAGTCGAAGTCGAATTGAAATCGGACACACCCATCGCGTTGGGTGAGACCCTTCGGTTCCAAGTCAACGCAGACGCAATTCATCTTTTTGATCGCGAAAGGGAGGTCGCCCTTTAACAGCGGCCCAAGACCAGCATGGGAGGAGCAAATGCTGAATTATATTAAACAGACCGGTGCGGGCGTCGCGGCCCTGGCACTGACAGCGGGAATGGTCGCCGCCAATCCGTACGAACCCTACGAAGGTACCACTTTGGTCGTAAATTTCCCGGCCCATCCGCATTTTGATGCGGTCATGCAGGTGCTGCCGCAGTTCACAGAAGAAACGGGAATTCGTGTGGAAGTCGACCAGCTTCAGTACCTGAAGATGCGCGAGAAGCAGACACTGGAACTGACCAAAAACAATGGTGACTACGATCTGATTGGGGACGTCGCCCAGGCAGCGCTATTTTTAGCCAGCGACGAAGCCAGTTTTATCACTGGCGTGAATCTGCCGGTGGACGGCGGACAAGCAAAGAAAATTGGATAAATCGATATGTCAGTCATACTGAAATCAACACAAGAAGGTGTCACCACCGTCACTCTCAACAGACCAGAAGCTCTGAACGCCTTGTCTTACGAGCTTCGCCGTGCCATCACAGAGACTTTCCTTGAACTCAGGGAAGATGCGGCCACGAAAGTCATTATCCTCACAGGCTCGGGCCGGGCTTTCTGCGCTGGTTTAGATTTGAAAGAACTCGGTCAGGAAGGATTTAGTCAGCCAGCCATTGATCTGCAAGGTGCTGTTTCCAGCGTGGGCAAGCCTATCATTGGTGCGATTAACG
>JBCCHJ010000104.1:0-13391 GCA_039028795.1 Pseudomonadota bacterium
ATAAGGCGCATTATCTGACGTGAGGTCTTCGGGTCCAGGCTGGCAGTAGGTTCGTCCACCAGTAACAGTGCGGGGTCTTGAATAAGGGCACGGCAAATGCCGACCCGCTGGCGTTGCCCGCGGACGAGCTGTCCGGCGGGCAACGCCAGCGCGTCGGCATTTGCCGTGCCCTTATTCAGGACCCCGCGCTATTGCTGGTGGACGAACCTACCGCCAGCCTGGACCCGAAGACCTCACGTCAGATAATGCGCCTTATCTGCGAGCTTTGTGACGAACGGGGTCTTGCTGCCATTATCAACATCCACGACGTCGCGTTGGCACAGATGTTCGTCCAGCGCGTCATCGGACTGACCGCCGGTGAAATCCAGTTTGACGGCGGGCCGGACGCCCTGACGCCGGATGTTCTGACCCGGATCTATGGCGAAGAAGACTGGCAGGCGACGATCGAGAAGGTCGAAGACGAAGACGAAGAAGAAAGCGTACCCGCATGAATGCGGCGCTGGAGATGAGGCTTGGCAAGCCATGGCGCAAACCGCCGCTGATCCAGCGCGACTGGCTGCGCTATGCAATCCTGATCGGCTCGCTGGCGTATATGTGCGTCGCCGTTTGGTCGATCGAGGTGAACTGGTCCCGGGTCTATGAAGGGCTCGACCGGGGTTGGGCCTTCGTTATGGCCTTCACAAGTCCCGACTTTTCCGCCCGGGCCTCGGATATCCGCGAAGGAATGATCGAAAGCGCGATCATGACCATTGCCTCGACGGTCGTGGGCATTGCGATCTCGATCCCCATCGGGTTGGGTGCTGCACGCAACATAGCGCCCTTACCTGTCTATTTGGTCTGCCGGTGCATCATTGCAATCAGCCGTGCGCTGCACGAGATCATCGTCGCTATCCTCCTGGTTGCCATCTTCGGCTTTGGCCCGCTGGCAGGATTCTTGACGCTCAGTTTCGCAACCATCGGGTTCCTGTCAAAACTGCTGGCCGAGGACATTGAAAGTATGGATCGCGTTCAGGCAGAGGCGATCCGTGCCACCGGCGCCCGCTGGTGGCAGTGGATCAACTATGGCGTCCAACCTCAGGTCATGCCGCGGTTGATCGGGCTGTCGATGTATCGCCTGGACATCAATTTCCGCGAATCCGCCATTCTGGGATTGGTCGGCGCAGGCGGGATCGGCGCGACTTTGAACACCGCCTTCGACCGGTACGAATTCGACACGGCAGCGGCCATCATTATCCTGATCATCGGGATCGTGATGTCCTTGGAATATCTGTCGGGCATCATCCGCGCGAGGGTCCAGTAATGCCGGTCATAGAAACATCTGCAGGACCGGTTTGGAGGCGACGCGACCGGAAAGGCCAGTTGATCCGCTGGGCGGCGTGGCTGGCGGGAACCGCGCTTTTCGTCTGGTGCTGGAACACCATTTCTGCGACCACGACCTGGTTTTTCGTCTGGGACGCGCCCCGTATCGCTGGGGACATTCTGGACCGGGCCACGCCGCCAAGCTGGGGGTATATCAACGAACTCTGGTCTCCGCTTTGGGATACATTGAACATCGCCACCCTGGGCACCTTGCTGGCCTTGGTTATCGCGGTTCCGGTGGCGTTCCTGGCAGCCCGCAACACAACGCCCAGCGCCTTGGTCGTGCGACCGATAGCGCTTTTGATCATCGTGTCGTCACGCTCGATCAACTCTCTGATCTGGGCTTTGTTGCTGATCGCCATCATCGGACCCGGTATTTTTGCCGGCCTCATCGCAATCGCACTTCGCTCCGTCGGCTTCTGCGCCAAGCTGCTTTACGAGGCCATTGAAGAGATCGATGCAAGCCAGGTCGAGGCGATCACCGCCACAGGTGCAAGCCGCTGGCAGGTCATGGCCTATGGTATCGTGCCGCAGATCATGCCCGCGTTCGCGGGGATTGCCGTCTTCCGCTGGGACATCAACATAAGGGACTCGACCGTGCTGGGCCTTGTGGGCGCAGGCGGGATCGGGCTGCAACTGCAAGCCTCGTTGAACGTCCTGAAATGGCCGCAGGTCAGCCTGATCCTGCTGGTGATATTCGCCGCCGTTTTGATCAGCGAATGGGTCTCGGCGAAAGTGCGGGGCGCGATCATCTAAGCGATGATCCGGTTAAGATGGAGTGTGAACCGCGAAGGCCACCCATCAATGGCCGGCGAGATGTTGGCCTGGATAGAACACGTCTATACGCGGGTTCTCAATGCCATCTCCCATGGCTGCACGAGCCTAGTTGATCAGATTTTCGGATCCCTCGGGCGCGTCGAAAACGATCGACGTGATCGATGACGACGCAAGGCTTCAGAGTTTCTGGATCGTGGACGCATTATCAATCAAATCGAAGTCGTGCAGGCTCGTTCTAGTAAGTACTGAAGCGGTAAAGTGCGGACGGTGCCGTTTTATCTTTCACATCGCATCGCGTCCGCCGGCTGCCCTATATCCGTGCCAGTGATTGCTGGACAGCCTTCAACGCTTCGGTCATCGGTGCGACCACGTCCAGTACGACATCAAACGGATTTTCCTCGCAAAGCGCGAGTTCCTTCTCGTTGGTTTTCAAGTATTGGGCCGCCTCGGTCACTAGGCTGCGGACCAGTTTACGCTCGAAGGTCGCGGTCTCGGTGTCGCCCGTTTCCAGTGAAGTCTTGATCCGTTCCAACGCAGACTCCAGCGCTTCGGGCAGGTCGCGGCGTAAGCCGTCCACACGATTGGCGATGGCATGAAGCTCTTTATCCTCATTGCCACGCAACTTCGTGATCAAGTCGTCCAGCCCCGTAATCGAGCGCAATCGCTGGGTGCGGTATGCGGCAATATTGATCTCGATTGCGCGGGCTGCTTCGGCAACTTTGCCTTCCGGAACAGAAGCCTTGGCCTCTGCTGCACGGTCGGATTTCTGAATGTCCGCCAATCGTTCGGAACAAGCCATCATTGCCTTGAACGCTGTCTCGATATCGCCTCGAGATGCAGCTGCCGTGCCCGCGGCGAACAATTTGTGCACCTGATCAAGCTCTGCCGTTTCGTCGGTCGGATGCCGTGCCAGATCCTCCTTAAGTGTCTTGATCAACGCAATAACGTCCGCTTTCGGATTTGTATCGGTGTTGCCCGAGGACTTTCCGCCGTCGTCGGTTGAAGCCTTCATCAACGCAGCCAACCGAGTGAGAACCTTCAAAGCACCGGCATAGTCGCCTTCGTCCGCGCAACCATTCGCATAGGACCAGGCCGCGCGGGCTTTCGAGACATCTCCCTTTCCCTCTTTCAGAAATGTCAAGAGATGCGGCTCTAGTTGAGCCCGCGCATTTTCCCACTTTTGCTTCAGCGGATCCGCGGGGTTGGCCTTCACCTTCTCTTTCTTGGTTGTGGCCTCTGGCACCTGCTCGGTCCGCGGGGCGTCCTCTTCGTCGCCATCCTCTTCGAAAACGTCTCCATCGGGGCTCAACAGGACGACTTTCATCGTCAGTCCGATCTCGCGGAAAAACAGTCGCAGCCTCTTCGATGCCCCGGCTGGTGCATCGCCGTTCAGACTGAAGGTGATCACCTTGCCCTTGGTGCGCACCGTCCCGCAGGCCGCTTTTGCCGCCTGGACGCCGTCGGCCTTTCTCGCCGTTCGCATCAGGATCTCTGGCGCCTTGATGCGATGGACCATCAACGCCGTGTCCACCGGCTTCCCGGCCAGGCAAAGCCCGAAATTCAGATCGCGTTTCCGCGATACCCCAATCAGACTTTTCAGTTCTCCCTGGGCTTCAGCGTCTAATGGCATTGAGAATTTCCGTCCGGCTGTTTTCTTGAACTTAGCATACGGGCGCATTGTGCGCACACTGGAAAGTCGCGCCGTCAACCCCCGTGCTTGAATCGAGTGGACTTTTCACCCGTTACACGCGCGTGCTACCATCCGAAGAGTTACGGTACCGTCGCGTTCGTGATGGTAGGCGCCGCCTGGCGTATCGTCATTCCGCCTGTGACCCTCGAAACACGGATCCAGCTATGACCTTGGACTTCTCCTCGAAATCACCGCCAAGCAATTGGCCACATGGACCGGACCGTTACAAGGAACTGCGCCGTATCTGGTTGTGGAAGCAGAAATGGGGAATGGACGACACGTTCGTCCAGCTTGGCAAAGGATCGCCAAAGACAGGTGATCCGGGTCGGGTATTGAAGGAAGCCCCGGCTGTCATGTCGGGACCCAGACCAAAAGGGCATACGGAGCTTCCTGAATCACGATCCCGAGAGGAACTGCAGAAGGAACAGGAGGAAAAAGAACAACAGCAGCAAGAGGCCTACGATCCCGAAAAGGCCCCGCTGGCCCAATCCATCACACAGCGGTTGCGGGACCGATGGGCGATCGATCGCACGGCATCCCACGATCAGATTTCGGGCGTGGCCTATACGCGCGCACGGCGATCAGAACTTTTGAAGCTGGTTGGCGAGGATCACTACCTGGTCATGGAATATGGCTTGCGGACGATCACCGATCTGACACCGGTTGAAGACCGCGGCGGCATCCGGATCGATCATGACCAAAGCTCGCCCTATCAGCGTGACGAACTGGATCTGATCTCGCGCGAAGACCGCCCTGTCGAAAGCATGTTCGAGGCGCTCTACGAAAAGGGCAAGACCGTCGATATGCCCGAATTTGATCCAGACAAGGTTCTGTTCGTGAATGCGGACAACACCAAGGAACGCCTGACGATGATTTATGGCGATCCCTGGACTGCCCCGGATGGCAAGACGACCATCCCAAAAGGCGCAAAGATCCACGAGATTAAGCCGGGTTTTTATGCGCTTTGTTTCGACGACAAACTTACGCCGCAACAACGCAAGGTTCTGTCCGGCAACATGCTGCCGGGGGTTGGGGCCACCCCGTCGACCTATCAGGTGATCAAGGAAGCCGCGCAGTTGGAAAGCGAGGTTCCGCCACCCCTGACCGACGATCGGCTGGTGGACGCCGAATTGGACAACACCAAAACCCTTGGCAGTAAGGATGTAGCGAAGGGTATCACGACGCTGTCGACCCTGCCGGACGACCATCCGATGAAGACGATCGGCAACGCATCGGCCCGCATGGTGAAGGGCATGCAAGAAGCCATGGAAAAGCGGATCACGTCCGTTGGCGATGAAATCAGGTCCCTTGAAGGCACAACGGACGCGGAAGAACTTGAACGTCTTGAAGTGCTGAAGAACGAAATGAAGGGGCTGAAAGGCAATAAACTGATCGATTCCGCCCTTAAGAACATCTCGCGACTGATGGAGGCCATGTCTTCCTACATGGACGACGTCCCCCGGTTCTCACGCCTGTTCGACGTTCTGGTGGACGAGGTGTACCTGGCCTTGGCAGTCGCCAAGCCCTACGATATCGACGACTATAAGTTGTCGGCGAAAGAATCGATCGAACGCAGGGCGCCGACTCTGTCACAAATGCCAGACGTTCAGGTCAAACCCTTCCTGGTGTCCAGCGGGATGGACACGATGGCTTCTGCATTGGTGGCCGCCAAGACGGCGCTGGGACCGCGCGCCGGTAAGATCGATCTGATGGCGAAGGAAGATAACCGGCGCACCCGGGGCGCGAACTATTTCGAAGTCCAGTTCAATATGCTGGGGGATCACACGATCGAGGAAGGTACCCCCTTGATTATGGGGACGCTCAACCCGTCGACCCCGACACGCCCGATGAAAGACAGCGCCCATCCCGAATGGTCGACGGACAGCTTTATCAAAGGCCTCAGCATGATGATCGGCAAGACCCTGCCTTTAAAGGGTCCTCCGCCGAAAGCACCGACCCCGGATGAACCGACCGTGGTGGTCCTGGACATCACAGTCGAAAAGGGCGGCGAGGCTGAACTGGACAAGATCATTCGCGAGTTCAAAGACGAGATCGAATCCGGCGCGCTGCAACTTGTGCTTTGCAAAAGCTATCAAAAGTTCCCTAGCCTCGGATCCGGTAAGGCCATGGCTGGCGGCGTTACAGTTGTCGGCAAAGGTGATTTTGCGACCGAGCTGTCTAAGAGTCTGGCCAAATCGGAATCCTCCGAAAACCTGATGCAGAATGACGAGGCGCAGCTCGTTTGCCACTTCACCGAGCATGAAGCCGAAATGGAGCGGCCCATGCTACAACGGGCCGCCAAGAACGCAGGCGTCATTCGCGGCTTCCTGCCCGACAACGTCAATGCCAGTTCGAAACAGAACTTCCTCTATGCCGAGGATCTGCCGTTCGTCGCGATCCCCGACGACAAGTTCAAGATCGGCACCAAAGGCCAGGAACAACGCCCAGATGACCTACTTTACCGTTTGGGCGTTGAAAACCGGTTCAGCTTTGGTTTTCAGAACACCAGCTGCCTGCCGTTCCCGAATGGCGTGCGCATTGCGGCGGGCCAGGAAAGCGAAGCCGAACTCGTGGAAAAGCTGTATTCGGTGATGAAGATCGTCGATCCCGCGCGCGGCAAGGGACCTGTGACGCCAAAGTTCGTCAATAAGCTCGCCCAAGATACTGGCAAGGATGCGGTGAAGGATCTTTCGGATGCGGCTTTTGCGGACACGGGATCGCTGGACGATAAAGCGGCCCGGCGCGGCGCGCTACTGAAGAACCTGAAGGCTCAAGGCATCGTTGGGCAGGAGAAATTCGATGCGTTGAAGTCAATCGATAGCGCTTTGGTCGAGGCCTATAACGACGCCGCGACAATGATGATCGCCGCGAAAGACCAGGACGCCTCGGCCAATGCCGAATGGCGCAAGAAGACCGTTGATCGCCTGATCAGGGCAGGGGTGCTGTTGGAAAATGAAGTCACGCGTGACGCAAACGATGTCACCAAGGTTTTCAGCAGCGATAAACCGGGAGATGTCGATGAAACACTGACGATCCTGCTGGAATCGCTGCACAGTCAGGTCGAAGTCGATGTCAACGGGCGCAAGATTGCTCCCGATGCCCTGAAAGATATTCAATCCAAGATTGCTTTAGAGAACGCCGATGACCTGTTGAAACCTCTGATGGAGGCCATGCAGGATCCCAAAAAACCAGTACCCGATGGATGCGAGATCAAGGGTGATCGCCTGACAGCACAACTGGGCCTTGTTTCGCGCTGCACAGGGGCGCGTGTCGACCATTCGGTCGCCGATCCGGAAGCCCTTGCCGGGGCCTACGGCGAAACCGCGACGAACCTGCTGGCGGGCGCCGATGCTGATTCCTCAAACAACGCGAAATGGCGCAAGAACATTGCTAATCGCCTTATCTCTGCCGGCGCATTGGACAAAGCCAAGGTCGAATGGGACGCGGACGGGAACGTGACAAAGGTTCTGGACAAGACCACCGGTGACGACATGGACGACGCTTTGCGTAAGATCGTTGAAGATCTGCACACGCAGGCCGAAGTCGAAATCGATGGCCGCAAAATCAGTCCGAAAGAACTGCGTGAAATCCAAAGCAAGATGACCGGCCGGTCAGAGGATGACGTCAACCGTCTGCACGCCACTGTTTCGCGCGGATGGGACCTAGGCGGAACCGGTGAGAAAGAGCAAAGCCAGAACGCGGCCTATCTGCCGAACATCGTGGCCTGCTGCGCGCTGACCAATGAAGCCCTGTTCACCGATGCGGCAGGGGTCAAGGCCTTTACCGATCTGGCCGACCCGGTGATAGAAAACAGCCTGGACCAGTTGAGCCCGGAAATGCGGCAACGCTTGCTGAACCGCCGTGGCGAGGCCGCCCTGAAAGGCAAAGCCAGCGACCCGACCAACACAGGGGACATTGATGCCGTTGTGAAGGATATCGAAAACTATGTCGGCAAGCAGCCCTATCGCGAAGGCGGGGCCAACCTGCTGACCGGCGAGGCGGTGACCGACATTCTGAATGGATGGCCACCACCGGCGAATGCAACGGAGGCCGGTGCACAGAGAGAGCAGCTGGACAAAATAGTTGGCGCTTGCACCAGTGGTTTGGACCTCAGCTCTATGAACGAATTGTTGGCCTCTTTGGTGGGATCGATCGGTCCCTTGAAGACGGCTTTCGATGAGAACCAGATCAAGATCCCCGAGGTTCAGAACGCGAAGAAAAGCTTGGAGACTCGGCTTACCCTTGCGAGGCGAAAGAAACGCGAGATCGAGGAAGGCTTTGAACGTTCAAGTATCGAGATTAGCGGATTGCCTACCCAAAGCGTCCGGCAAAACCGCGAGGAAGTTACAAGACTGGGTCCAGAAATCGGTGCGAATTTCAAGACCGACAAGGCAAAGGCACTAAGGCTCAAAGATCGTTTGGCGAGGATTAAAGCAGGCATCAGTGCGGCCGAGAAAGAGATCGAAGGCGAACTGAATAAAACGACAAATCTGATTTCCAAATTGGAAGGTCAGATTTCGGAACACGAAGAGCAAGTTAAACAGCTTGAAAAATCCACAGCTGCGATGAAGCCCAATCTTCGGTTAGCGGAATCCGTCCACGGCAAGCTGGTATCCAAGCTGGCAGAGGCCAAAACCGGGCCTAAGCCAATGGCGCCAACCCGGATTGGCGGCATCCCGATGGACAGCGGCCCCGAGCCTAAAAGGATGACCGAAACGGATATCACCAAGATCGAAGAGGAGGCCGGAGGTGCAATTGTGAAGATCCGCGAACTGAAAGAGATTATCGGCTAGGCATCATCTCTAGCGCCCAAACCAATGCCAGGCCGCGTCTTCGCATCGATGCTGTTTCGCAATGTCTAAGATTGCTAGCTCACTCCAGTCACAACGTGTCGCCAGGGATCAGGTGAGACTTGATCTCGATCACATCCCGGACCGCATCATCGCGAATACGCGACACCAGCGCCTCGGCCGCGGCGCGGCCCAGCGCCCGGGTCGAAATATTGGTCGTTGTCAGTCTGCGTTCCAGGATTGCGGCCACGTCTGTGCCGCCCCAACCAGCAATGCCGATATCACCCGGCACGCCGAGCCCTGAGCTCTGGCAATAGGACATGCCCCCGACGGCCATCTCGTCGTTCTGGAAGTAGATGGCATCGAGGTCCGGATGCCGTGAAAGCAAATTCTGCGTCGCGTAGAAACCTTGATAAAAACTCGGCCGATCATCGAGCAGCTCGGTCTCGACCGGTCCGGCCCCCGAATCTCTCAGCGCTTGTTCGAACCCATCCAATCTCGACCGGCCCAGCCCAGGGGCCGATAAATCAGCGCCTGCATAGCCGATGCGGCGTCTTTCACGGGACAAGAACAACCGCCCCATCTCATACCCGCAATCAAAGTGATTGATCCCAACCGATATGTCCGCAGGCCGGGTATTTAGGTCCCAAATCTCGACCAGGGGCAGCGTTGCCGCCTTCAGCATTGCCGTCGTCCCTTCGGAATGCGCCCGCCCCGTCAGGATCAAGCCCGCCGGGCGCCAGGCCAGCACCGATTTCAACCAAGCTTCTTCCTGAACCGTGCAATTTTCAAAGGTTCCAATCATGGTCTGATAGCCAAGCCGCGTCAGCGTTGCGTCAATGGCTTCAACGACTTGGCCGAATAGTCCACCTGAGAGCCGGGGAACCAAAACGCCGACCAAAGTAGACGCCGACTCCGACGCGAATGCCGCAGCCAGCCGATTGGGCACATAGTTTAATCGCGCCGCTTCTTTCAGGACCCGGGTACGTGTTTCTTCGGAAAACCGGCCGGAATTCCGCAGCACTCGCGAGGCAGTCATCTTCGACACACCTGCAGCATCGGCGACTTCGGTGAGGCTTGTCTTGCGCTTGTCCATACCGGCTTTAGTTGGGTGCCCTGATTAGATTTGCGTTACCGGTAACATTTTTTTCTTGACGTGGCCAGCAGCGGCCCCATGCTTAGAAATGTTACCGGTAACGCTGGATCACACACGCAGCCGGTTCGGAGGAAAGCCAGATGGCGTCACGCCATAGTCAGGGACTGTTTTTCGATCGTGTCGCCAAGTCCTTTGGCGGAACAGAAGCGCTGCGCGGTGTCTCTCTGCACGTCGATCGGGGCGGGATCCTGGCCCTGTTGGGTGAGAACGGCGCTGGTAAGTCCACTCTGATCAAGATTCTGGGCGGCATCCACACGGCCGATAGTGGCCGGGTGATGATCGATGGTGCGCCCTATGCGCATACCCCTGGACGGGTCGACGCCCGTCAGGCGGTGGCGTTTATCCACCAGGATCTCGGCCTTATCGATTGGATGACAGTGGCTGAGAACATGGCGCTTAGCCAAGGTTTTACCCGCAAGCGTGGTCTGATCAATTGGCGTGCAGCGGAAGACACCGCAACCGAGGCACTGGCCTGTGTCGATTGCCAGTTCGACCCGACAACACGGGTCGGCGACTTGACGCGCACCGAAAAGTCATTGGTTGCCATTGCGCGGGCACTGGCGGTCGATTGTGATTTTCTGGTGTTGGACGAACCGACGGCCAGTTTGCCCGCTGATGAAGTTGAACGCCTCTTCGAGGCGCTGCGTCCCTTAAGAGACAGAGGCGTTGGGATGATCTATGTCAGCCACCGTCTGGACGAAATCTTTCGGATTGCCGACAGGGCCGCCGTATTGCGCGATGGCGCATTGGTTGGAATCCGCAATGTCACGCACACCGATGCGGATGAGTTGGTCAGCCTGATCGTGGGGCGTAAGACCCGCGATATTGAACGGCCCCGCGCCGATAACGGCGAAACGGTGCTCGAAGCGAAAGGTCTGTCCACGGCCAGCGCGGGCCCCATCGACCTGACCGTTCGCAGGGGCGAGTTGGTTGGCTTGGTCGGGCTGCGCGGCGCTGGCCATGAAAGCGTCAGCCGGGCCCTCTTTGGCGCGGAAACGGCAACGGGATCGATCCTTTTGGACGGCAGCGCGCCGGATCTGTCATCGCCCCGCTCTGCCATGGCGGCAGGCATCGGTCTGGTCGCCCGGGATCGCATCGTCGAATCCATCGCGCCATCCCTTACTATCCGAGAAAACGCCTACCTGAACCCCGCAGCGGGCGGGCGCGGCCTGTTCGAGTTCAAGCTGTCCGGCAAAGAAGACGAGGAAGCCGCAGAACTGGGTCAGTCGCTTGGGCTGTCACCAAACGACCCGACCCTGGCCATCGAGGCGCTGTCTGGCGGCAACCAACAAAAGGTCGTCGTGGGTCGGTGGTTAGAAACCAATCGCACGCTGCTGATCGCCGAGGATCCGACCGCTGGGGTTGATGTGGGGGCCAAGGCCGAAATCTACGCCCTGTTGTTCGAGGCCTTGGCCGCCGGGATGGCCGTTCTGGTCGTCTCGACGGACTTCGAAGAAGTCGCCAGCATTTGCCATCGCGCATTGGTGTTCAGTCGCGGTCAGATCGTCGCCGATCTAAACGGCGTTTCGCTGTCGACGGAATCTCTGATCCAAGCCGCATCTGCGGGTGAAGCGCCCGTGGCTGCTGTGGGGGGCTGAAAGCCATGCAATCCATCGAATCCGACGCGTTAGAGCCGACCAAGGCCGAAATGAAGGATCTTGGCGCAGGAGCGCGGCTGATCCGTCTGCTGCCGGTCTACGGACTGGTGATCCTGATGGTCGCGCTGATCCTGCTGTTTTCGGTCCTGCTGCCGGAAACCTTCCCGACCATGCTGAACTTGCGTGCCATTATCTCGGATAAGGCGATTATCGCCATCCTGTCCTTGGCTGCGATGATACCCATGGTTGCGGGCCGGATCGATCTGACCGTCGGGTACGGGATCGTGCTTTGGCACATCCTGGCGATCTCACTGCAACTGATGGGCGTGCCCTGGCCGGTCGCGGTGATCCTGGTGCTGGCGATGGGCGCCTTTGTCGGGTTCTGCAACGGCGTACTCGTCGAGGTCGCCAAGATCGACGCCTTCATCGCAACGCTGGGTACCGGCACCGTGCTGTACGCCCTGGCGCTTTGGCACACCGGCGGGCGGCAGGTTGTGGGCGCTTTGGACCCGGGCTTTTACGCCATCAATGGAACCTTTGTGATGGGCCTGCCGATCACCGGGTTCTATGTGTTGGCCATCACCGTCGCCATGTGGCTGGTGCTCGAATACACGCCGATTGGCCGATACCTCTATGCCATCGGCGCTAACCCGAAAGCCGCCGAGTTGAACGGCATTCCAAACCGCAAGTTCGTCGTCGGTGCCTTCGTGACATCCGGTCTTCTAACAGCCTTAGCCGGGGTCATCTTAGCCTCGAAATTGCGCATCGGTCAGGCCAGCGTTGGACTGGAGTATCTGTTGCCTGCACTTGTGGGGGCGTTTCTCGGCTCGACCACCATCAAACCCGGGCGAGTCAACGTCTGGGGCACGATTGTCGGTGTGGCCATCTTGGCCGTGGGCATCTCTGGCATCCAACAATTTGGCGGATCGTTCTGGGTCGAGCCGATGTTCAACGGCGTCACCCTTCTGGTTGCTATCGGCATCGCCGGGTACGCCCAGCGACGCAAGGGCGCTGCAAAGAAATAGGAATCAAAGGAGGAAACTATGAAAAGACGTGACCTGATTGCCCTGGCCCTGGCCGCTACGCTGGCGGGTCCAGCCCTTGCCGAAACCCCATTCGACGGTCCGACGACTGGCCCAAAGGCCGCCGAAGGCAAGTCGATCGTCGTAGTTGCCGCGGACCTAAAAAACGGCGGTATCCTCGGCGTCACCAATGGTGTTGAAGAGGCTGCGGCCAAGATCGGCTGGCAGGTCC
Source organism: Pseudomonadota bacterium (assembly GCA_039028795.1). Taxonomy (GTDB): domain Bacteria; phylum Pseudomonadota; class Alphaproteobacteria; order Rhodobacterales; family Rhodobacteraceae; genus Thermohalobaculum. The sequence goes on from JBCCHJ010000104.1 coordinate 12,625, forward strand.
GAGTACTGGACGGTGCCGGGTCTGTTTCGGGCCGCACCGCTGCCATTGGTCAGGCCCTCGCATTGCAACCGGATGGACTGATCATCAACGGCTTCGACGCGGTTGAACAACAGGCCGCACTGGAAGGTGTCGTCAGCGCCAGCATCCCAATGGTTGCCTGGCACTCCGGCCCAAAAATTGGCTGTGATGCGCCCGGAGGCATCTTCGCCAATGTCTCGACCGATGCCATGACGGTGTCCGAGGTTGCAGCGCAATGGGCGATGAAAGACGGTGGTGACAAGGTCGGTGCGGTGATCTTCACCGACTCGACTTACCAGATTGCCATCGACAAAGCGGACCGCATCAAAGAAACGATCGAGGCCATGGGCGGCACCGTCCTGGAATATGTCGATACACCGATCGCGGATACTTCGACCCGCATGGGGCCGCTGACGACCAGCCTGCTGCAGCGTCACGGTGCCAAGTGGACCCACGCGCTTGCGATCAATGACCTCTACTTCGACTTTATGGGTCCAGCCCTGGCAGCGGCTGGAATCGAAGGCGAAGGTTCGCCCAAGGCAGGATCGGCAGGCGATGGTTCGGAAGCCGCGTTTCAGCGCATCCGTACCGGCCAGTATCAGACCATCACAGTGGCCGAGCCGCTGAACCTGCAGGGCTGGCAACTGGTTGACGAGTTGAACCGCGCGATTCAGGGCGAGGCATGCTCGGGCTACATCACCTCCCCCGCACTGGTTACGCAAGCTGGCTTGGAAAAGCTGGGCGACAGC
>JBCCHJ010000105.1:0-13345 GCA_039028795.1 Pseudomonadota bacterium
ACCCGCTGCGCCCGTGACCGCGGCCCCGTCGCGCCGCACCACGGTGAAGCGCCGCAAAAGGGCGTCGCGGTTGTATCCCGCGGGAAACTCGGCCGTATTTGCGTCATCGGTTACATCGATCCAAGACATGCTCTTTCCACCGGGACGATTGGTGTACCAGGCGATCTCGCGTCGACAGACTGGGCAGCCGCCATCGAAAAACACTTTCGAAGCCGCGCGGGTATCTTGTTCGGCTATTGCGTCCATGGGGCTGAAATGGTGCAGCATCGGCGCAAGAACAGTGCGACGCGATGACCGGGGCTTTGTTCAGTCGTCCTGGCGCGACATCCAGGGCAGCGGCGCAACAGGGATGCCATCATCCTTCAGGGACTTTGCATCTTCCTTTGTGGCCTCACCCCAAATCGAACGTTGATCGCTTTCGCCATCATGGATGCGGCGCGCCTCTGCCGCGAATTCAGTACCCACATAGTCCGAGTTTTTTCGCAGATGATCGCGCATTTCCTTAAGCGCTGCCTCAGCAGGGCTACTGGGTTGGCTGAGCGGGGCGTCATCCGCGGCGTTACTTTTCTTCACCCCACTGACCGCTGGCGCCATGATCGTCTTTTCGACCTTGGTGGCTCCGCAAATCGCACATGAAATCTGCTTGGCCTTCGACAACGACTCGAATGCCGCCGAATCTTTGAACCAAGATTCGAACTGATGTCCTTTCGAACACTTCAGAGCGTACTTTATCATCTGGCCTACGCTGTTCCTTCGCACCCTGACGGGATATATGACGTCTCGATGACGACTTTTCCAGTACTGCCGGCAACTGGCAGCATGTTAGGCTGAAATTCGCAACTGTTTCTTAACCACGGAGCCGTCATGGCCCAAAGCGTAGTCCGGCAGACGCTTTCGCCTGTGATTGGCGCCGCCGCCTTAGGGGTAATCGCGTACTTTATCGGGATGTCACCGGTTGCGATGGTGGTCGCTGCATGCGGCGGCGCCGCTCTGGGGGCGTTGGCATCGTTAAGCCGGCAAACCGAAAGAGCAGCTGTCGAAACCGATGCGGGCCTGGCAAATCCCCAACCGGTGCCAACAGCTGACGAAACACCAACACTGCAGGCTTTGGAGCATCTGCCATTCGGCCTGCTGATTATCAACGGTGATAGGACGATCCTGTTTGCAAACAGAATGGCCGGGGCGATGTTCGGTGTTCACGGCGGTGGTGATCAGCCCGCCTCTACGTTGAGAACCCGGCGCTTGCTGGATCGGATTGACCTGGTTTTCACCGATGGCAAGCCAAGCATTCTGAATTTCACGCTGTCGCGGATGGGGGACGCAAATCTGAAAGCGCATCTGCTGCCGCTGGATTCCGGCGAGGTGATGATCGCGATAGAGGACGAGACCCAAGCCCAGCACGCAGGTGCGATGCATCGCGACTTTGTTGCAAATGCAAGCCATGAATTGAAGACGCCGTTGGCCGCGGTCGCGGGGATCATCGAAACATTGCTAGGCCATGCCCGCAATGACCCCGATGCAACAGAGAGATTTCTGGATTTGCTGCAGGCACAGACGTCCAGAATGACACGTCTTGTCGAAGACCTTCTGTCGCTGAATAGGATTGAAGTGAATGAACGCGTGCAGCCAGAGGAGCCAAACGATTTGCTTGCAGTGGTATCGGAAATGGTCGATGTGCTGCGTCCGATCGCCGACACTGAAGGTGTTGAGATCGTCACCAACCTTTCAAACACAAAGGTCTGGGTTCTGAGCGACCGGGATGAACTGGGTCAATTGTTCGGCAATCTGATCGACAATGCCATCAAGTATGGTGGCGCTGGGACGACGGTTTCGATCGATAAGGTCGAACCAACGCCAGAGATGGCCGGAATGATCGGTATCGCCATCACCGATCAGGGGCCCGGCATCGCGCGAGAGCATATCCCGCGTCTGACCGAGCGCTTCTATCGCGTGAATATCGGGGCGTCCCGGGCAAAGGGTGGCACGGGCTTGGGGCTTGCCATCGTCAAACACATCCTATCGCGCCATCGCGGACGCATCGAAATTGAAAGCAGCCTGGGCGAAGGATCCTGTTTCCGCGTCTGGTTGCCGGTGGCCAAACAACCCCAAGCAGGTAAGGCGGTCACGAACGATCCTGCGATTCTGGAAGACGCAACTCGCGTAAGCTGATTTTTATCATATTTTTCATAATCTTAATCCGTCACAAATCTTATATAAAACTGTGGCAAAAGGGTCGCCAGAGGGGCCTAGGAAATGTGCACCCGAGTTGAGAGCAGATGTAGGTAAAGGCATGAGCGCTGTGCGATCACAGTCACGAACTGTCCTGATTTCACCCGCATCTGAGTCCGTTGTCCTGCCGTCACTTCGCAGTCTTTTCGAAATGGTCGAACAGCACGGGCTTCGTCTTCTCTGCCTGCCTGGCGGTGCTTTCAGACGGGTAAATATCCATCCCACCTGCTCTGCATGTTTGTCAGGAGAGACATCGTGAAACTTCGCGCCACAGTAACTGTTGCTGCCATCGCCGCCATCGGCTTCGCCGGTTCTGCCATTGCCCGTGATCAGATTAAGATTGTCGGGTCTTCCACCGTGTTCCCGTTCTCGACCGCCGTGGCTGAAGCCTTCGGCAAATCGACCGGCAACCCAACCCCGGTGGTCGAATCCACAGGGTCCGGCGGCGGCCTGAAGCTGTTCTGCCAGGGCGTCGGCACCGACACGCCCGACATCACCAACGCATCGCGCCGGATGAAGGCCAAGGAATGGAAGCTTTGCAACGACAACGGCGTCACCGACATCATCGAGTCGATTGTCGGTTTTGACGGCATCGTGGTGGCAAATGCCAAGAACGCCCCCGACTTCAAACTGACCCGCGAAATCCTATTCAAAGCGCTGGCAAAGGGCCAAGGTGAGCCCAAGATGTGGAACGAGATTGATCCAGCATTGCCAGCCGCCAAGATCGAGGTTCTGGGGCCGCCACCGTCCTCGGGCACCCGTGACGCGTTTGAAGAACTTGCGATCCAGAAAGGCTGCCAAGCCGCTGGCTTAGAAAAAGCGGCCTGTAAAGCGATGGAGATCCGCGACGACGGTGCATGGGTCGATGCTGGCGAAAACGACAACCTGATCGTCTCGAAGCTGGAAGCGAATCCCAACGCCCTGGGCGTCTTTGGCTTTTCCTTCCTGGACCAGAACGCTGACAAGCTGAAAGGGTCCGATGTGGGCGGTATCGAGCCAACCTTTGAGAACATCGCAGCTGGGGATTACCCTGTATCGCGCTCGATGTACTTCTACATCAAGAAAGCCCACATCGATGTCGTTCCAGGCATCATGGAATATGCCGAGGAATTCGTGTCTGAAGACGCCTCGGGCGAAGATGGGTATCTGACCGAAAAGGGCCTGATCCCGCTGGACGAAGATGCGCATGCGGAGAATGCCGAAAGCGTTTTGTCAGCAGCTGGCATGGATGGGTCTGAAGAGCTGAAGTAACCTTATTCCCTGGCGCGGGGGTACGCCCCCGCGCTGCATTTGTTTTGAAATTTATCACGTGAGACCCGCGTGCCTTCAAAAGAGGCCGCGTTGAATAAGGCAGAGGCCATGTTGGCGCTGACACTAATGGCGATTGCGGGGATCTCCGTCATCGCATTCGTCGTGGCCCGCAGCCGCGCCGTTGCCTCGGCCGGGGGCAATCTGGCGGGGATGCATTCGCGCCCTGGGTATCACGGCCTCTACGCTTGGTTGTGTGTTCTAATGACGGGGTACGGCGCATATATCGTCGTCAACATCATCAGTAGCTTTGTCGTCGGCAATCAGATGAACAGCGCGATTGCGGAACTGGCTCCGGACTTGGAAGGTTTGCAGGCTGCAACAGCGTTGAATGATGCCCGGGCTTTGGCACTTGGCGGCGTGGCGTCGAAAACAGATGCCCTGCGCGAAGAACTGGCCAGAATTTTCACCGGCATAAACGCCACGCGGATTTGGGCGCTGACTATCGTGAGTCTGGGGGCTGCGACGGGGGCCGCGGTCTGGGCGATCGCCAAGGTCCGCGAAGGTTTCCGCGCCCGCAACCGATCGGAAAAGATCCTGCGCACGATGCTGTGGATCGCGGCGTCTATCGCGATCATCACGACCTTTGGGATCTTCTTGTCGCTGATCGGCGAGACGCTGAACTTCTTTTCCAAGATCGACTGGCGGATCGACAAGTTCCTGTTTGGTCTGACCTGGAGTCCTCTTGCCGGTGTCCACGTCGGCGAGATGTCTGCCGATAAAGTCGGCGCGGTGCCACTGTTCCTGGGAACGGCGATGATCACCCTGATCGCCATGATCGTGGCAATTCCAGTCGGCCTGTTCGCGGCGATTTATCTGTCTGAGTTCGCTTCGGCTAAGACCCGGTCAACGATCAAGCCAGTTTTGGAGATACTAGCCGGCATTCCAACGGTGGTCTACGGCTTCTTTGCGGCCACAACGGTTGCTCCTTTTATGGTGGGGATCGGCGATGCGCTGGGCATTCCGGTCGAGGCTGAAAGCGCCCTTGCCGCCGGTGTGGTCATGGGGATCATGATTATACCATTTATTTCCTCGCTATCGGACGATGTGATCAACGCGGTGCCACAGGCGTTGCGCGATGGGTCCTATGGTCTGGGGGCCACAAAGGCCGAGACTATCACCAAGGTGGTGCTGCCCGCCGCCTTGCCTGGCATAGTGTCGGCATCGTTATTGGGCGTCTCCCGTGCGGTGGGTGAGACGATGATTGTGGTCATGGCCGTTGGTCAATCGGCCAACCTGACTTTGAATCCGCTGGACAAGGTCACGACTGTCACCGTGCAAATCACGATGTTGATCCTGGGCGATACCGAGGCAGAGACCGCCGCAGGGCCAGCCTACGCCTTGGGCTTCGCGCTGTTCGTTGCGACGCTGGCCTTGAACATCTTTGCCTTGCGGGTCGTCCGCAAGCACGCTCAGAAATACGATTGAGGCCGCCATGACCGAGCAAATGATCGACATGGCTGGACTTTCGGCGAAGCATGCTTCGGTCGAGGCTGCCCATCGTGTGAAGCGCCGCCACTGGGCCGAATTCCGACTGAGGGCTTATGGTATTCTTGCCATCGCCGTTGCCGTGATTGCGCTACTGATCCTGATCTACACGATTTTTGCCAAGGCTCTGAGTGTCACGCATGAACATTACATCTCTCTGACCGTCGATGTTGAGGTCACGGATCGGCAAATGAAGCGGGTGGAAGACCCTAACCCTCGCCTTTTGCCGAACCTGAATAAGCTGGTCCGCGGTAGCTTGAAAGAAACCGCCGGTGCCGACCTCGACCGGAAAGGACGGAAGCAGCTTAACGCCTTGCTGTCCACTGATGCTGGATTGGAATTGGGCAAAGCCGTGAAAGCTGACCCAGCTTTGATCGGCGGGCCGTTGCGGTTTGACGCGTTGTTAGATGACCAGCTGCAACTCTATCTGGGCGGCGCTTTTGGCACGCTAGAGGACGCCGGGACAGAAGGAGAAATTACGATCACATCCGGCGATGACGACTCGGTTACGATCGATTTTGCACCCGCCGCGATGACCGAAGCACGCGCGGCAGTGCAGCAAGATCGGGCTTTAGAGGCCCGCAATGCTCGTCGAAGTGCCCGCGATCAGGCTCGTGCATTCGACGAGACCGAAGCTGCCTTGGCAAACGCCGCGGATGAGGCTGACCGCCAGACCCTGCAAACGTCGCTGGACAGCTATCGCGCCGCCCGGGATCAGGCCAATCAAAGGGCCGAACAGATCGAGGCGCAAGCAAACAACGTCGCTGCAATCTTCACCCTGCGCGAAGATGACCCATCGATCTTCATTCAGATCAATCGCGGTTGGATCAAGCTGACCCAGCTTGGCCCGGATCGGGCCACGGGCGTAATCATGGACCCGCTGACTGAGATGGGCACGCTGGCATCGGGCGATTGGACCGCCCTGATGTTCGAACGCCCTGAAGCTGAGCGCAAGATCAACGACCGCCAGATGCTGTGGCTGGAAAATTTCAAGCGCGCAGGCAAAATCGAGTCGATGTTCAACTGGCGCCTACTGCAAAGCTCGGACAGCTCAAATGCCGAACTCGCTGGGATTTGGGGCGCGCTGGTCGGGTCTTTCTGGACGATGATTGTGACCTTCCTGCTGGCCTTTCCGATTGGGGTGATGGCCTCGATCTACCTGGAAGAGTTCGCGCCGAAAAACAAAGTCACCGAGCTGATTGAGGTGAATATCAACAATCTGGCGGCTGTGCCGTCGATTGTCTTCGGTCTGCTTGGCATCACCGTGCTAATCACGGGCGTAAAGCTGTTCGGAACCGATCTGTTCGATGGCATCCTGAAATCGATCACGGAAGATCCGCGATCCACGCCGTTGGCGGGCGGTGTCGTCCTGGCGCTGATGAGTTTGCCAACGATCATCATCGCTTCGCGCGCTTCGATTAAGGCAGTGCCGCCATCGATCCGCGATGCGGCGTTGGGGTTGGGTGCCTCGCGTCTACAGACGGCGTCGCACCATGTACTGCCTTTGGCGATGCCCGGCATCCTGACCGGATCGATCATCGCGATGGCGCAGGCATTGGGCGAAACCGCGCCGCTGATTATTGTGGGCATGAACGCCTTTATTCAGGACCCTCCGGGCGATCCGTTGGATAAGGCGAACGTCCTGCCGTCGCTGATCTATCTATGGAACAACCAATCGGAGCGACTGTTTGATGGAAAGACCGCCATGGCGATTGCGGTTCTGCTGATTTTCCTGGTCCTGATGAATACGTTGGCGGTATTGCTGCGCAAGCGCTTTGAAAGGCGGTGGTGAGATGCTTGATGCAGGGGAAGTAATGGTAGGCACAGCAAAGATCACGGCCCGCAACGTTGACGTATTCTACGCAGACAATCAGGCCATCGACAAAGTGACGGTCGACATCGAGCAGAATGCTGTCACAGCCTTTATCGGCCCATCGGGCTGTGGGAAGTCAACCTTCTTGCGCTGCCTGAACCGTATGAACGATACCATCGATATATGCCGGGTCACCGGAGAGATTTTGCTGGATGGCAACGATATCTACGCCCGAGACGTGGACCCCGTTCAGTTGCGCGCCCGGGTTGGTATGGTGTTCCAAAAGCCAAACCCGTTCCCTAAGTCAATCTATGACAATGTCGCCTACGGCCCTCGCATTCACGGACTGGCAGGCAACAAGGGTGAACTGGATCAGATCGTAGAGCAGTCCTTACGACGGGCGGCGCTGTGGGATGAAGCCAAAGACCGCTTGGATCAACCTGGCACAGGATTGTCCGGTGGGCAGCAGCAGCGACTCTGTATTGCGCGGGCCATTGCGACCGCGCCAGAGGTTCTGCTGATGGACGAACCCTGCTCTGCTTTGGACCCGATTGCCACGGCGCAAATTGAAGAACTGATTGATGAACTGCGGGCATCCTATTCAGTCGTGATCGTTACCCACTCGATGCAGCAGGCGGCACGTGTCAGCCAGAAAACGGCGTTCTTCCACCTAGGTCTGTTGTTGGAATACGGCGAGACATCGAAGATTTTCACCAACCCCGATCATGAGAAGACCCAGCAATACATCACTGGGCGATTTGGATAAGTCATGAATCAGAATCGGCATATCGTCACTGCCTTTGACGCAGATCTACGCGGAATATCTGCGCGGATCGCTGAAATGGGTGGACTGGCAGAAGATCAACTCAGTTCTTGCATCGAAGCTTTGGTCAATCGCGACTCCGACATCGCGACCGAGGTGATCGCGTCGGACAAGCGCTTGGATGGGATGGAGATGGCGCTGGAACAGGCCGCCATCGAGATTATGGCCCTTCGCCAGCCGATGGCAGATGATCTGCGGGAGGTTGTGGCGGCGCTGAAGATCGCCTCAACACTTGAGCGGATGGGCGATTTGGCAAAGAATGTCGCCAAGCGGACGTTGGTGTTGAACCAGTCCGACCCGATCAAAGTGATTGGTTCCATCGGACGCATGGGGAAGCAGGTGCAAACCCTGATGGCCGAGGCCCTGGACGCCTACACCGCCCGGGACACTGCGCTGGCAAAGTCGGTTTGGAAGCGGGATCTCGAAATCGACGAGATGCACAATTCAATCTTCCGAGAGTTGATAACCTACATGATGGAGGATCAGCGCACGATCAGCCTGTGCTCGCAACTGTTGTTCGTTGTGAAGAATCTGGAGCGGATCGGGGACCATACGACCTTTATCGCCGAGATGACGTATTTCGTCGTTGAGGGCGAGCCGTTGGGTGACGATCGTCCCAAAAGCAGCGATTTGAACGAGATCCCCGAGGATAGCTGAACGAGGATCAGATCATGAGTGCGAATGTACTGGTCGTTGAGGACGAAGAAGCGCTGGTCGCGCTTTTGGACTACAACTTGGGCAAGGAAGGTTTCACGCCGCAAATTGTTCGCGACGGCGATGATGCCATGCTGGCCATCGAAGAAGACCGACCTGATCTGGTTCTTCTGGACTGGATGCTTCCAGGGTTGTCGGGCATCGAGATCTGCCGCCGCATCCGAGCCAAGGCCGATCTGAGGGATATGCCGGTGATCATGATGACAGCACGGGGCGAGGAGGCCGACCGTATCCGTGGGCTGGATACCGGTGCGGATGACTATCTGACAAAGCCGTTTTCGATCCCTGAAATGATTGCTCGAGTCCGCGCCTTGTTGCGCCGGGCGCGTCCAACGATTTCGTCTGAAGTCGCGACCTATGGCGATTTGAGCCTGGACCGGGAGACCCGTCGCGTGCACCGGTCGGGCCGTGAGATTCACCTGGGACCAACCGAGTTCCGCCTGATGGAATGTCTATTGCAGCGTCCGGGGCGGGTCTATAGCCGCGAGCAATTGTTGGACCTGGTCTGGGGCCGCGATGTCTACGTCGAAATTCGCACGGTTGACGTTCACGTCGGCCGTCTGCGCAAGGCATTGAACCGGCGGGGCGAAAAGGATCCCATTCGTACCGTGCGCGCCGCAGGTTATGCGCTGGACGAAACATACAGCGCTTAGCGCACTATTAGGGGACCGTTATTCGGCAGCAGTTGTATGTGGCACCGATCTTTCAGACCGTGCCGGCTGGTTGGGTTCGGCTTCCCGAACAATACCGATTACACCGATCACCGTTCCGCTGGGGTCACGCTCGGCACGTCCGGAAATCTGCAGATGCGCGCTTCCCTCATCGGGCGCGTCGCGGCGGACAAGTGTCGAGAATGGAACTGCCTCATCCGCAACGCTGCGAATGCCATGCCGAACCATGACGCGGTCTTCCTTTCGGATCGCTGAAAGCATCAGATCCATCGCGACGTCACCTTCGCCTGCGCCCATGGAAAGCATTTCTGCTGCGGCTTCAGACAGTTCCACCCGCATTTTCGCGAGATCTAAACGCCAAGCTGCCAAGCCACCGGTTTCTTCCGCCATTTCTGCAAGTGCGTTGCGGCGATCGATTTCGCGGCGCTCTGCCCATGTCTCGGTCACGTCCGATAGCGAAATGATAAACTGGGTGGGTGCCCCATCATTGGCCCAAACGGCCTGTCCTTGTGCGTCCAGCCAAAGGTCATCCCCATCCGGCCGGGCCATTCGGAACGCACAGGCAAAGCGCGCCTTGTCATTCAGGTGCGCATCGATTGCCTGGTCGAACCGATCACCGTCTTCGAGATGGATCAGGCCCCGGAACTCCGAGAATGTTCGCAATGGTTTGATGCGTGCATCCTCCAGCATCTTCGTCAAGGCGGCAGACAACACCAGATCGCCGCTCAGTGTATTCCAATGAAGGACGCAGCCGCGTTCGCTGCCATCGGCATCTACACCCTCGGCGTCTTCTTCGGTTAATCGGAATCCCGGCATCTGAACCGAGGTTCCCACGGCACCGATCACTTGACCGGTCTCATCACGTACTGGGGCGCCATGCGACCATTGTAGCTTTTCAGTACCATCAGTCCCCAATCGCAGCACGACCTCACCGGTGGAGACCTCACCGCGTAGGGCACGCAGTACAGGGTTCTGATCCAATTCGATTGGCGCACCAGAATCTGGTTTGATCAGCAGATCCTCGCTATTTTCGGGGGCCCATTCACGACCGATATCTTGTTCACCATCCAAAGCGCGCGCGGCTTCGTTTTGTAACTGCAACATGCCATCGGAATCGACATATTCTATCGCCACCGGAATTGAGTTGATGACCAGATCCGCAACGTCATTGCGTTGGCGCTGATCAAGATTCGCCCGATAGCTGTCGGAAATGTCGTCGCAGATAACATACATCCCGGCATCGCCGTTTGGCAGTTGATAGGGTATTCGCGACACCAGATGGCAGATCGTGCGGCCATCTTCCAAAGTGTTCTTTTCCTGCCGGGAATGCACCGGCTCCATGGTCTCGAGTATCGATGAGTCGCTCGCATCGTCCCGGACAAGGAACGGCGCCACGTCCTTCATACTTTTTCCGACGGCTCTTTTGGGCGCCATCTCCAAAAACTTCGCAGCCGACTGATTGATGCGGATAATGCGGTGCGAGCTGTCTTTCTGCCAAACCAGTCCGGACAGGCCGTCCAACAAATCCCAAGGGTCTTGCGCGTAGATCTGTCCGCCGCCTTCGCTTACAATTGCGGTGGCACCGGTTAACTCGCCTTTCGGGTTGAAGTACGGCGCGGCAATGATCTTTCCAGCACCGCCGTCCGTCTCGAAGCTCTGTTCTACCCGGCTACCGACTTGAATAACCTCGCCGATCATCGCAGCCAGGTCTGGATAGTTCGGCGGACGCACGCATTGGCTGAGATGCGGCCGTCCAAGGTTGGGATCGATACTGAAAAGATCCCGCGCGCTTTCCGAACACCGGATGATGTGCAACCCATGATCGACCACCAGTGTCGGTGCAGGAATATTTGCCAGAATCGAGTCCAGCTCTTGGTTGATCAGGCTCAGCTCCTGACTGTTGATCTGCAGCTCTTCGTTGACGGTTATTAGCTCTTCATTCGTGGATTGGAGTTCTTCGTTCGCGGTTTCGAGTTCCTCATTGGTCGATTGCAGTTCTTCGTTTCCGGACTGCAGTTCCTCGTTCAGGGCCTGAAGTTCCTCGTTCGTGGTCTCCAGTTCTTCAACGGTTTGTTGCAGAGAGTTCCGCGTGATGTTCAATTCACGTTCTAGGACGGCGACCTGAGCCGGCGTCGATGCCTCTGCCAGGTCGATATCGACCGCCGGATCTATTTCAACTTCCCATCGGCGGAAAGCAACGACGGCCAGTTCTTCGGCGCCGTTTGCCGGTGGTAAAGGATAAACGGCAATCTGCACGCACGTACCTGAGGTATCTTCGAGCGGCCGTTCATGCCCAAATCTCGGCTCGGTATCCCGCAGCGCCAGTGTCGTTAAGGTTCGAACCTCGTGCCTGAACTGACTGCGGATCATCCCAATATTGACGCCGCGGACGTCGCCCTCGGACAACGAGATGAATTGATCAACGTTTCCATAAACGCGTTTAATCTGAAAATCCGATGTGACCAGAAGGCAATCCGGGCCGACCGCCCGAACCAAGGCATCGAACATCGACTGTAGAATTCCAAGATTCTGACGGTATTCTTCCGACAGCTGCGTTTCCGTCGCCCGCCTTCCCTTTGAGATTAGTTGGGCGACATTCGCCTTGCGTTGATCAATACGCGTTCGCGGACGGTAAACCTTCGCATCTGACGATAACTGCCGGAACAGGTCTTCGGACCCGCTTAGAGATTCAGATTTGCCCAGCAGCATCAATCCGTTTGGGTTCAGTGCATAGTGCAGCCGCGTCATGACCTTTTGCTGCAGTTGGGTGGAGAAATAGATCAACAGGTTGCGGCAGGTGATCAGGTCAATATTCGAGAACGGCGGATCTTCACAAAGGTTGTGGTTCGTAAAGATGACGCAATCGCGTATCGAAGAATGGATCGTGTAACCGCCACCCGACCGGGTGAAATACTTGTTGCGTAGATCTTCCGGCACATCCTCTAGCGCGACAGACGGATAGAAACCGCGTCGCGCGATCGTCAACGCCTCGACATCGACATCCGTCGCGAAAATTTGCAGATGCGTCTGATCCAACGCATCCAATCCGCCCAAACCTTCCAAGATTAAAATGGCAATCGAGAACGCTTCTTCACCCGTTGCACATCCCGGAACCCAGATCCGAAAGACCTTGTTCTCGCAGTCCGCCAACAAAGGTTTCAGTTGATCGGCCAAGGCTGTGTATTCAACTGGATCGCGGAAAAAGGATGTCACCGAGATCAGCATGTCCTTGAACAATGCGCTGACTTCTGGTGGATGCGATGCCATATATTCGGCGTAGCTATCCAGATCCTTCAACCCCAACGCCGTGATCCGGCGTTCGATACGCCGCCGCACGGTTGAGGGCTTGTATTCGCTGAAATCGACTTTGCCATGGCTCCGCAATGCTGCCATCACCGCGGACAAAGGATCGCCGCCGTCCGTTGGTGCATCGAAACAGAGGTCTGCGTCATGGCCTGCAACCAGTTGGGCGATTTTGCTGCCCATGTCTTCGGGCGCCATGATTGAATCCACGGCCCCCGACTTGATCGCTGAATCGGGCATACCGAAATATTTCGCGGTATCTTCAGACTGCGCGATGACGTATCCGCCCGCCGCCCGGATTGCATCGACACCATAGGTGCCATCGGACCCCGTACCTGAGACCACGATTCCGATTGCGTGCTTGCCGCAATGGTCCGCCATTGATCGGAAGAACCGGTCGACGGATGGTTTCGGCGAGGCGAACTCTTTGCTTGGCTCCAACAGTTTCAGATGGCCGGACTTTACGATCAAATCAGCATTCGACGGAGCGACATAGACTGTGTTTGGAACCGGTTTCAGGTCATCCGTAATTTCGACAACGTCCAGATCCGTTTCGCGCCCAATTAACGAGGCCAGCAGACTTTTGTGCTGTGGCGACATATGTTGAACGATCACATAGATCGCATTGACGCCTGGGACCAGGTTCTTCGCCACCGCCCGTAAGGCCTCTAACCCGCCGGCCGAGGCACCCAGACCGACCCAGAATGTCGGCGATATATCTTGATCTTCAGTCACGGCGTCTTGTTCTTCAGTCATGCGGTGCACTTGCCCCATGAATTGGACGCGTTATGGAGACCACCTGCGTCCAGACAAAATCCATTGGCGAAATCGATTTTCCTGGGACTTTTCAGAGGTCGAAGAAAGGAAATCCACGAGGTTTCGCCAATGGATTTTGTCTGGACGCAGGTGGTCTCCATAACGCGTCCAATTCATGGGGCAAGTGCACCGCATGACTGAAGAACAAGACGCCGTGACTGAAGATCAAGATATATCGCC
>JBCCHJ010000106.1:0-13170 GCA_039028795.1 Pseudomonadota bacterium
CGACAGGAACGGGCGGTCGAACTTAGCTTGTTCTTCTGAGAGAAAGTAAGGGTAGTAAAACAGCAGTTCGTTCACCCGTCGCCGAGCATTCGGCATCACAAGCCACAGCGATACCAACGCATCTGTTACCTGTTCCATGAGTGGCTTGTTGACCTTGCCTTTGGTTTCTTGATCGGCCCTCTGGAAACGCTGAATCAGATCGATGATCGGCCCTTTTCGATTCAGTTCTCGTTCGATGACCAACATGTCATTGAACAATTCGAACAGAATCCGACGTCGGGCGACTTCATGATAGTGATCGTATCTTTCGGCCACGCCGCGATTGCTGACGGTTCCTGCAACAACCGATGTTTCCTGGCGGCGCCAAATTTCGCGGGCGATGGCGTCGGGCAACGCAATGGCCAATGAAGAGACATTCGGCGTACTGGCATGCAGTACCGATGCGCCCTCAGACGTTAATTCAACCCACGCGTCTAATTCGGAAAAGGAGAGGCAGTGTTCGTCGATCACGATGCCCTTCTGATCTGCGCGGAGAACTTGCCAAGCATGGTCAGATCCATCCGACATGACACAGGCTGGAGAGAGCAGCGTTGCGGCAGAGTCTACCGCAAACCGACGGGCCGCGTTGCCCAATTCTCGACACAACGTTGCATCGCGCTGCTTTAACAGGATCAGGTCACCTGTTGATGGATCGACCGAGGCCGCTACCTGTTTGAGCAACAGGATCGGGAGAGGCCCAGACCAATCCTGACCGATGGCGGCTAGACGAGGACCTTCGTCAAACCTGCACAAACGCCCCGGCATGTGCGGTTCACTTTCAATCTGTTCCAGCCAGTAATCATTGCGAAACCCTGATAGGACCGACGTACGTTCCGGCGGCCCCTGCGTTTTAAAGCGTGCGATGATCGATGCGCCGCTGCTTGCAGACACCGTCGCGACGACAGGGCTGTAGTCCGGGCCCACCATCAAGAGTTCTGCAAGATCGCCGCTTCGGCTCCACGAACTGGTTGGGTTCGCGGGAAAGCAGAGATCATTGATCACGACGTTTAGGTCACCTTCTTCGTTGAGAAGGAACGCGCATTCGACCGGATCGACAAAAACGCCCGAACGTTCCGGGCGGGATAGGTAAACCTTCCCTGAAATCGCAGTTACCGGCACATCGTCCAGAGTTACTTTGATCCTCCTGCCTTCACCACTATTGGCAAGAGCGATTGCGGCTGTGCCATGCAAGCCGGCGACCAATGCGCCGGTCGTACCAATGACTTCGATATGCGCCCATCCGCTTGTGCCATCGATCTTGAACGAGGCGCTGTCTAAATCGCATTTCTCGTGAATAAATCGGCCATCCACTTCAAGCTGGAAGAGATGCAGCAAACCGTGCCGATCCGCCCCGATATACACCCCTTCGAAGCTCTTGCCATTAGAGTGGCTTATGCTGACATCTCTCACGATGTGAGCAAAATCAGAAGCCTCGACCCCCGAAGAGCTGAGCGCTAGCACAACTGCATCGGTCAAGGTCTGATCGTTCATGTCATCGAACCTGACCATTGATTTGGCAAAATGCCAAGTTTGCTTGGTTGGCCGGTAAAAGTCCGTTGTCAGGGCGAAGATGGGATGCCTGTCGATACGATCTAGGCTGCAAACCGATCGTCAAGGTGCAACACCTGGGCTCATCAAACACTATCATCGCAATCCTGCAAAGTGTCGACGGAGCGTTAAAACGGCCTGCAGCAGTCACCCCATCTGGTGACCTGGACGATCCCGCGATCCATTGATTTGGCGACGACTGCGATCACACTACCGCAGAATGGAGGCGGGATCGCCCCTCGGACTGAGAATCGGTTGGTAACAAACACTCTACACCCCCCACAGCAAGACCTACTCCCTCCAACCAGTCTCAGTTTAGCACCTCGCACTCTGTCAAACGCGCCAATCTGCCCTCATTTTCGGCCAATTGGCCGTGTCAAAATCTCGTTTAACGATGATCAGATTACCCAAGAAATGAGAAGAACCGCTCGTCCGAGGATCGGCTGAAGTTGATCCGAATGGAATTTTGGCCTTTTTAGGACGGAAATAGAACCATTGCCCCGGGGCAACAAACATCTGATTTTTCCACATCTGTCAGCAGGTCTTCAGACCACTTACCACCTACCGCCGGGCGCGGTGAATGTTGCAAGCACTAAATCCATCAGCCTCTGCAAACAGATTCTTGAAATCTCGATCAGCAAGCGGCCAAGTTTTCGCAGAAGGTGATCATACGTGCTTGAGAAGATCATCTGAGAAATCAAAATTTCGGATGGAGGAGAGCCGTTTACGGCGGTGATCATCTTAAACTCGACGAGTTTATCGGCCGTCAAGAAATGGGAGGAGAAGTGTGAACGACTTTTTTTGCAGGATTTCTGATCGCAATCACCGACAGCATCGCCCTGGCCGAGGGCCCGGGCTTTCCGCTATCGACCGCGGATCCAGCGATCCTTCACGAGGGCCAACGGGTCGAGCGTTTGTACGAAGTCGATAGAGGGAACACGGAGGACGCCTCAAGCGCGCCTAATGGCAGTATTTTCTTTAGCGCTTCGGATTGAACTGCAGAAGCCTGGCAGAATTCAGGATGATTAGCAGGGCATCTATATTGTGGATTACCGCGATCGCAACCGGGCCCACAAGGCCTGCGGCGGCGAGCGTGACGAAGACAACGCTGGTCCCCAGAGCAATCGCAAAGTTTATGTTCATTACGACGCGTGCTTCGCGCGCAAGTTGAACCATGTGCACTAGGCGATCGAGGCGGCCGTGGTTCAGGACCAGATCGGCAGATGCCAGAGCAACGTCGGTGTTGCCGCCTCCAACTGCCACTCCGACATTCGCTGCTTTTAGCGCCAATGCGTCATTGATGCCATCGCCAACCATCAGCACGCGGCGATCGTCTTCTTGTTGCAGGTGAACCTGCTCCAGCTTTTCCGCTGGCAGGACTTCGCCAACTGCGAAGTCTATTTTTAAGGCCTCTGCAACGTCGTCGACAACGGTATTGCGGTCACCAGACACAAGTACCTGCTTGCTGAACCCCATAGCGCGAAGGTTTGAGAGCGATGCGGGTGCTTCTTCGCGAATCGTGTCGGCAAGGTGGATCCAGCCCAAGAATTTCTCTTCGCAGGAAAGCCCAACCAAAGGGCCGTCATGCTTTGGTTCTGGCAGGGTCTTTACGTTCGCTTCCTGGTGAAAAGCAGCCCTGCCAAGGCGATATTGCATGCCGTCAATCATGGCTTCGACGCCGCGGCCAGCGACTTCGTTTGCGTCTTCGATCGAAGGACCGTCTTCGCTTTTGAGAGACGCCACTGCACGCGAAACCGGATGGGTCGATGCTCCGGCCAGAGCAGCAGCATGAGACTTAATGTGGTCGACATCGACACCATCGGCAGAGGTAAAGTCGACCACGCGCAGCGCGCCCTCGGTCACAGTGCCAGTCTTGTCCAGCAAGAGTGTATCGCAGCGCGTGAGCTCTTCCATGAACGCAGTTGATTTGATCAACACACCAAAGCGCGTTGCGACTGCTATGGCAGCCACCGAGGTCGCTGGTGCTGCCAGAGCCAACGCAGACGGACAGGCAGCAACCAAGACTGCCATCGCGCTGGTCATCGAGCCGCTTACAAAGAAAACCATGCAGGAAAACATCAATACAACCGGCAGGTAGTAGCCCGCATAACGCTCTAGCATCCGGATGACGGGCGGCTTGCCTTTTTCGGCTTCCTGCATCAGCTGAACGACCCGGCCAAGCGTCGTTTCTTCGCCCGTGCCGACCACCCTGGCGGTCAGCAAGCCTTCGGTATTAATCGATCCAGCAGCAACCTGGTCGTCGATGCCGACGTCGAAGGGCACGGATTCGCCCGTGATGGCAGAGGCATCAACTGCGGAACGACCGCTTAGAACGACTACATCGGCCGGAACAAAATCGCCTGGTCGCAGTTCGACGATATCGTCCTTTCGCAGATCCGTAGCGTTGACGGTTTCCCAGTCAGTTCCCTTCTGGCGCCGCGCGTTGGTTTCGGTCAGTGTGCCCAGCGCGGCAATTGCCTCTCGCGTGCCGAAAAGACTGCGCTCTTCCAGGACATGACCCAGCACCATCACCAACGGAACCAACGCGGCTGCGTCTAGATGACCTGTGACCCAAGCCGCGATGATCGCGGTGACAACTAGCTGGTCAGCCAATCCTTCGATTTCATTCGACATCAAGGCCCGCCAGGCCTTGCGAAACAGCGGTATGCTGATCAGGATTGACGACAAGCCGACACACAGCAGACCCAAATCCTCTTGCTCTGGTATTAACCACCTGATGGCCCAACTGAATATCAGCAGCCAGGCCGCAATCGCCGCCAGGATCAGGCGACTTCCCAGTGACCACTTTTCTTCGCGGCTAAGCGCGTCACCTGTGTGCGGTTGAGAGTCTACATGAGCGGTCATTTTGTTGTCTTCGGTCGCATTCGTCAGTTTTGTGTCTCTTCGGTCGCCAGACCGGGCTCCTCAGCGATAGTCGGCGCGGCAGTAGGCAGCAGCACCCGTAGATTTTCATGATCTGGAACAATCATCGTGGTGTGCGCCTGTTGGAACAGGCGATCGATACTGTCACGCCAAAGCCGGTAAAGAACAATGCGTCGGTCGGCGCTGTCAGACTTCGCCAACGCTGCAATGGGCTTGGTGCGCACGCGCGCCAGGCTGATCATCTCGTTCGCTGCTGCTTTTGCAGATCCGATGATCTGCGAGGCACTTTCCTGAGCGCCAGCAAGTGCGTTGGCGCGCTGACTTTCTGCCTCGGCGATCAATTGATCGGCTTCGCTCTGCGCCCGTTGTGCGCGGTCAAAGGCGTCCTGCGTCCACATCAGCAATGCGGTGTTGAACTCGACATTCTCGATTTTCACCGCGAAGGGCATTGTCCCGCGGCTGTTCAACAGGTCGTTCATATTTGCGATCAGATCACGGCGGATTTGATCTTTTCCGGTCACGCGAATTGTATTCAGATCCACCCGCGCGCTTGTGTGAATGACCGCGCGCTGAAAGGCGCGTCTAATTGCCTGTTCGATTTTCGGAAAGCTGTCTATTGCGCGTGTGCGGCGGGATTCTTCTGGATCGGCAAGGAAGGCATAGGCAATGGGGTCGCGCACCCGCCAAAAGACCGTCGCACCAATATGAATGGCGCCATGATCCCCGGTCAGCACGTATCCCAACACCCTCGGATCAAAGCTGACACCATTTGCTTCCAGGCTTTTCACTTCCAGCGAGAACTTGCGACTGGCAGAAGGGATAAGCCGAATTTCGCCAATTGGAGACGGCCACCACCAAACCAACCCACCGCCCTGCCGGGCTTTGACCTGCGCGTCACCGAATGCAATCACCACCGCTTGCCGGTCAGCCGGAACAGAAACCATGCCGCTGGCGACCCAGACGGACGCGAGAATGACCATCAGCGCGATGACAAAGCGGAGCGCCGTTCTCAGCGAACGGGCCAGCGCCTGATCCTGATCGCGCGTCTGTTGTTGGTCATTGGTGGGCTCGGTCACTGGTTCGATCCCAGGTCGGATCCCAGTTGGGGTTCCACGGTCAGTTCTGGTACTAACCTTGGCTCTTTCTTGGACACCGAGCCCGGTACGGCGGTGAGCGCCTCAAATGGCGGCGCATTGCCGCGAATAATGATGCGCGTCTGTTGGCCAACGATGTTTTCCAGGCTGTCGAGGCTGCGCTTAAACCGGTAAAGCTCGGGATCTTTGCGGTGCACATCTGCATAGATCTGGTTGGCTTCCTCGATCGCACCAGCGCGAATGCTTGCAGCTTCCTCATTGGCTTTTGCCTCAATCGTGCGCGCTTCACTTTCGGTCTGCGAAAGGATCTGACCGGCTCTTGCTTTGCCGACCGCCAGAATGCGCTCGGCAAGAACCTCGCGTTCCTTGGCCATTGCATCGATAGTGCTTTGCAGGGTCTTTTCAGGCACCTGCATGCGTTCCAGATGCACAGCAAGCAATTCGATGCCGTACTCCTTCAGCAGCCCTTGCCGGGCACTTTGGGTTATCTGATCTTCAAAGTCGGCTAGTTGGGTCGCTTGCTCTTGGCTATTCACCAGTTGTTTCAACTGAAAGCTACCAGCGTTTTCCTGCATCTTTGATTGCATGATTTTCCGAAGCAGGTCTGCCGCCTCTTGCCGGTCATTCCGGAGGCTGCGCAAAAAAGTAACCACCGCTTCGCCGTCGCGTGGCACGCGCCAGACCCCGAATGCCTCCATGGTCAATGTCGACACAGCATCGCCATCGGCAATCGGTGTATTGATCAACCCAGATGAGGTTGAATGAAGGCGATTGTCGACTCGAATGGTGCGTTCGACCGGTGCAGGCCAGCGCCATCCAATGCCGTTTTCCACCAAGACGCGTGAAGGATGGCCAAAGCGGGTTACCACCAGGCTATGATCTGGCGTGATGGTGACGACGCATGCAGCAACCGCTGCCAGCACCACCAAAACAAGGGCAATCCAGACGCGAGCAGAGCGAATTCGTTTCATGGTCAGGACCTTTTAGTTTTTCGGCGCTGGGCGCAGTTCATTCAGGTCCACGACAAATCCCTGTTCAGCATTGATCTCTGGATCGACGATGATCAGGTTCTTGTCGGCGAATGTGTTCTCAAACACTTGCAGCGCGCGCTCGAACACAAAGACCTTTTCTTGTTGTTCGTAAGCCCGACGTTCCGCTGCAAAGACGACACGTTCGGACCTGGCGCGTGCTGTGTCGCTAAACGCATCTGCCGTGGCCTGGCCATTGATCCGCGCCGCGGCGATCTGCGCCGTCGCACTTATCTGTTCAGCTTCTGCACGGGCAATGTCGACCTGAACGGCGCTGTCCTTTTCCGCGCCATGAACCCGGTGAAAGGTCGACGCCGTTGCGATCGGCGGGTGGACTGCTTCAAAAATGACATCGACGATATCAATGCCGGTCTTCAGCGCATCCAGACGATCCTGTACGGCGCGATGTCCGGACCGGGCAAATTCTGAAAAGTCGGCAAAAAGCAGATCTTCAGCGGTAAGGTTATTGAACAGGTCGATCAGTTCACGCCGACCAATTTGTGCAACCAGCGTCTTTGCATCGGCCAGATGGTAGGTGGCCTGCCGGCTCGCATCTCCTTCAAGTCCGACGCGATAGGTGATCACGACATCCGCGTGATAAAGTTCGTAGGGTCGTTGCGACTCATAGTTTTCGCCATCGTTAAGACGCGGTCGGTTGGCGATCATCAAGAACAATTCCTCACCATGATCCTTGGACCAGATCCGGTCATCATGGTTCGCCGAAGGTGCCTCAACGTCAGTTGTCTTTGTGCGCGGCTGCGCGTCCATGGTCGCGTTGAGGCGGACTTCGTTAACTCTACCATAGCTAATTCGGCGCACTGAACCCAGCGGCCATGGAAGGTGGATGTGCAGACCTGGCTCGAGAATTGCGCTAGAGATATGACCCATGCGTTCGTAGATGCCGCGCTCATCGACGCGTAAAGTCGTGATCGCCGTTGTCAGCCATGTTGCCACCGCCGAAACTGCTAGCATCCAAACACTGGTCCGGCGAATGAACTGAACCGCCCAGGATTGGCTAATGTCGATCCCAAATTGTTCTTCAAAACCTCCGCCCGGCGCACGCTGGGCGCCAGTGAGCAGGCTGAGGATCAGCGAGTCATTCAGACGGTCGGCTGACCGAAGCGGCAGAAATGGCGAAATAAGCGCACGAAAGATCCACTCTGCGGCAAGCGCGATCTGCACAAATGCCAAAAGGCGTAGTGCCCAAACGCTGAGCGGCGCATCCCCCGCGATTACATCTACCGGCAGTGCTACGCCCTGCAACGCAGCGGCCAGTCCGGTGACCAAAAGCGACAGAGTGGAAAACCGTGTGAAACGCACCTGGTGGCGGCAGCTTGGATGAGGATGCTGCGCAAGCGCATTCCCCATGACAAGTGACGCAAAAGCCAGGAGCCCCACCAACCCAAACCAGACCAGACCGTTGTTGTCCTGCGCTTGTGGCCAGGCTAACAGCCAAGCGATGATCGCCCCGCCAGCACCCAGCAGGACCAAGGCCATCTGCCACCAATGGCCGCCTTTTTTGCGACCTTTCCTCGGACCCCCAACTTCCTCCTCTGGATTTTCATCTGACAGATCGCTTGGCGCGGAAGCACCCTCTTCTGTCAAATCAAGATGATCCAGTCGTCGTTCCTGCGACCATGAAAGTGCTTGCGGGCCCCATGCAGCGACGAAGAGCCAGCCAAGTGCGGAGCATGCCAGGATAGGTGGCATCCAGGGACTGTCCGGGATCCAAAACACCAAGAATCCTGCGACCGTTCCGAAGACAATGCCAAAGATGCTGAAAGCCCATGCCAGACGAACCCAGCCATCATTGGGAGGATCTGTGTCAATTTGCGTCACGGATGACCTCCCTTGTCGATTCCGAAAGTCACAGATTGGTTGTGTGGTCCCAGTTCGGCAGTTGTCGGTTCCGAACACGGGTGCTGCCTAGGGTTTGGCGAGCGGTACAGGCCGTTTGCGGTAGCGGATTCTGCATTTGCGCTGCTTAACGTCATGGCGCAATTCCGTGGGAACTGCGCTTCGTCGGCATACCAGAAACAATGATGACCGTGATGCTTGGCCGCTCCATGCCAGCCCCCGTCTTTAAGCTTCATGAACGTTGGAGCTGGCTTTGGTCGCCCTTGATCAGGGTCTGCGGCACTGGCGTGCGCGTTTTGACATCAAATGCACCCTTCGTCAAACTTCGATGGTTTGAAACCGATGAAATACGATATCAGCGCCGCAGGCTCATTGCCGCCCTGCGTAAGATGTCCAGCATTCGATCCAACTCTCCAGGTCTGGCAAATTGATTGGCCGAGGCCGTCGTTCCTAAAACTGCCTGACGGTTTCCGATGAAGTGCGCCGGGACCGCAAGGCCCGCAGCTCCCAGTTCAAACTCCCCTTCCACATAAGAAAAGCCCAGGCGAGCAGCCTCATCGATCTTCTCACGGATTGCGCCTAGGTCGGTAAGCGTTGCTTGGGTATGCTTCTGTGGCTCGGACGCCAACAAAAAAGTTTCACGAATCCCGTCCGGTGTAGATGCCAACAACATTCGGCCGATGGAGGTTGATAGCAGCGGCAATGTGCTGCCAACCGAAAATCCTAGAGACAGGCGTGCTGAAGCCACCGCCGAACGGGCGATGTAGATTGCCCGCAGATCATCACGTACGGCCAGCGCGATCTCTCCTGACATTTCCTCGGCATACTGGTTCAGGACGGGCTGCACCCATTTGCCGATGTCATGCGATGTTAAAAACCCGCCCGCGATAACAACGATTTTGGGGGACAGGTGGTAAGTGCGGTTTGACTTTATCAGATATCCGCAATCTTCCAGCGTCAGACACAGGCGTCTGGCGGTCGCCCGGTCAAAGCCCGTCATGCGGGCGATATCGGCCATGGACATGTCCAGGCGGCCATCCTGGAAACACTCCAGCACTCGGAGACCCTTGGCGAACGTGCTAGCGCCATCGCGGTTTCCCATGTTGACGGGCTTTCGAGTTTGTTGATACGATCGTATAACGAATAAATGTTCATATAACGAACATTTATTCAGGGAGCAACGCGCAAATGGTGTCGCAGCAAACAGAAGTCAGTCCCGACAACTTGGCATGGACCGCGATCGCGTCTTCGACCGACTTAGAGGGCGAGCGGCCGCTAATTCCCGTAATCCTGTCCGGGAAAAAATACGTTCTGTTTCGCGATGATGAGGGCATATTGGGACTAATCGGGCGGCATTGTCCTCATCGTGGCGCCGATCTTTGTTATGGCCGGTTAGAAGATAATGGATTGCGGTGTCCGTTTCATGGCTGGCATTTTGACCGGACGGGTCAATGTGTCGAACAGCCGGCCGAACCTGAAAGATCGACCATGTATACTCAGATCAAAGTGCCTATGGTGCCGGTGCGTGAACGGAATGGTCAGATCTATGCCCAAATCCCAGATACGGAGAACTGACCCATGATCAATCAGGACCTGAACGACCAGATCTCCCGGATCGGACCGAACACCGAGGCAGGTGCTGTGCTGCGCCGTTATTGGCAACCTGCGGCTCTTGTCGAAGAACTTGGTCATGGCGACAAAGTGCCGGTCAACCTGATGGGCGAACGGCTGGCCCTAAAACGTGATGCAGCGGGTGATTTGGAATTGGCGACCCGCGCGATGTCACCTGAGGAGCTACCGGTGCATTACCCGGATGCCACTGAGATAGAGATAGTGCCGCACGGCCCAGTCTATCCGGTTGTGGAAAAAAAGGGCGTGATCTTCGCATATCTTGGACCAGGTGAACCGCCTGAGTTTCCAAATTTCGACTGCTTTCGTGCACCCGATAGCCATGTCTTTGCCTTCAAAGGGCTTTGGGAATGCAATTGGCTACAAGCGCTGGAAATTGGGATCGACCCGGCACATGCCTCTTTCCTCCACCGCTTTTTGGAGGATGAGGATCCAGAGGACAGCTACGGAAAGCAGTTTCGCGACAAGGCCGCGCACACAAATATGCCGATGACTCAGGTTCTGCGGGAATACCCGCGCCCAGATATCAGCGTTGACGAGACCGATTACGGCCTGAAGATCACGGCGCTCAGGCATATGGAGAACGACCTGACCCATGTCCGCGTCACGAATCAGATCTTCCCCGAGGCGATCTGCATTCCAATGTCACGCGAAATGATCATCACCCAGTGGCACGTGCCCGTCGATGATCAGAACTGCTATTGGTTCACCATGTTCACAAGCTTCCAGAACCCCGTCGATAGAGATCTGATGCGGGAACAACGGCTTAAAGAGCACGAATTGCCAACCTACGCTCCAATCAAGAACCGGTTCAACAATTACCACTACGATCCGAAAGAACAGCAGACCACGACCTTCACCGGGATGGGGCTGGACATTAACGTTCATGACCAATGGGCCGTCGAAGGGATGGGCGCGATCCAGGACCGTACGCAGGAACATCTCGGCCGATCGGATATCGCGATCATTCGCTACCGCCGACTGTTGCGAAAGGCGATCCGGGCCCTTTCGGAAGGCCGTGACGGAGACCTGCCAATGCTGAATGGTTCCGAGGCGTCCGCCATCACCGGTCCTTTGTCGAACGACGCCATTGCAGACACGCACGATTGGAAACTGGCAAGCCATAAGGCCGATATGGCGCGGCGGGCGGAATGCCCCTGGGACGCGACCGTCTGAATGACAGCCGACATCGAAGATCAGATCCGCCAGGGAAATCGAGCTTCCCAAGGCCACTACACCGAACAGGCAATCGCTGCCGCTGCCGAGGTGATCCGCCAGGTCGAAGCGGATGAACTTGAGACGATCCGCGTCGTCTTCCCGGATCAACACGGCATCCTTCGCGGCAAGACAATCACACAGCGCGCCTTGGCGTCGGCTTTTACGTCCGGTATCGGGATGCCCTCGACGCTGTTGCTGAAGGACACTGCGCATAAGACGGTTTTCCCGGTTTGGGATGGCAATGTCTCGATCGGAGATATGCCACTGGCCGGAGCCTTTGATGTGATTTGTGCCCCTGATCCAATGACTTTTCGGCGGGTTCCCTGGTCACCGCATTCGGCGTTTCTGATCTCGGACCTCATTCATCGGACTGGGGACAGGATCGGCTTTTCATCCCGCAATGTCCTGCGCCAGGCCGAAGAACAGTTGGACGCATCAGGGTTCCAGGCGGTTTTTGGGCTAGAGGTCGAGTTCCAGCTTTTCGAACGGGTCGACCCGGCGCTTGGCCATGCTCAGGCCACCATGCCGCCAACACCGGTTGAAACCCGCAACATCACCCAAGGCTGGCAGTATCTGACCGAAACCCGTTATGGCGAAGCCGAAGCAATCTTGGATGAACTCCGTCGCATATCCGAAGAACTCGGACTGGCGCCGCGGACGGTGGAAATCGAAATGGGGCCCAGCCAGTTTGAATTCACCTTCGAACCCTCCGGTCCAATGGACCAGGCTGACCGTTTCGCGCTGTTCCGCACCATGGTCAAAGAGGTCTCCCATGCACACGGACTGCACGCCAGTTTCATGGCCAAGCCAAAGCTTCCGAATGCAGCGGCCAATGGGTGGCACATCCACCAATCGCTGATCCGAAAATCCGATAATCAAAACGCGTTCATGCCCGATGAGGACGGCGCGCTGACCGAAACAGCCAATCGCTGGATCGCGGGACTTTTAGAAAATGCGGCCGCCAGTTGCCTGATGACGACGCCAACGGTTAACGGATACAAGCGTTTTGCTCCACACCAGCTGGCACCGAACCGGATTCAGTGGGGCACGGATAATCGAGGCGCCATGGTGCGAGCTTTGCTCTATCCAGGTGATGCGGCCAGTCGGGTGGAGAACCGCGTCGCAGACACCGCTGCAAACCCATACTTCGCTCTGGCGGCTCAGATTCTCTCTGGCCTTGATGGGATTAATCGGGATTTGCAGGCGCCGGTTGCGACAGACACCCCGTATCATAAGGACGCCCCGGCGCTGCCAGCCAGCTTGATCGTTGCAATTGAGGCGTTTGAAAACAGCCACCTCTATAGCGAAAAGCTCAGCCCAGACTTCGTCGCATATCTAAGCCGGATCAAACGGGCGGAATGGGATCGCTATTTGATGACGGTCTCGGAATGGGAGCAGACCGAGTACTTTAACCTGTTCTGATGATGGAAGACGGCCTGATCTGGGTCGAAGGACAGCCCTTCGAAGACACGATCGATGGCTACTTTCCGCTTCAAGTGTCTCTGGCGCAGATGCTGGAGCGCAACGGACTTTCGGCAGCGGTCGTCACAATCAGCTTTGCACCAATCATGCATATCCCTGGGTTGCCGCCGGGCGACCCTGTGCCGCTGAATATCAGATCAGGCTATGCCGGGTTGATCGACGATCTCTCGCTATGCGTGACCCCCGAAAAGATGAGCGGGTTTGGAATGTGGCGCTGGCTGACCCCGGGCTTGGATCGTGGAACCAGGTTTGATCCGACTACAAGGCTTGCTGAACCCGCGTATCTCAGCGGAATCGGGTTCAAAGCTGGCACCATGGCAACCGAGCATCTCGGTCCGATCAGGCATTCTTCGAAGCAGGACGTGTGTCTGACTGATGGCGCTCCGCCCAAG
>JBCCHJ010000107.1:0-13021 GCA_039028795.1 Pseudomonadota bacterium
GGCGTCGAGGAAGCCGCCGGAGCCATTGGCTGGGAGGTCCGCGTTCTGGACGGCGCGGGCTCGATCCAGGGCCGGACGGCGGCCATCGGGCAGGCGCTGGCGCTGCAACCTGCGGGGATCATCATCAACGGGTTTGATGCCGTCGAACAACAGGCCGCGCTTGAGGGCGTGGTCAATTCCAACATCCCGATGGTTGCCTGGCATTCGGGTCCCAAGATCGGTTGCGATGCACCCGGCGGGATCTTTGCCAATGTCTCCACCGATGCGATGACCGTGTCCGAGGTGGCTGCGCAATGGGCGCTGGACGATGGCGGCACGGAAATCGGGGTCGTGATCTTCACCGACTCCACCTACCAGATCGCCATCGACAAGGCGGATCGCCTGAAGGAAACGGTGGAGGCGGCGGGCGGCACCGTGCTGGAATATGTGGATACGCCGATTGCCGATACCTCCAGCCGGATGGGGCCGCTGACCACCAGTCTGTTGCAGAAATACGGGGACAGCTGGACCCACGCGCTGGCGATCAATGACCTCTATTTCGACTTCATGGGCCCGTCGCTGGCCGCCGCCGGGCTGGCCCCGGATCAGGGGCCGCAGGCGGGCTCTGCCGGGGACGGGTCCGAGGCCGCGTTCCAGCGCATCCGGTCGGGCGGCTACCAGACCATCACCGTGGCCGAGCCGCTGAACTTGCAGGGCTGGCAACTGGTGGACGAGTTGAACCGCGCGATTCAGGGCGAGGCATGCTCGGGCTACATCACCTCCCCCGCACTGGTTACGCAAGCTGGCTTGGAAAAGCTGGGCGACAGCAACCAGTTCGACCCGGACAGCCCGTACCGCGATGCCTACGCCAAAATCTGGGGCAAATGACTCTCCCTGGGGGCGGCCTCTCCCCTAGGCCGCCCCACCTTTTTGGAATGATATGACTGATCCTATCGTCACAATGCGCGGAATTTCGAAACGCTTCGGCGGCGTGGCTGCGCTGACGGACGTAGATTTAGACGCCTATCCGGGCGAAGTTCTGGCCATCGTTGGTGATAATGGTGCTGGCAAGTCCACCCTCATCAAGATCCTGACCGGGGTCTATCAACCGACCGAAGGTGAGATCAATTTGGATGGCCACCCGCTGGTGATGGGGTCGCACTCTGATGCCATCGCCGTCGGGATTGATGCAGTCTACCAGACTTTGGCCCTGGCGGATCACCTGGACCCGGCAGCGAATATGTTCCTAGGCTCGGAACTGACCCGGCAAGTCGCTGGTGTCCCGTTGCTGGACAACAAGCGCATGCGGGACGAGGCCGTCCGCACCTTGAAGGAACGCCTGGGCGTCACCCTGCCGGACATGTCCGCCGCAACCGAAAGCCTGTCTGGCGGCCAACGCCAGGCCGTCGCAATCGCCCGCGCGATCTATCATGCCGACTTGCGGGTCCTCGTCATGGACGAACCAACTGCCGCGCTGGGTCCGCAGGAAACCGCACGGACCTTGGAATTGATCCGCACCCTGCGCGACCAGGGACTTGCGATCATCCTGATCTCTCACTCATTGGATGACGTCTTCGAAATCTCGGACCGGGTGCAAGTCATGCGCCGGGGCAGACGGGCAGGCCTGGTCCGCACCGGCGAAAGTACCAAGCAGGAAGTTCTGGGCCTGATCGTCGGCGCCCAGGATGCAGCGTGAGGGACAAAACATGACCTCGGCGGTCCTCAAAAATCGACTAGAACCCTACATGGCAATCATCGCGCCATTGTCGATGATCCTGATGATCCTGGCCGTGATGGGGATCATGGAGCCAGCGCGATACTTCCGCCTGTCGAACCTCAACATCATCCTGCTAGAGGCCGCGCTTTACCTGCCCATGGCCATGGCGATGACCTTCGTCATCACCCAGCGCGGGATCGATCTGTCCATCGGCTCGGTAGCGGCGCTGACCGGAATATGCATGGCGTTTTTGATCAAACAATACGGCTTTCCTGCTTGGGTCGCCGTGCCCTTTGCGCTGGCCATGGGGGCCACGCTTGGCCTGATCAACGGTCTGGTCATCACCAAGTTCAAAGTGCCGGACCTGATCGGCACCTTGGCGATGGATCTGGTCTATCGCGGATTCGCCTTGGTGCTTGCCAAAGGTTTGGTACTGGCGCGCTTTCCAGAGCTGGTCACGACGATCGGACGTGGAGAGATCGAAGGCTTCCTACCGGTCCCCGTCCTGATCGGCATTGCAACCATCCTGATCGGCTATGTCCTTCTGCGCTTCACTTGGTTTGGGCGCTACACCATCGCCATCGGATCGAACCCGGAAGCTGCGGGCATGACCGGCATCGCTATCGAACGGCACAAGATCTACGCATATGTCTTGATGGGTGCGATGGCGGGGCTGGCCGGTGTGATGCTGACCGGCAAGCTGAACGCAGTCCAGGCAACCTCGGCCCCCTATTTCAACCTGCACGTCATCGCAGCGGTTGTTGTTGGGGGAACCTCGCTCTTTGGTGGACGCGCCTCGCTTATCGGCTCTTTCGCCGGGGTTCTACTGTTGTCGATGATGATCAACGCGCTGGTCACATTGCGGATCGAGTTCTTTTGGCAGTCTGTCGGATCGGGCGTCGTGATCATCGCGTCGGTCGCACTCTACACATGGCTGCAAACCAAGGACCGTGACGGTGCGAAATCCCTGATCGCCGCACTGTTCAGCCGCGAAGGTCAACGCCTTTTGCGCCTGACTGCGGCAATCCTTGGTACTGTTTGCCTGCTGCTCGCGCTCGGCTTTGTTTTGGCCGGTGACCCCAATCCAAGCGGATAATGAAGGAGGAAACGATGAAACGATTTCTGATGACGACTGTGGCATTGGCCTTTGCTGGGTCGGCACTGGCGGCGGATTTGCCGTTGAAGACGCTGCCGGATGATGGCGACCGTGATTATTGGGTGCCGGAACAGGTGAATGCTGAAGGCAAGCTGGAAGCTTTGCAATCGGTGGTCGGGTCCGAGGCCGTGCCCTTCAGCGGCGGCCAGGACAAACCGATCCAGATCGCGCTGATTTATCCATCGGCGGATGTCTCTGATTTCTGGGCCCGCAACTATCTGGCCATGACCAAACGCTTGGACCAATTGGGAATCAAATACGAGACGACCGAATTTGCCTCGCGCCAGATCGAACACTCCCTTCAATCGACCTATGCAACCCAGGTGGCGCAGGACGCTGATCTTTATGACTATGTCATTTTCGGCCCGTCAGAACTTGCCACCCAGGCCGACAATATCGACAAGCTGGCGGCGACCGAAGGGTTCGACACCTACGTCTGGGCCTTCCACACGCCGCTAAAGTATCTCAAGACTCAACCGGATGCATGGTTCGACTTCTCGTCGGCGGCGGGTGCGTTGACCATGTGCGATTACATGTTGGGGCGTCTGGGCAATGACGTCACCTATGCCTTGAACCGTGGCATTCCTGGCATCACCGACAACCAACGTTCGGGCGACTTCCTGGAATGCGTCAAGGAAAAGGGGAATTGGAATGCGGTCTATGAACATTATGGCGAGTACCAGCGTGAAGGTGGATTTGCTGGCACTAACCTGATCCTGCAGGCCTATCCAGAGGCCAAGGTGATCCATAACGCCAACACGGCGATGGCGATGGGGTCGGTCGAGGCACAGGTGGCAGCGGGCGTTGAAGCAGAAATCTTCTCGACCGGTTGGGGCGGCACCGGCCTTGAATTGGACGCCATCCGCCGGGGGGAATTGGACGCGACCCCAATGCGCATGGGCGACGATGTTGGCGCGGCAACGGCCGAGGCGATAAAGGCCGATATGGAGGGACGCAATGACGAGTTGCCGTTCGTATTCCTGGGCCGGATCACAGTCGCCCATGATCAGATGAGCGCCGAAGAACTGGACGCCTTGCAACAAGAAGCCTTCCGCTTTTCGGGCATCGGCAAGCTGGAACGATAGGGATACCACCCGGGCGGGCTACGGCCCGCCCGGCCACCTTTCGAAGAGTTAGGTCACTGCCGTGCTACGGCGGGCCAACAGCCCTACCTTCAGATTGACCGTCTCCGGCTTTGCGTCAGGTTCCGACAAAGCTGCAAGAATAACCCGCGCTGTTTCGCTGCCGATCAGATGCGCCTGCGCGTCAATCGTCGTGATCCCCGGCAAAGCATATTCCGACACATCGTAAGCACCAAAACCAGCAATGGCGATGTCTTCCGGGACGCGCAGTCCTCGGCGCAGTGCCGCGTTTAATGCGCCAAATGCCGAGAGATCAGATACACACATTACTGCCGTCGTATCGGGCCAACGCTCCAACAGCCGATCCAATGCCTGTGCGCCTTCCCGCATGGTGATCGGCGGGTCCAGGTCCGCGACCAGTCGGTCGCTGGACAGATCCAGCTTCTCCAATGCGTGCAAAAACCCCCTCTGCCGATCGGCGCCTCGCGTGTCGCGGGCACCATCACCGCCGATGAACCCAATCTGCCGGTGCCCCTGGTCAAAAAGATGTCGCGCAACCCTGGCCCCAGCATCTGCATTGGAAAACCCAACAACCCGATCGATGGGGGACTTCGGCAGATCCCATGTCTCGACCACCGGCACACCAGCATTCTGAAGCAATGTCCTGCAGCGATCCGTATGGGCACCGCCAGTGACGACAATCGCCTCGGGCCGACGGCGCAGGAACGCCTCGACCAGGCGTTCTTCTTCGGCAACATCATAGTCGGTATAGCCCAGCAACAATTCGAAGCCGCTTTCTTGCAGGCCTTCGGTCAGGCCCCGGGCAGTGTCGGCGAAGTTTGCATTGTTGATGGATGGGATAGTCATCGCGACGAACCCTGACCGCCGCGATGAAAAAGCCGCAGCGTTCAGATCCACCACATAACCCAGTTCATCCGCCGCAGCGCGGATCCTATCGCGCGTTGCATCGCTGACCGATGTGCCGGGCTTTAGCGCCCTCGACACCGTCATCGGCGATACGCCTGCCAGACGCGCAACATCGGCCATTGTTGCTTTGCGGGTTTCGGTCATGGGATCAGAACGCGCTGAACTCTATGAATGTTACCGGTATCATTTGCTATGATGGCTGTGTGCGTCTTGTCAATCTCGGACGCGCGGTGGCGCTGACCCGATCCGATCGGGTTGATCAGCTTTGCAAGTGCGCCAGAACCCGCGTCACGATCTGATCTGCCGGGACATCGACCTGGATGACAACCGCGTGCTCGTCATTCTGGATTGGCTCCAACGCCCGGATCTGACTGTCCAACAGCGCGACCGGCATATAATGCTCGCGCCGCGCCGCCATTCGGCCGTGGATGAGGTCCCGCGAACCAGAGAGATGGACGAAGAGTGGCGGCTCGGCACATGCCGCCCGCAGCCGGTCGCGGTACACTCGCCGCAGGGCCGAGCAAGCGAGCACAACCCGGCCTTCACGTGCAACGGCATCCTCGACGACCTCTCCCAACCGGTCAAGCCATGGCCAGCGGTCATCATCGGTCAAGGGTGTGCCGCCTGCCATTTTCGCGACATTGGCCTCGGGGTGATAGTCGTCACCATCCAGAAAAACGGCACCGAAACGGCCCGCCAGCAGGGCCCCGACGGTCGTCTTTCCGCACCCGGTCACACCCATGACGATCAGTCGCACAGGTATCTTCTCGGTCATGCGTCATCCCCCATTGCACCGGACACCTAAAGGCCTAGCATGGCAGTCGAAGTCACGGGAATCGGAAACAGACGACATGGCGGAATTAGCGGATATTGGCCTGGTCGGTCTGGGGGTCATGGGCGCAAATCTGGCCCAGAACCTGGCCGAAAAGGGCTTTCGCGTTGCCGTTTTCGACCGCGACCCGGAACGCCGCGCAGCGCTGGCCAACGGCCCTTTGCACGCAGGTTTCATCGACTGCCCGGATGAAGCCAAACTGCTGGATGCGATCCGTCCACCGTGCCCGGTGATATTGCTGGTTCCCGCGGGCGGACCCACAGACGACGCCATCGCTCAACTTTCAAAACTGGCCGCGCCTGGGGATCTGCTGATCGACGCCGGCAATTCCGATTTTCAGGATACGCGCCGTCGCACCACCGATTTGGAGGCCCAAGGACTGACCTTCCTGGGTGTCGGTGTCTCTGGCGGTGCAGAAGGCGCGCGCCATGGGCCTGCGTTGATGGCCGGGGGATCGCCCAAAATCTGGGACCGGGTCGCACCAATGTTCACCGCCATCGCCGCCCGGCATGGGGATGACCCCTGCGCGTCCTGGTTGGGCCCGGACGGGGCAGGGCATTTCGTCAAGACCGTTCACAACGGCATCGAATATGCCGACATGCAGATGATCGCGGAAATCTACGGGCTGCTGCGCGATGGCCACGGTCATGACGATGCGAAGATCGCGGCGACCTTTCGGGATTGGTCCGCTGGCCCACTGGCGTCGTATCTTGTCGAGATCACGGCCGAGGTTGCCGCCGCGACCGATCCCCAGACAGGCGCCCCAGTCCTGCAGGTCATTGCAGACAAGGCTGGTCAAAAGGGCACGGGCCGGTGGTCGGTGATCGAGGCGCATCGCCTGGGTGCAGTGGCCAGCACGATCGAGGCTGCCGTTGGTGCGCGAAATCTGTCCGCTGCGGCAGATATTCGAAGCGCGCTCGCCGCGACGCCACCGGGTGGCGAAATGCCAAATGCAGAAGCGCTGCATGACGCGCTGCATGCCGGTAAGATCATCGCCTATGCGCAGGGCTTTGACCTGTTGGCGCGGGCCTCCAAAGAATACGCCTGGGATCTGGATCTGGCCCAGGTCGCCCGCGTCTGGCGGGCGGGGTGCATCATTCGATCGGCCATGTTGGATGACATCGCCGGGGCCTTCGATGCACAGCCGGGACTGTCGCTGCTGGCAGTCAAGGCTTTCACCAACCGGCTAAAGCCTCTGATCCCAGCCTTGCGCCACACAGTCGCAATGGCGGCCCTGGCGGGACTGCCGACGCCCGCCTTGTCCAATGCGCTGTCCTATATCGACCAACTTGCTCAAGCCCGTGGCACGGCCAACATGCTGCAAGGGCTGCGCGACTATTTCGGGCAACACGGCTTCGAACGCACCGACCGGGAAGGTACAGGGTTCCATGGCCCCTGGGTGACCCCTTCCTAATCGAAGTCGTCATCTATGGCCTTTGCGCGGCGATCACGTCGGAACGTCGGACGTATCCCGGGCTTCGAAAAACTCCATCACTGCGGCTTGATCGGCATTGCCCAAGCCGGTGGCCGTCAGCAATCGGTGCACCTCGGCAC
Source organism: Pseudomonadota bacterium (assembly GCA_039028795.1). Lineage (GTDB taxonomy): Bacteria > Pseudomonadota > Alphaproteobacteria > Rhodobacterales > Rhodobacteraceae > Thermohalobaculum. The sequence continues at coordinate 7,248 of JBCCHJ010000107.1, forward strand.
AAGCCGCCGTCAGCGGCATGGCAGTGTTTGTCAGACGTGCAAGATCCTGCACGCCGTTCAGATCCTTGACCATGTTCGCGATCCGACCAGTCGGCGTATAGTCCTTGCCTGCCATACGCGGCATGTATTCCTGCAACAATGCACTGTCAGCACGCCCACCTTTCAGCGCCACCGGAATCTTTGCGGCATCAACACCAGCGTCTTGCGCCAATCGCGTGGCCTCGGCCACGGCCAGGAACCCAATTCCGCACAGCAACTGATTGATCAGCTTCGTCGTCTGTCCCGCCCCAGAAGGCCCCATTAGCGTATAGTTCTTACACAGCTTCGACATCACGGCCTTGGAGGCTTCGAAATCCGCCGCCTCCCCACCTGCCATAACGGTCAGTTCACCGATCAATGCCTTCGGCGCACCACCGGATAAGGGTGCATCGATCCAAGCCAGCCCCTTCGCTGCGGCGTCCTTGGCCAAGGCCTTGGTCGATGGCGGATCGATCGAGGACATATCGATGATCATGGTGCCAGGGGCAGCGCCCTCGGCAACGCCCCCCTCACCAAAGACCGCCGCCCGAACAATGGCCGCAGAATTCAACGAGGTGATCACAAAGTCTTTGCCTGCCGCCGCGTCTGCTGCTGAAGATCCCGCCTTCGCACCTTTCTCGACCAACCGCGCCACCGCATCGGCGTTCAGGTCAAAGACGGTCAGATTACAACCGACTTCGGCCAATCGTGTGCCAATCGCGCCGCCCATCGCACCGCACCCGATCAAGGCAACTCTGCTCATCGTCTTCTCCATTTAAGCGCCGACGGATGTCGCCGGGCCTCCAGCGGGTGGGTGGGCTGCCCCGGTGCGTGCCAACCAGCAAACCCTTTCATGGGAACGCTGGAGGCCCAAATGCCCAAACTACAGACAGGACGTCATTCCGCCGTCCACGAACAGCGTATGACCATTTACAAAACTCGACGCGGCAGAGGATAAAAACACTGCCGCCCCGATCAATTCTTCGACCTGCCCCCAGCGGCCCTGCGGGGCGCGTTTGGAAACCCAGGCCGTGAACTCGGCATCCGCCACCAGGGCGGCGGTCAAATCTGTGTCGAAATAACCAGGTGCGATGGCATTCACGTTCAGGCCCTTGGGGGCCCAGTCCGTCGCCATGCCCTTGGTCAGGTTTGCCACCGCGCCTTTCGACGCCACATAAGGCGCAATGCCTGGTCGGGCTAGCGCCGTCTGGACCGAGGCGATGTTGATGATCTTGCCCGCGCCACGTCCGATCATATGGCGCGCGCAGGCCTGACCGACATTGAAGACAGAGGTCACGTTTGTGGCCATTAACCGGTCAAAGTCGGCGGGATCAAAATCCTCCAGCGGGGTGCGGTGCTGCATGCCAGCATTGTTGATCAGGATGTCGATCGGGCCTTGGTCCGCCTCGAACCCATCGACGGCTGCGCGCACTGCGCCATGATCGGTCACGTCAAAAGGCAGCGCCGTGCCACCCAATGCATCAGACGCCTTGGCCAGCTTTGCTTCGTTCCGCCCATTCAACAGAATACGCGCGCCAGCCGCCGCCAAACCTTCGGCCAGTGTATATCCGATCCCTTGGCTCGATCCCGTTATCAGGGCCGTCTTTCCGGTCAGATCAAAAAGCTTCGCAGACATTGATATTCCCTGTCTTTACATGTCGATTTCGGTCTATATGTTATCGATAACATTTGCAAGTTATGTGAGTGGCTCCGCCCATGATAAAACCCGAGATTCTGCAGATCGGCCCCTATCCCGAATGGGACGAAGTCCCGCTGAATGCAGCCTTCACAGTTCACCGGTATTTCGAAGCCCCCGAAAAGCATGCATTCCTCTCTACGCATGGCCCGGCCATCCGGGCCATCGCAACGCGCGGAGAATTAGGCGCCGATGCCGCGATGATCGCGGCATGCCCGTCACTGGAAATTATCTCTGTCTACGGTGTCGGATATGACGCCGTTGATCTCGCGGCGGCAAAGGTGCGCGGCATACGGGTCACCAACACGCCGGATGTGTTGACGGCGGATGTCGCGGATCTGGGTGTCGCGATGATGTTGGCCCAATGGCGCGGCATGATCGGGGCATCTGATTGGGTGCGCTCCGGCGACTGGTCCTCGAAGGGGCTCTATCCGCTAAAGACCCGCGTCCACGGAAAACGTGCCGGAATTCTCGGCCTTGGTCGCATCGGTTACGAGGTCGCACGCCGCTTGACCGGGTTCGATATGGACATCGCCTATTCCGATATCGCGCCAAAAGAATTTGCGCCGGACTGGTCCTTTATTGACGCCCCCGTTGCTCTGGCCGAACGGTCGGATGTGTTGTTCGTCACACTCGCAGCATCTGCGGAAACCAAGCACATTGTGGGCCACGAAGTCATCAATGCGCTTGGTCCAGACGGGTTGTTGATCAACATCTCGCGGGCGTCGAACATTGATGAAGATGCTCTGCTGGACGCGTTGGAATCCAAGGCCCTTGGCGCCGCTGCACTGGACGTCTTTGAAGGGGAACCGGCGTTGAACCCGCGTTTCCTCTCGCTGGACAATGTGTTGCTGCAGCCGCACCATGCATCGGGCACGGTCGAGACTCGCAAGGCCATGGGCCAATTGGTGCGCGATAACCTGACCGCCCATTTCGCGGGTCGCGACCTGCCAACGCCCGTTTTGTGAGAGGCCGAAATGAAAGCCATCGTCATCCATGCGCCGAAAGACCTGCGCATTGAAGAGCAGGACCCCGGCCATCCCGGCCCCGGGCAGGTCGCCATCCGCCTTGCTGCGGGTGGGATCTGCGGCTCGGACCTGCACTACTACAACCATGGCGGCTTTGGCGCGGTGCGCCTGAAAGAGCCGATGATCCTGGGCCACGAAGTCGCCGGCCATGTCGCGGAACTGGGCGACGGTGTCGCCGGGTTGGCCGTTGGCGACTTGGTTGCCGTCTCCCCCTCGCGCCCATGTGGCAAGTGCCGCTACAGCAAGGAAGGTTTACATAACCATTGCCTGAACATGCAGTTCTATGGCTCGGCGATGCCGTTTCCGCATATCCAGGGTGCGTTCCGCGAAGTGCTGGTTGCCGAAGCTAGCCAATGCGTCAAGGCCGACGGGCTCAGCCCTGGGCAGGCCGCCATGGCAGAACCGCTTTCCGTCTGTTTGCATGCCACCAGTCGGGCCGGGGGAATGCTGGGTAAGCGCGTCCTTGTCACGGGCTGTGGGCCGATCGGGGTGCTGTGCATCCTGGCGGCACGGCGGGCTGGCGCGGCAGAGATCGTTGCCACTGATCTGGCGCCAAACGCTCTGACACACGCAGATCGCGCGGGTGCCGACAGGCTGATCAACATGGCCGAGGACGCGGACGCGCTGACGCCCTATGCGGCGGACAAGGGGTACTTCGACGTGCTTTTCGAATGCACTGGGGTCGCGGCCGCACTGGCCGGGGGCATCGACGTGATGCGCCCCCGCGGCGTCGTCATGCAGTTGGGCTTGGGCGGCGACATGATGGTCCCAATGCAGACCCTGACCGCGAAAGAACTGGATCTGCGCGGATCGTTTCGCTTCCATGAAGAATTCGCTGCCTCAGTCGAATTGATGCAGAAGGGACTGATCGATGTCTCGCCATTGATCACCCACACCCTGCCACTGGCCGAGGCAGAGCAGGCGTTTCAAGTCGCGAATGACCGTAGTCAGGCCATGAAGGCTCAGATCGCATTTGCGTAAGATGTGACGGCGTTGGGTCAAGGCAAAGCTGTCCAAGGCCTTCAACCAATGCGGCATCAGGTTGTTTGGGCGCCACTGAAAGTTTTCACGCGATACAACAGCTAAATGTCAGGCCCGCGGACTGGGGGCACGGGTCGCTCCCGCTTTTGACCAATTCTGGGCGTTTGCCGGACAAGTCAACTGCAGCGGCAACGGCGCATCGTCGGCCATTCCCAGCACAATGGTGTCGGCTTGTTTATGAGAACAAACCTGGGTTCGCGCGATCGTGTTGAAGATTCGTGCCAATTACAGTTATCTTCTGCGCAGCGAACTCTCATAGCTAAAAGAACACAAGATGCTTGCTGTATCATACAATGTGCTCCTTCTAACGGGTGCCGTTGTTATGGCAATCATCACGGGTTTTACCGGTTTGAGCCTCGCCAACGGTTTGTCGCGCCTTCCGACCGGCAAGCAGCAGGCAGCAATCGCCCGGGCCGCCGTCGTTCTGGGCGGCGGTATTTGGTCCACGCATTTTGTTGCCATGCTGGCACTGCAACTGCCGGTCGATGTGGTTTATGATCCGATTTACACGCTGGCTTCGGCACTCATCGCCATACTTATGACAGGCAGTGCATTGCTGGTCCTCCATTTTGCAGGGAGAACGCGCAAGCACATTTGCGCTGCAGGCGTGACCATGGGGCTGGGCGTCGTGGCAATGCACTATGTCGGCATGTTCGGAATGCGCGGATGCGTTCCCGTCTTCGGCTGGGCCGGGTATGCCCTGTCGACGTTTCTGTCGATCATAATTTGCACAGGTGCGCTTTACATCGCCTATCGCAAGAGAACCTTGCCAGGATTGATGATTGGTGGGGCGGTGTATGGTATCGCCATTTTGGCCATGCACTTCAGCGCGATGAGCCAGACCGGATTTCTGCCGCTAGAGCGGGTAGAACCGACCATGCGAATGGTGCCCAATGACGTGCTTGCCATGTTGGTAATCTTTGCGGCGTTCCTGATTTGCGCGACATTTTTGCTGACAACGGCATCGCTTGCCCAGCCTGCGCTCGCGACCGCCAAAGATGAATCAGAGGTGCCGGTATTTGAGATCGCACCGCAGCAGGTCGAAAGTGACGGGCCGCGACTACCTCTGCGTCTGCCTTACGAACAGGACGGCAAAACCTTGTTTGCTGCCATCGCAGATGTGGTCGCCATCCAAGCTGATGGCCATTATTCGCGCCTGCACAGGGTGTCGGGCCCCGTGTTTTGTCCACAGCCGATTGCTCGTCTGGCGGAAGACCTGTCAGGAAGCAGATTCCTTCGCACGCACCGCAGCCATCTGGTCAACCTTGATTTCGTTCAAGGCTTCGAACGGCGCAAGGATCAGGGGATCTGCTTGTTTGCGCCAGAGATTGGGATAGAGCCGGTGCCTGTCAGCCGGGCGAATATTGCAGCGACGAAGGCCGCTCTTGGCCTTTAGGCTTCGCCGTTCGCGCAAATAAATCGCCGTTCGCGCAAATTAGCCCGATTTCCATTTATCCAAACTCGCATCGTATTCCGCCCGAACTAGCGTTCAAGCACTTTTAGACGACGCTACCAAGCCAAGACGGCGAACGCCGCAAGCAAGGGAGGACGATGCTTCATGATCCCAGGAGCATTTGAATATCATCGGCCTGATTCCGTGGCTGAAGCGGCGGGATTGCTCGCCCAACTCGGTGACGAGGCACGCGTACTGGCGGGCGGGCACAGCCTGATCCCTTTGATGAAACTGCGCATGGCGGTGCCAGAGCATCTGGTAGACCTGCAGGATATTAACGAGCTGCAGGACCTGTCAGTTACCGGCGATCAAGTAACGATCGGAGCCATGGTCACGCAGGACCGGTTGATCAGCGACAATTCGTTGGCCAGTGCAGTACCTATCCTGCGCGAGGCCGCCTTGCAGATCGCGGACCCTCAGGTGCGCTACGTGGGAACCGTGGGGGGAAACGTCGCCAACGGTGATCCCGGCAACGATATGCCAGGCCTGATGCAGTGCCTGGGCGCGTCGTATGAACTTGTCGGGCCTGATGGCACCC
>JBCCHJ010000108.1:0-12824 GCA_039028795.1 Pseudomonadota bacterium
CGGGTCTCAGGACAGTGGCGCCTATCGAGGCCTACGAGGTCGGTGCGGCACCGACCATGGCTGGGCATCTCGCGATGACACAGCTTGCAGAAGAACTTGGCTTCTCAGCAATCTGGCTGCGTGATGTGCCATTCAACGTGCCCTCGTTCGGTGACCCAGGTCAGATGTACGACCCATTCGTGTATCTGGGAACACTTGCCGCCGTGACAAATGAAATCGCACTCGGGACCGCGAGCATCATTTTGCCGCTACGCCACCCAGCCCATGTGGCCAAGGCTGCTGCAACCGCAGATGTACTGTCCGGTGGGCGTTGCCTGTTGGGCATAGCATCTGGCGACAGGCCCGAAGAATACCCAGCGCTGAACATGACCTTTCCTGACTGTGGTGAACGCTTTCGCGACAGTGTGGATTACATGAACACCGTTGCCGCAGACTATCCACGTCATGACAATCGCTATGGCGAGCTTTCAGGCGGGGTGGATATGTTGCCCAAACCCACTGGACATCGCATCCCGATGCTGGTGACAGGCGGCAGCCAGCAGTCGCCCGAATGGGTTGCACGAAACGGCGATGGATGGATGACCTACCCCCGTGATGCCGTCTCTCAAGGACGGGTCATCGCCGACTACCGCCAACGCATCAAAGAGGCGGACGGTGTCGACAAGCCTGTGATGCAATCACTCTATATTGATCTTCTGGAAGATGCGGATGCGCCACCGCGCCCCATTCATCTTGGGTTCCAATCAGGGACCAGTTTCCTGCGGGCATATCTGCAAGAAATTCATACGCTTGGTGTAAACCATGTGGCACTGAACCTCAGATTCAATCGGGCTGATGTTTCGGAGACTTTGAAGCGGCTGGCGAATGATCTTTTGGCCGAGTTCAAATAGTGGGCGAAGCATTCATGTGGCGCCGTGGCCTCAACCGCAACCCGATCCGCTTTTGTTAGGAATTACAGTATACTCATATACAATCCCGTTCACTGTTATGATCGTTAGGTACTTCATTCCAGTATGGAGTACTGTTCGATTCGTAATCTGAACCAAACGAACTGAAGTCAATTTCGCACCCACCGACTGACTCGCCAATGATACTTTTTCTGACACCTGACAACGTAGCTTCCCCGAGCACGCTGAAATTAACGAAAGTGCCGAAGCGCTTCCTAAGCATTGGCGTCAAGATCTTTCCGCGCGGTCTAGGAAGATCCCTATTTTGGCGCACGGTGTTCGAGATGCCGGTGGCCCGATATTTCCTTGCCCTATCGCCCATTCCCATCGCGTTGATCTTCAAACCAGAGTGGGCTTTGCCCATCAGCCTGGCGCCAGTACCGATGGCGTTGTTTATACTTGTGATCGAGAGTTATGTTTTGTCTGTGCCCAGCCCCTCAGCACGTCGCAAGATTGTTCCAGAGGTCGACCAGGAACGCGGCCTTGATCTACTGAAAGTCCGTGCTGAGCAGGCCCTGACCCGTCTGGGTGCGGCACGGGCCACAGTGGGCGGCGTGTTGCACCTTGTTATCGAACAGTCCGGACTGTTACACGTCCCGCCGCTTACCTACATTTCGGTTCAACACGAAGGCCCAGAATCTAAGTTCATGGATCTCACGGCGGATGAGCAAAAGATGATCACAGAGACCCTTTTCGATAGCGACTTCAACGAGGCCCGATTGCGCGTAATCAACGTCGCACAGGATAGCCAGATAAGAACTTTTGCGCTGGACCCCAGCAGCATTTCTGCCCATGCGCGTCTTGCTGCTTTGGCTAATTCAAAAGGCTGAGAACGGAGCCGAAAGGTGGATGCGATCCATTTTTGGGGACCTCTCCTGGCACAGCCCAGATCACCGGACAGGATGGTATGAGTGCTCCGAACGGCCCGTCCAAATCAGTGAGGATCACGATCACGGACGGATCTAATGCCACGGCCTCTTCAATCACACTATCAAAAGATGTACCGCCGTCGCGAGTGAAAGGCATGTTGCAGATCTTCTGCACCACGTCGGGGCCGCTCAACACCGCGCTGCTGCGAACATCTTCATCAAAGACCAGCAAATGCAGATCTGCCTGCGTCCGTCGTGCAATTGCTGCCACTTGAGCGGCAAAGTTCCTCAGCCTTGGAAAGTCGACGGAGCCGGAGCTGTCCAATCCGACTACTATTCTCGGCATTCGCCGATCCTGCCGCATGCCTGGCAAGAAAGCCGGTTGATCCTCGTGCACGCGATGAGCCCAGGCATCCAAGGCAAGCCATCGCCGCGCCGGACGCCGATGGTCGGGTTGACGGTCCTGGGTTAGAAGATTGGTCAGAATGCGCCGCAAAACGACCTCCCAAGGTGTCTTCACCGATGGTAAGTCTTCTAGGCGCAGGCCTAATGACCCAATCCCTCGGCCCGCCTGGCGCCCCTGCTCCATAGCGAACGCAAGCCTTTGGGACCAGTCCGCTTCGTCTGCTGATCCAGAATGATCCGGTGTTGATGGGTCATCCTCCAGATCGGGTGAAAAGCCAATGTCCTGGGCCGCTGAGCGCACCCTAATGGCCTTGGTTACATCGTCTTCTTCGTTCGAGCGTCCACTGCCTGATCCATTACGATCATGCAAAAGCAATATGTAAAGTGCATCGGCATCCAGGCTCGTCAAAGTCTTTTCTCGAACGGTCCGCTCAACGGGAAGCTGAGCCATTAATGGCGTTAGGGCGAGTACAGGTCGTGGCATAGCGAACCCTGCCTTCAAGAGAGTCTCGTTCACGATGGCGTCTGCGGCGATATTGTAGACTTCACCATGGAAACGATCACCAAACCGCAAACGCATTGCATGGGATCGCGACGCATGTTGGAACGCCACATGCAGAACATGATGCGCGGCAAGGCCAACCTGTTCGTGCGGTTCCAAAGCGCTGAAGCCCGGCGCATAGTGGATCGTTTCGCCCGCAGTCCAGGCAGGCGGCCCTTCCGTGCCTTCAACATCGCGATGTCTGCACCATAGAGCCAAGACGCCGAGCGTCGGGTCCTCTTCTGCCAGCTTTTGCAGGGCGTACGCCGCGCGCTGGGAATGCGCCGACATCATCTGTTTAGCCCAGTCCTGCCGCTTCACGATCGCGGGCATAGGATTGATAGGCCGGGCTTGCCAGTATCTGTTCGCCCAACCCCTGATCCAGCGCCTTTCGAATCAACAGCTCGAAACCGTACGTGCACAGCTCTGCTAACGGCATCTGGGAAAAAGCCTGCTCCGAGCGATGCGCTGCCAAGTGCCGGATTCCTTCCATGACTTCAACGACTGGTACCACGGCGCCTTCGTCAAGCGCTCCGATCAGGCCGAAAGCCACAGCATTCAATCCATAAAGGCTGGCGGGATAAAGCGCCCAACGCTTTGCCGATTCAGCGGCCAACAGGTCCTCGATATGGACGGTCGCAGCGACTTCATCGGCCAGCAACGCAAATTCACCAGCGGCGGCGTCGCCCACAGTTCCTGCAACCAACACATTCTGGATCCGTCTGCTGGGTTTTGTCTCGAGAATCTGGCTTACCCGCTCCCAAGATCTCGGTGTCGCCGCAATCATGTCGCCAGATTGAAGGGCTTGCGGTGTCGTCTCCAAAAGGTCAGGTCGCGTCTTGATGAACGCCACTACTGTTGGATGCAGTCCTTTCCGGATTGCATAGTTCTCCAACCAATCTGTGGCAATCGCCACGACATGTAGATGTACGAGACGATCCGAAAGGGCTGTTCCCATCTCATAGGCAATCGCACCGTCCTCCGCGGTATTGCCCGCGGCAACTACGAAAGTAGAATCCGGCAGGCGATGCGGTCCCACGCGGCGTTCTTGCAGCAAACCATAGACCGCCGGTTGCAGCGCCGGCGCCGCAGCGGTTAACTCGTCCAGGAACAGGATCGAGGGGTGGCTTATGTCGTCGGGTAAATCTTCGGGTCGGTACCAGATCGTGCGCCGCGTCTCGTGGTCGAAATAGGGCAATCCCCGCAAGTCCTGCGGCTCGATCGTTGTCAGCCGGAGATCGAACAGCTTGGCTCCAATCTCGTCCGAGAGTTGCCTTACAATCTCGGTCTTTCCAACGCCGGGTCTGCCGTGAAGCATATAAGCAACCCGCATTTGCCCCGCTGACTGCGCCGTCCAGCCTTGTCTAAGAACATCCAACGCTTCCCCGGCGGCGATCGAACGAGTGTTCAGTGTCATAAGGTCTCCGTGCATACGAGGCGGGTAGAGTTGGATTACTTAGGTCCTTCTCAGCTAAATCTACGTTTTTGAGCAAAAGGGACAGATATCAAGACGTGCCCCGAGCAAAGGTGAGTGTGATCTAGTGGAGTTCAAAGCTTTCGGATGAGCAAGATCGACGTTGATTGGAGCGGCCTTTTCGCAATGAATGAGCAAGGTACCATTCAAGAACGCGCAATATCAGGCATGCGCGGCGAAAGAATTGACTTTGAAGCAAGTGTGGGAAGCTAGCAGTTACTGTTCTGCGATCACCGTGAAATTTGGTGGCTGGCGTTCCCATTCGACGCGACCACGGCCGATGTCGCGACCAAGTGCATAAAGCGCTTGCATATACGCCTGGTCAAACGGCTCCTGCGGAACCATCTCGAACGAGCGTGGTACCCAAAGCAGGCGCAGATCGAATTTGTCACGCAGCGCAACGGCATAGATTTTATAGATATCGCCAACGCCAGACCCGCCAATCAGGCTTGAAACCGCCTTACCTGCGATCGGTAGAACACCCAGATCCACCGGCTCGTAACGCTTCTCAAGCGAGTTGTTCATGATGACATAAATTGTACGGTCAATCTTGGACCCAATGACGCGATCGACCTCGGATATTGGAAGTTCGGCGCTGAACAGCATTACTTGTTGGGTCGCGCCGCCATCGACATGCAGTTCGTCATATTTGCTTCCATCTGCAGTGACCATCGGAACAACAACTGGCGGGAAAACAGCTGGAATGGCCGATGATGCCCGGATCAGATCGCGGATCAACGTGATCGCCTCCGGGTGGCCGGACATCGCGATGGCCGTAGCGTTCCAGATCACCGGACGGGCAGCGTCCAGATTTGTCGTCCCGATCAATAACACGCGTCCCTTCGCGCCTTCCCGGGCCAAGGCAGCAATGACAGCCTCGTTCACGTACTGATCGATCAGGGTATTGTATGCATCGGTATCGGACAAAGAGGTCCCACCAAAAATGCCAGAGAACAACGCAGGTTCCAGAAGATCGGCCGTTGAATAGGCAGTGTAAAGCTCCCGAAGGTCATCGTCATAGTCGGGGCCAAGGAAGGCAAAGAGCCCAATGATCGCGCCAGTGCTAACCCCGCTGACGATATCAAATTCAGGCCGTTCGCCGCGCTCGCTCCATCCCGCCAGGACGCCAGCCCCAAATGCACCGTCAGCACCGCCACCAGACAGGGCCAGAGCCGTTTCGGTAACCTGCGCCCCAGATGCTAAAGCCTCTGCGTGCATGCCGCGTGCACGCGCCACTAGGGCTTCGCGGATCTTTTCTTTGTTTCCGCCCTCAAGGCCATCCCCCCAGACCCTCAAAAGCCCGGGGATGCCATAGGGCATCGCACTCGCAATTTCAGTTTCCGAGATTGGCGTTCTTGCCGCGGTGGTGCATCCGACAACGAACACGACTGCGGAAATCACCAATATACGCAACAATCTCATGCCGGGATAGCCTCCGTCCTTGCGCGACCGCGCCGCTTCAACAGGACATAGCAAAGTGGGGGTGCCACGACCAGCGTAAGGGGCGAGGCTATCAGCAGCCCGCCGATCATCATTGTCGCCATCGGCTCGAACAGCGCACCGCCTGAGATTGCCATGGGGATCAGGCCAAAAATGGTTGTCAGCGAGGTCAACATAATCGGCTTTGCTCTTGCTTGGGCGGCGAGAACGATCGCGTTTGTCAGATCTGCCTTCTTACTTTCGATATCGATCTGATTGATCAGAACGATCGCATTGTTGATGATGATGCCCATCAGGGACATCAGTCCCAGCATGGCAAAAAACGACAGTGGTTGGTTGAGCGCGATCATGGTCATCGGCGCCCCAATCACGATCAGCGGGATCGTCAGGAAGGTGGCTAATGACCGACGCAGCGAGTTGAACTGAAAGATCAACGCCGCCAGCATCACGCCCAAAGCCAATGGCATGTTGGCGCCCATCTGGCCGTTGACTTTTGCATTGTCTTCCAATTCGCCCGCGATAGAGATTTCGTAGCCGGGGCCAAGGTTCAAAGCATCCAGCGTCGGCTGAATGCGGGCCAAGGTTTCCTGAGCGCTTAGATCTGCGCTTTTGCCTGAGATCACGATGCGCCGGACCTGGTTTTCCCGCCGAATTTCGGAATACTCCAGCGTTGGTCGGAAACGTGCGATCTGATCGACCGAAATCAGTTGGCCCCCTGTGGCAATTGTCAAATTTGCCAGATCCTCGATGCTGTCCCGACCGGCAAGAGACGCGCGGAGCACGATGGGGATCTGGTCATCGCCCTCGCGAAAGGTTGAATACTGGGTGCCAGAGAAGTACGCCGCCATCACGTCAGAAACATTGCGGGAGGTTACGCCAAGCTCGCGTGCCTTGTTCTGCGCGATGTCAACGACGACTTTGATGACCTTATTGCCCCAGTCGCTTTCGTTCTTCACGACACGAGGCAATCTGGCAAACGCCGCCTCGACATCTGCGGCCGCGCGCATCAACGTTTCTGCGTCCGGACCGAAAATTTCGACATCGACCATGCCGGATTCCGAACCACCCTGCGGCAGGCGCGTTACACGAAAACGGGCTTCTGGGAATTGTTCTTCGAAGACGCGGCGGGCACGATCCGCCATCGCTTCGACCCCAGGCAGATCTGCAACATTCACATGGAAGAACGCGGTTGTTGGATCTGGATCACTAGGGTTCAGACCAAGGTTAAAGCGTGGGCCGCCATCGCCGACAAAGACGGTACTGTTGATCACCTCTGGGTTCGTATCAGCATCGATCAGCCAACTCTGCACCCGTAGAGCTACAGATTCGGTTTCGGATATTGCAGCATCCTTCGGCATGTCCATGTAGATGATGAAATCGGACCTCTCGCTGAATGGGAACATCTCGGACTTTAATTGACCGAACAGGTTGCCGCTGAAGAACACGGCCAGAAGCGCCAGCGCCGTCATCGGCACCCCCAACGGCAGCAACCGCCGAACAACCGCGCCGTAGGTGCGTTTCAGCCACCCAGGTTCGCCGCTGGCCCGACTGGGCTTCAGCAAAAGTGTGCAGAGATACGGCAGAATATAGAGTGCCGTGATCCACGAGCCTAACAACATCGAGGATACAACTGCGCCCAGCGAGAACGCGAACTCTCCTTCCACACCGTCCATCATCAACATGGGCAGAAAGGCGGACACTGTGGTGATCGACGCGACGCCCAGCGGCACCACAAACTGTGCTCCAGCGGACTCAGCTGCCTCTTGTGGCGACATCCCCTCATCGATCCGGTTGCCTATGTCCTCGACGACGACTAGACCGTTATCGACCAACAAACCAAGCGAGATGATGACTGCGGCGATTGAGACCTGTTCGATATCGACGCCGATGGACCCCATCGCCGCCAAGGCAAAGCAGATGGTGAAGGGTACAATGCAGGCGATAACAAGCGCTGAGCGTAATCCCAGGAACAGCAACATCACCAGAAAGACCACCACGAAGGTTTGGGCGACATTTTCCAGTGCATTGTTGACCGACGCTGTGACCACCGTTTCCTGGAATGTCGAGATATTCAGCGCAATTCCGATGGGCTGTTGATCCTCGAAGTCACGCAAGGCCGTTTTTAGGCGCTTGCCGAGGTCTTGAATATCAGTTGCCGAGGACATTTCGACCGCCGCCACAATGGCAGGCTCGCCGTTGAAGAAGACAGGCTTCTCCTTGGGATCGACATAGCCGCGGCGCACTGTGATCAGATCTGACAGACGTACGAAACCCGACAATCCGCTGACCTTCGTCAGGACGCCGCCGATTTCCTCGACCGTTTGCAGATCGCCGTTTGCCTCCAGTACAATCTTCGTGCCATCGGCATCTAACTCGCCCGCAGGCAGGATGACATTCTGGGCTTCCAGATCGTCCAGAAGCTGTTGCATCTGAACGCCGACTGCCGCTAGCTTTCGGATGTCAACTTCCAGCCAGATACGCTCGTCCTGAACGCCGGACAGGTTCACCTTGGTGACGCCGGCGACACGAAAGAGTGCTGTGCGCAAGTCCTGTGCAATATCGTCTAGCTCGGCCAATGTGTATCCGTCGCCTGTTAACGCGACGGTTGCAATGGCCACATCACCATATTCGGTGTTCACAAACGGTTCAGACGTTCCCTCTGGCAGTTCGGCATGCACGACCTGCATCTTGTTGCGGAGGTCTTCCCAGGCGGCTTCAATGTCCTCGCCGTAAATCGTGTCGAACAGATCCACATAGAGCAGCACCTGTCCCGACGAGATGACGGTTTCGATGTCCTCGACTTCGCCAATTTCGCGGATTTTCCGCTCGATCGGCACTGCAATCAGCTCTTCCAATCGCAGGGGAGACATACCATCGAACGCTGCTATCACCACTGCGGTTCGAATTGTGATTTCCGGGTTCTCGCGCTTCGGGATCGACAGATAGGACATGGCGCCGATCGCCAGGATCGCGAACATCGTCAGCACGGTGAAACGGGTCTTTTGCAGTCCGAAGCGTGTCAGAAAGTCCATATCAGCGCTGCTCCGCATCGGGCAGCAGCTTCACTTCCATGCCCTCCCGCAGGAAGGTCACACCTCGGATCGCAACGCGTTCACCGACCTCCAGCCCACCGACGATCAGAAACTGGTTCTCGCGGATACCTGCCATGATGACCCGACGGCGTTCAACTGTGCTTGTGTCCGGCGCATAAACGTACACTTCCAACTCGGTGATGGCGTTGGTCCCCGCGCCTTCAGGAACCTCGACGTCCGGTATGGCGGCGGAAATGGGAATCAGATGGCCTTGGGCTGCTGGCAACGGAAATTCGAACGAGACCTCCACGGCCATTCCGGCTTTGATCAGCGGAGACGCGTCTTGCAGCTCCACAACAATCGGAAAGGACGAAACCTGACCGGCGCGTTCCCCCAGTTCACTGACGACCGCCTGCAGCGCGACGCTTGGGTCATCGGCCAGCCTTATCCTGGCGGGTGTCCCAACCACCAGTTGGCCGACCACATCGAAGCTGACCGAAAACGAAACTTCGTAGTCGGCCTCCTGATACAGCGACAGCACAGCCTGACCGCCACTGATCGTTGCGAAGCTTTCCACTTCCAAAGCGTCCACAACGCCATCGAATGGTGAAAAAAGTTTTGAATCCTTAAGGTCTTCCTGCGCGGTGGCGAGATCCTTTTCTGCCTGCGTCAGCCGCGCCTGATTCTGATCAACTGCGGTCTGGTCATCGTCCCGTTGCACACGTGTCCCGGCACCACGGTCCAGCAGCTTCTGTGATCGATCCAAGTCTGCAAGGGACTTTTCGAGCGTAGCCTTCGCTTCGTCCACGGCTGCTTGGCGGTTCTCGATCTGCGTCTGAAATTGTTCCGCATCAAGTTCGGCAAGCAGTTGTCCCCGCTTGACCCGCTCACCAACATCCAGACCTAGACGGCCCAGACGACCGCCAACCTCGAAGGACAAGACATTGACCTCGCCAGGCTCCAGAACGCCGGGATACCGACGCACTGTTGTCTGTTCGGTTTCTTCTACAAGAGTTGTGATCAGGCCCCGTACGGGCGGTGTATATTCCTGACTTTCGTCATCCTCCGGTAGACATCCGGCGAGCCCCAAAGCGGCTAGAATTGCGCAAATCCTGATCATTCGTGCCCCCTAGTTTTTGATTGTCCCGCTTGCAAAAAGCGACCGCTCGCCTCAATGGAAGGTATTGATCGTTATGATCAGGGACAGGACGCAAATGCAGCAAAACCGGACCATTCCCGCCAATTTGCGAGGCCGTAGCAATCACGTCAGCGTGACCGCAACAACGGTCGCGTTCGCCCTGGCACGCGGTATGACCCTTGCAGAGATAGAGGCGGCGACCGGACTGGACGGGACAACTCTTGGCGACCCCGATGCCCGGCTGGATGATTCGATCCCGGGTCTGATCTGGGTCGCCCTTAGCAAACGGACACCGCCTGATGTTGCGCTTTCGGTGGAAGCGACACGCTGGGCTCCGTTATCTGCACTTGCCGATCTTGTGCATGGCACGCAGTTCGCGCCGACCCTCAGGGACGCGCTTGGTTTTCTGCGTGACAACCGCAGTCACATCGCCGATCGGTTGGACGTCCAACTCATCGAATCTGGGGACCAAACGGCAATCGCGGCACATCATCCAAACGACGCTATCGATCGTGGCCGTATTTCTGAAATGGGCGCCGGATTAATCGCGCGGCTCGTCCGGGAGATTCTGGGCGTGCAAACGCCGCCTGTCCGTGTCGATATACAATCCGACCCGATGGGATCAGTCGAGGCCTACGAAATTTTCTTCAGGTGCCCGGTTCACTTCAATACTGGTAGGATGGCACTGGTTTTCGACAATACGACGCTGTCCGAACCTGTGAAGTCCGGGGACCCGAAACTATTCGAGTTCGCCGAGCGGCATTTTCAAACCAATTTAAGGCAATCCGAAGCCCATCAGAACAGCCCAGATCTAAACCGTCTGCGCCAGGCCATTGCAGACGCTGCCGCTTGTGGCGATTACCGGGTTAGCAGCGTTGTTCTACGCTCCGGCCTTAGCGAGCGGACCGCCCAACGGGCCGCGGCGTCACACGGAATGACGATCAGCCAGATGATCGCGAATGCTCGCAAATCAACGGCCGAGGCCTTGTTAGCCGACGCCTCGGCAACCACCGAGAAGATCGCGACGATGCTAGGGTTTTCAGATGACCGTGCCTTCCGCCGTGCCTTCAAGCGCTGGTCCGGCCAAAGCCCGTCACAATATCGCAAAGCCCGTTTGTTTAAGTCCTGATGGAAGTCACATAGTCTAGGCCAACGTTGTGGTAGGGGCTAATTTTCGCGCAATTGCAGATGCTTAAAGGCTTCCAAGGCGGATCTCTCTTTCCAAGTACTGATGTCTAGAACCGGAAGACAGCCCTATCTATCGAGAGGCTCAGACTTAAAGGGCACCCTTGATCCGGGTCTTGCATCTGGCCCGTCAAATGGCGGTGATCGACCCGATAGTCGTGCGTCGGACCAAGGCCGCCGTGAACCGTACAATAGGGATCATGGGCATGGACCGCGCGCTGGAACAGGCCTAAGCGATGTTGCTTGTGCCTAAGGACGAAGGGTCTGACGGCAATCGCGAGTTTCTATCGCGCCTGCATGAAGGTGGATTGAAAACCGCCCCGTCTTGGCACAAAGCAAGTTTCGACCTTTAGGGCATGGGCATGCAACCCGATCTCAACGGCTGAGATCTGGACAATTGTCACCCGGCGACCATCGCCTCGCATTCCCGGCGGAGGTGCGCAGCTGTGAGATTTTCGTCAAACGCTACATCGTCATAGGTCAGTATTGTATCGACAGCCACGTCACGGATCATTCGTGCATCGCCTGTCAGTCCCAGTGGCATCGCGCGCATCGGGACAGATGTCTGAGTGGGTCTCAACTGGCCGGCGACGCAATAGCCGCCTTCGCCATCAAGGATCTCTCCTGCTTTTAGATCCTTTTTCGCGACGGCCACGACATCTGCGCGGAACTCGCGGCTGGCGCCGGTTGATTCCCCGCGGATGCCGACATTGGCAACCGACATCCCCAGTTCCAAACCGATCAAGTGATACTGGTGATAACGGCAGAAATAGAGACCGCTATCGTCGGTGTGGACGAAGTATTCTTCGAAACAGTTCTTCTGATAATCTGTCAGCGCTTTAACCGCGACCCAGACACCGGTACGGATGTCGCGGGGGATCATCTCACCATCGGGCGTCAGAGAGTTGATCACCTCGACCTGGCCTTCAGCTTCCAGCACGCCGCCGTTTTCGCGGCTGCGCATCAGGTTTGCGATATCATCGACCGAGCCAGGCGGATATGTCAGCCCACGCGCAGGTGCATCCAACCCGGTCGCATTGCAAATCGCCGCACATTCGATGGCTGGCTTCGTTCCGTCGTGGAAGCTGTTGAACATTTTCGAGTTTGATCGCGACCGCTCGACCTGTTCCTGCGTTAGCCCCCAATTCTCCCAGATCGTATCTGGCGTGGAAAACCGGAACTCTGGCTTCCACTTATGTCCACGCCCGGCCGAGACAACGTGGAAGCCCGACGTCCGGGCCCAATCGACAAGTTCATAGGTCATGGCAGGCTGGTCGCCATAAGCCTGGGAATAGACCACCCCAGCCTTTTCGGCCCTCGCAACCAGCGCTGCACCGCAGACTGCGTCCGCTTCGACTGTTGCGGCGATGACATGTTTGCCTTTTGCGAAGGCCGCCAAAGCGTGATCAACCGCGACGATGGGATTGCCGGTGCATTCAACTATGATATCAATCGACGGATGCCCGATCATCGCGATCGCGTCATCGCCGATATAGGTCATGCCGGATTGGAACGCGGCGTCCAATGACGCAGCTTCAAGCTGTTCTTCCGGCCATCCAGCAAACACCATGTTCGACCGCGCCTGGGCGACGTCTAGATCGGCGACGCCCAGAACATGTACGCCGGGAATACGCAGAACCTGAGCCAGGAACATCGTGCCGAACTTTCCGGCACCGATCATGCCAAGCCGGATCGGGCGACCTTGTTCCTGCCGTGCGTTCAATTGATCGATTAAACTCATTGCTGTCAGGCCTTTGATTTCGGGCTTTGACTGTGTGGCGCAGATGGTTCAG
>JBCCHJ010000109.1:0-12706 GCA_039028795.1 Pseudomonadota bacterium
CACCGATCTGGAGATTGCCGCGCAACCCGGTGAAGAACGCCAGATGGGTGATGAGGTTGTCGCCGCCGAAGAGCAGGACTGGGGCGATGTCGAGGAAAAGTCGCTGACCGTCATGGGCAAAAGCCATGATCTGCGCGCCGCGGTTTATCTGGCCGAGGCTGTTTTGCACACCAAGGATCTGTCCGCTTTTGCAACGTCCATCGGCTATGTAAAGTCATTGCTGGAAGAGTTCTGGGACACCTGCCATCCGGAACTGGACGAAGATGACGGCGACGCAACCATGCGGATCAATGCGGTCCGTGGATTGGCCGCAACCGATCGGATCGTGCGGGCATTGCGCCGCACCGGCCTGACCGATAGTCGCACCTTCGGTCATATGACCCTGCGCCATATCGAGGTCGCTGAAGGCAGAATCAACATGCCGGCCGATCTGGACGACATCCCCGATGCCAACGGCGTCGCGGCAGCCTTCAAGGATACCGATGATGATGTTCTGACGGCAAATGCCGATGCGGTTAGTGCAGCCCTGGACGATGTCGCGGCGATTGATGCTGTCTTTACGGACAAAACACCCGGAGAAGGCCCCGATCTTGATCCGTTGAGCGAAGGGCTGAAAAGCATCAAGCAAGCCCTGGCCCGGTACGCAGACGTCGGTGAGGTTGATGCAGAGGACGTCGATGCCGTTGTCGCCCCTGCAAGTGCGCCAGCCGCCGGGATGACCGCAGCGCCGTCTGGCGGCGGTGCGATCAACTCGCCCGAAGATGTCACACAAATGCTTGAGCGGATCATGGATTATTACGCGCGTTGCGAGCCGTCCAGCCCGCTGCCTGTTTTGCTGGAGCGCGCAAAGCGCCTTGTTAATGCCGATTTTCTGACGATTATCGAAGACATGGCGAAAGAAGGCCTGGACGAGGTACGCCAGATTGGTGGCCTTAAACAGGACGACGAGGACGGATATTGATCGGATCGGGACCCCCCCGAATACCGGTTTCAACACAAATACTGATGGATGAATCGAGGAGCATCAGATGGCTGACAGTTCACAGAAATTTATAGCCCGGAACAGGGCTCCTAGAGTTCAGATCGAATACGACGTCGAACTTTACGGGGCCGAAAAGAAGGTGCAACTGCCTTTCGTCATGGGCGTCATGAGCGATCTGGCAGGAAAATCCGAGGTCGAACAGCCCGCCGTGGCAGACCGCAAATTCCTGGAAATCGACGTTGACAACTTTGATGATCGGATGAAATCGATGGCCCCGCGTGCGGCCTTTACGGTGCCGAACACGTTGACCGGTGAAGGCAATCTGGCTGTCGATATCACGTTTGAATCGA
This sequence comes from Pseudomonadota bacterium, assembly GCA_039028795.1. Classification (GTDB taxonomy): domain Bacteria; phylum Pseudomonadota; class Alphaproteobacteria; order Rhodobacterales; family Rhodobacteraceae; genus Thermohalobaculum. The sequence goes on from JBCCHJ010000109.1 coordinate 1,333, forward strand.
TGGACGACTTCAGCCCGGCCGCAATCGCCGCCAAGGTTGAACCGCTGAAAGAACTGCTGGATGCCCGCACCCAGCTGTCGAACCTGATGACATACATGGATGGTAAAACCGGGGCTGAGGATCTGATTTCCAAGATCATGCAGGACCCGTCGCTGCTGAAGACGCTGGCAGCCCAGCCCAAGCCGGGCGGTGACGCCGCCGAGGAGGAGTAAAAGATGGCCGAAGAAGAAGCCAAGGTAGAAGCCGCCGAAGGCGCAACAGCGTTTGGGTCCTCGGAATTCGAGGCTTTGCTGACCAAAGAATTCCGCCCGAAATCCGATCAGGCGAAAACAGCCGTCGAAAGCGCGGTCAAAACGCTGGCCGAACAGGCGCTGGCGAATACGGGTCTGATTTCCGACGATGCGCTGCGTTCGATCGAAGGTATCATCGCCGAGATTGACAAGAAGCTGACCGAACAGGTCAACCTGATCCTGCACCATGCCGATTTTCAGCAGATGGAAAGCGCGTGGCGCGGTCTGCATTATCTGGTGAACAATACCGAAACCGACGAGATGTTGAAAATCCGCGTGATGAACATCTCGAAAAAGGACATGCAAAAGACCCTGCGCAAGTTCAAGGGAACGGCATGGGATCAGTCCCCGATCTTCAAAAAGCTGTATGAAGAAGAATTTGGTCAGTTCGGGGGTGAGCCTTACGGGTCGCTGGTCGCGGACTATCATTTCGACCACAGCCCGCAGGATATCGAGTTGTTGGGCGAAATGTCCAAGATTGCTGCCGCGGCGCATGCACCTCTGATCACTGGCGCCAAACCCAGCCTGTTCCAGATGGATAGCTGGTCGGAACTGGCGAATCCGCGTGATCTGACCAAGATCTTCCAGACCCCGGAATATGCAGCCTGGCGCAGCCTGCGCGAAAGCGAGGATTCCAAATATGTCGGTCTGGCGATGCCGCGCTTCCTGGGTCGTTTGCCCTATGGTTCAAAGACAGAGCCTGTCGAAGAGTTCGCATTTGAAGAAGACACCAGCGGTGCAAACAGCGAAAATTACGGATGGGTCAATGCGGCCTATGGTATGGCCGTGAACATCAACCGCTCGTTCAAGGAATATGGCTGGTGCTCGCGGATTCGCGGTGTGGAAAGCGGCGGTACGGTCGAAGGCCTGCCCGCGCATACGTTCCCGACCGACGATGGCGGCGTGGACATGAAGTGCCCGACCGAGATTGCAATCTCGGACCGGCGCGAGGCGGAACTGGCCAAAAACGGCATGATGCCTCTGATCCACCGCAAGAACAGCGATTCGGCGACCTTCATCGGTGCGCAGTCCCTGCACAAGCCGGCCGAATATGACGATCCGGACGCCACGGCAAACGCCAATCTGGCCGCGCGTCTGCCGTACCTGTTCGCAACCTGCCGATTCGCGCATTACCTGAAGTGCATGGTGCGCGACAAAGTCGGTTCATTCAAAAGCCGTCAGGATATGGAAACCTGGCTGCAGGAATGGATCAACCAGTATGTGGACTTTAATGCGGACATTTCGGCAGAGGCGGAAAAGGCCCGCAAACCACTGGCCTCTGCCGAGGTCGTTGTGGAAGATGTTGAAGGAAATCCGGGATACTACACGTCCAAGTTTTTCCTGCGTCCGCACTATCAGTTGGAGGGGCTGTCGGTCTCTCTGCGTCTTGTATCGAAACTTCCGTCCGAAAAAGCTGGATAATTGCAAAAAAAGTTGGCGGCATGTGATGTTTTTCACTGCCGCCGGGTTTGGCCTCCGGTAAATCGGAGTCATCAACAACGAGGAAGACAAAATGGAAAACGTATATGTAAAAATGGATTTCCCTGGTGAAGCTCGGGAAAAAGGTCACAAGGACTGGATTGCGTGCAAATCGGTCGGATGGGAAGTGGCCCGTACGCTGGATATGTCCGACATGGGTACAACCCAGCGTGGCTATGCCAACGCCAACTTTGGCAAGGTGACCTTGTCGACAGAGCTCAGCAAGGCGTCGGCAAAGCTGATGACCTATGTTGCTTCGGGTAAGTCGAATGGTGAGATGACCATCCACCTGTGCCGGTCGGGCGATGATGAAAAGAAAGGCATGGAGCCGTATCTGATCATCGTTTTGCGTGACGCGGTAATCGACAGCTATTCGGTTGAAGGCGGCGAAGACTCGATCCCCACAGAAAGCTGGACGGTTGCGTATCGCGGAATTTCGGCCAAGTACCGCATCGCGGACTTCAAGACCGGCGCGCTCAGCGATTGCAACGAATTCAAGTGGAACCTGGAAACCGGCGACGTCAGCTAAGGTTTTCATGCACTCTGGTCCCGGCAGCGCAGGCTGCCGGGGCCTTTGCCATTTCTTTATCCTGACTACGCGAGGGTTTCATGACGCCGGAAGAACATCTTAAATCGGGCGATCTGGCGGCTGCACTGGCCGCGTTGCAAGACAAAATCCGAGCCAATCCCGCAGATTCAAAGCTGCGGATTTTTCTGTTTCAGCTTCTGTGCGTCACGGGCGACTGGAAGCGCGCGATTACGCAATTGAAGCTCAGCGCGGAAATGGACGAAGAGGCCACGATGATGGCCAAAACCTATCGCGAGGCGATCATCTGCGAAGTCTATCGCGAAAAGGTATTTGCGGGCGAAAAGACCCCCATGATTTTTGGCGAGCCCGAAGAATGGCTGGCCCATCTGATCGAAGCGCAAAAGCTGACGGCCGGGGGTCATTTTGATCAGGCGGCCGACCTGCGCGGCCGCGCGTTTGATGCGGCGCCGGCCACGTCGGGTACGGTGAACGGTGAAGCTTTTGAATGGATTGCGGATGCGGATATGCGTCTGGGTCCGGTTCTGGAAATCATTGTGAACGGACGCTATTTCTGGCTGCCATTCTCGCAGATTGCCCGCATTGACATCGAGGCGCCGACAGATTTGCGCGATGCAGTCTGGACAGCGTGCACTCTGACCGTTGCCAGCGGCGGCGAAGTGGCAGCGCTTATTCCCACGCGATACGCGGGTGCGGCAGATCAGGCGAACGATGCGGCACGTCTGGCGCGGTCGACCAGTTGGGTGGATGCCGGGGCCGAGACATTTGTTGGCGTCGGACAGCGGGTTTTGACAACGGATAAATCTGATGTTGCGTTGCTGGACGTTCGCGAACTGGCACTGGATGTGGCCGCAGCGGCCGAGGAAATAACGGGAGATGGCTGAAAAGACTCTTGTCGAACGTCTGCAACCTTCGCTTCTTGATCGGCTGACCGACGATTCGCCGGATCAGAAGAAAGAGGGGCGCGATGCGCGGGTGATCGATGTGGGGCGTCTGCGGGACATCATTCAGCGCGACCTGTCCATGTTGCTTAACACCACGGATCAGTCAGACCTGATTGACGACGATCAGTATCCCTATGCGGCGAAATCTGTCCTGAACTATGGGATACGGCAAACCTCGGGATCATTTTCATCGTTGCGTCAAGCACAGCGCATTCAGCAATCCATTGCTGATTCGATCGAGGTCTACGAACCACGCATCGTCAAAGGATCGGTTGCGGTCGATTTGCGATCCGAAAGCCGCGCGGGTGAAATGCATGTCGAATTCGACATTCGCGCTGTGATGTGGGCTCAGCCGATGCCTTTGGAACTGTATCTGCGCAGCCGGGTCGATGTGACCACCGGCGAAGTTGCGATCGAGCGGAGCTGACCGGATGGATACGCGCCTGCTCAAGCATTACGAAACAGAATTGGCATTTCTGCGGGAAATGGGTGCTGAATTCGCCAGCGCCTATCCCAAGATCGCCTCGCGTTTGGGGATGGAAGGGATCGAGGTAGTCGATCCTTATGTCGAACGTCTGCTGGAAGGCAGCGCGTTTCTGGCCGCGCGCGTGCAACTGGAACTGGAAATGCAGTTTCCGGCCTTCACTTCGAACCTGCTGGAAATCGTTTATCCGCATTATCTGGCCCCTACGCCGTCAATGATGATTGCGCAGCTTGAACCCGATGTGGGCAACGCCGCGCTGAAAGAGGGATATCCAATCGCGCGCGGGTCTACATTGCGCGCCCGTCTGGCTGAAGGAGAGCAGACAGCGTGCGAATTTCGAACATCCTCGGATTTGACGTTGTGGCCGATTGAAATCTCCGAGGCTGAGTATATCGATGGGCGCGGTGAACTGGTAGCGGCGGGCGTTGCCCGCGACACCGATGCCCGCGCAGGCATCCGGTTGCGCCTGGCCCGCACCGATGGCGAGCCTATGGCCGACCTTGAGATGGACAGCCTGGTTCTGCATCTGGACACCCAAAGCGGCAAGGCCTGGGCGCTGCATGAATTGCTGGCCACGCAATGCGTTGGCCTGACCGGACGTTCGACCGATCGCCGCGCTGACTGGACCACACGTCTGTCGGATGGTGCGGCGGTGCCCAAAGGGTTCGAACCGGAAGAAGCTCTTTTGCCGACACCGCGCCAGTCCTTCGACGGCTATCGCCTGTTACAGGAATATTTTGCCATGCCGGAACGGTTCCTGTTTGTGGAACTGACCGGTCTGAAACCCGCCCTGAAACAATCTGCGGGCGCGGATGTGGACATCTATATTCTGCTGAACGAAGGCATGCGCGATGTGGCCCCGGCAGTTACCCCGGCCGCTTTTGCACTGAATGCGGTGCCGGCGGTCAATCTGTTCCATCGCCGGTGCGACCGGGTTCATATCATCCAGATGGATACCCAGCATCACGTGGTTCCGAACCGCACGGCCGGGCTGGATTACGAGATTTTCTCGATAGACCGTGTGACCGGTATTCAGTCGGATGAGGAGGGTGACATACCCTTTCGCCCCTTTTACAGCGATACGGATCTGACGGCAGCGGGTGACAACCACTCGGCGTATTACACCGTCAAGCGCCGGATGCGGCAGCGGAACGAAAAAGAGCGTCTGCGCGGGGTTCGAACCTCGTATCTGGGGTCCGAGGTGTATCTGACGCTGGTGGACCGTGCTCAGGCACCATATCCCGGATCGCTGGATCAACTGGCGGTCGAGGCGATGTGTTCCAATCGCGATCTGCCGATGCTGCTGGCCGCCGGTGGCGACGATGTCTTTCATCTGCCCGAAGGTGGACCGATCAAGTCGGTGCGCACCCCGGTCACGCCGACCCGTCCGCATGCAACGCTGGCGCAGGGTGATGCGGCGTGGAAACTGATCAGCCATCTGAGCCTGAACTATCTTTCGATTTCCGGTGATGGCAAAGAAGGCGGGGCAGGGGCCCTGCGCGAATTGTTGGGAATCTACGCCCCGCTGGGCAACCGGGTGACTGAAAAGCAGCTGGAAGGCGTAGTGTCGGTCACCAGCCGCCCAATTGTGCGTCGCATGAGCGACGAGGTGCTCAGCACTGCCGTGCGCGGCCTTGAGATCACGCTGGGTTTTGACGAAAGTTTTTATGAAGGCACCAGCGTTTATGTGCTGGGTGCGGTGCTGGAACGGTTTTTCCGCAAATACACAACGATCAACAGTTTCACTGAAACTGTGCTGAAAACCGAACGACGAGGAGAGATTGCCAGATGGCGACCGGCAGCCGGTCTGGGCAGGATCATCTGAGCCTGCTTGCCGCACTGGCGGCAGACCCTGAAAGACATCACGTCTTTCAGGCCCTTCGGGTGATCGAAGCGCATTACTCTGACGCGCCGCGGCTGGGGGAATCCCGGCGTCCGCGCGAAGACCGCGTGCGTCTGGGTCAGGACGTGTCGCTGGCGTTTCCACCGAATACTCTGACGCGGTTCGAACCACCGTCCGAGACCGCTCCGGGTAAGTTGAACAACCTGTTTTTCGGCTTTTTTGGTCCGCAGGGACCGCTGCCACTGCATCTGACAGAATTTGCCCGCGACCGGCTGCGTAATCATCGCGATCCAACTTTTGTTGCCTTTGCGGACATGCTGACCCACCGTCTCATGGGGCTGCTTTACCGGGCCTGGGCTGCCGCTGAACCCGCGCCCAGTTTCGATCGGGGCGATGATCCTTTCGAACAACGTGTTGCCGCGCTGGCCGGGTACAAGGGTACAGGTTTCGGCGACCGCGACGCCATGCCAGACATGCTGCGGCGGTTTTTTGCGGGTCATCTGGGGTCAGGCACCAAAACGGTCGAAGGTCTGATTGCCATTCTGTCCGACTATTTCGGCGTCGAAGCGCATGTGCAGCAATTTGTGGGATCCTGGCTAGAGCTTGAGCCTGACGATACCTGGCAATTGGGCGGCCCTGCGCGGCTGGGGCAGTCGACAAGTATCGGCAACCGGGTCTGGTCGCGCTCGGCCAAGTTTCGTGTCCGCATCGGACCGCTGTCGCTGGACGATTACAAAAGGCTTTTGCCCGGCGGTGTATCGCAACAGCGCATGGAAGCGATCCTGCGCAGCTACGCTGGCGATACTCTGGATTGGGAGGTCAATCTGGTGTTGGCAGGCGACGAGGTGCCGCGCGCATCGTTGGGCGGCACCACGCAGCTGGGTCATACCAGTTGGGTCCGAAGCCGCGACGATCCTGAGTCAGACCGCCCGGATGCGGATGATCTGATCCTGTATCCCGGTTACACATCACAAGAATTCGAGGCCGAAGAACTGGCCCATAACGAGAGGTATTGAAGATGACGGAAATCAGCCGTGTGTCGCTGTTTGGCAAGCTGAACAAGCTGGGCTATCAGGCCATCGAAGGGGCCACCGTGTTCTGCAAGATGCGGGGCAATCCGTATGTCGAAATCCAACACTGGCTGCACCAGATTCTGAACGGTCAGGACAGCGATATTCACCGCATCATTCAGCATTACGATCTGGACCCGGGCAAGATCGCCTCGGAACTGACGCGTAGCCTGGACATGCTGCCGCGCGGGGCGTCCTCGATCTCGGATCTGTCCGATCATCTGATGGACGCGATGGAACGCGGCTGGGTCTGGGGCTCGCTATTGTATTCCGACAGCAAGGTGCGCACGGGGTATCTGATCCTCGGTATGCTCAAGACGCCCGCTTTGCGCAATATTCTGGCCAGCATGTCGCCGGAACTGGCCAAGATCGGCGCGGATGATCTGGCGGACAGCTTTGGCGAGGCCACCGATGGTTCGCCCGAGGATACGCTGGGTGCGCAGGACGGCTCGAATGTGGGCGGTGGAGCTGAACCCGGCGAGGCCAGCGGCGCGATGGCGCCCGGCGCGATGGGCAAGGGTGAGGCGCTGGAGCAATTCTGCACCGACCTGACCGAACAGGCCCGCAATGGTGAGATTGATCCGATCGTCGGTCGTGACGAAGAAATCCGTCAGATCGTCGACGTGCTGATGCGCCGTCGCCAGAACAACCCGATCCTGACCGGTGAAGCCGGTGTGGGTAAGACTGCGGTGGTCGAAGGCTTTGCCCTGCGCATCGCGCGCGGTGATGTGCCGCCGGCGTTGAAAGACGTACGCCTGCTGGTGCTGGATGTGGGCCTACTGCAGGCCGGTGCGTCCATGAAGGGCGAGTTCGAAAACCGCCTACGTCAGGTGATTGATGAGGTTCAGGCCAGCCCGACGCCGATTGTGATGTTTGTCGATGAAACCCACACTTTGGTCGGGGCAGGGGGTGCAGCCGGAACGGGCGACGCGGCCAACCTGCTGAAACCCGCGCTGGCGAGGGGCACGTTGCGCACGATCGGGGCGACGACTTGGGCCGAGTACAAGAAATACATCGAGAAAGACCCGGCCCTGACCCGTCGTTTCCAGGTGGTGCATGTCGAGGAGCCAGACATTCCAAAGGCGGTTCTGATGATGCGCGGCATCGCCTCGATGCTGGAAAAACACCATCGCGTGCAGGTGCTGGACGAAGGGATCGAAGCGGCGGTGACGTTGTCCGCGCGCTATATCCCGGCGCGGCAATTGCCGGATAAATCGGTCAGCCTGCTGGATACGGCCTGTGCGCGGGTCGCGGTGTCTCAGCACGCGGTTCCGGCCGAGGTGGATGACAGCCAGCGCCGGATTGAGGCTCTGACCACCGAATTGGAGATCATCGAACGCGATGAGACCGCAGGCTATGACGTTGCCGACCGGCGCGAGACCGTGAATGCAGCGAAAGAGGCGGAAGAGGCGCGGTTGGCCGAACTCAATGGTCGTTGGGAGGCCGAAAAGAAAGTGGTCGAAGAAATCCTCGACCTGCGGGCCAAGTTGCGTGCTGGCGGGCAAGAGGTTGAAGGCACCGGTACCGCCGAAGGCGAAGCCGCCACCGAAGAGGCACCGGAAACGGATGCGCAGCCTATCGACCGTGACGCTTTGCTGGCCGAATTGAAAGCCAAGAACGCCGAACTGGAAGAGGTGCAGGGTGACAGCCCACTAATCCTGCCCATCGTGGATCATCAGGCGGTGGCCAGCGTTGTCGGTGACTGGACGGGCATCCCGGTTGGCCGCATGGTCAAGGATGAGATCGAAACCATTCTGAACCTGGAAGAGCGTCTGGCAAAACGTGTGATCGGTCAGGATCACGCAATGAAGATGATCGCCAAACGCGTTCAGACCAGTCGCGCGGGGCTGGACAATCCCAACAAACCCATCGGGGTCTTCATGCTGGCAGGCACCAGCGGTGTTGGTAAAACCGAAACCGCGCTGGCATTGGCCGAGGTGCTGTATGGCGGTGAACAGAACGTCATCACCATCAACATGTCCGAGTACCAAGAGGCGCATACCGTCAGCAGCCTGAAAGGCGCCCCTCCGGGTTATGTCGGCTATGGCGAAGGTGGCGTGCTGACCGAAGCGGTGCGGCGCAAGCCCTATTCGGTGGTGCTGCTGGATGAGGTCGAAAAGGCCCACCCGGATGTGCATGAGATCTTTTTTCAGGTTTTTGACAAGGGCGTCATGGAGGATGGCGAAGGTCGTGTCATCGATTTCAAGAACACGCTGATCCTGCTGACCTCGAATGTCGGTACAGAAATGATCATGGACATGTGCGCCGACCCGGACCTGATGCCCGATCCCGAAGGCATGGCCAAAGCGCTGCGCGATCCGCTGCTCAAGGTGTTCCCGCCGGCGCTGCTGGGACGTCTGGTGACGATCCCCTACTATCCGCTCAGCCCCGATATGCTGGGCGAGATCACCAAGCTGCAATTGGGCCGCATCCAGAAACGCGTGCAGCAGGCGCATGGGGTGCCGTTCGAATACACGGATGCGGTGGTCGATGAAATCGTCAACCGGTGTCAGGAACTGGACAGCGGCGGCCGCATGATCGACGCGATTGTGACCAACACAATGCTGCCCGATATTTCGGCGGAATTCCTAAAAAGAATGATGGAAGGCGAAGAAGTTGAAAAAGTCGTGATCGACATCACAGACGGCGACTTCACTTATGGTTTTGACTGACGGGGACCTGAAGGAACAGGCGACGAAGTTTAATTACTTTCCTATGATGGAGAACCTTTAAAATGGCCAAGACAACTGTAACCAAACACAAGTTTTATGTTGTAGATCTCGTTCGGTCAAAGCCGAAGCTGGAATATATTGAGATCCCGAAATACCGGGTCGATGTTGCGTTTGAAATCACGACCAGCGGAAAGCTGAAGGCGCCGGCTCCGGTGCCCTCGACCACGCTCAAACGGCTGGAAGCAGCCGGTATGAAAGAGCTTGAGCGGTATGAAAAGGTCATCACCGAAGAGTCGATCAAGCTTGATAAAAAAGTTGCCGAGCTGATGAAGACGCCTGGGAAAAAATCCCAGGACGAAGCCGAAAAGATGATCCAGGCCACAAACCAGATGATCAAGAACGCCCTTGCTTCGGCTGAGGCGGCGGCGCAGGCGGCGATCCAGAAGCAGATCAAGACCGAAGCCAACAAGGACAAGCTGCTGAAAGAGGCGCGGCTCAAAACGACGCTTAAGGTCACCATGAGCACGATCAAGATCGGCGGCGCCGTCGCCCGCCTTGTCGGATCATCCGGTGCAGACGTGGCGGCATATAGGACCATCGCCAAGCAGGTTTATAAACTTGGCAAGGAAGTTCAACAGCAGCTTAAAGGTGAAGAAGCGCTGCGCAAGGATCTGTACGGCGCCATCCAGAAATACATCACGTTGCGCGGCACCTCGATCATGCAGGCGGCTGAACGGCAGGGGATCACCGACACATCGGGCATTTCTCCGAAAAAGCCGATTGAAGCGATCAAGAAACTGACTGGCAAAGCGGTTGCGATGGGTGACGAGGTCACAAAAGGCCGCGATCCCAAGAAAATCGCGCAGGACATCATGGATTTCGCGATCAAAGGGTATCAGGTGTATCAAAAGGACTCGAACACCAAGCGCCAGAAGTATCGCGAACACACTACCAAGACTCGTCAAAAAGTCGACTCGCTGGGACAAGCGGCTGACAAGCTGATGAAGGCGGCGAAATCGCAAAAAACGCTGAAAGAAGGCATCAAGCTGGGTGCAGAATGCATGACCGTCAAGCGGGAAGCCAGCGCCATGGCCGTCAAGCTGGAAGAGCGCCAGAAGTTCCTGGCCGAGATGGAAACCCTGATGGAAGGCAACGGCCTTAAGGTCGATGATACAACCATTGTCGACAAGCTGAAGAAGCTGGACAAAATGACTGTGCTGAAAGAGGCAAAAACGATGGTGACTTCGGTTTCTGGCGTCTACAAACTTGTAGACGAGATCAGTGACGTGGTCGGCTAATGCAAACGTGATGCGCCGGGTGTGGATCACTGCACTCGGCGCCATCAATGCGACAGGAGGTTCCGTTGGATACCGGTATCGAGAAGAGCGCAACGCTCCGCGAAGTTGCGCGCGAGTTTGTCGAGCGCAAAGCCGTAACCAACACCATTCTGGGCGTGATCATCTTCAATGCGGTCACGCTGGGCCTGTCGACCTCTGCAGCAATGCAGGACAATATCGGCCATATCCTGGTTATAATTGACAAGATTGTACTAGGGATTTTTGTCGCCGAACTGCTCGTCAAATTCTTTGCCTATCGGCTGGATTTCTTCAAAAACGCATGGAACATTTTTGACCTTGTCGTGGTGACGCTGGGCTTGTTGCCGAACCGCGACGGGCTGTCGGCCCTGCGGGGGCTGCGGGTGATCCGGGCCATGCGCCTGTTGTCGGTCATTCCGCAAATGCGGGCCGTTGTACAGGCCCTTCTGGATGCGCTGCCGGGCATGGGTGCCGTGATCATCATGATTTCGATCGTGTTTTATGTGTTCGCCGTCATGGCGACGCTGATGTATGGTCCCGATTTTCCAGAATGGTTCGGCACACTGGGCCGTTCGCTTTATTCGCTGTTCCAGATCATGACCCTGGAAAGCTGGTCCATGGGCATCGTGCGCCCGGTGATGGAAACGCATCCAACGGCCTGGATTTTCTTTGTGCCGTTCATTGTCATTACGGCTTTTTCGGTTCTGAACCTGTTCATCGGTCTGCTGG
>JBCCHJ010000110.1:0-12487 GCA_039028795.1 Pseudomonadota bacterium
CGACTTTGCGCCATATTTCCAGCATTGCGAGCCGATATCCTCGGCAGAGTAACTCGCGCCGATGATCAGGATATCCTGGCCCTCAAACTCTCGCGCATCGCGGAAATCATGGGCATGCAGGATACGTCCGTTGAAGGTCTCAAACCCCGGATAATGCGGCACATTGGGCACGCTGAAGTGACCGGTCGCCACAACCACGTGGTCAAAGGTCTCGGTCGTTTCACTGTCGCTGATGGCGTCGCGCGATGTCACCTCGAACTTGCCACCCGCTTTGCGCACATCGCGCACGATGGTGTCGAACTTGATCCAATCGCGAATGCCCGCTTTCTTTACGCGGCCCTCGATATAGTCGAAGAGAACGGCCCGTGGCGGATAGGACGCAATAGGTTTCCCGAAATGTTCTTCGAACGTATAATCGGCAAATTCCAACCCTTCCTTCGGGCCGTTTGACCAGAGGTAGCGATACATAGAGCCATGACATGGGTTTCCGTGTTCGTCGATGCCCGTGCGCCAGGTATAGCGCCACAGCCCGCCCCAATCGGGCTGTTTTTCATAGCAGACGATTTCAGGAATATCTTCACCCTTTGCCTTGGCCGATTGAAAGGCGCGGAGTTGAGCCAAGCCCGATGGACCGGCACCGATGACACAAATTCTTTTGGTCATATTTCTCCCTCGTTGAGATTCTGACGAAAAGAATGCTGGGTCAGCTTGCCTTCGAAATCAATGAAATTTCTCAATTCTAGCCGCATTCATTCACACCAGCTTCGGATCAGAGGTCGCGTTGCCCCAATCGGGTTCGAACCCAAGCACGACCTGGTCGGGCGGCATCGCGGGATTGAAAAGTTTGTTATGCGCAAGGGTGGCGCGGTGCAGCGGATTGTGCGGCGCAAGTACCCAGACTTTGCAAGGCAAGTCGAAAATCTGCCGGTAAGCGTCGAATTTCAAAAAACAGGTTTCGGCTTCGCGGATTTTGGCGGCACCGGGTGAACCCGGCGGGAAAGTCGCGGTTAAGATGTCCGAGAACTCCCGCGCCTTTTGGTAATAGGTGGAGCTAAAGAACTGGATCGCAGAACTGCGGATCTGCGCCGGATCGTTAGTTTTCGCGGCCATGTGTTCCATTTCGGATATCACATTATAGCTGGGAGCCTTGTTCATGATCGTGATGACGTGGCCCATCGGCTCTGCATCCGCGGTCACGCGTAGTTCTGGCGTGATCGCATCGTCGGGGCGTCCGTCGCCATCACGCATGGCAAGCTGCCTGACGCGACATTGCCATTTCAAAAATGCATCGCGCAGCGGATGATCCGCAGCCGATTGACCGAGAACTGCAGCAATGCTCATGCGATTTTCCTTTCGGTCAAATCGTTCAATTCGGTCAGGGTGAAGTCCCGATCATGGGTCAGGCTCGGGATTTTAGAACGTACCTCTTGAACACGGGCCAGGTCGATCTTTGCCGAGATGACCCCGGGCTTATCGCCGCCATCGGCGAGGATCTCACCCCATGGATCGATGATCAAAGAGTGGCCAAAACATTCGCCGCCGCCGGGCACCGCCCCGATGGCGCAGGGCGAAACCAGGAAGGATGTGTTTTCGATTGCCCGGGCGCGGTTGAGCACATGCCAATGCGCCTCGCCGGTTTTTTTGGTGAACGCAGCAGGGCAGGTCAAGATTTGAGCCCCGGCTTGGGCGAGTTCACGGTAAAGGATTGGGAACCTTAGATCATAACAGATTGCGTGGCCGATATTTGCCCAAGGTGTTTCGTGGATCACCGCTGACTTGCCTGCAAGCACCGTGTCACTTTCGCGGAAAATTTCCGTGCCCGACAGCTGAATATCGAACATGTTGATTTTGTCGTATTGGCCCGTAATTTGACCTTGATCGTCGATCATGAAGCCACGGTTCAGGATTTTCCCATCGGGGGCATCAATCGCGACAGAGCCCACCATGATCCAGACACCGTTCTCGGCCGCGAAGGTGCGCGCTTTGGCTAAAAACGGGTGTTTGTCCACCGGCGCCGAGGGCGGCACCAGCCGGGGGCCGTCAGATTTCAATCCACCGCAATATTCCGGCAGAAAGAGCATTTTAGCGCCGTCCGATACCGCTTGTCTGGCCAAAGGAAAGGCTTCGTCCCACGCCGACGCAAAGTCAGGCATGGGACGGGTTTGCAAACAAGCGATATGCAGACGAGAGTCCATCAAATCAGAACTTCATGTACGCCTTTCTCAACGTCACCAGAGGATGCCGGTCTGACATCTGGAACTTCAGAAGAAGTTCTCTTGCGATCATGTCGCGATCCTGCTGGTTGTCCGGCAACGCGATTGAATCCGGAATACGGACCCAACCGTTGATGTTGCGGTCAAAGACGGCGGGCTTGCCTTCTTCATAGCCCATATGCACGTCTTCCAACCAGTTCAGATCATCCCAGCCCATGACCTCCAAGTATTTTGCCAGGAACGGCGTCAGGCGGTCATAGTCCGGGACAAGGTTCACATCATAGCGATAGCCAATGTGCTGACCGATTTCCTTTTCCCGCTCGGATTCCAGACCCTCTGCGTCGTTGATGAACTGATTGACGTCCTTTATTTCGGAGCCGCGATATTGTGTTCCAGCCATTTCCGGGTCTCCTTACAGGTGGTGATAGTCTTCGACGCCGACGGTGTGATTTGTACCGGCCAATGGCACACCGGCCATGGCTGAGGCTTCCATCGTCAACGCGGCCAGGTCTTCAGGCTCTAGCGAGTGCAGATGCGTCTTGCCACAAGCACGTGCGAAAAGCTGCGCTTCAATCGTCAGCGTGTGCAGGAAGTTATAGACGCGTTCAGCCGCCTCATCGGGGTCAAGACGTGCACGCAAAACCGGGTCTTGCGTGGCCACGCCTACCGGACAGCGGCCGGTGTGGCAGTTATAACAATAGCCTGGCTCTGCACCGATTTCCTCGGGGTAGTTCGCCTCGGGGATGTCTTTGTTACAGTTCAGCGCCATCATCACAGAGTGACCCAGAGCGATTGCGTCAGCACCCAAAGCGATCGCCTTGGCCACGTCTGCACCGTTACGGATACCGCCGGCATAAACCAGACTAATTTCGCCGCGTTTTCCAAGGTCATCAATCGCCTTACGCGCCTGACGGATCGCCGCAATACCTGGAACGCCTGTATCTTCAGTGGCCAGGTGTGGGCCCGCGCCCGTGCCGCCTTCCATACCGTCGATATAGATGCTGTCCGGGTCACATTTCACCGCCATCCGCACATCGTCATAGACGCGTGCCGCGCCCAGCTTCAGCTGGATCGGAATCTGCCAATCGGTTGCCTCGCGGATTTCCTGAATTTTCAGCGCCAGATCGTCTGGACCCAGCCAGTCTGGGTGACGGGCGGGAGATCGCTGGTCGATGCCTGCCGGCAGCGAGCGCATCTCAGCAACCTGGTCAGTCACTTTCTGACCCATCAGGTGGCCACCAAGGCCAACCTTACAGCCTTGACCGATGAAGAATTCACAGCCGTCGGCCAAAACAAGGTGGTTCGGGTTAAAGCCGTATCGCGACTGAATACACTGGTAGAACCACTTGGAAGAGTAACGACGCTCGTCCGGGATCATTCCCCCCTCACCCGAACAAGTCGCCGTACCAGCCATCGTTGCGCCGCGCGCAAGGGCTGTTTTGGCTTCATAGCTTAGCGCGCCGAAGCTCATACCTGTCACGTAGACAGGGATATCCAAGTCCAGTGGGCGCTTGGCACGCGGGCCAATGACCGTTCTGGTTTCGCATTTCTCGCGATATCCTTCGATCACGAAACGGGTCAGCGTACCCGGCATAAATGTCAGATCATCCCAGTGTGGAATTTTCTTGAAAAGCGAAAACCCACGCATCCGATACCGGCCCAGTTCAGACTTGATATGGATGTCGTCGATGACGCGAGGTGGAAAGATAAAGCTATCGCCGATGCGGTTCACATCGCGGGCGAGAGCTGGCTTTTTTGGCATGTCTCCGTCGGCCATATTATTCCCTTTCTAAAGGCTCTTGGGCATCCCCGGCGGTGTGCACCGGGGCCGTCCCTTAGAGGATCAGTTTCTTTTCGGTTGGCTCGAGATTGTCGTAGTTCCAAAGCTGTTTGCCTGCGACAATCTTGGTGAAATGGTCGACACCCTTTTCAGGCATCATTCCGTATTGCGTCAGTTTGCGGGTCAGCCACGCTTTATCGAGGTCGGTCAGTTCCGCCTCTACTGCGTCAACACCGCATGACTGTATGTCACCACCCACATAGATGGTGCCGTCATACATAGAGTCGCCGAGGTTCTTGCCCGCGTTACCGCAGACAACCATCCGGCCCCGCTGCATCATGAAGCCTGAAAGCGCGCCGGTATCACCGCCTACGATGATGGTGCCGCCTTTCATGTCGATGCCCGTACGAGACCCGACCGAACCGCGACACACAAGGTCGCCGCCACGGATGGCCGCACCGAAAGTAGAGCCCGCGTTCTTTTCGATCATCACGGTGCCTGACATCATGTTTTCGCCGCAAGACCAGCCGACCCGTCCATTTACACGCACATTGGGGCCGTCGATCAACCCAACCGAGAAATAGCCGGTTGAACCTTCGATGATCAGGTTCAACTTCGACAGGATGCCCACACCCAGAGAGTGCATACCGCGTGGGTTTTGCAGAACAATCGTTCCGTACCCTTCGGCCATGAGAGCCCTAACCTCGGCATTAACTTCGGTCGTTGTTTTACCGTCGCAATCAAGATCAGTCCGCTTGTTGAAATCGACGACTGGCGCCCAAGGGTATTCGAAACGCTCTTCAGCGTCGGGATCGAACTCCATATAGAGCGACTTGCCCGTCAGCTGTTCAGTTGTCATGCCGAGCGCTTTGACACGCTCTTCCTGGGTCATTTCCTTGAGTTCGGCATCAGTTACGCTTGCCATACGCGAACCTCCTCGTCGTAGGGGTCGGTTGTGTCGATTTCTTGCGGAAGAATGGCGCGGATCGCGACCTCTTCCGAGGCCATGGCGATCAGATCATCGCTTTCGTAAAGCACCAGCGGTTTCGCGGCCATCGTGTCTTTGGCCATTCCCAGCTGATCTTTTGTGCAGACCAGATAAGTGAAAACGCCGTCGATCTCTTCGATTGAACGACGCAGGCTTTCTTCCAGCTCGACACCATTGGCCAGGTTATGCGCGGTGTAAACGGCCAGAAGTTCAGAGTCGCAATTCGACATGAACCGGTGGCCCTTGCGTTCCATCTCACGCCGCATGATCCAGTAGTTGGTGATCTGACCGTTATGGACAACGCTTACGTCATTGTATGGGAATGCCCAGTAAGGGTGCGCGGATTTGATATCCACGTCTGACTCTGTGGCCATACGTGTGTGGCCAATGCCATGCGTTCCCTGGAAGTCATTCAACCCGTAGGCTTCTGCCACAACGCTGGCATCGCCCAAATCTTTGATAAGTTCGAGACCGTTGCCGAGCGACAGGATCTCGACGCCTTCAGTTTCTTCAATGTGCTCGGCCATCGCGCCTGTGTCACCTTTATGGGACAGCACGTAGCGCAGCGCATAGGGGCGAACGCGTTCTTTGGCTACGACCTTTGCGCCGTTCTGATCCAAAATACCTTCGACCGTCGCGATACGTTCGTCCAAGATCGCGTGAATGCCGCGACCTGTGTTCATGTCTTCGGCTTCGGCGACTTTAAGACGCATGATGTAGTCGCCCTCGGATGGCTCCCCATATACTGCGTAGCCGGTGGAGTCAGGCCCCCGGTGTTTGAGCGCTTGAAGCATGGCGGTCATTTCTGCACCGACATTTGAGCTTTTGCCCTTGTGAATTAATCCTGCAATTCCGCACATTTACGATGCGCCTCCTTGAATTTGCGTCTGAGATCAGACGGGGCGAATTGCCCCGCCGGTTATTGTCGAAAGTTTACGGCAGACACTCCATATACGTGTCATTGTCCCAATCGGTCACGGTGGACATGAAGCGCGCGTATTCGTCATGCTTGTATTCATGGAACAGACGATACATTTCGCCCGGCATACCGCGGCGAACGACTTCAGAACCCTCCAGGTGGTCCAGAGCTTCGCCCAAAGACATTGGCAGCTTCTTAACCTGCTTGCCGTCCTTGATGGCCTCATAGATGTTGCGCTCTTCAGGCTCGCCTGGATCAAGCTTATTTTCGATGCCGTCATCCATGGCCGCCAATAGTGTTGTGCCCATCAGATATGGGTTCACCATCGAGTCGACCGAGCGATACTCGAAACGGCCGGGCGCAGAGACGCGCAGTCCAGTGGTCCGGTTCTGGAAGCCCCAGTCGGCGAAGACCGGTGCCCAGAAGCCCGTATCCCAAAGACGACGGTAAGAGTTCACGGTCGAACAACCTACAGCGGTCAGGGCCTGCAAGTGATGCACCACGCCGCCGATGGCCTCTAGCCCCTCTTTGCCAGGCATCTGAGGATCGTTATCGTCCGGCATGAAGGTGTTCTCGCCGCCTTTGACGTACATGTAGTTTTCTTTCATGCCCGGCAGATTGTCAGGATCGTTGCCCGTGCGGACGAATTCATCCTCACCGCCGCGCCAAAGCGACATGTTGTGGTGACAGCCCGAGGCCGAGACACCCATGAATGGCTTGGTCATGAAACAGGCAAAAATGCCATGCTCTCTCGCCACCTGCGCACAGATCTGACGGTACGTCGTCAAACGGTCCGCGTTGCGCAGCACGTCATCAAACATCCAGTTCAGTTCCAGCTGACCCGGCGCATCCTCATGGTCTCCTTGGATCATATCCAGACCCATCATGCGGGCATATCTGATCACCTGCATCGACACTGGACGGAGGCTTTCGAACTGATCGATGTGATAGCAATAAGGCTTCGAGAAACCGTCTTTCGGCTTGCCGTTCTCATCGAACTTCAGCCACATCATTTCAGGCTCTGTTCCGATCCGCAGGCTGCGGCCATGCTTTTTCTGGAAATCGGCGTGCATGCGACGCAGGTTGCCGCGGCAATCTGAGGTCAGAAACCCGCCCGGGTTTTCCTTTTCTTCGCGGTTGCGGAACAAGGTACAGTAGAAACGACCAATTTGCGGCGCCCAAGGCAACTGCATGAATGTTTCAGGCTCGGGGATACCGACAAGCTCTGCCGCCTCGGGACCGTAGCCCAGATAGTTGCCAGCGCGGTCCGTAAACAGGTTAACGGTGGCGCCGTAAACCAATTGGAAGCCTTTCATGGCAACGCTTTCCCAGTGATCTGCCGGGATGCCTTTACCCATGATTTTGCCGGTTACCGAAACGAATTGAAGATACAGGTACTCGATACCCTTCTCGTCAATCATTTTGCGAACTTGTTTGATCTTCTCGGCGCGACCGGGCGCCTCGACAAATCCTTCAATGTCCATTTCAGCCACGTTCTATTCTCCTTGCTGGTCGTCGATCTGCTTTTCGCAGTGATTATCTTGCTGAGGTCTGAGTGGGGGGGGCTTGGTGTTCCTTCACGAATATCGCCGGACTCTTCGCAGCCGACTCAGTCACTTTGCGCTTATTTTGGTTTTCAACGGCCAGAAATCAACCTATTTTGATCCAATATCGAATTTTTGATAGCAATTCACTTAATCTGGTATACTATTGGATCAATAAATTGTAGTCGGGATGATATTTTGGGCAAAATAGGTGCAGCAGAGATAGCTTCTACGCTTCGCAAGGATATTCGCTCGGGGCAGCTTAGCCTGCATGAGCGTTTACCGTCTGAACGAAGCCTTGCTGAACGCTATGGCGTGGCGCGCAACACCCTGCGCGACGCTCTTTTGCGCCTGGAGACCGAGAAATACGTCAAAACGCGCCCCGGCAGCGGCACCTATGTAACCTTTGTCAACGAGGACAAAATCCCCCAAGCGATTGAGGTCGCGAATCCGCTTGAGCTGATCGATGCCCGATTTGCGTTAGAGCCGCACATTTGCAGGCTATGCGTTATACACGGACGTCGTTCCAGCTTTGAAAGGTTGGAAGGCCTGTGCTTGCGGATGGAGGCCTCGGTCAACGATCCTGCCGCTTTTTCCGAGGCCGATACTGAGTTTCACCGCGCCCTGGCTGAAACCACCGGCAACAACCTTCTGATCTGGATCATTGATCAGATCAACTCTGTTCGGTCGATGGACGAATGGACTTTGATGCGGGGGCTGACCTTGGAAGAGGGCATCATCTCTCAGTACAATAAACAGCATCGGATGATCCTGGAGGCGATCAGTGGGCGGGAGCCGGAAAAGGCCGCCAATTTCATGAAGGATCACCTTGAAACGGCGCGACTTTCGCTGACCCGGGCGGTGCAGACTTAAGGGTCAGGTTTAATCGCTGCATCAAAAAAAGCCCCGCACAAGGCGGGGCTTTCGATATTTCTATGCAATCAGGTTTCTAACGGCTTTCTTCAGGCTCCGAGAAGTCGGTGAACGGCTGATCGCCACCTTCCATATCCATGGTTGGTGCCGCCAGAGCCAGGGCCTCTTCGGCCTCTGCCTTGCGCTGTTCGATGACCTCGCCGTCGCGGTCCTGCGCGATGCGACGCACCTGTTGAGTGGCGCCACCGGTACCGGCCGGGATCAAACGGCCCACGATGACATTCTCTTTCAGACCGATCAGCTTGTCGCGCTTGCCTTGGGTTGATGCTTCGGTCAGCACGCGGGTCGTTTCCTGGAACGAAGCCGCAGAGATGAACGAGCGGGTTTGCAGCGACGCTTTGGTGATGCCCAAGAGGATCGGGCCACCGGTTGCCGGCTCCCCACCTTTTGAGATCGCCTTTTCGTTGGCTGCATCGAATTCTGCCTTATCGACATGTTCGCCCTTCAGAAGCGTGGTTGTGCCCGAGGCCTCAACCTCCCACTTCTGCAACATCTGACGCACGATAACCTCGATGTGCTTGTCGTTGATCTTCACGCCTTGCAGGCGGTAAACATCTTGCACCTCGTCGATCATGTAGTCGGCCAAAGCCTCTACACCCATAATGGCCAAAATGTCATGGGGCGCAGGGTTGCCATCCATGATGTAGTCGCCTTTTTGGACGAAATCGCCCTCGACCACTGGGATGTGCTTGCCCTTGGGCACCATGTACTCGACCTTTTCCATGGTCTCGTCCGCCGGTTCGATAGCGATGCGGCGCTTGTTTTTGTAGTCTTTGCCAAAGCGCACATAGCCGTCGATTTCTGCGATGATGGCGTGGTCTTTGGGGCGACGCGCCTCAAAGAGTTCGGCCACCCGTGGCAGACCACCGGTGATGTCCTTGGTTTTCGCGCCTTCACGGGGAATACGCGCAACCACGTCACCGGCCTTGATGTCTTCACCGTCTTCAACAGACAAGATGGCATCCACCGACATTGGATAGGTGGCAGGGTTGCCATTTTCCAACCGTACCGGTTCACCGTCTGCACCCTCGATGATGATCTCGGGCTTCAGGTCGTTGCCTTTTGGCGCAGCACGCCAATCGGTCACGATCTTCTGGGTCATGCCGGTTGCATCGTCGGTTTCCTCGCGCACGGCGATACCGCTGACCAGATCGACAAAGCGCGCTTTACCGTCTTTCTCAGCAATGATCGGCAATGTGTATGGGTCCCATTCAAACAGCTTGTCGCCGCGGGCAATTGAAGCACCGTCTTTGACATGCAGTTTGGAACCGTAACCGATCTTGTGCGTCGCACGCTCGGTGCCGTTTTCGTCGATGATCGCCAGTGACATGTTGCGGCCCATGACGATCTGTTCGCCAGCTTCGTTCGTCAACACATTGGCGTTGGTGAACTCCACTTTACCTTCTTGGCTGGCTTCCAGGAACGACTGCTGACCACCTTGCGCAATACCGCCGATGTGGAATGTCCGCATCGTCAGCTGCGTGCCAGGCTCACCGATAGACTGGGCTGCGATAATACCGACAGCTTCGCCCACGTTGACCATGGTGCCGCGCGCCAGGTCGCGACCATAACAGGCCGCACAAACGCCCTCTTCCGCCTCACATGTCAGTGGTGAGCGGATGCGAACGGTCGCGATGTTTGCCGTTTCGATGGCATCAGATTTGCGTTCGTCCAGCAGATCACCTTTTGAGGCGATCACCTCTTGGGTTGCAGGTTCAACAACATCTTCTGCAGCGACACGGCCCAGAACACGTTCGCCGATAGAGGCAACAATCTCACCATCATTGATGGCAGCACTTGCTGTGATCGCCTCTTCAGTTCCACAATCGGGCATGCGCACGATGCAGTCTTGGGCCACGTCCACCAGACGGCGGGTCAGGTAACCAGAGTTCGCCGTCTTAAGCGCCGTATCGGCCAGACCTTTCCGCGCTCCGTGGGTCGAGTTGAAGTACTCAAGCACGGTTAGACCTTCTTTAAAGTTCGAGATAATCGGCGTTTCGATAATCTCGCCCGAAGGTTTCGCCATAAGGCCACGCATACCGCCCAACTGTTTCATCTGTGCAGGAGAACCCCGCGCACCTGAATGGGCCATCATGTAAACGCTGTTTGGCTCTTGCTCTGCGCCTGCGTCGTCTTTTCGCATGGATGAGATTTCACCCATCATCGCGCCCGCCACTTCGTCAGAGCATTTCGACCAGGCATCGACAACCTTGTTGTACTTCTCGCCCTGAGTGATCAGACCGTCCATGTATTGTTGTTCGAATTCCTTCACCTGATCGCGTACACCATCAACGATTTTCCACTTGGCGTCAGGGATAACCATATCGTCCTTACCGAACGAGATGCCTGCCTTGAACGCTTCACGGAAGCCCATGGACATGATCTGGTCACAGAAGATGACCGACTCTTTCTGACCGCAGTAACGGTAGACCGTGTCGATGACCTGCTGCACCTCTTTTTTCCGCAACAGACGGTTGACCAGTTCAAAAGGTGCTTTCGCATTCAGCGGCAAAAGCGAGCCGAGTTGCACGCGGCCCGGGGTTGTCTCAAAGCGTTGAGAAACCTCGTTGCCTTCGTCGTCGATCTGGTTGATCCGCGCGGTGATCTTCGCGTGCAGATGCACTTCACCGGCGTCAAGCGCGTGTTGCACTTCTTCCTGGCTAGAGAAGACCATGCCCTCGCCCTTCATTCCGTCACGCTCGAGCGTGATGTAGTAAAGGCCCAAGATCATGTCCTGCGATGGCACGATGATCGGCGCACCGTTTGCTGGCGACAGAATGTTGTTGGTCGACATCATCAAGACGCGCGCTTCCAGCTGTGCCTCAAGGCTCAGCGGGACGTGGACCGCCATCTGGTCGCCGTCAAAGTCGGCGTTAAACGCCGAACAGACCAGCGGGTGCAGCTGGATCGCTTTGCCTTCGATCAGCACCGGCTCAAACGCCTGAATACCGAGGCGGTGCAGCGTCGGTGCGCGGTTGAGCATAATCGGGTGCTCACGGATGACCTCATCGAGGACGTCCCAAACCTCGCCCTTTTCTTTCTCAACCAGCTTCTTGGCCTGCTTGACGGTTGCGGCCTGGCCGAGCGCCTGGAGGCGCGCGTAGATGAAGGGCTTGAAGAGCTCAAGTGCCATCTTCTTTGGCAGGCCGCATTGGTGCAGCTTCATGTTCGGGCCGACCACGATCACCGAACGGCCAGAGTAGTCGACGCGCTTACCAAGCAGGTTCTGGCGGAAGCGGCCCTGCTTGCCTTTGAGCATGTCGGCGAGTGATTTCAGCGGACGCTTGTTCGCACCCGTAATGACACGACCTCGGCGGCCGTTGTCGAACAGGGCGTCAACCGACTCCTGCAGCATGCGCTTTTCGTTGCGGATGATAATGTCAGGTGCGCGCAGTTCCATCAGCCGCTTGAGGCGGTTGTTGCGGTTGATCACGCGACGATAGAGATCGTTTAGATCGGACGTTGCGAAACGGCCGCCGTCGAGCGGCACTAGCGGGCGCAGCTCTGGCGGGATTACGGGCACCACCGTGAGGATCATCCACTCAGGCCGGTTGCCCGATTCAATGAACGCCTCAATGACCTTCAGGCGCTTGCCGAGCTTCTTCGGCTTTAGTTCTGTCGTCGCCTCGGCGATTTCCTGGCGCAGGTCCTCACGGATCTGCTGCAGATCCATCGACATCAGGATCTCGCGGATCGCTTCGGCGCCGATGCCGGCCGTGAAGCTATCCGGACCCCACTCGTCGAGTGCGGCTTCGTACTGTTCTTCGGTGAGCAGTTGATGCTCGGTGAAGGTCGTTACGCCCGGCTCGATGACAATGTAATTCTCAAAATAGAGAACGCGCTCAAGATCCTTGAGCGTCATATCGAGCAAGAGGCCGATGCGGCTTGGCAACGATTTCAGGAACCAGATGTGCGCAACCGGGGCTGCCAGTTCAATATGACCCATGCGCTCACGCCGAACCTTGGCGAGCGTCACCTGGACGCCGCACTTCTCGCAGACCAGGTCCTTGTACTTCATGCGCTTGTACTTACCGCACAAACACTCATAGTCCTTGATCGGACCGAAAATGCGGGCGCAAAACAGGCCGTCACGCTCCGGTTTGAACGTCC
>JBCCHJ010000111.1:0-11942 GCA_039028795.1 Pseudomonadota bacterium
ACACCGTCATCGAAGGTTGTGAACCTGTCCTGGATAGTGCCGCTGCTTTCGAAGTTCGTCAGAATCGATGTCCAAGCCTTCGCGCCTTCGCCGAAGCCACCGGGATTGTCCTGTTGTTCGGTTGAGCGTCTGATCCCATTCTCGAAGGTCTCGAACTTCTGAACACCATCGTCGAAGGTCGTGAACCTGTCCTGGATAGCGCCGCTGCTTTCAAAGTTCGTCAGGATCGATGTCCAAGCCTTCGCGCCATCGCCGAAGCCACCGGGATTGTCCTGTTGTTCAATTGACCGGCGAACGCCATTTTCGAAGGTCTCGAACTTTTCGACCCCGTCGTCGAAGGTCGTGAACCTGTCCTGGATAGTGCCGCTGCTTTCGAAGTTCGTCAGGATCGATGTCCAGGCCTTCGCGCCGTCGCCGAAGCCACCAGGATTGTCCTGTTGTTCGGTTGAGCGTCTGATCCCGTTCTCGAAGGTCTCGAATTTCTGAACACCGTCGTCGAAGGTTGTAAACCGATCTTGGATCGCGCCATTCGTGTCAAAGTTCACAGTGATTGTCGTCCAGGGCTGCGCGCCGTCGCCGAAGCCACCAGGATTGTCTCTTTGTTCGGTAGACCGGCGAACACCATTTTCGAAGGTCTCGAACTTTTCGACCCCGTCGTCGAACAATGTAAACCGGCTGATCAGTACATCCTCGCCTGCAATCTGCTCGAACGTTTCTTCGATACGAGTCCACGGAAATTCGTTTTCCAGGTCTTCGCGGATGATCGTTGTCATGAAATTCCCCAGTTACTGAAATCTTGCCACCCAATGGCTATGTTGCCAAGAATCTCACCGCAACCGCCGCCAACGAAATGACAGAAATTTCCACCAGATCTGTGGGTTGTGCATCTGCTGGTTGTTGCAAAATAAGAAAACGATCTCGGCAACATAGTTTTACTAGAACGGTAGGGGATCATCTGGCGGATTTGGTGGATCAGATGGTGGCACGTCAACGACCGAGGGCGGATCGAACAGTAACTCCTCTGGGAAGACATCGCCCACATCATAGGTTGTCACAGTTGCGCCGTCGGGGCCGTAGTCAGTGAATCGATAAAGCCAGTCTTCGCTGTCGTTACCATCGAATTCCTGGCGTTGATACTGGACACTACCGATGAAAATGAGGGCATCGATGTCTAGGTCATCGAATTCCGTTATGATCAAAGCTAGATCGCCGTTTGCGTCTTGCTCGATCAATCGGTTTCTCCATTCTTTGGCACCATGGGTAGTGCCATCAGCGGGGAGACATTGGACACCGAAGGTTGCGCAAGCTGGTGCGGGTAAATCGATCGGGTGCAAGTCGCTTTCCAGAAATTGCCGCAAGATGCCAGCGTCATCGTAGACTTCACGGATCTCGATGTTTTCGTCGGTTAAGGTAAAGCGGCTCTCAAGCAGGCCTGTTTCATCGTACGACGAAACACGGGCTGACCATGGGTGCAATCCTGGCGTGTCAAAGGCCAGGAAGTCGCTGCGGCCAAGGAAATCATCTCCGAATACGGGCCGTGTGGGTAACAGCGCGGCAACATCGGCGGGTAATTGGCGGGCCTGGAATGAGCCAGGGTCCGGGACCGGATCAGATGGAACCTGGTTGAAGTCATCAAAGATGCTTGGAATTGGCCTTGGTGCGACAAAAGGGGCTACTCCGTCAAATAATGCGCCATAATCGCCAGGTGTCGGTTGGAAAAACTGGTTATTGATGACGTCCACGCCCTGGTCCACTTCAACGCGCTGGCGTAAAACGTCTTCTCGGGTGAAATCGAAGACCCTCTCTCCGGTACTGAACTCCACCGCTTTGCCAACCGGGAAAACAAAAACATCTCCCTCAAAGCTGCTGAGCTGGATGTAGAAAAATGACGTCTCCGAACCAACCGCTGAACTTCCGGCGGCAGGGACGAACCGGGACGCGTCGATCAATCCACTTTCGTAAGTATCGAACTTTTGAGATCCATCATCGTAAGTGGTTGTTCGATTCGTAATCACGCCGTCGGCGTCGTATGTGCTGTTGATTACGTCCCAAGTAAGAGCTCCAGCTTTTGGCCCCGCCACTTATAGTGTCACCGGGATTGTCCAATTGCAGGATGCTTATTTCACTAGCGCGTCTCTCGTACTGCTGCTCCACGCCATTGTCGAAAACCACCCTTCGATCCTGTATCACCCCGTCAATGTCATATTTCGTGGTGATCGAGCTCCAACCTGCTTCACCATTGCCGACGGCACCAGGATTGTCTTCTTGAGTGAGACTACTGCGGACACCATTCGCGAAGAACGTTTCGGTCCATTCGACACCGGTATCGAACAGCGTGAACCGATCCGTCAGCACGTCCTGTCCGGTCGACTGATCAATGGTGTCTTCGATGCGGGTCCAGATGAATTGGTCGCTTAAATCTTCGCGAATAATCGTCGCCATCGAAATCCTCGGACTGAAATTTACACCAGAGGAATTGGTACCCTACCCGGGTCGCCACAACAAGCGAGGACACCGGCATGGAAGAAAAATCTAGCATTCTGAAAAAGTGCACAACCGCAGCGTGTTAATGAAAAAGGGCACGCCGTGGCGCGCCCTTTTCTGGTCTTTAGCGCGGCGGGTGAACCCACCGCCAGGTCATCTCAGCACTGGGCGTCGATGTTGTTTTCCTTGGCATACGCTTCCGCGTCTTCTTTGATCAGCGGATCAACGATGTCGCGGTCAGCACCAACAAAGTCGGTGACCAAGGTCCAAGTCTTCGATCCCGCATCCCATTGCTGGATCGCGCCCAGGCCCGGTCCACCATGATTGTTGCAGGTCACGTTTATTGGAACCGTAAAGTTCGGCAAACCCAAAGCGGCATAGGCTGCTTCGTCCAGCTTCAGGTTTTCATAACCGTCGCGAACTTGGCCGGGCGTCACGTCCTTGGTGTTGTGCATCTTCTGCGCAACTTTGACAGCTTCTGACGCCCAGAGGGCATTCAGCATACCACGGATATACAGCACGGTGCCGATATGGGTGCCGTCGCCAGACTGCAGACCTTTGTCCTGGACGTATTTCTTCATGTCCTCGAAAAGCGGGTAGTTGGTGCCAGCCTGGTGGAAGGTTGCAGCCTTGTAGCCATTGGCGGCATCGCCGGCTGGCAGAACGTCGCCTTCAGAACCGGACCACCACACGCCGATGAAGTTTTCCATCGGGAAGCGGATCGCAGCGGCTTCTTGGATCGCCACTTGGTTCATGACGCCCCAGCCCCACATGGTCACAAAGTCAGGACGCTCTTTGCGGATCTGCAGCCACGTTGCCTTTTGCTCTTGGCCCGGGTGATCCACCGGCAGAAGCATCAGCTCGAAACCATCCCGCTTTGCGACTTCTTCAAGGGTCCGGATTGGTTCCTTACCATAGGCCGAGTTATGGTAGACCAGCGCGATTTTCTTGCCGTTCAGATCGCCGCCCGACACATCTTTCATGTGCTTGACGATGATCGTGGCGATATCCCAGTACGTGCCTGGGAAGTTGAAGACGTGGCTGAAGACGTTACCGTCTGCGGCCGACGTCCGGCCATAGCCCGCTGTATGGATCGGGATATCATCCGCCGTCGCTTTGGGGATGATCTGGTAAGTAATTCCGGTCGAGTTCGGGTTGATGAAAAGGCCGCCATCGGCTTTCACCGACTCGTAGCACTCGACACCTTTAGTGGTGTTGTATCCGGTCTCGCACTCCAGCAGACGAACCGTTTCGCCGCCGATACCGCCATCGCGCTCGTTCAACAGCGTGATGTAGTCAGCAAAGCCATCCGCGAACGGAATGCCGTTCGGGGCATAGGGGCCCGTCCGGTAGCTGAGGTTCGGAAAGACCAGGTCGGCCATCGCCAGAGGTGCCGACACGGCAACCGCAGCTGCTGCCAAGGCCAGTTTGGAAAGTTTCATTCGGGTTTCCTCCCTTTGAAGTGAAACAGGTTTTTATTGTTCTTGGCGACGGGCCCTAATGTGGGAAGGGCCATAGTCGCAGTTTTTCCTTTGCTGTTCGCCAGAGTGCCGCGATTCCATGCGGTTCGACAACCAGGAAAAAGATGATCAAGCTGCCAAGGAGCGAAATCCTCGTCAACTCGGCGATATCGGTGGGCCATCCCAGAAGGCCCACAAGCACATTTTTGAAGAACACCGGCATCAGCACGATGAAGGCCGCACCGATGTAAGTGCCGAAGATGCTGCCCAGACCTCCGATGATGATCATGAACAGGACCTCGAACGAAACCAGGATGCTGAATGCCTCGGCACCCTCGGCGGCGCCTTTCCAAATCATGAAGTACATGGCACCTGCCATGCCGATATAGAACGAGCTGATCGCAAAGGCACTTAACTTGGCCATCAGCGGGTTCACGCCGTTAATTTCCGCCGCGATGTCTTGATCCCGGATGGACATCCATGCCCGCCCGATGCGTCCACGCACAAGGTTCCGGGCGACCCAACCGAAGATGAAGACCATGGTCAGACACAGCAGATAGGCAGCCCAAGGTTCGGGTTGTGGCCCGGCGATCGGAACACCAAGGATCGTACGCTCGGGCGCGGTGATCTGGCCGGTGGCTGAATAGTTGTAGGCCCACTCCCACTTGCTGGACAGCCAGGGCAGGAAAAACTGAGCTGCCAGCGTGGCCACGGCCAGGTAGAAGCCTTTGATCCTGAGGGATGGCAGGCCAAAGCCGATACCCACCACCGCCGTGATCAGGCCAGCCAGGATGATGATCACCGGTATCGGCAGCCATTCGAACGCCGTCATGAACTTGTAGGCGGCATAGGCGCCCACGCACATGAAGCCGCCGGTGCCCAAAGACACCTGCCCACAATAGCCTTGCAGGATATTCAGGCCCAGGGCGGCCATGGAGAACACCAGGAACGGGATGAAGACCGCGTTGGCCCAGTAGGTGTTGATGAACATCGGGACCACGACGAACGCGATGCCCATCAGGATCCAGAACCGCCAGAAGTCAAAACCGATCGGGAAGGTCGCGCTGTCGGCGCTGTAGCTGGTTTTGAACTCGCCTGCTTCGCGATAGAACATTTTAAGCTCCCTGTTCGTGGAGTTGTTTGCCCAAGATTAGCCGACTGAACAAAGAGCGTTCACTCAACCAAAAAATTACCGCAGAAACAGAAAAGAAGCAGGCTGCGAATAAACTATAGCTTCCAAACATCCTCGCACCTCGGGGGAAAAAATCTCCGCTAATATTAAGGCTCTGTAGGGTCGAGCCGATGCCAGGATGGAAAACCAAGGACGACATGACAACAGCGAACCATTTGCGAAGCCATGCTAGATCGGACTTTTCTTGTGGCTCGGTCGAATTATGATTGACGCGCCGTGTAGCCAAATTATGCAAATAATGGCGCACAACAATCAGAAGTGCTGAGATGACAAGCGCTCCAATAACGACCTTCATAAAAAAGGGTTCGGTCCACAGTGCGACGCCACCCCAAATTACAACAGCCTGAATCAAAAACAGCGAGAACCCTACAGTAGGTAGGATATTCAGCGCGATCATCGTCGCAAGCCACATGCATAAGAACACTAGGATGCCCAAACTAAACCCTCTCGATGATCTTGTCGCCGAAGAGGCCTTGCGGACGGAACAGCAGGAACAGCAAGGCGATCACATAGGCGAACCAGTTTTCCGTCGCACCGCCAATAAAAGGCCCAACGTAGAACTCGAACAGCTTCTCACCCATGCCGATCATCAGGCCGCCGATGATGGCCCCGGGGATCGAGGTGAAGCCGCCCAGCATCAGCACCGGCAGCGCCTTCAACGCGATTAGGGACAGAGAAAACTGAATGCCCGATTTCGCGCCCCACATCATGCCCGCGACCAGGGCAACCAGACCGGCCACCGACCAGACAATCCACCAAATCGTCTCCAGGCTGATACCAACCGAAAGGGCAGCCTGGTGATCGTCAGCCACGGCGCGCAGCGCGCGGCCCATTTTGGTGTATTGGCTGAAAATCGTTAGCGCGACCACCAGCACAACCGCGACCACGGCAGCGGCGATTTCCAGCTTGGAAATAAACATGCCCGTCGCGTCGATGATCATATCGGATGGCTGATTTTCCGGCAGGCCGACGTCCAGCTTCTTGACGTTCGAGCCCCAGATCAGGTCCCCACCGCCCTCGAAGACCAGCGCCAGGCCAATCGTCGCCATGAACAGGATGATGCCGTCCTGCCCGACCAGAGGGTGCAGGACTACGTCCACCACCACCTTGGCCATCAGGATCATCACGCCCAGGGTGAAGGCGACACAGGCCAGCACAAACCAGACGGGTGGGGAGCCGCTTTCGGTTACCGGTGGATCATAGAGATGGTGCGCATCCGTCCCGAAGATTGCGTCAATGACGTGGGCAAATGGGATCTGCCCGGTCAGCGCGCCCACCAGCGTCAGCGCCGCGAACAGCGCCATGACGCCCTGGGCGAAATTGAAGATACCGGAGGCTTTGAAGATCAGGACGAAGCCCAGCGCCACCAGGGAATACATCACCCCGGCCAACAAGCCCGAGATCACGACTTCCCAGAAAAACGGATCGGTCAGGAACATGTTTTCTTAACCCTTCGCCAGATGAGCTGCCGCGTTAACGCCGTGTTCATGCGTCGACTTTTTGTACATACGGATGGCATACAAATGGCATACACGTGCTGCGCAGATGCTGTACGGATGGCATACGGCAGGAATCCCAGCGGAAGCCGTTGCAGCGCTTGTGTAGGATGGGTGCCAACCCATCCCCGAGCTGGCCCACTCAATCATGACTGACCCCCAGATAGGCATCGATGACATTCTGATTGTTGCGCACTTCGTCCGGGGTGCCGTCGCCGATTTTTTGGCCGTAGTCCAAGACCACCACGCGGTCGGCGATGTCCATGACCACACCCATATCATGCTCGATCAGGGCGATGGTGGTTCCGAACTCGTCATTCACGTCCAGAATAAAGCGGCACATGTCCTCTTTTTCCTCGACGTTCATCCCGGCCATGGGCTCGTCTAACAGCAGCAGGTCCGGCTCTGCCGCCAGCGCACGGCCCAGTTCCACCCGCTTTTGCAAGCCATAGGGCAGACGCCCCACTGGTGTTTTGCGGATGGCCTGGATTTCCAGAAAATCGATGATCTTTTCCACCACCGCGCGATGTTCGTTTTCTTCACGCTCTGCCGGGCCATACCAAAGCGCCTGCATCAACATATTGACCTTCATGCGCGTCAGGCGGCCGGTCATGATGTTGTCCAGCGTCGACATGCCAGTGAACAATGCAATGTTCTGGAACGTCCGGCTGATCCCCTGCTTGGCGATCTGGTGCGGCTTCATCGGGCCGCGCTTCTTGCCGTTGAACCAAATCTCACCTTCCTGCGGGTGGTAGAACCCATTGATAACATTGAGCATCGATGATTTGCCGGCCCCGTTCGGGCCGATGATCGCGCGGATCTCGCCTTTCAGGATATCGAAGCTAACATCCTTGATCGCCGTGACACCGCCGAACCTTAAGACGATGTTTTTAATGTCCATCATCGTTTCGCCGGTAACCCGGGGATTTACGTAGCTGGCGTCCGCCGCTCCATCTGGCATAGCTGTCTCTGTCATTCGGCGGCCACTTTCGAAATGGTAGGCATGGTCTTCACGTCGCGGATTTCGAGGGTCGCCGAAATCGATCCCTTGCGTCCATCCTCGTACGTGACTTCGGTATCTGCGAAGACCTCTTTCGATCCGTCATAGAGCGCGTCGATCAGCGGCGCATAACGTTCATTCACGGTAGGGCGCCGGACTTTCATCGTGCGTGTCAGCTCGCCATCATCGGCGTCCAGTTGTTTATGCAAAACCAGGAAGCGGCTGATCTGGCATCCAGACAGCATTTCGTCCTGGGCCAAAGAGGCATTCACTTCCTCCACATGGTCCTGGATCATCTGGTAGACCTTCGGGTGCCCGGCGAGTTCCTGGTAGGATGCATAGGCAACATTGTTGCGTTCAGCCCAGTTTCCGACGGCGCCCAGGTCGATATTGACGAAGGCAGTGCAGGTATCTTTGCCGTCGCCGTGCACAACAGCCATGTAGATATTCGGGTAGAACTTCAGCTTGTTTTCCACGTATTTTGGGGCAAACAAACTGCCATCGGCCATCTTCCCCACGTCTTTCGCACGATCGATGATCCGCAGATGTCCCGTGTCCTTTTCGATGAACCCGGCATCGCCGGTGTCGACCCAGCCTTCGGCGTCCTTCGTTTCTGCGGTCTTTTCGGGTTCCTTATAGTATTCGCGGAATACGCCAGGGCTGCGGTACCAGACCTTGCCGTCGTCATCGACCTTCAACTCGACACCAGGCGATGCAATGCCCACCGTGTCGTCGCGTACCTCACCATCCGGCTGGATGGTCACGAAGACGGATGCTTCGGTTTGACCGTAGAGCTGTTTCAGGTTGATCCCCAGCGAACGATAGAATGCGAAGATTTCTGGTCCGATGGCCTCGCCCGCTGTGTAGCCCTTGCGGACCCGGGATAACCCAAGCGTGTTCTTCAACGGTCCGTAAATGAAGATATTGCCGAGCCAGTATTTGAGCTTTGTGCCGAAGCTGACACTTTCGCCGTCGAGAATTTTGCCACCGTTCTCCTTGGCAAACGCGATGTAGTGCTTGAACAGGCGCTGCATCCAGCGAGGAGCATCCTCCATGCGGATCGTCAGGCTTGTCAGTAGGTTCTCGAAGATCGCAGGCGGTGCGAAGAAATAGGTTGGGCCGATTTCGCGCAGATCTGCCATCATCGTGTCGGGGCTTTCGGGGCAGGCTACGCAGAAGCCTGAATAGTAACTTTGACCGATCGAGAAGATGAAGTCGCCAACCCAGGCCATAGGCAGATAGGCGAGCGTTTCGTCGGTTTCCTTCAAGCCTTCGAATTCGACAGATGATGCTGCGGCGAAGACGACATTCTCGTTCGTCAGAATGACTCCCTTGGGATTGCCAGTAGTGCCCGAAGTATAAAGCATGACACAGACATCGTCCGCGTTGCCATTGGCGATGGACTGTTCCAACTCGGCCTGATGTTTCGACGCGGTTTCACGCCCCAGTTCCTGCACCTTGTGCAGTGCGCTGAGCGTGCTGTGGTCATAATTTCGCAACCCACGCGGGTCGCGGTAGATGATGTACCGAAGATGTGGCAGCCGATCCTGAATGGACATCAGCTTGTCGACCTGCTCCTGATTCTCCGCGATGGCGAATGTCACCTCGGCATGTTCCAGGACATAGACCATCTCTTCGGCCACGCTGTCCTGATAGACCGGGACAGGTGTTGCGCCGATCATCTGGGCTGCGACCATGGACCAGTAAAGGGGAGGGCGGTTCGATCCAACGATTGCGAGCCGCTCACCTTGTTTCAGGCCAAGCTCCATTAAGCCCGTGGCAATGGCGCGGGTTTCTTCGTTCACCTGGCTCCAAGTATGGGTCGCCCAGATGCCATACATTTTTTCCCGGCTGGCCGGACGGTCAGCGAACCTTTGCGCGTTCAGCGCCAATAGCTTCGGGAACGTATCGCGGCCCTCGGCCACCCACTTGTTCTCGCCCACGGCGATTTCCTCCCACACGATCGTTCACGGCTGAGGCCGAGACTCGATGACAGATACGGCCGCACGCTATCCGTGTCTTAAATTCACCGCATCCCGATGGGCAATAAGAACGTAGCCGACGCAGGGGTCAAGACCTTAAATTGAACAAGCGTTCAATTCCACAATGTGGATGGCAGATTCAGCCGGTGATTTACCGGATTGCACCTCTCATGACGGCATATGCGCGGATTTACAACGCCCGGGCCATGTCCATCATCGTTGCAAAGCGAAAGTCCACATCGGGGCGGTCAGTCACCAAGGCTGTTGCGCCCCATGACCCACCGCCATCCAGATTCTGGCGGTCGATCCAGGCGCAAGCCAGGCCGGAGTTTCGGGCAGGGACATGATCGTGGAATAGGCTTTGAGCAGTGTGCAGAATGTCATCCTTGCCCAGGCCCAGATCCTTCTGCAGGTGGGTCAGCATGTAATCGAAATTTGCAGGTGCTGGTTTGTAGGACCCGATATCCTGTGCTGTATAAATCGCATCGAATTCAACGCCCAGTTTCCGGCTTGAGGCCGCAAAACCTTCGCGGTTCACGTTTGACAGGATCACCAGCTTGAAATGCCGTTTTAGTATCCGGAGGGCATCGGCCGTATCCGCAAAGGCCGGCCAATGTGGAACCGAGTTCCCAAACGTGCGGTCCCTGTCGATATTAGTCTGTAGATCGAACCGTTTCGCCAAAGCGCGATGAACGTTTTCCAGGATTTTCGGGTACAACATGTCTGGCGTTGCAGCTTCCTGTGCGCTTTCCGCTTCCGCGAAGGCCAGCAAAGCCGTGTCCCGATCCAAGGTGTTTTCATTAGCCGTAATCAAAGGCTGCAAGGCGTCCCAGATCCCGCTCTCCCAATCAATCAGCGTGCCATAGCAGTCAAATGTCAGGGCTTTGTAATCAGTGAGCGCTTTGGCCATGGCAAATTTCCTGGTCATAGGAAAGCCGCCCCTGGGTAACCCCAAGGGCGGCAAGCAGTGCAATGATGTTAGGCGATTATGCCTCGATCGTCTTGCGCTTTTTCGGACGCGGGCTGGAAATCGCGATCGATCGCGGTTTCAGCGCTTCCGGCACTTCACGGACAAGGTCGACATGCAGCAAGCCGTTGACCAACTCGGCGCCGGACACTTGAACATGGTCGGCCAGTTGGAAGCGCCGCTCAAAGCCGCGCTCGGCAATGCCGCGGTGCAGATAAACGGGCTTGTCGTCACCATCCACGTCACGCTTTTTCGCGGTGATGGTCATTTGGCCTTCTTTGACTTCGACATTAAGGTCATCTTCGCCAAAGCCAGCCACGGCGACGCTGATCCGGTAAGCATCATCACCGGTCTTTTCGATGTTGTAAGGCGGGTAGGACGGTTGGGGTGTGTCGCCGGCCATGATCTGGTCCAGCACACCGGCAAGCCGGTCAAAACCAACGGTAGAACGATAAAGGGGGGTTAGGTCGAAATTCCGCATTCGATCCTCCATATGAGCGATACTGCGATATGTGGCCCCCCGAAATCGGGCAGGCCGGTTGATTGCCGGACCCAATATGGCGCCCGACAACACATATTTGGGAAGCCATGATGCAGGAATCAAGGGGGTGTGAAGGCCAACCACGGGTACGGGTTTGCCGCCACTTTTACCAATTCACTTCGGCAATTCTGATATCAATTGGTCGACGACCGCCTCGACGCGGGCAGCAAACGCCCGGGCCATCCCAACCTGTGCTTTGGCGGAGATCACGGCGACGATGCGCGGGCCGTCCTTGGTGACCTCGAAAACCGGCGCACCTGAAGTGCCACCAACGATGCGGCAGGCCAGTGTCACCACCGTTTCCTGTTTGGTCAGATATCGACATTTTTCTTGCCGGGTCAGCGCATGGGGCCGATCCCGCCGATAGCTCAGCAAAAGGACTTCTTCGCCTAACTCTCCGGCATTCCCGGTCCGAAAGCTCGACGCAGCCTTTTCGGGGACCGGATCTGCCAGGCGGATCACCGCCAGATCCCGGCCCAAATCTTCGATGCCTTTGGGTTTTGCGGTGCTCCATCCGGGATGCAGCACCACCGCCTTCGCTTTGCTGTGTGCGGAGTAGCCGCCCTTGAACCAACCAGCGACAAAGTTGATGTCCTTTGTAAGATACTGCTTTCCGGTCCGCAGGTTCACAACGCAATGGGCCGCTGTCAGAACGATATCAGGGGCAATCAGCGTTCCCGTACACATTCCGCGTCGATCCAGACCGGCAATATTGATCCGTCCAACTCCGCGCCAGGGCTTGGACTGTTCAGCATCCAGCATGGTGTTACGATCAACTTCTGCGGCGCTGGCAGGCATCATGGCCACGAACAAAGCTGAC
>JBCCHJ010000112.1:0-11636 GCA_039028795.1 Pseudomonadota bacterium
CCTCGGGTGCCTCAAGTATCTCTTCACCCGATCCTTCTGCTTCCGGATCGACCTCTGGACGGCCCCGCGGAACCGGCCACAGGATATCTTCACGCACCAATTCAGCGGTTATAGTCAGAGTCTCTGGTTTCAGATCAGCCAAGGCCTGCACGGCGTTCGGTGTATCCTGGCGCGAGGTATCTGCCTCTGCCACCAAAGTGCGCTGTTCGTTCAACGGATACCGATTTGCATCGGCCAGGGTCTTAACCTGATTGACCAGATATTTCAGCATCTCGTCATTGCCGAGCGGTTTTTCCCGGAAACTCGAAATTGTCACAACCGTCAACCGGTCATTCAAATCCACGAAGGATCGCCAAAACCTTGGTGCCAAAATCGGAATGACGTCCGTGTTCTTATCTTCGACCAGAACGTAAAGTCCGTTGTCGATGGTGCGGCTTTCCTCGATCGATACCGAAGTGCTAGCGCCTCCGCGGCCCAGCATCGACCGCCCTTCGCTGGTTTTCAGGAATTCGCTCAGGTCTGTCAGCGACCCAGCGCCATCGCCATCCCGCGTATAGCCCTGGTCGCCCGAAATTGACACGGTGATGATCCCAGGAACGCCTTGCGGCAGACCGGCAAGCGCTGCCTGGTCGCGTGCCTGTGGATCTTCCAGCACGCAGTCGCCGATCATCGCAAACGCGGAGCGGCCCGAGGTTTCAATCGATTCCTTCGCCAAACAAAAGCCTTCGGCTGCCTCGATCGCAACCTGTCGCCCGCGGGCAGAGACAACAGCGCGTTCATGGTTGACCGAGACTATGTTGAATGGGCCATCTCCGCGCAAACGGTTCCATTCAGCGTCCCGGCCTGAAAAACCAGATTGGTCGATACAGCCTGCCATCACCAGTGTCATGGCAGCGAGAGCCGCAAACCGCATTACCCCAGAGTCATTTAACGCCACTGTGGATACCTTTTTACCAACAAGCCGATATGTACCGGCCTGAAATCCGGGTGCACGTAAGAACACATGCAGCAAGCGTTCGTCCAGTCTGTCGAACATCAGCGGGCCTGCCCGCTTCAGAACCGGCCCTCCACTGCGATAACAAAGGACCTCTGCGGCCGGTCACCATGCCGAGCTTTCCCTCTTTTAGGCCTGCGTTCTATTTCATTGTCTGCTCGGGGGCGCACAATATAGACCTCGCTGCGCGCTCTCAAGCACTCGATCGAGTCACAAAGCCCGGTTTTTAACTGTTTCGCGGGCAGAACACTGGCATGACGGGAAGCCCTGCGCTATCTCTCTGCCGGAGGCAGAGTAGGATCCGAGGGCCCAATGACACCTTTCGAGGCCTATGTCCGGCCCGCGTTACAGCGGCCAGGCTGGTGGAGACCAATTGCAGGCGCATTGGTTATCCTATGCTTTTGGGTGGTCATCACCTTTTTGGTGTTGGGCGGGTACACGGCATATCTGATCGTGACATTGGGCGATCCGGAAGCCGGTATCGCCGAAATGGGAAAGCTGGTTGAAGGCGGCACACCCGAACGGGTGTTGATTATGATCCTGACCTTTGCAGGCGTGTGGGTCGGCGTGTTCCTGGCGATGGCCTTCTTCCACGGGCAAGAGTTTCCGACGATTTTCTCGCCAGACCGCCGCCGGCGCCCTGGCGGGTTCATGGCGGGATTGGTGCTGTCGCTTTGTTATCTGGCGATCCCGGTAGCAGCCGGTTTGATCTTTGCCACACCGGTGCGCACAGAGGTATCGCTGCAGGTCTGGGCACTGTGGCTGATCCCGCTGCTGCCGCTCATCTTCGTTCAGGCAACCGGGGAAGAGCTGATCTTCCGAGGGTATTTCCTGCAGCAGCTTGGCGCCCGGATCCGCAGCCCGCTGGTCTGGGCCTTTTTGCCGGCCTTCATCTTTGGCTGCCTGCATATATCCAATGCTCCCAGCATCTTAGGCAGCATCTATTATGTTTCCATCACTACGGTCATGGGCCTGGTTTTTGCGACCTTGGTCTGGCGCACCGGCAGCCTTTGGACAGCCGCGGGTCTGCATGTCGGCAACAACGTGATCGGTCTTACGATCATCGGACCTGATGGCGTTCTGGCCGGAACGCAACTTTGGGTCGTCTCGCAAGACGACATGAATTTGCTGTTCCCGGTGAATCTAGGAATGGCGGTTCTGCTGCTTATCTTTCTGATCAGTCCGATGGGGCGGATCTTCGGGGATGGCAGGCGCCTGATCGAGCCGCAGGCAGCCGTCTAAGACGCCCTACCCCATCGCCGCCAAGCGCTCTACCGCCGCATTCAGCTTTGCCGCCTCTGACTGAGCCGAATTCAGACGATCGCGCTGCTCTTCAACCACTTCTTCCGGGGCCTTGGCCAGGAAGCCTTGGTTGGAGAGTTTCTTTTCTAACCCCATGATTTCCTTGCCGACTTTCTCAAAAGCCTTCTTCAGACGCGCGCTTTCAGCACCGATGTCGATCACATCCTTCAATGGTAGGTTCACGGCGCATTCGGTCAGGGCGATGGTGACGCATCCTTCGGGTGCTTCCTCGGCGACCGCGACCTCGGAAAGCCTTGCAAGCCGTTGAATAAGTTGAGAATTCCGCAAAAGGCGTTCACCGATTTCCGGCGCATACCCGGTCAGAACCATCTCGATCTTGGCGGCTGCGGGGACATTCATCTCTGCCCGGACGGACCGGATGCCGTCGATCACCCGGATCACCCAGTCCATTTCAGCGTCTGCGGCGGCATCTGCCGGGATGTCGTCAGACGGCCAAGCCTCTAACATCAAAGCGTTTTTCCGGCTGGCGAGGTTCTGCCAAAGCTCTTCCGTGATGAAGGGCATGATCGGGTGCAAAAGGATCAGGCACTGATCCAGCGCCCAGGCCATCGTGGCCCGAGTTTCGGCCTTGGCATCCGGGTCTTCGCCCGTCAGCAAAGGTTTCGAGAATTCGACATACCAGTCGCAGAAGACCTTCCAGACGTGGTCATAGATGGCGCTGCAGGCTTCGTTGAACTTGTGCTCTTCAAGCGCATTGGTGACGCGGACAACCGCCCTGCCCGTCTCTCCCACGATCCACTTGTTAACGGTTTGGCGCTGGGATCCAGGCGTATGCCATCCGTATGCCATCCGTATGCCATCCGTACCGCTTCCGTGTGCCATCTGTGCGGACGCAGAGTCGCCATAGCATTCGTTAATTTCGGCGAACCGGGCGGCGTTCCAAAGCTTGGTGCCGAAGCGTTGGCCGCCTTCGGCCGCCTGGTTCGACATGCGCAGCAGGCGCCGGTTCTGAGCCTCTTGACTAGCCAGGGCATAGCGGGTGGCATCCGCCCCGAACTCATCAATCATGATCAGCGGGTCGATGATGTTGCCCAGCGACTTGGACATCTTCTTCCCGTTTTTGTCGACGACGATCGAGTTGAAGTAGACCGTGTGGAACGGGACCTCCTCCATGAAGTGAATGCCCTGCATCATCATCCGGGCAACCCAGAAGAAGATGATGTCCAGCCCCGTGATCAAAACGTCCGTTTTGTAATAGCGATCCAGTTCCAGCGTCTTGTCCGGCCAGCCCAGGGTCGAGAACGGCCAGAGGGCGGAGGAGAACCAGGTGTCGAGGACGTCGGGGTCTCGAAATATCGCGATGCACTCGCCGTCTTCATCATCGTTGCGTTTGAATGCTTCTCTTGCATCTTCGCAAACCTCGTAGTCCAAGCCTTCGCCAAACTGGCGATAGTAAGTCATTGCCTCCGCCAACGCGTCGGCTTCGTTCGCCGCACAAAAGGAAACAAGTTTGTCGGATGCGTAATCCACTTCATGAATCGGGTCTTTGCCCATGATTCCAGCGCCGCTATCCGCTACTTTTTTAACGCCTGGCCCATACCAAACCGGAATCTGATGGCCCCACCAGAGTTGGCGAGAGATACACCAGGGCTGAATATCCTCCAGCCAGTTGTAGTACGTCTTGTCGGCGTTTTCGGGGATCAGTTTGGTCGTGCCGTCCTGAACCGCCTTCAGCGCCGGGGCGGCCAGGGTCTTGGCATCAACGAACCACTGATCGGTCAGCATCGGCTCGATGACAACCTTTGAGCGGTCGCCAAAAGGCTGCATGATCTTTTTAGACTCTACAAGCGGTAGGGTGGGATTTAATCCCACCCTACTCTCATCATCGTCGATTTCGGGAAATCGCGCCCGACCGAGGTTATCCCATTCCGGTGCCTGCCCCTTCATCCATGCGACGTCTGGGTGATCGGCAGGAACGGTGACCGCCAGGCCCTCGGCAGTGATCTGGTCGATGACGTGTTTCCGCGCTTCGAACCGATCCAATCCGCGCAGGTCATCGGGGACGATATTGATGAGGTCAATTTCATTCACCGTCATCTCGGCGCCGTCGATGATGGACTGAGCTTTGGCGGCATCTTCGACATAGGGAGCGCCGTCGTCGCGCATGTGCCCTTTGGTATCCATCAACCGGTACATCGGGATGTTGCCGCGCTGCGCCACGGCATAGTCGTTAAAATCGTGGGCGCCAGTGATCTTGACCGCGCCCGAGCCGAAGTCCGGGTCCGGGTAATCGTCGGTGATGATCGGGATCAGGCGGCGGTGTTCTTTCGGCCCGACCGGGATTTCACACAGCTTGCCGACAATGGGTGCATAGCGTTCATCGGATGGGTGGACTGCGACCGCGCCGTCGCCCAGCATCGTTTCGGGCCGGGTCGTGGCGATCGAGATATAATCCCGCGTCTCGCGCAGGGTGACATTCCCATCCTCGTCCTTTTCGACATATTCGTAGGTGGCCCCGTCCTGAAGCGGGTACTTGAAGTGCCACATATGGCCGTCGACTTCAGTGTTTTCGACTTCCAGGTCACTGATCGCCGTTTCGAACTTCGGGTCCCAATTGACCAGTCGCTTGGACTTGTAGATCAGGCCCTGATTGTAGAGATCGACAAAGACTTTCAGCACCGCGGCGCTCAGCCCTTCGGACATCGTGAATTCATTGCGGGACCAATCGCAAGAGGCACCGAGGTGCTTTAGCTGCCCCAGGATCGTGCCTTCGGATTTTTCCTTTTGTTCCCAGACGCGGTCGACAAACTTCTCTCGCCCCATTTCCCGACGGCTGGGCTGCTGGGTTTCCATCAGCTCGCGCTCGACAACCATCTGGGTCGCGATCCCGGCATGGTCGGTGCCGGGCTGCCACAGCGTGTCGAACCCTTGCATCCTTTTGAACCGGATCAGAATGTCCTGCAGCGTGTTGTTCAAAGCGTGGCCCATATGCAACGAGCCCGTCACATTGGGTGGGGGGATCACGATGCAAAAGGTTTCGGGACGCCGGGCGCCTACGCCGGCCTTGAAGCAGCCGTCTTCTTCCCACTTGGCGTAGATGCGCGGCTCGGCCGCCTTGGCGTCGAAATTCTTGTCCATAGCTCACGGGTCCTGTTTGCAGGGCGCCCTCTTAGCCTGATGGTTCGAGGCATGAAACCCCGCAATGCGCAGAATTCCGGGTTTTCGGAGGGTTCAACAAAGATGACGAGAGCGTTATGGCTGGTGGTGAATCGAGGCGAAGATATGCGACATATCGTGATCAAGCGCCTTGGGTTCTTGACTTGGGTGTCATCGGATGATGTGAGGACACGGTTAACGTGTGGAGATGCAGATTACTGCATCGGTTATTGGAGATGTAAAAATGAAAGTGCTTAAATCGATTTTTGCGGCGGCGGTACTGGCATTTGGTGCTGCTCCGGCTGCAAACGCGGTAAGCTTTGATCTGACAGGGTCTGGTAACTTTTCATCATACGACCTGACGAGCGGCGGGCTGACTTTGACCGTTTCGCCAGCCAGCTTCATCGATCTTACCAACACGATCATCGGTCCGGACGGAAACGACGTGGTCACGCGCCGATCCGGCGGGACCGGCATCGACCGTGGCTTCCTTGATGGCGGCCAAATCGACGGTCGGCTTGGCAATGACCTTCTGGTTCTGACGTTCGACCAGAAAGTCGTTTTCAACTCGGTCACCTTTGGTGCCGTAGACGGCAACGATGACTTCGACCTGGCGATTGACGGCATATTCGTCCTGGAAGATATCAACATCGCTGCCTCGAACCCATTCCTGTTTGCCGCTGGCACCATGGGCACGGTTCTGGGCATCGGCGCTGACGGTCTTAATGACGACTTCCGCGTTAAGGCGATTGATGTCACCGCCATTCCCCTACCGGCAGGCTTCTTGCTGCTGCTGTCAGGCATGGGCGCGATTGCCTTTGTGGGACGCCGCAAAGCCTGAACCATCTAGCGGCCTACAGAACAAAGGGCGGCGCTTCGGCGCCGCTTTTTTTGTGCCACCTGATCAAGCCGTCCCGGTTCGGCAGGTTTGGCATTGGAATTTCGTGGCACGCGCTAACAAAAGGTTTGATTCCCCGTGATGATCAGGCAGCGTAGGCAGAGATAACAGAGGAGATTTCCATGCTGAGGGCTTTGATTTTCGGGGTAGCGATTACGGTCGGACTTGGCGTAGCCAAGGCTGAAGATCCGATGACGTTCGAACGCCTTACAGAGATTATTCAGGCCGTCGATCCGGAGGCGGAATTTCAAGGCACTTCGGCAAGGCTGACCGTCGAAGAGGTACCGGTATTCGTGGTCGCCGATCCCACGAATGACCGTATGCGCGCGATGATCTCGATCCGGTCCATCGACGAGGTCACGCCGGACGAGATGTACCGTATGATGCAGGCAAATTTCGACAGCGCTTTGGATGCCAGATATGCGGTGGCCCAGGGACGGCTGATGTCAGTATTCATCCACCCGCTGCGACCGCTTGAAAAGGACCAGTTCCTGTCCGGTCTGGGGCAGGTCGTGAACCTGGCGTTGACCTATGGCACGGCCTATACCGGCGGCGCGCTGACCTTCGGAGGCGGCGACAGCGCCGAGCTGCACCGCGAGTTAATCGACAAGCTGTTGAAGCAAGGCGAGCCTATCTGAGCTGCACGGACTAGGCGCGTGCGGCTACCGGCCTGCGCTAAAGGCCAGCAACGGCAGATAGATGGTTTAAGATTTCGCCGACTTGGCAATCTCTGACTTGATCAGAGCCAGCACATTTCGCGAAATGTTCCCGCCGATTTCGCCGGTGGTCAGCTCATCCCGGATCACATTGCGAACGATCCCGTTCATGTCACCGTTCGCGATTTCGTCGGAAACGACCTCGCGGATCAAAGCCTTGATCTGATCATCATCCATTGTCGGCGTATCCATTCTGGGCGGCACCACTGCCGCAGCCGCTGCATTTGCACTGTCGCCCATCTGCATATCGGGGGTCAGTTCCAAAGGTGCCTCGTCCGAGCCTGGAAGCACTTCTTGCGGCATCGGGCCGTCATCTTCCAAACCTTCAACCGTTTCCGCGTCATCTGGGCTTTTTTCAGCGCGGACGATCCGGCGAATAGACGCCAAGACGTCGTCCATCGATTTTCGATTATCGTTGCTCATTTGTTTTCTCGTGCCTCGATCAAGCCCATTCGGGCTGGTACATACCTTATCTTTACATGTGTTCACATTGTGTCATGGACGGTATGACAACGTCCAGACCGTATCATCGGTTGGATCATACCCGAAATTCCGATCCTTTACCTGGGCATAATAACTTTCCTGCGGCGCTCCGTTGCCAAGATCCAACCCCAGATGATCAGCAGTTAGTTTCCCAATTGAAAACAAAAGGTTATAGGACGCCACATATTCGTCCCGCCGGGCCGAAACCAAATCGCCGCGGGCATCCAGAAGCTCCTGCTCGGCGTCCAGAACGTCCAGCGTTGTCCGGGCGCCGACCTTAGCTTCTTCCTGCACGCCCTCGAAGGCGATCTGCGCGGCCCTGACCTCCAGTTTACCGGCGTTAATCGTTGCCCGCGATACTCTGAGATCGGACCACGCAACACCGACCTGCTGGGCGGTATCGCGGAGAACCGTAGCGATGTCGGCATTTCGGCTTTCCACCAGTGCCTGCGCTTCGCGCACATTGGAGTGGTTGGCGCCGCCGGTATAGAATGGGATGGTGATTTGTAGGCCCAGCGAGGCATCGCTGGTGCTGTCGTTCTCGATGCCCAAAGTGTCCAGGTTCCGTACCTGACCCTGGATAGAGATCTGTGGCAGCAGGGCGCCGATGGCTGTCCGCACATCGGACCGGGCTGCGAGTTGTTCCAACCGTGCTGCCCGGATGTTCGGCTGATCCGTCAGCGAAATCGACACGGCCTGGTCGATATCGTCCGGCAGATCTGGCAAAGGCGGCAGGGGATCCAGTTCTTTGGGATATTCGCCGACGACCCGCTTATAGGCTTCGCGCGAGTTTTGCAGGGCGCCGACCTGCGCTGCCAGCTGTCCGCGCGCAGCGGCAAGGCGGGCCTCGGCCTGGGCGACGTCCGTCCGGGTCACCTCGCCGACATCAAACCGTTCGCGCGC
This sequence comes from Pseudomonadota bacterium, assembly GCA_039028795.1. Taxonomy (GTDB): domain Bacteria; phylum Pseudomonadota; class Alphaproteobacteria; order Rhodobacterales; family Rhodobacteraceae; genus Thermohalobaculum. Next base: position 8,414 of record JBCCHJ010000112.1, read on the forward strand.
GGCGCGCAATTGTTCCTTGATGACCCGCACGTTGTTGCGCCCCAGAGAAACCAATGTCATATCGCGGCGGACATCGGAAAAGGCCGTAACCGCATTCAGCAGAATTGTTTGTTCTGTCGCGATCTGTCGGGCTTCTTCGGCGGTTATCCGGATTTCAGCGGCTTCGGTGGAGTTTTCCACCTGGCCGCCCGTAAAAAGCGGCTGCGTCACATCCAATTGCAACTGCGTCGGGTAAACGAATTCCCGCAAATCATTGAACTGCGTCGTAACGTTGACTGTACCCTGAACCTGCGTGCGCCCTTGGGCCCTGGCCTGGACGGCCTGCTCGCTCAAAACTTTCACGTTCGACCGGTTCAGGTCCAGCTCCGGACTGGATTTCAGGGATTTCACCATGGCATCGGCAAGCGAATCCGCGATGACCGGTTGCGCCGGGATGATCAAGGCGGCCGTGACAAACAAACTGCCGGTTAGTCTTGCGATATGCATTCCAGTGCCTTTTCTAAGCTGATGGTCGCTGGCCTATCCTCGGTTTCCTATCGGATGGGTCTCAGAACGCGAACGCCTTTTCACTTTCAAACCCTGACAGAACCCCCGCAGTCGCATCGAAGTAACGCCGCTCGGAAAAAATCCCGTTGGCACGGATCCGGACGCGGCATTGCCCACAGGTCCCCTCCTGTACCAGGGCAACCAACCGTCCGCCCTCCTTCAATTGCGCTTCCAGCGTTTCGGGTATGTGTTCAACGCCTCCGTTGATGAAGATCACATCATAGGGCCCATGCGAGGAATCGCCCTCGGCCGGAGTACCATGGCTGACCAGAACATTGTCCAGGTCCAAATCCTGCATAATTTCTGTCGCATCGGTGACATGCGCCTCGTCGGGTTCAATCGCAACAACGGCAGCAGCCAGACGGGAGATTACCGCGGAAGAGTACCCAAGCCCTGGAGCCAGATCCAAAACCAGATCGTCCGGGCCGATCTGCGCGGCCTCGAGCATCTTGGCAAAGGTGCGCGGCGCCATCAGGGAACGATCGCTCGAAATTCGGATTTCGGCATCGGCATAGGCGACCTCGCGCTGACTTCTGGGCACGAACCGTTCCCGTGGCGCCCAAAGCAGCGCATCAATGATCGCATACTGCGTCACATCTGATGGCCGGACCTGACAATCCACCATGGACTGACGTGCCGCTACGAAATCTGTCATCTCCTGAACCCGGGTCGTTTCTGGATTCTGAAGAGTTTGATGCCACATCACCGGGCGGGACGCAAGGAAAGCGGCACAGATTTGAGCACATTGCAAATTAGGATTCTTCACGCGATTCCTGAAGGATGTGAGCGTATATTAAGGTAATATCCGATGTGTGAGCAGGCTACCCGTCAGATTTGATCAGTTCGGCTCGGCTAATTTGATCGAGCAAAAGGCTGACCCGGACCAATCGGCCACCGCACGCCCTTGCAACGTAGATCGCCCAGCGTTATGACACGTCCCGCAGGCGACGTGGCGGAGTGGTGACGCAGCGGATTGCAAATCTTGACCGGTTACTGCGTTTTCGTCACAAGCTGCTGATCAAATTCGCTTTCCCACATCGACGAAGATTATCTAATTCACTATCGATCACTCTATGTGCTGCTAATTCAGTTTAGTTTTTGTGCGGCTTTTTGTGTGAGATCGTGTCTCACCGGGCCCCACAGCGACCCACTTTAGTGACTCCTGGCGCTACGTTGATCCGCCGCAACACTTATCGGAGGATCACTTCATCCCATGAGCATGAACGCCAACCGAGAAAATCCCGAATGACTTCGAGAACCTGACGGTGATGCCATAGCCCTTGTTCTCGAACGCGCTCAAGGGCCAAGGTTCTTTCGGGCCACCATAGGGAAGCTCGCCGAAACCAGCCGACAATCCAACGCCAAATTTACGGGAATAATTGAGTTTCAATATTGTTTTGTCTTGGAGGATCCGAGCCTCCGTGCCGTCATAAAGATGACGGCCGTAGAAGCGCTGAACCGTCATTCTTTGCTTTGCCATCCACCATAGCACGTCAGCAGCTTTATCGTAGCTGGTGAAAATCCAGATAAGACAAACTTGAGCCGCGCTATGATTAGGCATCTTTGACCAATCGAAGCGCGTTAGATCGGGCTGAGTATTGTCTCGCTCCGACGTCAGCAAACAGTCCCGGACCGACGGGAACAAGGTAAGTCCTTCCTGATACTCATCTTCATTAAGGTTCGGACGTAAACTCGGAAACCTAAGGCGGAACGGGATCGTTTCGGCGCTTGAAAGGCGAACAACCTTACCGGCGCTATCATAGTAGGATTCTACGGCCCCCGGATCGTGGCCATCCTGCGGAACCCAAGTCGCCACTTGCAGCGTAAGCAGCGCTTGATCTTTTTGAACATGTTCGATGTTGTTAATCTGCCCGGTAGCCAATGTAGGCCAGCACGTGGCTAAGGCTGCAAGCAGTCGCAGTTCCCGCTGCCTTCTTGTCCATTTCTTACAGATCATAGTACTTACCTTTTGCGCATCCTTGGCGATGCTACCATCAAACAAAAATACCCTCCGAAGTCAGCGCCAAGCTGGAAATTTATGATCAATCGATATTGCAAGGACGACCTTGTCAACTAGACGCACACAGCCTCACCCCGGCACAGAATGTTCCAAATTTCTTTGAAGGACTGTTCCGCAGCGGCCCACCGATCCGCTGCGCTAAAAACTTTGTGCCGAATTTTGTGCGGAGCTAGCCCAAAAAAGTCTCGAAAACGAACGAAACGGCTGGTTTGGGACCACCATCGTGGGTCTTCTGCCTAATATGCAGACGAGCGAAGCTTCCGGACGATTTGATATGGACAATTAGAGGGTCTGAAATTAATAGAAATTTCTGCCTTTTTGTGCGGGCGATAAAATTACCACATGAAGAAACCGCGCTAAAGTACTGATATAAAAGGCAAGGCGACGTGGCGGAGTGGTGACGCAGCGGATTGCAAATCCGTGTACGCCGGTTCGATTCCGGCCGTCGCCTCCAAAAACATATTCCCAAAAATCTGTTGGTCATTCTCGGATTCCAGATCCGCGCGCTTCAGGTGATGAAAGCTCGGCTGTCATTTCTGACCTATGTGAACAACGAAGAGTTTTGAAGTTCCTCATCCCTACCGGCCTTTGGGGCGTCGAGACGCCAGAGTCTTGAGTGACGGGACCCGAGGTTTTTGCCGGTAGGCGCCAGGTTAA
>JBCCHJ010000113.1:0-11459 GCA_039028795.1 Pseudomonadota bacterium
AGGGTGCGCGCGCTGGCCCTGTGGAAAATTTACGATCTGTTAACTAACTGAAATCGCTAAAATTTCAGATTTATCCACAGATTAACTAACTGTTCAATTTTGGGAACTAGGACAGATTTATCTAAAATTTGAATCAAAACAGGGTTACCACTGTGGACCGTACGTACGACATCCTCGACAACTGTACAGCCAAGGCTGAAAAGTTCTTCGCACAGGGCGCGAATGCAGGTTCAACCCGCGATGCGGCGCTTTATCTTGCGCATACTGGTGCGGGCGAAAGCATCCGCAAACTTGCCGAAGCTGCGGGAACCCATCCGTCCACCGTCCTGCGGGCGGTTCGCCGCGTGGAACAATCGCGCGATGATCCAATTTTCGATCGACTGTTATCCGAGGCAGAAGAGGATCCCCCGACACCGGATCAGGATGAGCTGGCGAACGCCAATCTACCGCCTGCTGTCTCAAAAGTCTATGACCGCCCGGATCCGGATGAAGTTCGGCATCAGGCCAAAAGGTTTCTTAGACGGCTTTCCGAACCGGGCGCATTTTTGCTGATCGCTCATGGTGCCGAAAAGGCCGGCATCTTTTGTTCGGCCAATGAACACAAGCGCCCGATTGCCATGGTTGGCGTCGCCATCGCCGCTGAATTTCTGAAAGAGGATTGGATTAAGGCATCGTCCCGTGGCTCGACGACAGTGCGATATCGGATCACGGACGTGGGCCGGTCGTATCTGCGGCGGACCCTTGCGGAAGACCAGCATGGCCGCGGCCCGACCGACACCACCGTTCCCTTTGCCCGGCAGCACCAGGAAATGGGCGAACGTCTTTTCATGGACCCGGCGTCCGGAAAATCCGAACCGCATGAAGTTAACCTAGGCGAAAGCCCGATTGGCTGGCTCGCGCGGAGAAAGGGATCGGATGGAAAACCCTTTCTAGCGCCCGAGGAAGTCGAGGCGGCTGAAAAGCTGCGGGCGGATTTTGAATCTGCGCATATCGGGCAGCAGGTGGCGCAAGACTGGCGCAAGTTCTTGACGCCAGGCGACCGGTTTTCAGGGACACGGGTCCCGGGCACGCCGGGACAAGGGCCGTCGATGGCCCGGGACCGGGTTATGGCCGCATTGTCCGCCTTGGGCCCAGGGCTTTCCGATGTGGCGCTGAGGACCTGTTGTTTCCTGGAAGGCCTGGAGGCGTGTGAGCGGCGGATGGGTTGGTCCGCCCGGTCTGGTAAGGTCGTGCTGAAACTCGCTCTGCAACGTCTGGCAGAGCACTATGGCATGGTGGTATTCAAGAATTGAGTTCTGTCGAGCAGATTTGCGTAAGATAGTTGTGCTGTCCCAGGCGGTGTCTGGGACAGCATTTTCTTAGGGCCGGTAATTCTTGACGGCCCTGCGATGGAAGATCACGGTGCCGCCATGACGGACCGGATCATTCACACAGACGCTGATGTCGCCGAAGGCGCAGCCTGGCTGGCGACCCAGTGCCCAAAGCTGGCAAAAGCCTTCGAACAAACCGCACCGCTTCCCCTTCGCCGCCGCACCGGAGGATTTCCAGCCTTGTTGCAAGCGATCTGTGGCCAGCAGCTGTCGGTTGCTTCGGCAGGCGCAGTTTGGAATCGATTGTCTGACTGCAACGCAACTGACCCGACTGGTTTCGCAAAAACCGATGATGACACATTGAGAGCGTGCGGCCTGTCCTGGCCGAAGATCCGCTACGCCCGCACCTTGGCCGAAGCCGACTTGGATTATGATGCGCTGGCGACCATGCCGGAAGATGAGGCCGTTGCAGTTTTGACTGCAGTTAAAGGGATTGGTGTTTGGACCGCAGAAATCTACCTGAAGTTCGCCGTTGGTCGAGCGGACATTTTTGCTGCTGGGGATCTTGCCCTGCAAGAGGCAGCGCGAGTCCTATATGATCTGCCCGAGCGTCCGACCGAGAAAGCATTGCGGCGTATGGCCGAGGCTTGGTCGCCCTGGCGGTCGGTTGCAGCCCGCATTCTATGGGCCTATTACCGTGTGGAAAAAAAACGCGAAGGCATATCGGAGTAGACCATGACGTCCCTGACCGGCCCAAGGGCTGACGCGAAATCCGGCACAACCAAGTCTTTGGTCATCCTACTCCACGGCTATGGCGCAGACGGCAACGACCTCTTTGGTCTGTCGCAACCTCTATCTGAATACATGCCAGATACGGTTTTTCGCGCACCTAACGCGCCAGAAAAGTCATCGGTCAATCCGGCGGGATATCAGTGGTTTCCGATCCCCTGGCTGGACGGATCAAGCGAGGAGCAGCGTGATGCCGGGTTTAAGACATCGGTTGGTCTTCTAAACGACTATCTGACCGCGGCGATGGCGGAGGAAGGGGTCACACCAGCCCAGACTGCAATCATAGGTTTCAGCCAGGGTACGATGATGAGCCTATACGTCGCCCCGCGCCGGGATGACGCCGTGGCTTGTGTGACTGGTTTTTCCGGTCGCCTGATCCCCGGGGATGATCTCGCAGCAGAGGCCAAAGTGAAGCCCCCGGTTCTGTTGATTCACGGCGACATGGACGAGATGATCAACGTCTCTGAAATGAGCGCTGCAGAAACCCAACTTCGCGCTGCTGGATTCGATGTGAAAAGCCATATCGAACAGGGAATAGGTCACGGGATTGGACCTCAGGGCCTCGGATTGAGCTTGCGGTTTATGATGGAACACCTTGCGATACCTGGTGGATAATCCGGTCAGACCGGCTGACACGTTTCTGTTGCAGGCCTCTGATAGTTGGGTCGAAAGGCATGAGAACCGCTTTATCTAGAAGCTTGAAGTCAATCGTCCTCCAGATATAGTGGGCCAAGACCGGGGCACCGGATCAAACCGCTAAGCCCTGGCGTACCGGACGCATGGACGGACCGATAACAGGGCATATCGATGGACGCTGACTTCGCAACGACATTTGTCAGGCAACCGGGCGGTTTGAGAGATCACCCGGCATTGGTGCTGAACGCCGATTATCGGCCGCTCAGCTATTTCCCTTTGTCGCTCTGGCCTTGGCAGGACGCCATCAAGGCTGCGTTTCTGGACCGGGTTTCGATCGTGGCCGAATATGACACTGAAGTGCACTCACCATCGATCGCGATGAAACTGCCGTCGGTGGTGGTTTTGCGGGATTATGTCAAACCAGCCCGCTATCCCGCGTTCACGAGATTCAATCTCTTCCTGCGCGACCAGTTCTCTTGCCAATATTGCGGGGCAGGGGGCGAAATGACCTTTGACCATGTGGTGCCCCGTTCTCGTGGTGGCCGTACAACATGGGAGAATGTTGTTGCCGCCTGTGGGCGCTGCAACTTAAAGAAAGGCAACATGACCGTGCGCCAGGCTGGACTGACGTTGAACCGGTTGCCGCAACGGCCAACGTCATCCGAGTTGCAGAACAAGGGCCGGAGATTTCCACCCAACCACCTGCACGAAAGTTGGATGGATTTCCTATACTGGGATGCCGAGCTAGAGGCGTAGGCTCATACGGCAGAGGGCCGATCGCAAAAGGCAAGCGATCTGATTTTGTCGGGCGCCTTCGGGCCGCCGATCCCACTTGGGCAATCGACTTATGTGAATGCGACATCTTCGGCGTTTGGCGATGCCACAGCAACCTCCACCTAGGCGGCGATTTCTGCGGCCAGCATTCGGACCACATTGGCCGCTGCGACGGGTAGGACCCGCCGCTCTAATTGCAAGATGTGAACCCTGATATCCGGCAAGGTTTCTGGCGTCAGTCGATGCAACGCCAGCCCCATTTCCTTTATCAAGCCATGATCGAGGTTCTTTTCCGCCGATAGCCAAAGCGCCTCGGGATAGCTGATGATCTGTCGCGTGACAGGCCCATCGGTTTCGACCAGATATCTTGGCGTGATCCTCCGACCAGAGAACACTGCATCGATCGAGTTACGAAGACCAGAATGTCGCGTCGGGACGATTAACGAGCTTTGGGCAAGGTCCGCGAAACCAAGTTCGGAGGTTGGTGAGCGCACGCCCTCGACAGCGACGCCGACGATGTTCATATGTTCGGCCGCCACGTCCAGAAGTCCGGGCACCTGGACAGGGGCTGCCGCGATGGCGAGGTCGATCGATCCGTCCGAAACGGCATTGGCCACGTCGTCATATGCGATCGTTTCAACAACGAAATTCACCTGAGGATGGGATTGCTGATATCTATTGATCAATTCCGGAAGGAACCCCGACGATAACTCGGGACCAACCCCGATCCGCACGGTTCCGATGCGCTGGCCCGAGAGGTCTGCGATCTGGCTTTCCACACGCTTCAAATCAGCCAGATGGTCGCGAAAGCACTTGATGTAGACCTCGCCAGCAGTGGACAAGCGCACTCCACTGGATAGCCGATCGAACAAAGGCACGCCCAGGTCGTCCTCGATCGCCAAAATCTGACGGTTCAACGCCGATGGAGAGATCGCCAATGCCTCTGCCGCCCGGCGGATGGACCCCATTCGGGCGATCTTATCGATGGCACCGTAAATCTGAACTTGTCGCATGTGCCTCGATATAGCGATGCAGATTTTGCAACACCATAGCCAAGATTCAACAGCAGACAGGACAGTACCTCTGAACTAGCTTCCGCCCGCGGTGCAGAAGCGCCAACGAAAAATCAAGCTACGACAGAGGAACAAACACCGTGAGACTGGATAAGTTTATCATGGCTTCCGCGACGACACTCGCGTTGACGGCTTCAACCGCCCTGGCGGCGGACGAGACGATTAAGGTCGGCGTTCTGCATTCGCTTTCCGGCACGATGGCAATCTCCGAAACGACCCTGAAGGACACGATGCTTCTGCTTATCGAACAGCAGAACGCAAAGGGCGGTGTTCTGGGCAAGCAGTTGGAGGCGGTCGTGGTTGATCCGGCTTCGGACTGGCCACTGTTTGCTGAGAAGGCGCGCGAGCTTCTGACCGTTCACGAGGTCGATGTTATTTTCGGGAACTGGACGTCGGTCAGCCGCAAGTCGGTGCTGCCAGTCATCGAGGAACTGAACGGTCTTCTATTCTATCCGGTTCAATATGAGGGCGAGGAAAGCTCGAAAAACGTCTTCTACACGGGTGCCGCCCCGAACCAACAGGCGATCCCGGCCACTGACTATTATCTTGAAGAACTGGGCGTCGAAAAGTTTGCGCTGCTGGGCACTGACTATGTCTATCCGCGTACGACGAACAAAATTCTCGAGCAGTACCTGAAGGACAAAGGCATCTCGGCCGATGATATCTTCGTCAACTACACGCCGTTCGGCCATTCGGATTGGTCCAAGATCGTGGCGGATGTCACGGCGCTTGGCGCTGACGGTAAGAAAGTCGGCGTCATCTCGACAATCAATGGCGACGCCAATATCGGCTTCTACAAGGAATTGGCCGCGGCCGGGGTTTCCGCAGATGACATCCCGGTGGTGGCCTTTTCGGTTGGAGAAGAAGAGTTGTCGGGCTTGGATACGGCCAACTTGGTTGGCCACCTGGCGGCCTGGAACTATTTCCAGTCGGCGGATGCCGAAGCGAACACCGCGTTCATCGACGCTTGGAAGGCCAAGATGGGGTCCGAACGCGTAACCAACGACCCGATGGAGGCCCACTATATCGGCTTCAACATGTGGGTAAACGCCGTGGAAGCGGCCGGCACTACTGATGTTGATGCGGTTCGAACCGCTATGTACGGGCAAGAATTCCCAAATTTGACCGGTGGCACCGCGGTAATGCTTCCGAACCACCACCTGGCCAAGCCGGTTTTGATCGGCGAAATCCAAGAAGACGGGCAGTTCGACATTATCAGCCAGACCGAGGAAGTTGCGGGCGATGCTTGGACCGACTTCTTGCCTGAGTCGGCTGTGCTGGTGTCGGATTGGAAGGACCTGGGCTGCGGCATGTACAACACCACGACGAAAACTTGTGTGCAGATCAAATCTAACTACTAAGTTCCCTTTGTGAGTGACCTTCGGGGGGCCGGTGACGGTCCCCCGCATTTTTAAGGGACATCATGGCAAGAATAATACGTGCGCTTGTTTTGGTGATCTCTGCGCTGACCATGTCGAGCGGCGCTGCCGCCGCCCAGACTTCCGCAATCAACGAAATCTTGGCTGAAAACGCCAAGATCATCGCCAAGGGATCACGCAAGACGATCCAACCGGCGATCGACGCCCTACGCGACAGTGGATTGCCCGAAGCACAGGTTGTGCTTGAAAAATGGCGCGCCAAGGAAATCTGGATGCGGAAGGAAGATCAACGCTTCTTCCTGACGAAGACCGAAGATAAAAAAACCTACCAGCTTTTTGAGATTGCCTCAGGCGTACCCGCGGGTGAGGCCGCAAAAAAAGCCCTGAAGCAAATTAAGCCGAATAGCGGGGTGCGGGCGCTGATTTCCGCAGCGCTGGTGCGTTTTCAGCTGATGGACCCAAATCCAGCGAAACGGCGCGCCAGTCTGACGGCGATCCAAAGAGACCCCTCAGCAGAGCAGTTGTTCGCCCTGCGTGGTGCCATCGCCGACGAACCCGACGCGGATATCAAAGCGGAAAAACAACGGATCGAGCATCTGCTGACCCTTGCGTTTGACCCCGATCCGGTGGCCCGTGTTAACGCGATCCGCTCCTTCGAAGGGGCCCTGGACGTGGATGTCCGTGCGGCGTTGAACCCATTGTTGGCGACAACCACCATCGCGGTGTCAGAGCAGGTGCCCGATGTGAACATCGCCCGGCGACTTACAGTGGCGACTGCACCAGGGGACGATGGCGGCCTGACCGGCCCGGCCCGTGATTTGGACTTTGACGCAGCCTATGCGCTGCTGGTGACGGACGGTGCGCCCGCCGCGATATCAACCGAGGTGCAGAAACAAGCCCTGGCGGAACACGTCGTCGATGGCAAAGTTGGTGGCATCGCGCTGAGCGATCTGAACTCGACCGATAGCCGCGACCGGGCTTACGCCGCTTTGGCACTGGCAGGGAAGGTTGCCCCTGCGCCAAGTCTTACCGACCGGGTCGCGGCGATTAAGGCGCACACTTTTTATGCCGCCTATACCGAGCCGGACTCAGATGTGACGGATGCGGCGCGCGAAGTGCTGGCTGATATTGAGACCCAGGTCGAGATCTACGGCATTCTCGACCTGTCTTTGGATGCGTTGTCTCTGGCCTCGATTTATTTTCTGGCTGCCATCGGTTTGGCGATTACCTTTGGCGTTATGCGGGTCATCAACATGGCCCATGGGGAATTCATCATGATGGGCGCCTATACGGGCTTTGTCGTCCAGCAGATTATCCCCGATTACACGATATCCATTCTGGTCGCGCTGCCGCTGGCCTTTGCAGTCACCTTCGGCGCTGGGGTGGCGTTGGAACGCCTTGTTATCCGATATCTCTATCACCGGCCCTTGGAGACGCTGCTGGCGACTTTCGGGATCTCAATCGCGTTGCAGCAGATCGCCAAGAATATCTTCGGCACGCAGGCAAGGCCGCTGACATCGCCTGAGTGGTTAGATGGCGCCTGGGAGATCAACCCAGTGGTCGCGATTTCCTGGATCAGGGTAGCGATCTTCGTACTGGGCCTGGCGTTTCTGATCTTCCTGCTCTTCGTGTTGAACCGCACTCGCCTGGGGCTGGAAGTTCGCGCCGTGACCCAGAACCCTCGCATGGCGGCCAGCATGGGGATTGATCCGGACCGCATCCGAATGCTGACCTTCGGCTTGGGTTCGGGCATCGCTGGGATCGCCGGGGTGGCTATCGGCCTATTCGCCAAGGTGACATCCGGCTTGGGCCAGGACTATATCGTACAGAGCTTCATGACCGTCGTGGTTGGCGGGGTCGGCAACCTTTGGGGCGTGTTGGCCGGGGCCAGCCTAATCGGATCGCTGCAAAAGGTGATCGAGGCATTTAACCCGTCAAACACGCTCGCAGCCCAGACATACATGATCGTCTTCATCATCATTTTTATTCAGTTCCGGCCGAAGGGCATCTTTGCCCTGAAAGGCCGCGCGGCGGGGGACTAGTCCATGGCTCGACGTCCCTTTGTGTTGCGGTATCCCTCGGTCCTGGTGTTCATTGGCCTCTTGGCTGTGTTCACCATCGGCGTCACGATACTCAGCGAGGCTGCGGGTTTTGGGCTGATCTCGACCAGCTTCGTCAAAACCCTTGGCAAGACGCTCTGCTTTTGTCTGATCGCTATCGCTATGGACTTGGTTTGGGGATATTGCGGGATCCTCTCGCTTGGCCATTTCGCGTTCTTTGGCTTGGGCGGCTACATGATCGGCATGTGGCTGATGTATGCCAGAACGGAGGGTATCGTCTTAGAGGCCATGGCGGCGGAAGCCATCCCGCCAACGCCAGATGAGGTTCAGGCTGCCATCGGAAATCAGATTTTCGGCGTCGTCGGTGGCTCGGAACTACCAGCCATTTGGATGTTCGCCGATAGCCTGGTTCTGCAGCTTGCTTTGGTTGTGCTGGTGCCGGGCCTGCTGGCCCTGGTCTTCGGGTGGCTCGCCTTCCGCAGCCGGGTTTCAGGCGTCTATCTTTCCATCCTGACCCAGGCGATGACCTTGGCGCTGGCCCTCTATCTTTTCCAAAACGACAGCGGCCTGCGCGGCAACAATGGCCTGTCTGGTTTGCAGAACATTCCGGGATTCGAGGAAACTTCCCAGGCCACGTTGTCCCTCGTGTTCCTGTGGGCGTCAGCCTTTGTCCTGGGGGTCGGTTACTTGTTAATCGCATGGATGGTCAGCGGAAAGTTTGGAAATATTATCCAAGGCATTCGCGATGACGAGGCGCGGGTCCGGTTCCTGGGCTACAATGTGGAAGCTTATAAACTTGCTGTCTTCACCTTCACCGCGGTTCTGTCGGCGATCGCCGGTGCACTCTATTACCCGCAAGCTGGGATCATTAACCCCGCCGAAATTGCGCCGATTGCCTCGATCTTCCTGGCGGTCTGGGTCGCCATCGGCGGACGCGGGCGGCTTTATGGTGCGGTGATCGGCGCGGCGCTAGTCAGCCTGGCCTCAAGCTGGTTCACTGGGGGGCAAGCCCCCGACCTGCCACTGGGGTTCTACACCATCAAATGGGTCGACTGGTGGCAGGTGCTGCTGGGCTTGGGATTTGTCCTGGTGACCTTGTTCGCACCGAAAGGCCTGGGCGGTGTCGTCGACCGGCTGGTGCGGCGATGAGCTCTTTGCTGGAAGTTTCGGGGATTTCCGTCACCTTTGACGGATTCAAGGCAATCAATGATCTGTCGTTCCAGATCAACGAAGGGGAGATGCGCGCAATCATCGGACCGAATGGCGCGGGCAAGACAACCTTCATGGACATTGTCACCGGCAAGACCCGCCCTGACGCAGGGGCTGTGACCTGGGGCGAGAAGAACATCTCGCTGCTGCGATTGTCTGAAAGCCAAATCGCCCAACAAGGGATCGGTCGAAAGTTTCAGCGGCCGACGGTTTTCGAAGATCAATCAGTATCAGACAACCTGATGATGTCCTTGAACCGGGACCGCCGTCCGTGGGCGGCCTTATTCTATCGGCGGAGTTTGGAAGACGACGCCCGGATGGAAGACATCGCGACAGAAATCGGCTTGGAAGCGTATGTTGAGCGGCCCGCCGGCGATTTGAGCAATGGGCAGAAACAGTGGTTGGAAATCGGAATGTTGTTGGCTCAGGACCCTCGCCTGTTGCTGATTGACGAACCCGCCGCAGGAATGACGCTGGAGGAAAGAGATCATACAACGCGGCTACTGAAATACTTGGCCAAGAGCCATGCTGTCGTGGTTGTCGAACACGACATGGACTTTGTCCGTAAGCTGGATTGCAAGGTTACGGTGCTGCATGAAGGCGCGGTCTTGGCAGAGGGAACCATCGACTACGTGACGTCAGACCCCACTGTCATCGACGTTTACCTTGGCCGCTGAATAATGCTGGAACTGAAAGATATCGATCTTCATTATGGCGCATCGCAGATCCTTTATGGCGTTGGTCTGACTGCAGAAACTGGACAAATCACATGTCTGATGGGCACCAACGGTGCAGGCAAGACCAGCTTGTTGAAGGTGATCGCCGGGGTGCATCCCAGGTCTGGCGGCAGCTATCGATTGGAAGGGACTGATCAACGCACTATCAGCGCCACGCGCCTGGCCCGCAATAGTGTCGGCTATATCCCGCAAGGACGCGATATCTTTCCCCTGCTAACCGTGGAAGAGAACCTAGAGACCGGCTTTTCATGCCTGCCGCGCAATGATCGCCGTGTTCCCCATGAGATATTCGAGCTGTTCCCTGTGTTGAAGGAAATGCGCAAACGCCGCGGTGGAGATCTGTCCGGCGGGCAGCAACAGCAGTTGGCAATCGGCCGCGCGTTGGTGACCAAGCCCAAATTGCTGCTGTTGGACGAGCCGACCGAAGGCATCCAGCCTTCCATCATCAAACAGATCGGCGAGGCGATTGCCTACCTGAAGGACCAGGGAAATATGGCCATCGTCTTGGTCGAGCAATACTTCGATTTCGCCTACCAATACGGTGACCGCTTCTATGCATTGCGCAGCGGCCGCACCGTGCTGGAGGGCGTAAAGGCTGAGATTTCACGCGATGAATTAGTCGCTGCAGTTTCGGTCTGAACTCCAAAAACTCTTATCCGATCACCTAGCAGAAAAGCCGCTGACCTGTCGTTTTGAAGCTCATCGATTGCCCTCGGCGCCGTACGCTGGGTTCTGCAGGCTTCGTAAGAACTGTCGGGGCTAAGTGTACTAATAGCGGCAACTTTTGGGACGTTCTGGCGGCCAGAGCATTTGGGTCTGAATCAAATTAAAGCGATTTCACTACTGGACGATCCTAAGCAGACATATTGATTCGCAGAGTTCCAGTGCCGTTGAAAGTTTAAACGCTCTTTGCAAAATGCAAACTTTCAAGGTGTGCCAAAGACATGCTGACTGCAATTTGAAAAGATTTGTCTCAAAACTCTAAGATTTTTGGGAGATTTTTGACCTGTCTCCGTCCTGCCAATTTCACGCCAGATTTGGCGATTGAATGACACTTGGGTGATCTGTTCGCACGTCTTTGAACGTCCGGTTGGGAAGTGTGAGTGCATCGGTGTGACAGGAAAAATGAAGAGTACGGTCTCTTTGATCATGGTTAAGCGACAGACAACCATCTTGAACGTGGCCGAGAAATGTGGTTCGCAGATAGTACAAAGTTCTCGCGTTCAAATTGCGCGTATGGGGGCGTTCCAGTCGTCTTTGTAACGGGGGTGTGCCGGTTGTTCTCAAACCGGTGGCAGCGGACGGCTGAAATTTGGCCGAGAGCTAATGCTGACAGCGCGGGCTTGCGAGCGGATTGATCCGCTGGTGTTGACACTATGGCGTACGAGCAGACGCTGAGTTTGGAGAAGAAGAGATGGCGACGCAAACGACGGATCTGATCGGCAACGGTGATTTTGAGACGACGGGCGGTCTTGGGAACTGGGCGAACTGG
>JBCCHJ010000114.1:0-10528 GCA_039028795.1 Pseudomonadota bacterium
ATCCAGAATGGTGTTACGCTCAACTTCTGCCGCGCTGGCTTGCATCGTGGCCACTAAAAAAGCTTACAGGAAAAGCGACGGTAGAACAGACCAGGTCTTTGGACCCGTTTGGCTGCGCTGTCGTTTGAGTTCGGAAAATGACCGGTTCATGTGATTTGCTTGACTGTGCGCGTAGCTCGGCAGCATCCGTGGGGAAAACCCTTCGTCACTTTGTGGAACATCGAAACCATGCCCCGAGGTTTACACTTCATTTGCCCGAAAAAGCTAACCCTTAGTATCGAGGCTGCCGGAACAAACGAGTTGTGATCAACAGGCGTTCGGTTGGCTAACCCTCTCGCAACAGGAAGCGCTGGATCTTGCCGCTGGGGGTTTTGGGCAACGCCTCGGCGAATTCGATTTCCCGCGGATAGGCGTGGCCACCCAACCGATTACGGACATGTAGGCGCAAGTCTTCCGACAACGCATCAGATGCGTCGTGACCATCGTTCAAGACCACAAAGGCCTTCACGATATGCCCACGCTCCGCGTCGGGCTTGCCAACAACGGCGGATTCCATGACCGCATCGTGCTCAATCAGGCAGCTTTCCACGTCAAACGGGCCAATCCGGTACCCGGCAGATGTGATCATATCGTCCGACCGGCCGACAAAGCTGAAAGTGCCGTCCTCGTTCTTTTCGACCGAGTCCCCTGTCAGGTAGTAGTCGCCAACCCAATCTTGGCCTTCCCGCCCGGCATAGCCCGCGAAGTAGAACAGCGAGGATTTCATCCGATCCACTGCCAAGATGCCCTGCTGGCCATCTGGCACCGGATTGCCGGCTTCATCCACGACTGCCAAGGCGTAGCCGGGCATGGGTTTACCAGCGCTGCCGGGACGCACATCCTGTTGCAGCCCGTGGTGGTTGTTCAGCACCATGGCGACCTCGGTCTGGCCATAATGGTCGCGCAGTGGGCATTCCAACTGATCCTCGAACCAGCGCATGACCTCGGGGTTCAAGGGCTCTCCGGCGCTGGAGGCGACACGCAGCCTCCCTCGAATCGCCTGTGGCACGACACCGCCCGCCGCGATCAACATGCGATAGGCCGTGGGGGCGCCCGCCAGGTTTGTAATCTCCAATTCGCGGATCACATCGCAGGTGCTTTCCACCGTAAAGGGCGCATCGATCAGCGTGGTCGTGGCTCCCAGCAGCAAGGGCCCGATCACCGCATAGAACAGGCCGTAAGCCCAGCCAGGGTCGGCGATGTTCCAATACCGATCCTCCGGCAGTAACTCGATACCATATCGCATATAGGCCTCGAACGACGGTAAGGCAGCCAATGGCACATTCACGCCCTTTGGCGCGCCGGTGGTGCCAGAGGTGAACATCATCAGGAATGTATCGTCGCCATGGCGCAGCACCGGATCGAAATCCGGTGACTGAGCATCCAGGGCTGCGGCGAAGTCGATGTCACCTTCGACCGATGCGTCAATGGTTGCAATCAATGGTGGTTTTGCAATGTCATCCAGCTTCGATCGATTGCTGGGATCGGTGACCACGAGCTTTGCACCGGATCCTTCAAGACGTTGCTCAATTGCCTTTGGCCCAAACGCAGTGAACAGCGGCTGGTAGACCGCTCCTGCACGGAAAACGCCCAGTACGACAGCCACCAACTCCGCTCGGCGGGGTAGTAGTGCGGCAACGCGGTCCCCTGGCCCTACGCCGTGTTCCGCCAGCAAATTGGCGAAGCGGGCCGATTGGTCGCGCAGTACGCCATAGGTGACCGTTCCGGCGCCGCCATCGCCATCCCGCCAGCGGATCGCAATCGCGTCATCGGGGTGCCGGTCACAACACTCGACGCAGGCATTCACCCCATCGGTCAAGGACCCACTCAGCAGATCCTGGAGGTCAGAGGCCTGGAACGCATCATAAAATTCCTGATATTCGTGCCGGGTTTCGGTCATGCATCTGCCTCCTGCATCATGTTCTGCAACGCCGCGATATGATCGGGTCCTAATCCGCAGCAGCCGCCAAAGACCTGCACGCCCTGTTGGCGCCAGCTATGTGCGAATTCAACCAGGTCCGTTGGGTCGATGATTTCTTCGAATTGCCAATCCGGCATCTTCATATGGCCGGAGTCCGGATAGGCCGTCATCGGTCCCTCGAATGTCTTCCGCAGGATCGCCAGCGCATCGCCAGTAACTGCAGATTCCGAATGCATAACGCCAGCGGCCCGGATATTGCGGCCGTCGATCATCGGCGTGATCTCGCCGAAAGGAATATCATCATCAAAGGCAAAACTGATCACGCTGTCATCTTCGGCCCGCCGAGCGGAGAAGCCGCACCATGTCGGCAGGCCACTTTCATCAGCGGCGTCCAGGGCAGGCGCGATGCGTTCCGGGCGAAACATCATCTCCAACAGCAACAGGTCACATCCCGCTTTGGCCAGGAAATAGGCCAACTCGTGATAGGCGTCGTACACCTCCGAAGGATCCGGAGGGCCATGCAGGTCCGGTCGTGGGACCATGTGCGACAACGATCCGGCGACGGCGATATCTTGCCCACTCTCGTCTCGGGCTCGCATCGCCGCATCGACAGCAACCTTATTGATCTCGGCGAACTTGTCGCCCAGCCCAGCCCGCTTCAGTACCATGCGCGAGGTTGCGAACGTGTTCGCCGTGACGACCCGGCTGCCAGCCTGGATATAGTCGAGATGAATGTCGGTTAAGGTCCGCGCATGTTCGACATTTGCGGCCCCGCACCAGGCCGTCGGCTCCATATCGGCACCGCGTCGTTGCAGCTCGGTTCCTGTCGCGCCGTCCAACAGAATCGCACGTCCGGCCTCCAAGTCTGCGGCGATGGTGGAATACGTCATGGCCTCCCCTTTTGGCCCATAGCCTTGCCAGCCCGTTCAAGTCTGAGCAAGACCCGACGCGACGGCTTGCCCCCCGGCAACCTTGGCGATATAGCAGCGCCAAAGACTCGCCCCCGCAACCGGGGCGCGCCCGAACCAGGATGACCCATGCCACGGCTTGTCATGAAATTCGGCGGAACGTCCGTCGCCGATCTCGATCGCATTCGGAACGCCGCGGCCAAGGTCAAACGCGAGGTGGATCGGGGTTACGAGGTCGCCGTAGTGGTGTCTGCGATGTCCGGAAAAACGAACGAATTGGTCGGATGGGTTCAGGACGCATCATCGCCGCCTGGCTCCAACATGCGTGGTCTCTACGATGCCAGGGAATACGATGCCGTCGTAGCGTCGGGTGAACAGGTCACATCAGGCCTTATGGCGCTAACCCTTCAGGAAATGGGCGTGCCGGCCCGGTCCTGGCAAGGTTGGCAGGTGCCCGTGCACACCACCGATGCCCATGGGGCAGCCCGGATCGACCGGATCGATACGGCAAATCTGGACAAGAAGTTCAATGAAGGCCTGCATGCCGTTATCGCAGGATTTCAGGGCATTGCACCCGATGGCCGTGTAAGCACACTGGGCCGGGGTGGGTCGGATACCACAGCGGTTGCCTTTGCAGCGGCTCTGGGCGCGGAACGCTGCGATATCTACACCGACGTAGACGGGGTCTACACCACTGACCCTAGGATCGAGCGCAAAGCGCGTAAGATCGAAAAGATTGCCTATGAAGAGATGCTGGAACTGGCCTCGTTGGGCGCCAAGGTGCTGCAGACCCGTTCTGTTGAATTGGCAATGAACCACCGGGTCCGCCTGATGGTAAAATCCAGCTTTGAAGATCTGCCCGGAACCCTGGTCTGTGACGAGGAGGAAATCGTGGAACAAAATGTTGTGACGGGTGTCGCCTATTCCCGTGACGAGGCCAAGGTGACTCTGGTCAAGGTACCGGATCGTCCTGGCGTGGCGGCGTCTATTTTTGGCCCTCTGGCAGCCGCGGGCGTGAATGTCGACATGATCGTGCAGAATATCGGCACGCACTCTGCGGAAAACATGACCGACATGACCTTCAGCCTGGCTGCTGATCAGATCGCCTTAGCGCAGCAGGCCCTGGAAGGCGCAAGGGATGAAATCGGCTATCAGGAAATCATCGTTGATGACGAGGTCGCGAAGGTTTCCATCGTTGGCATCGGCATGCGATCCCATGCTGGAGTTGCCCAAAAGATGTTCGCGTCCCTGGCAGCAGATGGGGTGAACATCAAGGTGATCACAACTTCAGAAATAAAGGTCAGCGTCTTGATCGACCGGCGCTATATGGAACTGGCGGTTCAGTCTCTACACAAGGCATTCGATTTAGAAGCAGCTTAAGAATCCCGACCACTTTCGGGAAAGAGAGGGCAGAATGCCTGCCACGACAGGCGGATCTCGCGCATTGCTGAGGTCCTTGCGCCGGGTGATGGCCGGCGCAGGGGACGGACAGCAACGTCTTGATACCGTGGTCCGGCTGGTTGCCTCGAACATGGTGGCCGAGGTTTGCTCGATCTATCTGAAGCGCGATGAGAACACGCTGGAGCTTTGCGCGACTCAGGGGCTGCATCCAGCGGCAGTCCACACATCGCGATTACGGGTGGGTCAGGGTTTGGTCGGCCGTATCGCAGAGCGCGCCGAACCTTTTGCCACCGACGATGCCGAAAACGCCCCGGGATTTCGTTATCTGCCCGAAACGCGCGAGGAAAAATACAAATCCTTTGTCGGCGTCCCCGTCCAACGTTTGGGCGAGGTGATGGGCGTTCTGGTCGTCCAGAACGAAGCTGCCCGGATCTACGAAGAAGACGACATCGAAGCGCTGGAGTTCACGGCGATGTTCATCGCTGAAATGGCTGAATCGGGCGCTTTCCTAGGATCTTCCGGGATCGCCGCGGGACAACTGCGCCGCCAAGGCCCACTGCGCATTGACGGGCGCGCCGCCTCGGAAGGCACCGCCGAAGGGCCGGTGCATCTGCATGAACCGCGCTTGGTTGCCTTCAATCCAATCGCGGAAGATCCATCATCTGAAAAGACCCGCTTGGATGAGGCCATGCAGTCCATGCGCGGCGACGTCGACCGGATGCTGGATCAGTCAACCTCGGCCCGTGGTTCAGAGCAGCGCGAGATCTTCGAGGCTTATCGCATGGTTGCCTATGACAAGGGCTGGATGCGGCGGCTGTACCAGGCCATCGAGGGGGGTCTTTCTGCGGAGGTAGCCGTCGAAAAGGTTCAATCCGATGCTCGCGTGCAGATGGAGCGGGTCGCGGATCCTTACTTGCGCGAACGGCTGCATGACTTGGATGATCTTGCCAACCGGTTGCTGCGTCATCTGGTCAACCCTGGCAATGGATCAAACACTGATGTGCCAGAAGGCGCCGTTCTCGTAGCCCGCAATCTGGGACCTGGCGAATTGATGGACCATGCAGGCCGGATTTCAGGTGTGGTCCTCGAGGAAGGCTCGCAATCTTCGCACGCCGCTATTGTCGCACGGGCGCTGACCTTGCCGATGGTCATTCAGGCTGACCGGATTACGAGGGATGCAAATCTGGGCGATGTCATCGTGGTCGACGGCGATGCCGGGCGCGCCCATCTGCGGCCCGACGGTGCCGTCTTGGAACACTATCGCGGCCGTATTGCCCAGGCAGTTGAGGCGCGCGAGGCTTATCGCGAGCTGGTTGGACGGCCCGCGACGACACTGGATGGCCATACTGTGTCCTTGAAGATGAATGCAGGCGTTCTGGCCGATCTACCATCGCTGGAGAAATCAGGCGCTGACGGTGTGGGCCTTTATCGCACCGAACTGCAGTTCATGGTTCGCCAGCGCATGCCACTGCGAGAAACCCAGACCAAGCTTTATGCCAGGGTGATGGACGCGGCAAATGGGGCCGAGGTGATTTTTCGAACTTTGGACATCGGCTCGGATAAGGTACTGCCCTATATGCGCCGGGATCGCGAGGCGAACCCTGCTCTTGGTTGGCGCGCCATCCGCGTCGGGCTGGACCGCCCGCGCCTGTTCCGTATGCAGATTCAATCCCTGGTCAAAGCCGCGGCGGGTCGGTCGCTGTCCCTGATGTTTCCGATGATCACCGAGGCCGACGAATTTTTCGCGGCACGGGCAATGGTGGATGCAGAAATCGCCCGGCTGAAGAGTCTGGGGCATGCGTCTCCGGCCGACGTCCAGGTGGGTCTGATGTTCGAGGTTCCCGCCCTTCTGCACGCGCCGGATAAAATGTACGAAGAAGCGGATTTCATCTCGGTCGGCGGGAACGATCTGGCTCAGTTTTTCTTTGCTGCAGACCGAGAAAATGACCGGGTCAGCCCGCGTTATGATACGCTGAATCATTCGTTCCTGAGCTTTCTTGAACAGATCGTCAAACGTAGCGCTGAAACGAAGACGCGGATCAGCTTTTGTGGCGAAGCTGCGGGCAGCCCGGTGGACGCACTGGCGCTGGCGGCCCTGGGTTTTCGTGAACTCTCGATGCGGGCGGCGGCCATCGGTCCGGTGAAACAGGCCCTGATCGGCGCGGACTTGGGGGAGGTTGGCCTGCTGATCAAGAAGAGTCGGGATGAAGGGCATACCTCGGTGCGACCATACCTGGCAGAACTCGTCAAAGGGCTTAGAGGGCCCATCTAACCCGCCATCTTCAGCAAAACGTAACCCGGTGCATGGCATGGTTGATCGTCATGGTTTTGAGGACGGTGACGATGATCTTTGCGAAACGGCGGATTATGTTTGTGATTGCCACGGAGATTGTTGTGGCTGGCGGCGTCTGGGCAGGCGCTTTTGCGGATTCCAGTGATTTTTTTGGGTCCATCGATCTGGGTGGATCCTCTGATCC
Organism: Pseudomonadota bacterium; assembly: GCA_039028795.1. Classification (GTDB taxonomy): domain Bacteria; phylum Pseudomonadota; class Alphaproteobacteria; order Rhodobacterales; family Rhodobacteraceae; genus Thermohalobaculum. Next base: position 6,747 of record JBCCHJ010000114.1, read on the forward strand.
GCATTTCAGCGAAGAAGCCGATGATCTAAGCGGATTATCAACTGTGCCTACGCTCAGCCTGCCAGGTCCGTTCAACTTTACGCGGTCATATTCGAACGGCACATGGCAGGTGGACGGTGTTGGTTTCTCACCATCGACTGACGTCGAAATTCGGGCAACGGGTAGGGTGAATTCGGAAACGAGTCGCCTTCAAGGCGACCTGACCCTTAGGTTTAGATTCTAGGATGCGATTAGCACCCGGCGCGACGCCTAAAGCATCAGCGGGCCATCCATTGCAATTTGATTGCCGCCCTTGGCTTTAGCTTGTGACAGCATCTTCATTGCACGGCAGACAATATCGTCCGAATTGTCTTTGCTCTTCAGCGCGGTCAGGCCAACGGATACAGAAATTTGGCCTATTTCTGCACCGGTGTCCCGGACCACAAACTTACGTTTGTAAATCTCTTTACGTAGCTTTTCCGATAGCTCTTGCGCCTTACGCGCATTCTGGCCCGGCAAAATCAAGGCGAATTCCTCGCCGCCATATCGAAAGGCCATCCCCTGATCGGACAGCCGTCGGGTGAACAATTGACCAAGCGACCTTAGAACCGCATCACCGACGGTATAGTCGAACTCTTCGTTCACCTTGCAAAACGCATCAATGTCAATCAGCCCAAAGGATAGCTGCCGCCCATTGATGACGGCATCCTTTAATGCAACTTCCAATTCGGTCTCGAAACTCTGCCGGTTGCCCAGGAATGTCACCGGATCCGTCAGGGCGTCCTTTCGGGCTGTTTCCATACTTGTTCGAGCGTCGTTGAAACCGGTCCGCTGGTCAGCCAGTGCCGACGATGCGGCCGTGCCCGCCTGCAGCACTGCATCGGTTTCCGAAATCAATCCATCGACGATTTGACGCAGATCCCCGGCAGATTCGGACTGAGCGATCTGAGACGATGCCTTCTGCAGGCTGTCACCGTACTTGATGCCTTTGGTCATATGATCATCAATGACGGCGATCACGTCAGCCAGTGAGTTCTCTACCTGCAGCGAGGATTGTTCTTGCCTCTCCCACTCGCCCTGTGCCGACCGGAAGTTGTCATGATAAATACGCTCCAAGTCGAAAGATCGCAAAACCTGGTCAGGCCCCGTGGCCTTGTCCACCTGGTCCCGGACATCTTCAGGCTCATTCGAGGCGTAGGCAAAGAACACCTCATAGGCGCGAGGTGTCGGCACGCAGCCAAACTGCTCGATCAGATCCAATACCTGATTGGCGAATTGACGCGCCGATGACGGGCCGGTGCCGCCGTCCGTAGCCGGTGGTGCTGCGCTCATAAGATCCCCGATCCGTTGGAGTGCCGAAGACCTTAAACTTTCGTCATTTCCACGGGATTAAGCCGACTGCCCTGATGTGGGACAATACTGATCTTTGTCGGATTCAGAGATCCCAAACGTCAACGCGTGAAGGCTCAGCCTTCCATGATACCGGCTGCGGTGTACCCGCCATCAACCGCGTAGACATGGCCGGTGACAAAGCTACATTCGTCCGAGGCTAGAAACGCGGCAACTGCTGCGATTTCCTCGGGCGTGCCGAAACGGCCCAACGGCATCCGCGCCTTGACCGAAGGCCAGGGCTCTTCCGGCATGTGTGGGCCGGTTTTTGTTGGACCAGGCGCAATCGCATTGACGTTGATGCCATGTTCTGCCAACTCGATCGCCATCGTCTGGGTCAGATTGATCAAACCGGCTTTCGATGCGCCATAAGCCGCCCGTCCCCGTCCGCCAAAGACCCCCGAATTCGACGCAACATTGACGATGCGTCCCTTGATGTCGTGCGCCACCATCTGCTTGGCCACTGCTTGTCCGCACATAAACGCTCCGCGAAGATTTATGTTGTGAACCCGGTCCCAAAACGCATCGGTCATATCCAGGAACGGCATGCGATCCATAATCCCCGCATTGCTGACCAGGATGTCTATCGGGCCCCATGTGTCGATTGCGTGTTCGATCATCGCCTCGACCGAATTTCGGTCGGCGACGTCCACGGTGATCGCCCGGGCACGGCCCTCGCCTCCGCTGATATCGGCAACCGCCTGAACAGCCTCGTCGCGGTCGATATCGGCAAACACGACCTCAGCGCCATCCTGCCATAAACGGGTTGCGATGGCATGGCCAATGCCCCGCGCTGCGCCCGTCACAATCGCGGTTTTGCCGCTTAGCCTTCCGTCCATACTGCCCCCGTTTGGTCCTAAGCAGGACAACCCACTTGCGTCTGATCCGCCCGATGATAGATCGTAGCCTCAGTGGGTTCCAATCACCAGAGCATGCCAATGCAAAACTTTCGCGAAAGACTTGCCATCTGGCTAGAAACGCCCTGGGTCCGTAACACGATCATCGGTGTTATCCTGTTCAATGCAATCTTGCTGGGGTTGGAGACATCTGGTTCGTTGATGGATCGCCACGGCTCCATTCTTACGTTCCTGGATGAAGCCTGTCTGGCCTTCTTTGTTGCCGAGATTCTATTGAAGCTGTTCGCCTTCGGTTGGAAGTTCTTTCGCAGCCCATGGAACCTCTTTGACGTTGTGATTGTCGGGATCGCCTTGGCGCCGGGGTCAGAGGGGCTTTCGGTGCTTCGCGCCCTTCGCATATTGCGTCTGCTACGCGTTATTTCAGTCGCACCAAGCCTGCGCAGGGTGGTGGAAGGTTTCATCCGGGCCCTGCCAGGCATGGGGTCTGTATTTCTTTTGATGTCGATGATTTTCTACATCGGATCGGTCATGGCGACGAAGCTGTTCGGGAAGACCTATCCTGATTGGTTCGGCACCATCGGGGAGTCGGCCTATTCTCTTTTCCAGATCATGACCCTGGAAAGCTGGTCGATGGGGATCGTACGCCCGGTTATGGAAGAGTTCCCGAATGCCTGGGCCTTCTTCGTGCCTTTCATCATGGTCACCACCTTCGCGGTGGTGAACCTTTTGGTCGGTCTCATTGTTAACTCGATGCAAGACGCCCACCATGAAGAGGATGCTGCAGAAACTGATGCCTATCGCGACACAGTGCTGGAGAAGCTGAAAGGTATCGAGGAACGGCTGGACGCAATCGAAAAGCGGGATTAACTGCGTTTCGCGATAGCTACTCCCCAAAATCTGCGTGAACGTTACCCTGGCACCAACGAATAACCCATGGCCAAATTTGCCGGTGTTGTTGATCTGGTTCTGCCCTGCGATGCATCCTGCATCCCGAAGATTAGTGCCGAAGACAGGTGTATCCACGTAATCAACTTGGGACCCAATCGGTCCGTTCAGCAAAAATCGCGAATCTTCGATGGGTAGGCTCTGCGAAGTCGGGCGCGCCGAGAGGCACGACTCGTGAGCAGTCTGCGGCGTCGCTCATAGGGATGACTTGGCAAGATAGGCTTTAGGGCAGAGCGCACTGATAGACATGATCCATTGAGCCGATAGTCTCGGTTGGATTGACGCCTGATCAGGTTGCTGGCGGAACCTGACCTGTTTCCCAACCGCCGTGGACGAAGTACCGGAATTGACTCATGGGCCAATGCGCCTCGAAATGATGGCGCGGGATTGAGAAGGGGTTTGTTCGGCGCGGCACAACCTGCCCCCGAATTGCGCTGAAACAGGCCGCATAGCCGGTGCGGCGCACAAATTCCAAAGACCTGTCATCCGCAGCGGTGCGTGTTCCGTACGGCCAAGAAATCATCCGGCAAGGCGACCTAAGACGTGCCTCTATATCTGCCTTTGATCCGGCAATCTCGTCTTCCATGCGGCTGTTGGATCCGGAGATTCGGG
>JBCCHJ010000115.1:0-10518 GCA_039028795.1 Pseudomonadota bacterium
GGGCCGCTCAACCTTGGCTTGAGGGTAGGCCTGGACGAAGTCCATCTGCATCGAGGCCCAGTGCAGCACACTGGTCAGGATGAGAGCTAGGCGGACTGTTGTTGAGCGCTCTTGGTCTCCACGTCTTGTGGGCAGCGGCAGAGGTCCGTGCCTTCGTGCCGGTGCCGTCGCCTCTCACCACAAGTCTCTCTTCTCTACTGATGCACTTCTCACCTCTCAACTCGTTCTGCTACATACTCATTAGTTTCTCTACTCGATTCGACTTATTCTTCTCATTCTTTCTCCAGATTTCGCTAAGACGCTTCCCTCCTTGGGGGAAGACCGTCCCTGAACATCCTCCCTCTTCCAACAAGGAGAATTTTGCATTGCCGATTGCGTCGGCCAATCGCCTGAAATTACCAGCTCCCAAGTTCTTCGTCAATAAATCAGCTGGATTGTTGCGCGTATTAATGTAACGCACCTCGAGCTCCTTCCGCTCGACCAATTCACGCACATAGTGGCACCTCGTGTCCACATGCTTCGTCCTTTGGCCCACAGCCATATTCTTTGCCAGAAACAATGCTCCTGCGTTGTCTTCATGCATAACCATTTTCACGTCTCCATACTTCATGTCGCGCAATAGGTTGCGAATGAAAACCATCTCTGTCGCGCATTGCGACATTGCCACATATTCGGCTTCTGTGCTGGAGAGAGTTGCAGACGCTTGCTGCTTGCTCTTCCAGCTCACCAGCGATTCCCCAATCGTCACCAAATAGCCTGTGACGCTGCGACGATTCGTTGGATCAGTCGCAAAATCGCTGTCCACATAACCATTGATCACCGTCAAGCATCGCCAGCTAGTGGAAAAAACCGGTCCAACACATCTGGGATCTCGGAATAGTGCGAGACGATTGCATCGGGATCCAGTTCCCTCAGAGGCTCGGCGGCAAATCCAAAACTGGTCAGGATGCATGGCACACGCGCCGCCCGTGCCGTCCGCAGATCGGTCATCGTGTCGCCGACCAATACGGACCGAACCGGGTCGGCCCCGCAGCGCCGCGCCGTTTCCTGCAGGTGCACTGGATCGGGCTTGCGGATCGGCAGCGTATCCGCGCCCAGGACCGAACCAAACCGGCCCAAAATGCCAAGCGCATCCAGGACCCGCAGCGCCAGGGCTTCGGGCTTGTTTGTGCACACGCCAAGGGCCCAGCCCTGATCCGCGAGGGCATCCAGGCAAGCCTCGACCCCGTCGAAAAGATGGGTATGCACGGCAATCCCGTCAGAATAAGCCGTGATCAGGTCCGGATAGAGATTGTTCGTCATCGTGATCTGCGCAGGCGCGTCCGGATCCAAACCGGCCTTTTCCAGGGATCGCCGGATCATCGATCGACCGCCACGCCCGGCAAAGGACCGGTCCTGGTCCAGCGACAGCAATGGCAGCTGATGCGGCGCTAAAGCCGCATTGGCCGCGTTCAGAAGATCCTCAGCCGTATCCGCCAGGGTCCCGTCCAAGTCAAAAATCGCGCCGCGCTTGGCCAATGGTTCGCTGCCTGTTGAGTTTCTTGCCCTGAACGCGGGCGTTTGGGTCGACTGTCTGTCCCGAAAAGCAGATACCAAGGCGGGGCAATGAACTGAAATCTTTTCTGACCTCGCTCATCTTTTTTTTGCTGCATCGCCTCGATATAGAACGCCTCCATGAATGCGACGACGACACAGAGCCGCAAGGCCGCCGTGGTCATCCTTGCCGCCGGCAAAGGCACCCGGATGAAATCGAACCTGCCAAAGGTTCTGCATAAGATCGGCAATGCACCAATGCTGCACCATGCGATGCGGACGGCAGAGGCGCTGTCGCCGGACCGCATTGTCGTGGTCGTCGGGCACGGCGCCGACGCGGTCAAAGCCGCGGCACAAGCCGTCGCGCCGGATGTGCGCATCGCCGTTCAGGAACAGCAGAACGGGACCGGCCACGCCGTCTTGGCGGCGCAACCCGAGCTCGCGGATTTCGACGGTGACCTCTTCGTTCTGTTCGGCGATACCCCGTTCATTCATCCCGACAGTCTTTTGCGCATGAAGGCGGAGCGGGACGTCTCGGACATCGTGGCATTGGGGTTCCATACGGACACGCCGGCCGGCTATGGCAGGTTCATCATGGGCGATCAGGATCACCTGTTGGAGATCGTGGAATCGCGTGATCTGCAACCGCATCATGGCTCTCCGAAGACCTGCAATTCAGGCCTGAAAGCCGGGGACTGCCAGACGGTTCTGCATCTCTTGGGCAAAGCGACACCGCAGAATGCTCAGGGTGAGATCTATCTGACCGACCTGATCAAACTGGGAACGGACGATGGCCTGACATGCCGTGCCGTTTTCTGTGACGAAGCGGAAACGCTGGGCATCAATGACCGTGTGCAACTGGCCGGGGCCGAGGCGATCTTTCAGACCGCCGCCAGGCGTGACGCCATGTTAGGCGGCGCCACACTGACCGCGCCGGAGACGGTGTTCTTCAGCATGGACACAGTTCTGGGCCAAGACGTCATCGTCGGGCCTAACGTGGTCTTTGGCCCTGGCGTGAAGGTCGGGGATGGCTGCATTATCAAGGCGTTTTGCCATCTGGAACAGACGACCATGGCGGAAAGGGCGGAAATCGGCCCCTTCGCCCGCGCGCGCGGCGGTACCGAATTGGCGGCTGGCGTGAAGATTGGCAATTTTGTCGAGATGAAGAACGCGCAGTTGGGCCCTGGCACCAAGGCCGGGCATCTCAGCTATTTGGGTGATGCCGTTCTGGGGTCTGGCGTGAACATCGGTGCGGGCACGATCACCTGCAATTATGACGGCGTCAGCAAGCACAAGACGACTATTGGTGATGACGCCTTTATCGGGGTCAACACGGCCCTGGTTGCGCCCGTCGACGTGGCAGACAAGGGTTTTACCGCCACCGGCACCGTGGTGACCAAGAACGTGCCCGCGGACACCATGGCAATCGGACGGGCAAATCAGGAAAACAAAAAACCAGGATCCGCATCGCGGTACCTGGACAACAAACGGTCTGAGGCCGAAGCAGAAAGAGAGACGAAATAGATGTGCGGGATTGTCGGGATCTTGGGGCAGTTGGATGCGGCCCCGCGTATTCTGGATGCGCTGAAGCGGCTGGAATATCGCGGCTATGACAGCGCCGGTCTGACGACGCTGATGTATGGCGCGGCGGTGCGCCGGCGCGCGGTGGGCAAGCTGTCGAACCTTGTGAAACTGGTTGCGGATGAGCCGGTTCTGGGCAGCGCCGGGATCGGCCACACCAGATGGGCAACCCACGGGGCCCCGACTACGGAAAACGCGCACCCCCATGCGGCAGGCCCGGTTCATGTCGTCCACAACGGCATCATCGAGAACTTCAAGGAATTGCGCCAGGAACTGACAGCGACCGGACGCAACTTTGCGACCGACACCGACACAGAGGTCGTCGCGCAGATGGTGGCGCATCATATGCAACAGGGGATGGAACCATTCGATGCAGTGTCGGCAACGCTGGACCGGGTGGAAGGGGCTTTTGCGCTGGCCTTCTTGTTCGATGGTCAGGAAGATCTGATGATCGCCGCGCGGCATGGCTCACCGCTTGCGATCGGCTGGGGCGAAGATGAGATGTTCGTCGGATCCGACGCGATGGCGCTCTCGCCGATGACCCAACGGATCACTTATCTGGATGAAGGCGACCGCGCGATCATCACCCGCGACGGCGCGCGCATTTTCGACTCGCAAGGAAATCCGGTGGAACGGTCGGTAAAGCAGGTCAGCGTGGACGTCGCTGCGGCAGAGAAAGGCGAATACCGCCACTTCATGGCGAAAGAAATCCACGAACAGCCCTCGGTGCTGGGCTATGTGTTGTCGCACTATGTGAATGCCGACCGGACCCAGGTGGTCTCGCCCGCCGAAAAGATCGATTGGCCGAACCTGTCCCGCCTGATCATCGTGGCCTGCGGTACGGCCTCATATGCTGGGCACGTGGCCAAGTATTGGTTCGAACAATTGGCGGGTCTGCCCGTCGAACTGGATATCGCATCAGAGTTTCGCTATCGCGCCGCGCCGCTGGATGGGCGCGAGGCAGCCATCTTCATCAGCCAGTCGGGTGAGACTGCAGATACCTTGGCGGCGCTGCGCCATATTGCGGATCGGGTAACCACGACCGCGGCGATTGTGAATGTCGAAGAAAGCTCGATTGCCCGGGAAGTCGCGATTGTGCTGCCAACCATGGCCGGGCGAGAGATCGGCGTTGCCTCGACCAAAGCCTTCACCTGTCAGCTTATGGCATTGATGTGTAACGCAATCCTGGCAGCACGCTACCGGGGGCGCATGACCGTCGACCGCGAGGCAGAACTGATCGGAAGCCTCGGCGAATTGCCCCGGTTAATCTCGGACTTGCTGGCGGATGAACGCCATATCGATCAGGTCAGCCAGGAAATGTCGCTTGCACGGGATCTTTTGTATCTGGGGCGCGGCCGGATGTTCCCAATCGCGCTGGAAGGCGCTCTGAAACTCAAGGAAATCAGCTATATACACGCCGAAGCTTATGCGAGTGGAGAGCTGAAGCACGGTCCCATTGCGTTGATCGACGAAAAAGTTCCGGTCGTCGTCATCGCACCGAAGGATGAACTCTTCGATAAGACCGTCTCGAATATGCAAGAAGTTATGGCGCGTGGAGGCAAGGTGGTCCTGATCACCGATCAGGCCGGTGCCGCGGCGGCCGGGGACGGGGTTTGGCATACCATCATTCTACCGACGGTCGATCCTCTGCTCACGCCGATCCTCTATGCTGTCCCGGCCCAGCAACTTGCTTACTTCACCGCGCTTGCCAAAGGCACTGATGTCGATCAGCCCAGAAATCTGGCGAAATCCGTGACTGTCGAATAACGGCGAAGGCGCTCAAAAGTGATGGGGACGTCCCCCGGATTGCTCGCTTTGCGCCGGGGATTGGGTTAGGGTGCGTAAAACAATAAAGGCCCAACGAGCAGAGAGAGGTATGGGGAATGCGCAGGCTTCTGTTGGCCGTCATGGCCGCAGCAATCGCCGGATGTACGCCGGCCAAGAAGAAACCCGTAGTGGTCGCCGCACCGGATCTTTCAGACCAACTCAGCGTTGGCTGTTACACGGTCGATCTCTTTGATCCCTATCGTATCGAATATCCCCAGGCAGGCGTGACGCAGGAACATGCAAAGTTCCTGGGCGTCTGGAAAGACGGCGCTTGGGACGGCAAGTGGTGCCATGATCTCTATATCACCGAGGTTCGCGCCGACGGCACGGTGACACTGTTGGACGCCTATGGGCCGAACACTGCCCGTAAATGGGAAGCCCAGGTCTATAAACGGACCGGCCGGATCGTAGACGGTGTCTTGACCTTCAAAGGCGTCCTGGGCGCGCAATTGGAATACCGCCTGGTCGGCGATGGGTTCATGGTCGGCAAGCGCACGGACATTTACGCCAAAGAGCAGATCACCCTGGCGAAGTCAGAAGGTGTTGCTTTTGTGCCGGTGCCGCCGCGGAATCCGCGCCGCGGGTGATCCCGGCTTCTGGGTCCCCATTAAGGTTACTGAAATCCTGATCTGATCAGATGTGACAGCCCGGAATCGCCGGGCTGCATCACCGGGTTGGATTATGGACGTCATTCTCGCCCAGCTGGCGCTGTTTTTCGTCCCAGGCATTGTCTGGGCCTCGGTCGAGGCTGGCTTCACACCCGGCAGCCGGCATTCCGGCGGCATGTTCTTGGCCCGGGCCTTTCTGTTCGGATCGGTCGCAAACGCGATCCTCTACGGGGGCTACCTGCTGTCCGGGTTCTCGTTCTTTGATTTGCGGGTCATCGATCAGACCGGAATTCTAGATCTAAGCTCGGTCTTTGACGAATTGGCGCTGTCGGTTTTGCTGGCGCTGATCCTGTCGATACTCTGGCTCTTTGCCGGGACTCACCGCATTCTGGTGCGCCTGCTGCACCGGATCGGGGCCACCCAGCGGTTTGGCGACAGCAGCGTCTGGGAATTCTTGATGAACGCCGATCAGGCCCCCGTGGAGTATGTCCATGTCCGCGACACTGCAAATGATGTGATCATCTGCGGGTGGGTGGACAGTTTTTCAGAGGACTCCGATCTTCGCGAAATGCTGCTGCGCGATGCGATTGTCTACGACCTGGATGGTCAGGTGGTATCGCAATCGCCCTATCTCTATATATCGCGGGAACGGGCGGACCTTTGGGTCGAATTGCCCTATGCTGAACGTGAAACCAGGCGCTTCTCGAAACAAAAGGTCGGTGCGATCAAGCAGATCTTTGCAGGTGAAACGGTCAAGGGCGGACACAATGGTCTTTCGCTGATCACCGAACGTCCGGATCCGCCCTTCCCGCCAAAGGCGGCCGAGGAGCAGAAATCCGACCCGCCGCCTGACCGGCCCGGTCGGCCGCCCGCACCATCGAAAGATCCGAGACCATCGGGCGGCGGTGCCGCGCCGTCCGATGCGGCAGATAAAGCAGAGCCTGCCAAACCTCGTCCAATGAAGGTTGAGCCGCCCGTGGCGCGAGCGCCCGCGCGCCGCAAGTTCCGGTAAAGGCGGCGGCCGAGGCGCACACAAATTTACTAAAAGTCTCTCTAAAAAGTTGGCAGAGATCGCGCTTCAGCGCGTCGGGCCCAGGGCCGCATTCACTCATTCGTAGAGGTTTCGCGCGGATGATAGGGGAGGGTGGACGGGGGCTTTTTCTTAAGCAACGGCCAACGGCAAGCCTCAGACCAAATCAGCCCAGGGGATGGACGCCCGGTTCGGGCCCTGTCAGGGTGCCAGTGAAAGGTGGCACCATGGACTTCTCGCTTTCGGACGATCAGCAGCAGCTCTTGGACGGCTTGGGCAGCACGCTCGCGCCTTTCGAAGATGACTACTGGCTTGGCTGCGATCGCGATGCCCGTTTCCCTGAAGACTTCGTCCACGCCATGGCCGATGGCGGCTGGCTGGGCATCGCGATGCCCGAGGCGCACGGCGGCGCCGGATTAGGCGTGACCGAGGCCGCTCTGATGATGGGGCAGGTCGCGGAAAAAGGTGGCATGACCGCCGCCTCCGCGATCCATATGAACATCTTCGGGCCCAAGGCCATTGCCAATTTCGCGATGCCCGATCAGCAGGCGGCATGGCTGCCAGATATCATCCAGGGAAAGGTTCGCACTTGCTTTGCGGTGACCGAGCCGAATACCGGTCTCGACACAACTCGCTTGACCACCAAAGCCGTCCGCCAGGGCGACCGCTATACGGTCAACGGGCGCAAGGTCTGGACCTCGACCGCCCAGGTCGCCGATAAGATCATGCTGCTCGCCCGTACTGCCGATCGTGATCCCGGCCGCCCCACAGAGGGGCTCAGTCTTTTCTACACCGATCTGGACCGGAACGCCGTCGATGTCCGGCTGATCGACAAGATGGGCCGCGCCGCGGTCGACACGAACGAGCTTTTCATCGACAATCTGAACATTCCGGCGGGCGACCTGATCGGCGAAGAAGGCCACGGCTTTCGCTATATCCTGGACAGTCTCAACCCGGAACGCATCCTGATCGCGGCAGAGGCCTGCGGCATCGGCTTCTCGGCCCTGAACCGGGCCGCGCAATACGCCAAGGACCGCCGGGTCTTCGACCGGCCAATCGGCCAAAACCAGGCGATCCAGCATCCCCTGGCCGAAGGCTGGGCCAAACTGCAGGCGGCCAGACTTCTCACCTTGAAGGCGGCGACGCTATATGATGCCGGACAACCCTGCGGGGTTGAGGCAAACGCGGCCAAATATCTGGCCGCCGAAACCGGGCTGGACGTTTGCCGCCAGGCCATCGCGACCCATGGCGGCATGGGCTATGCCCGCGAATTCCATGTCGAGCGGTTGTTCCGGGAAATCATGGTCCCGTACCTGGCGCCAATTTCACAGCAACTGGCGCTCTGCCATGTGGCCGAGCGGGCGCTGGGATTGCCGAAATCCTACTGACAGCAGATGCGATCGGCGGCTGGATCGGCCGCATTCCAGACCTGCGCCTTTAAAACGGGGTTTTTGCGCCCTGACTTTTCCCGAAAAGGCACTTCAATTTCTTAAAGTGATGCGTCAATTAAAATGTGTACACTCAAGTAAATTATAAAAAATCAAGTTTTCCACAGGATTATCAACAGAATATACAGAGAGTTATCCTCAAGAAATTGATGGGGATACCTATCTTTTTGCTTGAGAGAATCAAGGGTAAATCGCAACGTTGTTTTACCGAAGCAAACTGAAAGGGGCGCATCGGGGCCGGGTCTGAAGATCTTCGGGTTGGATGGCTAGGCGGGTCAGGGTGCAGTGCAGCACGTTGGTCTAGCGGATGATGGTATCTCTGATGCTGTTGCTCACTGGATTGTGCGCATGAAAGCTTGATCCAGGGTTGAGACACCTTCGGGTGGATCGATCCAGCGGCTGGGACATCTTCGGATGGGTTGGTCGTCGGTGAAGGGGTTTTCTTCGGAAGATCAATTCACCTGGGGCGATGGCCTTCGGGTCAGAACCCTGCTGGGCGGAAGGGTCTTCGGACTTGGATGTTCAGGAAGGCGTCAGGGAGCGTCCTTCGGGGCGCGCGCAAGGACCGCGTCCGCGCACCTGGCGTCTTTTCCTGTTTTATGCGCCTTCCTTTGCCCCTTTAATCCATGCTCGAACAACGCGCCCTCAAGCAGTTTTCACGATAACCACAAACCAAGCAACGTCATCGTCATCTATGAGAGTGCTGCACCAAGCATTGCTCAACCCATCGAACGGAGCGATCAAGGGGCCAATAAGCTCGCTACTCCTTAAAGGATAATCTGGACGCGCACACAAAGCCTTGGCAGCCGCCTCAGGCGTCGCGACCTGAAACTGATCCGTAAATGTATTTCCGGCGAAATTAGCGACGGTTGTGAATTTCATGACCGAATTCCTCGTCTTCGCCTCTCAAATTTATAATGAGAGAAATCGCAATCAATCACCGAAAGAAAAGGGGCCTGGATACGCCATAGTATCCAAGCCCCGTAGTCAGGATACATCCGCGTCCGAGCACCTGTGCGAATTGCGTGCCAAATATATGAACAAAAATCAACCTTATTTCGGGGTATGGGCGTGAAAAACCGCAACTGGTTGCGGTCGGACACAAAATGTAAACGAATTCTTAATGACCTCAACATTGGCAATTCCACGCGAAGATTGCGCAGTAAGTGTCTGGACGGCAGGGCAATCATTCTTGCCCCCCTTGACGCAGTACCAAAAACCGATACGCAACAGGCAAGCCGCATCGGCAGGATCAGGAGAATCTCATGACAACCGAACTCACACATTTCATCGGTGGCAAGCATGTCGCTGGCACATCCGGACGGTTCTCGGATGTCTACAACCCCGCGACCGGTGAAGTGCAGGCGAAGTGCCCGCTGGCCAGTGCCGAAGAGGTTCGCGCTGCCGTTGAAAACGCCATGGCCGCGCAACCGGCCTGGGCCGCGCAGAACCCGCAGCGCCGCGCGCGCGTGATGATGAAATTCGTCAGCCTGCTGCAGCGCGATATGGACAAACTGGCCGAGGCGCTGTCCCGCGAGCATGGCAAAACCATCCCCGATGCCAAGGGCGACGTGCAGCGCGGCCTGGAAGTCGCCGAATTCTGCATCGGTGCGCCGCAGATGCTGAAGGGCGAGTTCACGGATTCGGCTGGTCCCGGCATCGATATGTATTCGATGCGCCAACCCCTGGGCGTCGCTGCGGGTATCACGCCCTTCAACTTCCCGGCGATGATCCCGATGTGGAAATTCTGCCCGGCCCTCGTTTGCGGCAACGCTTTCATCCTGAAGCCGTCCGAACGTGACCCGTCCGTGCCGCTGATGCTGGCCGAACTGATGATCGAAGCGGGCCTGCCTGAAGGTGTGCTGAACGTCGTCAACGGCGACAAAGTGGCGGTCGATGCCATCCTGGACGACGAAGACATCGGCGGCGTCGGCTTTGTCGGCTCGACCCCGATCGCGCAATACGTCTATTCCCGTGGCTGCGCCAATGGAAAGCGGGTCCAGTGCTTCGGTGGTGCCAAGAACCACATGATCGTGATGCCCGACGCCGACATGGACCAGACCGTCGATGCCCTGGTCGGCTCGGGCTATGGGGCGGCCGGCGAACGCTGCATGGCGGTTTCGGTCGCCGTTCCAGTTGGCGACGAAACGGCCGACCGGCTGATCGAAAAACTGGCCCCGCGCGTCGAGAGCCTGAAGATCGGCCCCTATACCGCAGGCGACGATGTTGATTTCGGTCCGCTTGTGACCCGTGACGCCTATAACCGCGTCAAAGGCCTGGTCGATCGCGGTGTCGAGGAAGGCGCGAACTTGGTCGTCGACGGCCGCAACTTCGCGATGCAGGGCTACGAAGACGGCAACTTCATCGGCGGCTGCCTGTTCGACAATGTCACCAAAGACATGGACATCTACAAGGAAGAGATCTTCGGACCGGTTCTCAGCACCGTCCGCGCATCGTCCTATGAAGAAGCATTGGGTTTGGCCATGGACCA
>JBCCHJ010000116.1:0-9935 GCA_039028795.1 Pseudomonadota bacterium
CGCGGTTGTAGCGGCAATGACATTCGCACCAGAGAAGGCAGAAGCCGTCGGCGTCGATGTAGAACTGATGTTTGTCATCGACCAAAGTGGTTCGATGGGTGATGAGTTCACCTTCCTTGGCGGTGCCATTGGTGGATTCCTCTCGGATCTCCAGGCCGATTCTCGGATTAACTCGGCGAAGGCTGGGCTTATCTCGTACGAACGAAACACGACGCTGCATTCCGATTTGACCAGCGATGCTTCGGCTCTATCCGCCGTTTTCGCCGGCGTGCCGACGTTCGGCGGTTTCGAGGATGCATACAATGCGCTGGATGAGGGTATTACCAACCCGAATATCAGCTACTCGGCAAATGCTGTGAAGTCTCTGATCTTAATAACTGATGAAGATCAAGACGGCGGCTATTCGAACAGCTTCGGCTCTGGCCAGTCGGCTTTGGCGAGCCTGATCGACGATCAAGGCTTTCTGCTGAACATTATCTACAATCCAAACTCTGGCAGCTCCAGGGCTGACTTCGACGCCCTGGCGCGTCCGTCTACGGGTCTGTTTAGCATCAATGACTTCCGGAATGATCGTCAAGGTTTCTTCGCGGACTTTACCGCTGCGAAAATCGCGGAGGTTACGGCGCCGCCTAGCGTCATTCCACTGCCAGGCGGTCTTCCGCTGCTGCTGGGTGGCTTGGTGGTGTTCGGGGGTATCGCTTCACGTCGTCGCAAGGCTGCGTAATCAAGCGATATCCGTTCGAATCGCAAGTTTAAAGAGGGCGTACGCGCCCTCTTTTTTTTTATTTTGCGGCGCAATATATTCTTGTTGCATCTGCGTGATTTTCTGCTTGCGTGGAAATCCTTGAAATGACATTAACCGCTTCAACGCTAAAACGAACGAATCTTGCGCGGACGTTCCGCCTTTGCTGCTGGAGACACTGAAAATGGACGGAGCCACAAGCCCCGAAGCGCCGGTCAAGGATCTCTACGAGGTTGGCGAAATTCCGCCGCTTGGCCACGTGCCAAAACAGATGCACGCCTGGGCTATCAGGCGCGAACGCCAGGGTGAGCCGGAACAGGCCATGCAGTTGGAAATCGTCGATACCCCTAAGCCAGACAGCAACGAGGTGCTGGTTCTGGTGATGGCGGCAGGCGTTAACTATAACGGCATTTGGGCAGGTCTTGGCGTTCCTATCAGCATGTTCGATGTCCACGGCAAGGACTATCACATCGCTGGCTCGGACGCGTCGGGCATCGTCTGGGCAGTCGGTGAGAAGGTCAAGCGCTGGAAAGTCGGCGATGAGGTTGTCATCCACTGCAACCAGGACGATGGCGATGATGAATTCTGCAATGGCGGCGACCCGATGTATTCGCCGACCCAACGGATCTGGGGCTACGAGACCCCTGATGGCTCTTTCGCACAATTTACAAATGTGCAGTCGCAGCAACTTATGCCGCGCCCTAAGCACCTGACGTGGGAGGAAAGCGCCTGTTACACCCTGACCTTGGCCACGGCATATCGCATGCTGTTTGGCCACGAACCACATGACCTGAAGCCCGGGGATAATGTGCTGGTCTGGGGCGCATCGGGTGGGCTGGGATCCTATGCGATCCAACTCTGCAACACGGCTGGTGCAAACGCCATTGCTGTGATCAGTGACGAGGACAAGCGCGACTTCGTGCTTGGCCTCGGCGCCAAAGGCGCGATCAACCGCAAGGACTTCAAGTGCTGGGGCCAACTGCCAACGGTGAATACGCCCGAATACAAAGAATGGTTCGCCGAGGCCCGCAAGTTCGGCAAGGCGATCTGGGACATCACCGGCAAAGGCAACAATGTCGATATCGTCTTTGAACATCCCGGAGAGGCGACGTTCCCTGTTTCAACCTTTGTTGTGAAAAAGGGTGGGATGGTTGTGATCTGCGCCGGGACCACGGGCTACAACACAACCTTTGATGTGAGGTATATGTGGATGCATCAGAAACGTCTGCAGGGCAGCCACTTTGCCAATCTGATGCAGGCCAGCGCTGCCAACAAACTGATGGTGGAGCGACGCCTGGACCCTTGCATGTCCGAGGTTTTCGAGTGGCGTGACATCCCGCAGGCCCATATGAAGATGTACAAGAACGAACATAAACCCGGCAACATGGCGGTCTTGGTGTCCGCACCGACAACCGGTCTGCGCACAGTTGAAGACGCCCGCGAAGCCGGTTGAACGTGCGTGTAGTCGCCCAGGTGTTCAACCCCTGGGCGATTAGTTTTAAGGACAAGGACACGTAAGTGAGTCGCGATTCTCTGTAGTGGTTTCAGCCATGGATACCGCGACATCTTGTAGGCGAACGCACTTTTTTGTCTATGAGTGCTATTTCGACACTAAATTATCATAAAATCACTCTAAATATCTGAAATAAAAAGAAAATCAGCCTTCTTTCATAAGGCTGAACCCTGCGGAACTACCGAAGTTATCCCCAATGAATCGCGCTATATGCGCTGCAAACGCTTGTTTGGGCTGTCTCACAGCGATAAACCTTTAGGAGAGGCTGAACCATCAAAGGAGAAACAGCATGGACCGTTTCGAGCAACTGAAAAACATGGCGACTGAACTGGAAAATGATTTCGGCGATTTCTACGGCAAGGGCAACAAAGCTGCTGGCCGCCGTATTCGTAAAGGCATGCAGGCGATGAAAGTCTGGGCTCAGGAAGTTCGGGTCGAAGTCCAGGAAAAGATCAACTCCGACAAGTAACGGTCGAACCGTCTGGGCGCTCCCGGGACCGTTAATTTCACAAATGGCCGCGGCTTGGGCGCGGCCATTTTTCTTGCAGCAATCAATCCATCAAACCCTGGATGGTTTCATGCAGCGTCGCGGGTATCTGGATACCTTCGGTCGGTGTCGATGCACGTGCTAGGTGACGGCGGTCGCCCGGCAAACGCACACCGTCCATGGATTGCAATTCACTCAGCAATAGATCCCCTCGAGATACAGCGTCATCCGACCCGAACCGGGTAGCGTCAAAAGCAAGGATCAATTCGCCCCCTGTCGCCGGCCCGCCATCGCCATTGTCTTCTGCGCCAGCCTCCTGGCTGCTGACCTCTCCGATCAAGGGGCCGCATAGAAGATCCACCATCAGGGCAATCGCACCCCCTTTGTATCCGCCGAAGGGCAATTGAGCGCCTTCCAGGATCTTGGTCGGATCCGTTGTCGGATTTCCGTCGGGGTCAATACCGGCGCCTTCGGGTAACGGATGCCCGTCACGTTTGGCGATCTGGATTTCCCCACGCGCCATCGCCGCCGATGCCTGATCCCACACCATCGCGCCGCCTTCTGCACGGGGCCATGCAAACGCCATGGGGTTGGTCCCAAAGAACGGCTTTTTGCCACCGGCCGGTGCCATGTAGGGCGGGGAGTTGACGAACGCCATCGCAACAAGACCTTGCTCGGCCAGCACTTCGGTCTCGGGCCAAAGCGCAGCATAGTGATGGGTCCGGCAGATTGCCAGGGCCGCCATGCCGCTGTCTTTTGCGGCCTCGATCAGCGGCGCCCGTCCGCGCTCTTGGGCGAGCGGTGCTGGACCCATGTCACCATCGACCTGGATCATGCAGGGTCCAAGGCGCGTCACAGTTGGGTTTGCTTGGCCGTTGATCTTTCCAGCACGCAGACTTTTGACATAACCGGGAATGCGGAACAAACCGTGGGATTTGCAGCCATTGCGCTCGGCCAGCATTACATTATCCGCGACGGCTCGGGCGTTTTCCGCATCGCATCCGTTGGCCAATAATGCGCGCGTCGCCAAGTCGTGGCCGTCCTGAAGCGATAGTCTTACCTGGTCCATGGTCCCCTCTTATGTATCTATATTCTTTTTTGCGCGCCGAAGATGCAGATGCAATCGCCTCAGAGGCGTATCTTACGCTACGTCCACACTTGCCCTGCCTGACACAGCCGCACTATCCTCTGCCAATGAAAAGATCGCATATGCGACAGGGAGGGCGTCATGAACCAACATTTGAACTTCGGCAGCCTTGCGGATAAGGCCGCAGTTGAGGCCGTCTCGTTTGACGACCGCAAACCGGCAGGAACCGTGTATCGGATGCTGAGCGCCACGGCCCAGGCGCATCCAACAAGACCGGCTATAAGCTTCCAGGTCAAATCCGGCCCAACTGACAAGGCTGAGACTCTGGATTGGCGCACCTTGCATTCGCAGGTGACCAAGACCGCAAATCTGCTCCGCAGTCTTGGTGTGGGTGAGCAGGATGTCGTTGCGTATCTGCTTCCAAATTGTAACGAGACAGCGATCACATTGCTGGCCGGTGCGACGGCGGGGATCGTGAACCCGATCAACCCGTTGCTGGAGCCCGAACAAATCGCAGCGTTGCTGGAAGAAACCAATGCGAAGGTGCTGGTCACCCTGGCGCCGTTTCCGAAGACCGACGTCGCCCAAAAGGCCCACGATGCGGTCGCGCTCGTCGGCTGTGTCAAAACAGTTGTTGAAATTGATCTGAGGCGATATCTGAGCCCTCCCTTGAGTTGGATTGTGCCGTTTATCCGGCCAAAGGTGCAAAAGGCTCCCGGCGTTCGCTGCATGGAATTTCATAGCGCAGTCGCCAATCAATCCGGTGCATCGCTTAGTTTCGAGGATAGTTCGGAAGAGGACCGGATCGCGGCGTACTTCCATACCGGTGGTACGACCGGTATGCCAAAGATCGCTCAGCACAGCCAATCAGGCATGGTCTACAATGGGATGGCGCCGTGCCTGTCTTTGGTTGACGAGAATTCGGTGTTGCTGTGTCCGCTGCCGCTATTTCACGTCATGGCCGCTTATCCGATGCTAATGGCTTGTGTCCGTGGCGGTGGGCATATCGTCTTCCCGACGCCTGCAGGTTACCGGGGTGAAGGTGTCTTCGATAATTTCTGGAAGCTTGTCGAACGCTGGAAAGTGACCTTCATGGTCACCGTGCCAACGGCGGCCTCGGCGTTGATGCAGCGTCCAGTCGATGCGGACGTGTCATCTTTGCAGTACGCCTTTTGTGGATCGGCGCCTTTGCCAGTGGAACTCTTCAAGCAGTTCCAAGACGCAACCGGCGTGAAAATCCTGGAAGGCTATGGCATGACCGAGGCGACCTGCATCGTTTCGGTCAATCCGCCCCATGGCGAGCGTAAGGTCGGTTCTGTCGGGCTGCCGTTTCCCTATACCGACGTGAAGATCCTAGATTGCGCCGGCGACGGCAGCGTTAACAAAGAATACGAGGTGGACGAGGTCGGCGAGATCTGCGTTCTGAACCCAGGGGTTTTCCCGGGCTATACCGACCCCAACAGAAACAAGGGTCTGTTCACGCCCGAAGGATACCTAAGGACCGGTGATTTGGGCCGCAAAGACCCGGACGGTTATGTCTGGATCACTGGACGCGCAAAAGACCTGATCATCCGGGGCGGGCATAATATCGATCCAGCAATTATCGAAGAGACGCTGGCTGGGCATCCAGATGTGGCCTTTGTCGGTGCGATCGGTCAGCCAGACGCCCATGCAGGCGAAGTGCCCTGCGCCTATGTTGAATTGATCGATGGCGGCTCGGCAACTGGGGCTGATTTGATGACCTATGCCGAGCAGAATATCACCGAGCGCGCGGCGTTGCCGAAATTCGTCGAGGTCCTCGACGAATTGCCAAAGACCGCGGTGGGCAAGGTGTTCAAGCCCGATCTGCGCAAAAGCGCGATCACGCGGATTTACGGCGGTGCCCTCTCCAAAGTCGGGATCGAGGCCGATATCTCGGTAGCGGAAGACAAGAAACGTGGTCTTGTGGCAACGATCACCCCGAAGGGCGATGCCGATGAAGAAGCCATC
Source organism: Pseudomonadota bacterium (assembly GCA_039028795.1). Classification (GTDB taxonomy): domain Bacteria; phylum Pseudomonadota; class Alphaproteobacteria; order Rhodobacterales; family Rhodobacteraceae; genus Thermohalobaculum. Next base: position 5,819 of record JBCCHJ010000116.1, read on the forward strand.
CGGGGTGCGCTGGGCGCATTTGCACGGCCATGGGATCTGGACACCTAGTGCCGGCGTACTAAGTCGGCCGGGTCATCTGGCCGACTGCCTCTCGACACCTACGCGGATTAACCGGGCGCTGCCTCGAGGGTTCCGTCAATGCGATGGACGGGTCTCGAGCTTGAAACAGCGGTCTGCAGGCTTTCCAATGCGCCATTGGCCAAGCCGATGTTTGTGGCAGATCCTTGAATTGCTGCGGCCGTGTCTTGTTGAGCTCGGACCAGGAACGATGAAACTTCATCGAAAAGTTCAATCTGGTGACTCAGACCTTGCGACACATCACTGGTGCGCTGCCGCGTCCTGGCCAGTTCCGAACTGACTTCGTCGACCCTTTCATTGTTGCGGCGACAATGGTCGACTGAGCCTGTCAGCGCTTCTGACATTTTGGCTAGCGTCGCATGCACATTGCTGAGCTCTTTGCCCAGACTGGCCATTGATGCAGTGATGGACTTTGCTGCACCAGAGCTTTGCAGACTGAGCTGCCCGACCTGATCTGCAACGATGGCAAATCCGCGGCCCGCCTCGCCCGCACGGTTCGCCTCGATTGACGCATTGACGGCAAGCATCTTTGTTTGTGCCGCGATGTTCTTGATCCTCTCGGCCACCGCATCGATCTCGACCGACTGCGCCGACAAAGCGTCGACGGCTTCGTTCAGATTTTTCGATGTACTGATACAATCTTCAACGCTGTCGATGACCTTGTCTGATGTATCGCAGATGCCCTTTGCCCTATCCATCGCGCTTTGCATGACGGCATCGCTCTCCGAGGCCACATCTACGGCGTTGCGCAATAGCTTTTGCAGCTCACTTGCCGTCGTCATCAGATCTGCAAGTCGTGTGGCGCGCTGGCTGCTTGCTGCATTGACCGCTTGCGCATTCTCTCCGATGCGCATCAATGCTCCAGAGACATCCGTCAATTCAGCACCAACATTTTTTGACGCAGCATCTTCCAAACCCGGCGCAGTCCGGTCGACGACCCAGGCTGCGATGGACGCCCCCGCAGCAAGCAAAACGACATCCAACATGATCTGCGCGGCTGGCATGCCGTCAAAGATGTCATGCGTCCTGAACATCCAAGACGCGATGAGAACCAGTGCGAGCAGCGTCGCTGAAATTGCCGTTCTAGCCGCCATGACAGCCTTCGGGAAAACCTTCGGAGTAAGTATGCGACGCTTAAGGTGGTCTGGTTAATTTCTGATGACTCTTTGGCAATAAGTCAGGGTTGCCATGCATTGTTGCCTGGCCGGCGGTCATCGGCGCGTAGTGTCAGGATAAAAATTGCCGGGTCCATCCATCAAAACCGGCGGAAAGGTCTATCGCTGCAATCTGCTTAAGCCGCAGCCTTCTGGCATTCAGGACAGATGCCTTCGGCTTCAATAACCGTTTCTTCGATCTGAAAGCCCAGGGCTTTGGCCGCAGAGCCCAACGCACCCTCATTGTTGGGTACATGCGCCTCGGCCACCAATTGGCAGATCCGGCAAATCAGAAAGGCGGGCCGATGCCGTTCGCCGGGATGGGCGCAGGCAACATAGGCCGCTAGCCGTTCGATCTTATGCGCCAGTCCGTGTGTGACCAGAAAGTCCAGCGCCCGGTACGCGACCGGTGGATGTGCCGCCTGACCACGTGCAGACAGTTCTGCCAAAATATCGTACGCGCCCAACGCTTTATGTTCCGAGATCAATATCTCCAAGGCCTGACGCCGGATCGGCGTGAGTCGAACTTTGCGGTCTTTGCACAAGGTCTCGGCAGTGGCCAGAACCCGCTCAACACAATCGCTGTGATCATGAGAGGCGAAGGCCGGATTTTCGGCTGGATTGGTCGACATTTCTGCGCCTCGGCTCTTATGTTGAAGAAAAGTGTTGCGTTGAAACTTTATAACACAAAGCCGATCCTGCCAATGCCGCAACTTTCAGACGGACGGCTGGGCCTGTCTGCTTGCGAATGCACTGGGCTTACGCCGTGTATAAGCCGTTTTCCCGTTGATAACCGGATCTTAGCGGCTTTTTTGCTAGGGCCCGAACAGTTGGTTTTTCAGTGGGTGGCGCAATGCGGTTTCTGGCAGCTCTTCTCTGTGCATTGGCAATGTCGCTTTCATTGGCGCAGGCCGAAATCTTCGATGGCGAAGAACTGATCACAGTCGATGGCAAAACCGGCTTGATAAGGTTTTACGAAGGATCCAGGGGTCGCCCTCTGATTGTGCTTGCCCCTGGCGGCGGAACGGCGGCCCGGATCTTCTATGGCGTGCATGACGGTCGCCAACCAGATGACTTTCTGGCAACGCATCTGAACGCCTTTGGCTACAACGTGCTGGCCGTATCAATCCCCATCGACACCGGTGATCCGATTTTTGACGACCCTGACCCGGGTTTTTCAATCCGCGACTGGGGAACTCTGCTGGCTGGGGCAGCAAATCACGTCATGCGAAGCCATGGTTTAGGCCCCAGGGTCATTTTGGCTGGATGGTCCATGGCCGGGAAATCTGCGCAGTCGATGGCGGCCGCTGCCCGAGCGCGGGGCTTTGAGGTTGAACTCTTCATCTCATTGGCCGCGACACCGCCGGTACTGGGCGTACTGCCGATAGAGCAGGGATATCCCATGACCCCTGAAACCGGCTACGGGCAGGCGCCTGATCCTGACTACAAGGGTGCCCGGTGGAACCTCAGGGTAAATGCGAAAGCAAATGGTGTGGACGAGATCATACCCGCCCTGGACTACCTTGCGCATTACGTGGGTGAGGGGCCCGTCGGTGTTTCGCATACCGGTATTCGCTATCGCGACGCGGAGATCGTCGCCGACATGACAGCGGATATTCTAGACGGGCAAGGTTTTGATTTTGCAGGGTTTCCATTGGTTGCAACTGTGATTCCATCGACACGCCACGATATTCGGCACGCAGTTACTGACCTACATACCTGGGGCATGATCACCACCAATCACCTCTATCAAGCCCGCCTTAAACATGCAGGGGATGTTCTGCGCGATCTGTCGAAATCGAACTTCCAAGAACTGCGCCGGTTGATCATTGATGCGCCGGAAAGGCTGAGCGTTGACGTGCCCGGTAATCACTTCTTTTTTGTCGGCGAGATCGGCGCCCGGCAGACAGCCGAGGCAATCGCAAGCCTTGAGGCTGAAGCCACGGTGTTGGTCGAGGAATTGGACGCAATTCTCAACCCGTCGGAGGCATCGGGTCCGGAACACAGCGCAAATCCTGTTGGTGCCGCGCCGGGATAGGCTTCACCGTGATTGGATTTGGGCAAAGCTCTCTTAAGGCGGCCTGACTGTTCCATCTGCGAATGACCCAAACCGGATCGAGCGGCTGATTTATGCGAAATTGAAACAAATCTCACCATTTTGTGAGCCTAAATGGCAGATTTGACATTTGCCCTACTTGCCAAATTAACGATTTGTTTGCCAAATTTCTGACGAATTCGGATTGAAGTTTACAACCGTAGGGAATCGACGAGGTATCCGATGATCGAACTACTCCTGGGTTGTGGCGTATTGGCTGGTATCGCGTTGTGGGTTGTCTTCTGGCTGAAAAAAATCGACGTCCTGGAAAGGGACTAGTCGCCTAAGGGGTCGATCTAACAATCGGCCAGTTCAATAGGTAACAGTCGATAGGGTTCAGATCTGTGTATCGGTCTCACTGTAGCAGTTGGTTTAGGCCAGCTGTCTAAAAGCATGTTCGGCATCTGCGAAAGCCGCCGGACCGAGAATATTCTTCAAATCATGAGGTGGTCGGGGCGGCAAGATTCGAACTTGCGACCCTCTGTTCCCAAAGCCAAAGCGCCATTCCCGTTTCTCTCATCACGCCAATTCCTTAGCCCTACCGCTCGCGCCCCTGCAGGGCTTTTTGCAGGGAAGCCGTGTTACAGATCTGCACCGTTGGCGTCATTCAAGTTTAAGTTCTCATTGATCAACTGCTCAAGTCCAGCGAGACCGCTATAGACCAACAGATTTGTGCCAACTTGTCCTCGTGTTTTAAGATCAGCGGTGGCTTTGTAGAGGGCACTCCTAACGCGTATAAAACCTTTAAGATTTACCAGATCGCTATAGGTGAAACTTCCTTGTGCTCTAA
>JBCCHJ010000117.1:0-9378 GCA_039028795.1 Pseudomonadota bacterium
CGATCATGGCGATCATGACCATGACGACGATCACGGCGGCTTCTTCGGGCTGAACGCCTTGGGGTTCTATGCTGCGGTCGAGGTGCCGCGCGAAGGTGGTATCGATATCGGCGAAATCGCCGTTGGCCCGATCGCCGAGCTGGAATTTGGCCCGGTCGAAACGGTTGCCAACCTGTTCATAGAGATTCCGCTGGAAAACGGTGAGGATCCAGGCCTTGCCTACGCATTCAGCGCTGCCGTTCCAATTGGTGATCTCGGGCCGGTTGAACTGGCCGCAGGGTTCGAAGCTTTCGGCGGTGTTGAGGGTCTGTTCGGAGATTCAACACCTCTTGGCGAAAACAGCCACGTTATCGGACCGGCGATCTACACCGAGTTCGAAGCCGGCGAAGGTCAGGTGATTGAACCCCGTCTTGCCATCTTGCTTGGCCTGACAGACGGCGCACCGGACGCGGCTTTGTCCTTCAACATCGAATTTAAGTACTGAGCAGGCCGCCCCAACATACCTACTCCTGGCCGCGCCCTCTTCGGGCGCGGTTTTGTTTCTCGGCTGTGTGATCTGACATCGTGGATTGTGATTGGGCCGTGTGCGCCAATGATGGTATGAAGTATCCGACTTACGGGAAGGATCGTCGCCATGAGTTGCAGATCAATAACCCGATCGGCCGCAGCCGCTTTGTGTGTGTTCCTCGCAGCATGTACTGGTCCGACACCATATCAAGCGGCCACTGACCGGGATGGGTACGCCGAAAATCTGTTAGAAGAAAACCGTTATCGCGTCACCTTTGCGGGTAACACCAAAACCCCACGTGAGGTCGTTGAAGACTATCTTCTGTACCGTGCAGCGGAAGTCACACTTGAGTCAGGCAATGACTGGTTCCGCGTCGCCGAACGGGATACCGAAGCAAACACCCGGTTTCGTGGATTCTCCAGCGGCTTTGGACGTTTCGGATTCGGCCATTTCCGCCGGTTTGGGTTCGTCGGCTTCAGATCCGGGTTTGGATTTGGTGCTGGCACGTTTTCGGCCATCCCGAAAACACGCTATCAGGCGTTTGCCGATATCATCGTGCTGTCAGGCACCAAACCCGCGGATGATGCCACAGCTTATGACGCAAGATCGGTGATCGAAGCTTTGGGACCGCGCATTCAAAGACCCGTCCCCGAATAAGGACGCTACTGGATCGGAAAAGAACCCGCACGATCAAAAGGGTTGGGCGGGGGTTATACCCGCCCCGGTTATCAGGCCGTCATTGCTTCGTGAACCAATCGATGGAAGTGATGGATACCCTGCTCGCCCTGGCCCGAAGCGTTATCACCGGTGATGATCGGGCCTTGATCATAACCCTTTGACATCAGACCCCGCTGGACACTTTCGCACAAAGCGATGTCCTCGGGCGCCAGGACATCGGCGGTATAAGCCCGGCGCGCCTCGTTCACCTTGCCGTCAGCAACCAGCACATGTCCCTCGAAGCTGCAGGTCATCGGATCGACCGGACGGATCGCGAACACCGCCAGTTCTTTGCCACCAGGCAAGATGTTGAAGGTGGTATTAGGCCAAATATACCAGAAGCTTGAGGATTGGTAGCCGTCATCGGGATCGACGTCATATGCGCTGTTCTTGTGACGGATCTGCCCCGCCAACTGCCTGGACCAATACGGGCCGCAATCGACTTCGTATTTGTTCATGCAGATGATCGAGGAAAAATCCGGGTGGGCGTGGTGGCAGTGGTAGCATTCCACATAATTATCGACAACGACCTTCCATCCTGCTTTTTGAACCGTATCACCCAGGATATCGGTCCGCACCCCGGCAGGCTCCAACTCATCCAGGAACGTCAGACGGCTACGGATGTCTTGCTCGACCTCTCCGGCCATATCGGCCATCGACATCGCATCGTTGTCCAGATTGACGAACACGCAGTTGGCAAACATCTCCAGCCGAACCTGGCGCAGCGAATAGTCGGCCCTGTCGAAGCCCGGGCGTTCATTCGAGAACCGCGCGCCCAGCAGGCCGCCCTCACGGCTGAAGGTCCAGGCATGGTAGGGACAGACAATCGCCGATTTCACATTGCCGATCGGCTCAGACAGCAGCTCGTGCGCACGGTGGCGGCAGACATTGTAGAAGGCGCGCAGTTCGCCGTCGGCGCCCATCATGACGAAAATGTTTTGATCGCAGATCTTCACCGTCAAGTAATCGCCAGGCTGTTTGAAGAAGCCCTTGTGCCCGACATATTGCCAAGTCTTATAGAAAATCGCCTCTTTCTCTCGTTCGAAGATCGTCGGATCGGTGTACCAACTGGCTGGTAGAGTAAAGCTTTCCTGGGGGTTCTCGGTCAGCGGCAAGTCCAGATCGGGCATGGCGCCGTGGGAGTTCTTGACGTCCAACATCGGATGGCTCCTTCGAAAGAGGTTAGCTTGTCACAGTCTGCTCCGGCGGAATTAATGGGTCAAGAGGCGTGAAAACCCGCAGTAGATCTTCAATACCAACCAATTTAACGGCGAAGTTCTGGTTTCGGGATTTTGAGGAAGAGGCTGTCACTATTAACGGACTGGTCTTCATCCTCTACTGTTGGGTGCAAACGGGCATTAAAAATGATCGGAAGGTCGACGTGGACATCTACGATTTTGTAATTTGCGGCGCAGGGACAGCAGGCTGCATTCTTGCGAACCGACTGTCCGCCGATCCAAGCGTTAAGGTTCTGCTTCTCGAGGCAGGACAGGAAATGAAGAACCCTTTGCTCGAGGCCTACGGCGCTTCGATGGACCAATGGGATTCCCCTTTAGATTGGGCCTTCCGCTCTGAACCTCAAAAGCACCTGAATGGCCGACGGATATTGCTCAACCGGGGCAAAGGCCTCGGTGGTTCCAGCGGCATTAATTGGGGAATGTATGTTCGTGGCAACCGTGGTGATTTTGACCAGTGGGCACAGTTGGGGAACACGGGTTGGTCATACGACGACATTTTGCCGTTGATGACCAAATCCGAAAGCAGCAGAATCATCGACGATGAATACCATGGCACGAGCGGCGGCCTTCCGATTGAGCTTCCGCGCAATAGGCACCCGCTGCAGGAGATGTGTTTTCAAGCCTATGAAGACTTAGGCGTGCCTCTAAACCCCGATTACAACGGCGAAACTCAGGAAGGCTACGGTTACTATCAATTCACAACGGATCAGGGGCGTCGCGTCAGCGCGGCCGATGCCTTTTTGAGCCCGGTCAAGGACAGGGCTAACCTGACTGTTGTGACCGGTGCGCATTTGACCGGGGTGACCTTGGACCGCACGCGCGCAACGGGGGTGAGTTTTGCCAAAGGTCGCAACGCCGAAGTGGTTTCAGCAGGCGAAGTTATTCTGTCTATGGGAGCAATTGGGTCACCGCACCTGTTGATGCTATCCGGCATTGGTCCTGCCGATCATCTGAAAGAGCACGACATTCCCTGCAAGCACGACCTTGAAGGCGTCGGGCAAAATCTGCTGGATCACTTCGGTGCGATGCGCGTCGGGTTCACGTTGCGCGAACCAGAGAAGTTCGGATTTCCAATGGCAGACGAAGCCGCCAGCATGAAAGAATTCGAACAATCTGCGACCGGCCCCCTTGCCACAATGGGCGTCGATGCAGGCGCTTTTGTCAAATTGAGGGAAAGTGATGAATACCCGAGCGCGCAGTCCATTTGTTTTGTTTCAAACACCCATATGGATCGCACCAACCCATTGCCACCGCGTGTGACTTTCGGGGGCTATATCTGCCGGACGGTTTCCCAAGGCACGGTCCGACTTGCCTCGGCCAGCCCGTTTGACCGGCCATTGGTTGATCCGAATTATCTGTCCGATCCACTCGACATCGATACCCATGTCGAGTTTATGCAGTTTCACCATCGCATGGCGACGCATCCGGTGTTTGCCGGGGTAAGAGACGAGGTGATCAGTCCTGGTGAGGATCGGGATGCGATCATTGCCGTGACCCGTGAACAAACAAGCACTACCTGGCACCAAACATCGACATGCCGGATGGGTGTCGATCCCAAGGCGGTCGTCACACCGGACTTGAAAGTGCATGGCCTCGAAAACCTGCGCGTTGTCGATGCCTCTGTGTTTCCAACGATGACAAGCGGAAACACGAACGCGCCGACTATGATGGTCGCAGAAAAGGGTGCTTCGCTGATTTTGGGCGGAACTGATTAAAGCATCGGCCCATTGTTCCCGCGCCAAAACGCATATATTTATGGGAGAGGATGCTATGCCGTTAACTCGCGCGCCAACAGCACGCACCCTGATACCATCATCAGCGCGATCAAGAGCCGCCGAAACTGCAGATCCGTCAATCGCCCGAACAACCACAGCCCGATCTGAGCCGCAATCATCGTTACCGGGAAAGCGATCGCGATCGTGATCAGAACTTCCCGGTCAAAGGCCCCGTCAATCGCCAGACCCAGCGCTGCCAGACCAAGCACAATCACATTATAGGGCTGCAGCACCGCGCGGGTCTTTTCCTTTGCCCAGTCGCGCATAGAAAGCCACATGGTCGGCAAGGCACCAGATAGACCCGCGATCGCCCCCAGCACGCCCCCCGCGAAACCGATTGTCCCATCCGCAACCGGCCAGTCGCCTTGTACCGATGGAAGGCTGCGGCGCCAGATAAAATACAGCCCATAGGTCAGTAGGAACCCTGCAACGATCAGCTTCAAGGTCCTGGCATCGATGTGTTCCAAGATCTGCAACCCGATCGGGATGCCGACCAAGGCCGGGATCAGAAACACCGCCAGACGCCGAGGCTCGATGGCATTGCGAACCCGGACCACGCCCTGCAAACCACTGACCACGGACATGACCAGCACCAAGGCAACCGCGTGGCGCGGCTCCATCACCTGCAGCCACCAGCCCAGGGCAAAAAGCGAAGTGCCAAAGCCCGCCAACCCATTGATGAACCCACCGGCAAAAGCCCCGGCAAGCAATAGGATCACAAATTCGGCGGTCACCCGGCCGAGGACATGGCGCGCATGATGATGGCCTGGTCGATCTCTCCCACCAACTGCCCCGCTGCGTCCACGACCGGCAAAGGATCCGTCGCCTCGACGGCGACTTCGATCAGATCATCCAGCTTTGCCGCGGCAGGAACAGACTTACCCGAGGCAAGCAGCGCCTCTGCTTTCGGTCCCGCTGCACGCATGACTTTGCCTGCGGACAAGACCTTGTAGCGCGGCACATCCTCGGTGAAATCGCGTACGTACTGGTCCACCGGATTGGCGACGATTTCCTCAGGTGTACCGATCTGGCTGACTTCGCCATCTTTCATGATGGCGATGTGATCACCCATCTTGATGGCTTCCAGAAAGTCGTGAGTGATGAAGACCATGGTCTTCTTCATCTCAGCCTGCAGGCGCAGCAATTCGTCCTGCATCTCGCGCCGGATCAAGGGATCCAGGGCCGAGAACGGCTCGTCAAAAATCAGGATTTCCGGGTCCACAGCCATGGCTCTTGCCAGGCCCACCCGTTGCTGCATACCGCCAGACAGCTCGCGCGGGTAGTTGTCCTCCCACCCGCCCAGGCCGACAAGTTCCAGCACCTCCATTGCCCGATCCATTCGGGCGGTCCGCTCGGTCCCGCGGACTTCCAGGCCAAAAGCAATATTGTCGATCACTTTGCGATGCGGGAACAGACCGAAATGCTGAAACACCATGGACATCTTGTTTCGACGCAGATCCATCAACCCCTTCTTGCCCAGCTTGATGACATCCTCGCCATCGATCAGCACTTCGCCCACCGTCGGCTCAATCAGTCGAGAGATACAGCGAACCAGTGTCGACTTTCCGGACCCGCTGAGCCCCATGACGACAAAGGTTTCACCCTGTTGGACCTCGAAGGTGACCTCTTTCACCGCAATAACGTGGCCGGTTTCTTCCTGCACCTGGGCGCGGCTGGCCGATCGATCCATGGTCTCCATCACCCGCAATGGGTTCGCACCAAAGACTTTCCAGATGTCCTTACAAACGATCTTTGCGTCGGTCATTCCTTGGGTCCCCTTGCCCCGTTCGGTCCCGTCGCAGGCACTTTCGGCAAGAAAGCCACTGAATTACAAGCCAAAATGGGCTCAAAGGTGCGATTACCCGCCCAAGGAGACCCAAGGCCTGAGAAAACCCGTTGATTTGCCTGCCCACCCGTGTCTGACTTGACTGTGAGCGGATGGGAGGACCGGATGGCCAGCACAACCGAGCAAACCGGCACACGCATCAAACTGGGCGGGACGGATATCACGGGATCGGTGATCGCGTTCGTGATCCTCGCTGTTTCGGTCATTCTGCTTCTGCTGATCGGTAAGGAGCAGATCTTCCCGGCTTGGATGACGGAAAACTTCCCCTTTTCGGAATGGGTCAACCAGGCCGAAAAATGGTTGGCCGAGAATTTCAAATGGGCGACCCGCGCCATCGGCAAGGCCGTCGTCGGTGCCATGGAAACGGTCGAGTTCTTTCTGTGGGAGGCCCCTTGGTTGGCCGTCGTGCTGGGCCTGACGATCCCGGCACTGGCCTATGGCGGGCTGCGCTTGGCGGTCTTCACCTTTTTCGGCGTTTGCCTCTGGGGCAGCTTCGACATGTGGTTCGAAGCACTGTCCACGCTGTCGATGATGGGCATCGCCGTCGCTCTCTGCATCTTGATCGGCACCACAATAGGCATCTTCTGCGCGCAATCGGACAGGGTCGAGGGGATTGTCCGTCCCGTATTGGACACCATGCAGGTCATGCCGGCCTTCGTGTACCTGTTGCCTGCGATCTTCTTTTTCGGCATCGGCCCGGCAGCAGCGGTGATGGCGATCATGATCTATGCCCTGCCGCCGATGATCCGGCTGACCAATCTCGGCATTCGGCAGGTCCCACCCACCATGCTGGAGGCCGCGGAAAGTTTCGGCACCACCCGGGCACAGCTCTTGTTCAAAGTGCAGATCCCACAAGCACTGCCCTCGATCATGCTGGGCATCAACCAGACCATCATGATGGCCCTGGCTCTGGCGGTGCTTGCCGTCTTCGTCGGCGGCGGCGGCCTGGGCGAAGTCGTCTGGAAGGCCATCGTCAAACTAAAGGTTGGCTGGTCCCTCGAAGGCGGGCTTTGCATCGTCGTGATGGCGATCATTTTTGACCGGCTCAGCTACGCTATGTCCGAAACGCGAATCGAGCCAAAGCTGCTGCCTGGGGAAATGCGATTTCGATTGTTGCCGCAGGCCTGGGAAAAGTTTGCCCCTGCCCGCTGGGTTGAAACAACGATCAGCCTGATCTGGCAGGTCTGCGCCCTGCCCGCCCGCGGTGTCATTGCATTGGCCGACCGGATCGGTGCAGGCCACTGGACCCGCAATCACATCTATCTGGTGATGGGGATTCTGGTGCTGGCCTTGATCTTCGCCATCGACGCCTGGGCGCCAAAAGGCTGGCGCATTGGCGGCTATCCCAGATCACTCGAGTTCACCATCCGCGAGCCCATCGACGCCGCCATCGCCTGGCTGACGGTCAACCCGACCTTTATCGCCGTCACCCAGGGCATCCGTGCGATCACTTATCTCTACTTCCTGAAGCCGCTCGACACGTTCCTCACTGAGCTTCCCTGGTGGTATATCACCGTGCTCTTCACCGGGTTGGTCTGGATGGGCGCGGGCTGGCGGCTGGCCTTGCTGACATTCCTGTCGCTGCTGTTTTGCGGGGCAGCCGGGCTTTGGGACCTGACCATGTATACCCTTGCGGGCACGACGGTTTCAGTCATCGTCTGCCTGATCCTGGGCGTGCCCATCGGTATCTGGTGCGCCTATTCGAAGACCGCCGACGCCATCGTCCGCCCAATCCTGGATCTGATGCAGACGATCCCTGCTTTCGTCTATCTGATCCCCGCGCTGTTCTTCTTCGGCGGCAACCCGACCACGGCGATCATTGCCACGGTGATCTACGCGATACCGCCAATCATCCGCACGACGACGCTGGGCATCCGCCAGATCCCGGAACAAATCGACGAGGTCGCCAAATCCTTCGGCACCTGGCCCGTCCAGGCGCTGATGAAGGTGAAGATCCCGCTGGCCTCTCCGTCCATCATGCTGGGCGTGAACCAAACCGTGATCATGGCCCTGGCCATGCAGACAGTGACGCCGCTGGTCGCCGGGCTGGGTCTGGGCAAAGAGGTCTACGATGCCATGAACATCGCCAATACCGGCAAAGGCCTGACTGCAGGCATCGGGATTGTGCTGATGGCTGTGGTTTTGGACCGGGCAACCCAAGCCATGACGGCCACGCAACGCCGGGCCCTGGGACTGACATAGGGTCGTTTTCCGGCGGTCAAAATTCTCAAAACGTGATGACTCAGGTCCCAAAAAGAGGTTAGCGTTCACTCAGTTCCGCAGCGATGCGGTCCGCGTACGACCCTTCGGGGCAACAAGACAGGGAGAGACACATGAAACATACATCCATCCTGACACTAGCCGGCGCCGCTTTGGGCCTGGCTATGACGGCCCCCGCCCAGGCGGGCGGCGTCCTGAAGGCCCCGGTGGCCGACTGGACCGGCGGCGCTGTGACCTGCGAGATCATCCACCAGATCCTGGAAGGTGAGATGGGCTGAAAGAAAAGAAACTCTTCTGGATTGATGAAGATAAGAAGTTCATGCGGCAGCAAGATTGGTCAAGACCGATAACTGATCCTAGTTTTTTCCTTGCTGAAAAACTCGAGTGGATGGATCGATACCAAATTGATCATGGAGTTATTCTCTGTCTTTCTCAATTGTACTGTAATGGTTGGGGAGAACAAGATTGTGCTGATGCCATTCGCTTTCAAAATGATTTTAATGCAAGTATTCAGCAAGATCATCCTGATAAATTCAGCTGTGGCTTTGTTGTCCAGCCATTGTACATTGATCAAGCATTAAAAGAAATCGATCGTAGTGTAAATAAATTGGGATTAAAAATGCTTTGCTTACCAACGCATTTTTTAAATGCGGAAGGAGAATGGCTATCCATTGCAGAAGCTGATGTAGATCCCATTTATGAATTGGCCAATGAACATCATTTAGCCATTCAAATTCATCCGTATGATGGAGAAAAAATGATTGCTCTAAAAAACGACTATTGGCGATTTCATCTAATATGGATGATGGCTCAATGTGGAGATTCGTTGCACCTTTTTACCTTACGGGATTTACCTAATAAATTTCCCAACATACGCACCAGTTTTGCACATGGAGGCATTCTAGGAATTGCCAACTATGGTAGAAGAATTCAAGGCTTTGATGGTCGTCCTGATATTTTTGAAGGATTTCAAGATCCAAGAAAAACATTAGGTCATAAAAATTTGTATTTCGACACTTTGGTGCATGATTCTTACACCTTAGAACTATTGAAAAAAAGGGTTGGTGCAAGCCA
>JBCCHJ010000118.1:0-9042 GCA_039028795.1 Pseudomonadota bacterium
AATGCTTCGTTATCCTCGATGATGACGATCCGCATGTCAGCTCCCGCAAGCTTGGCGCAAGGTTGGAACACCATGATTGGCAGATTGCAGGGGGAATCAACCCCGTATGCAGGAACAGCCAGGTCTGGATCGGACGAACCTAGCTGTTTGTTGGTCAATAGGGAGGACTCAATGACCGTTTCTGTTTTCACGCGCCGAACTGTGGTGTCGCTGATCGCGGCCGCCGGTGTCGCTGCACCTGTCGCAGCCGAAGTCGACTTTTCTGGCAAAACAATCGAATGGGTGATCCCGTTTTCGGAAACTGGCGGATCGGCCAAATGGGCCAATTTCTTTGCCCCACTTCTGTCCGAAGAACTGCCGGGCCAACCCACTGTCGTGGTCAAATTCATGCCCGGCGCAGGATCAACCAAAGGCGCGAACTGGTTTCAAGAACAGGGCCATGATGATGGCACCTTGCTTTTCGGAACCTCTGGATCGACGCAGTTCCCATATCTGCTGAACGACCCGCGGGTCCGCTATGAATACAAGGACTGGATTCCGGTCATGGCCTCGGGCACCGGAGGCGTTGCCTATCTGAATGCCGAGGATGGGGCCAAGTTCGATGGCTCGGCTGACAACCTCAAAGACGTGGATTTCATCTATGGCAGTCAGGGCGCGACGCGGCTGGATCTTGTGCCGTTGCTGGCTTGGCAAATGCTGGGCATGAATGTCGAGCCGGTCTTTGGCATCAAGGGTCGCGGCGATGGGCGACTGATGTTCGAGCGTGGCGAAGCGACCATCGATTACCAGACCTCATCAGGTTATCTGGGTGGCTCTGTCCCGCTGGTCGAGGCCGGTCAGGCCGTGCCTATGATGACCTGGGGCGCGCTGGACGCCGATGGCGACATCGTGCGCGACCCAACCTTCCCGGACATCCCCAGCTTCAAGGAAGTGTGCGAGGCCACCCAAGGCTGTGAGACATCGGGCGAGCAATGGGATGCGTGGAAAGCGTTCTTCGTGGCCGGTTTCCCGGTTCAGAAACTGGCTTTCCTGCCCGGTGACACGCCGCAGGATGTCGTCGATACCTATACCGCCGCGTTCCAGGCCGTGGTCGACCGCGCTGACTTTGCCGATATTTCGTCGAAGCGGGTCGGCAAATACCCGGTCTTTGTCGGGGACGGCTCTCAGGCCGCATTGGAAACGGCGACCAGCGTGCAGGACGATGCCAAGCAATTTGTCCTTGGCTGGCTCAAAGACGCCTATGGTGTCGAGCTGAACTAGCTCGGCACACGCGGCCCTGCCAACGCGGGGCTGCATGACCATCGATTTTCAGAACCACTGACAGAAAGCGGCTCCCATGGAGATTTTCGCGACGGCTCTTCCTGAGCTCGGACTTGCCTGGGCTCTGATCCTGCAACCTGTTGTTCTCGGCTATCTCATACTTGGGGTCGTAATGGGCCTATGCGTGGGCGTCTTCCCCGGGCTGGGTGGCATTGCGGGTCTGTCCCTTCTTCTGCCTTTCATGTTCGGGATGGAGCCGGTCTATGGCCTTGCCCTTATGATCGGCATGGTCGCGGTTGTTCCCACCTCGGACACGTTTGCATCCGTGCTGATGGGCATCCCTGGCAGTTCGGCCTCGCAAGCCACCGTGCTTGACGGCTTTCCGATGGCCAAGAAAGGTGAAGCCGCACGGGCACTTTCAGCCGCGTTTGCGTCGTCTCTCTTTGGAGGTCTGGTCGGCGCTGCCTTCCTGACTGTGTTTATCCTTGTGGCTCGACCTATTGTGCTGGCCTTTGGCCTGCCCGAGATGCTGATGATCACCATCCTTGGCCTGTCGATGGTGGCTGTCCTTGCGGGCCGCATCGCGCTCAAGGGAATGGCGGCGGCCGGCCTCGGCTTGATGATCGGTACAATCGGCGAGGCCGATGCGGGTGGCAGCCTGCGTATGGCGACTTATGACATCCCATATCTGACCGACGGGCTGAAACTGGTCATCGTCGGGCTGGGCATCTTTGCCGTGCCAGAGATCGTCTCGCTGCTGCGGCAGGATCGTTCGATTGCCAAAGGCGCTTTGCTTGGTGCCGGGTGGTTCGATGGCGTCCGCGACTGGTTCGCCAATATCTGGCTGTCGGTGCGCTGCTCGGTCATCGGTGTTGCGGTTGGCGTCATTCCCGGCCTGGGCGGTTCGGTGGTTGATTGGATTGCCTATGGGCATGCGGTGCAAACCACCAAGAACAAGTCGAATTTCGGCAAGGGCGAAGTGCGCGGCATCATTGGGCCGGAAAGCTCGAACAACGCCAAGGAAGGCGGTGGGCTGGTGCCGACGCTTCTTTTTGGCATTCCCGGATCCGGCTCGATGGCGATTTTCATTGGGGCGGTGGCGCTGCTTGGCTCGGGTGAGATCGAGGTCGGGCCCAGCATGCTCAAGGACAATCTGGACATCACCTATTCCATCGTCTGGCTGCTGGCGCTGGCCAATGTTGTGGGCACGATCCTATGTATCGCTGCCTCTGGCGGGATTGCAAAGCTGACCACGATCCGTTTCACCTATCTGGCTCCGTTCCTCTTCATGCTGATCAGTTTTGCCGCCTTCCAGTCCGGGCAGAACTTCGAAGACCTGCTGGCTCTATTCGCCATCGGTCTGATAGGCATCTTCCTGCGCCGCTTCGACTGGTCGCGCCCGGCCTTCCTGATCGGTTTCGTGCTGTCGAACCCGGTCGAGAAATTCACCAATCAGGCGTTCCAGATCGCGTCCTTCCGGTTCCGCAAGAGCTTTGAAGAAGGGATGGATTATATTTTCAGCCCAATCGTCATCGTTCTGATTATCATCACGGTCGTTTCGGTCGTGCTGGGCATCCGGCAGGCCAAGACCATCATGGCCGAGGGCGATGTACAATCCGGGTCCAAGCGCGCGCCGCTGGTCTTCCTGCTGGTGCTCATGGCCTATCTGATCACCGCACTGGTCAACGCCAATACGATCCCGGACTACAACATGACAGACAAGGTCATCCCGTTGGTGATCGGAGGCTTCTCGCTGGCCTGCTGCGCTGTGCTGCTGGTGCAGATGATGCGGCGAACAGAGGGCGATGTGATCTTTGCCGACAAGGAGGTCTCGGGCGAAGATGCGGATACGCCTTACGGGCTGTGGTCGACACTGGCCTGGTTTGCCGGGCTGATCATCGCGACGTGGTTCGTGGGTTTCATCCTCGCGCTGATCGGCTTCCTGATCACGTTCTTCCGGGTGCGGGCCGGGGCCGATTGGCGGATAACACTGATCCTGACCGCGGTGGGCATCGCCTTCATGTGCCTGATGGCCGGCGCACTCAACCGCGACTTCCCGCCGGGGCTCCTGCAAAGCGCGGTGGATCTGCCATGGCCACTGAAATGACCCAGACCGCGATCCCTTTTATTTTCATGCGCGGCGGAACATCCCGGGGCCCGTATTTCCTGCGCAGCGACCTGCCGGAAGATATGGACCAGCTGGCCGAAACACTGATCGCCGTTGTGGGGTCCGGGCACCCGTCGAACATTGACGGGATTGGCGGCGGGGCGGCGGTGACAACGAAGGTGGCAATGCTATCGAGTAGCACCGACAATTGGGCGGATGTGGACTACTTCTTCGCGCAGGTCTCAGTCGAGGATCGGCTGGTTGATTTCAAACCCACCTGCGGCAACATCCTGTCCGGTGTCGGAGCGGCGGCGCTTGAGATGGGGCTGGTCGAGGCGCAGAGCGAGGAAACCGAAATCCGCATTCGCGCGGTGAATACCGGCGCTCAGGTCGTGGCCCGCATTCAAACGCCGGGCGGACAGTTGGACTACGGGGGTACCACAGAAATTGCCGGAGTGCCTGGGCAGGCCGCGCCCGTACAGTTGAACTTCATGGGCGTGGTGGGCGCAGCTACGGGGTCATTCCTACCCACGGGTAACTTGCGCGACGAGATCGACGGGATTGAGGTTACGTGCATGGATGTGGCAGTTCCGATGGTCATCGCCTGCGCTGATGCATTTGGCCTGACCGGTTACGACAGCGCCGCCGAACTGGACGAAAACCGCGCTTTCTTCGACCGGATGGAAGCCATCCGCATCGAGGCCGGGACCTTGATGGGCATGGGCGACGTCTCGCAATCGGTGACGCCCAAATTCGGGTTACTGGCGCAGGCGCAAGACGGCGGAACCATCGCCACGCGCTACTTCATGCCTTGGAACACCCACCCGTCGATGGCGGTGACGGGCGCGCAATGTCTGGCGTCATGCGCATTAACGCCGGGAACGGTCGCCGACGGTCTTCTGATCCGACCCGAGATCAGCCCCGCGCAGGTGGTTCTGGAGCACCCCAGCGGCACGATTGAGGTGTTGGTCGACTTCTCGACCGATGACGGTTTCGACCTGAACAGCGCGGGCCTCGTGCGCACGGCGCGCAAGCTGGCCGACGGACATGTCTATATTCCTCACTCGATTTGGGCGGGGTCGGAGGAAAACTCATGAGAGTTCGAAACAGTCTTGTGGCCTTCAACGGCTCCGATGGCGCACTGTCGGCGTTGAGATATGCGGCGGAACTGGCTGGTGACACCGGGCATGTCACTGCGCTGCTGGCGCATGCCACACATGAGGCGGTCGACAGCCACGCGGCTTGGGTGCCCGCCAAGGCGCGCGAGATCATCGCGCAAGCGAATGCGGAAATCCTTTCAGAGATCGAGGCCCGGTTCGATATAGCCCGCGACGCATTGGGAATGGGGGATCGGCTCCATTTCCAGCGTGCATCCGGCCGGGTCGACAAGGTTCTCTCCGAAACTGCGCGCAGTTTCGATCTGCTGGTTGCCGGACACGACTTTGCCGAACGGGTCGATGCACATGTGATGCTGCATCCCGACCGGATCGCCTTGCTCAGCGGTCGGCCTATCCTGATGGTACCGAAGGGCTATGAGTTCAGCGCGCACCCGCGCGTCGTGGTCGCCTGGGACGGCGGGCGCGCGGCGGCGCGGGCGCTGTCCGACGGCCGCAACCTGTTGGACAGCCAAAGCCATTTGACTGTTCTGACGGTAGGCGAAACGGACGCGCCCTCATCTACGTCCGATGTTATCCGGCATCTCGAACGCCATGGAATCACTGCCATCCACGAAAAAATCCCGGCAGATCCCGGCGTTGCGCGAGCGCTTCTTGCCTATTGCGAAAACCAGTCTCCCAGCTTGCTGGTCATGGGGGCCTATGAGCATTCCAAATTCCGCGAGGATTTCCTTGGTGGCGTCACGGCGCGCGTCCTGCGCGATGCGCCGGTTCCAGTTCTGCTCTCTCATTAGAGGCATCGAAGCAGCTTGAGCTCGGCAAGCGGTTTTGGTATGCGATAGCATACAGTGGAGTTCGTCATGACTAACAGCTACTCTGAATGCCTCGACATCGCCCGGCAGGAATTGCGTCTTGCGCACCGCGCGCTGCGTGATGAGATGTCGAGTTACCCAACCCCGATCGCCGGTTGCGACGAGCAGTTCAATCATTTGCTTGTGCAAAGTCAAAGGGTGCGAAACGCGCTTGATGCGCTCGACGCGCCGCTTTTCGTCCCTACGCCCCGCAGGTTGGATCCGGTCAGCGGTATCGAAAGCCGATGAAGGTTCATATCCTCGACGACTGGTTCGACACGCTGCGCCATCTGCCGTGCTTTGAGCGGCTCTGCGGGCATGACGTGACCATCTGGACCGATCATGTCGAGGACATCGACACGCTTGCCGACCGACTGTCCAAGGCTGAGGCGCTTGTGCTCTTCCGCGAGCGTACGAAAGTTACCCGTGACCTGTTGGAACGCCTGCCAAATCTCAGGCTGATCAGCCAGCGCAGCGTCTATCCGCATGTGGATGTGACTGCCTGCACCGATCACGGCATTCTGCTGTGCTCCAACATGCACGGCGGGACACCGTCCTACGCCGCTGCTGAACTGACCTGGGCTCTGATCATGATAGGGATGCGCGACCTGCAGCGTCAAATGGGCTCCGTCAAGGCAGGCCATTGGCAGGCAGGCGTCGGCAAGACCCTGCGCGGGCGGCAACTGGGGCTTTATGGCTATGGCAGGATCGCAAAGGCGGTCGCGGGTTACGCTGAGGCATTTGGTATGCAGCTTGTCTGGTGGTCTTCTGAGGAAGGCCGGACGCGCGCGCGGGCAGACGGGGCTAACGTCGCTGAGACCCGTGCGGCTTTTTTTGGAGAATGCGATGTCGTGTCACTGCATGTGCGGCTCAATCCCGACACAAACGGGATCATCACGGTGCGGGATCTGGCCGCGATGCAGCGCGGTGCGCTCTTCGTGAATACCTCACGTGCAGGGCTGATCGCTCCCGGCGCGCTTTTGCAAGCATTAGAGGCGGGGCGGCCCGGCATGGCTGCCATCGACGTCTTTGACCACGAACCGCTGACCGATCCCGATGACCCCCTGCTGGCCCATCCGAACCTTATTGCAACCCCACATATCGGCTTTGTCACCGAGGACGAGTTCGATCTGCAATTTGCTGATATCTTCGATCAGGTGAACGCTTTCAACAAAGGCGCGCCGATCCACATGATTAATCCCGGGGTTTGGGCGGTTTAGACCGCCGCCCAGATCGCCGTCTTGAGTGCGGCCACTGCAGCTTTGTCGCTTTGACCAAAACGGAATATGAAACCTACGTGTCGCTGTACCCTGATAATTCAGATTCTGCGGATTCGAAGCATTTAGAGCCGTTCCGGGGTAGATTGTAGGCCATGACCAGATCGAAACCAAGACAGTCGGATGTCTGGCTTGACGTAATTTCGTCTTCTTGGGCAACGGCCATCAAGCGCCGTTTCCTTGGCAGCAAAGACTTCAGCATCCGTTACTCTTCAGCGGGTTGCATCCGATCTGCCCTTTTACTTTCAAGACAGCAGCAGCTTCTGAATTTTGGGTTTGAAATACGGCCTGCACCAAGGGCCGCTTTCTTCTCGATGCACCCATATTTTTGCACATGCGGCGAACGACCACTTCCCCGCCCGACCCGCAGATCAGGCATGTCTGCATCAGGCTAGCTGCAGCCTTCCCGAGCGAAAATGCGGATGGCCGCAAAGTCCCGCTTAGCGTGTTTTCGCGGCAAAGGGCCCATTAGCCGCTTGCTCCCTTTCACTTTGATGCTCCCCTCGGTTTCTTGGGAGCAATGGGGAAATTTGGCATTCAGCCTCAGACAAGGCATTCATCAGCGTCACCTTTCAACTGGCTGTACCACATGTCGGCATATTGACCGTTGGTGCGGAGAAGCTCCTCATGGGTGCCGGATTCAGAGACCACGCCCTGATCGAGAACAACGATCTTGTCAGCATCAACATCAGTGGACAGCCGGTGCGCGATGGTGATCACAGTGCGGCCTTCACTGATTTCCGCGAGACTTTCTTGAATATCGCGCTCGGTCTGAGTGTCGAGCGCCGATGTGGCCTCATCGAGGATCAGAATGGGTGGGTTCTTCAGCATTGTGCGGGCAATGCCGGAACTATCGTGCCAATACGATGTTGTGGGTAGAGTGGAAAGACTCACCTACTACATTGACCAGGTACATCCCCGATGCTGCATTGTGTGCCTTCCATTCGAGGCGTAGTGGGAGATCCGCGCTGAGGTGGCCTGTATAGAGCGTAGCCATACGCCGGCCCAGGATATTGTACACGCTTACATCAATAGATTGACTGACGGGCAGAGTCAAGACCCAGGATGCCTGGTTACGCACAGGATGTGGGCCAGCCAATCGCAAATCGTATCGCCCACTCACGCCAACCGTTACGACAGCTTCTGGACTATATGTTGAGCTTCCATCAAAATCTACCTGTTTTAGCCTGAACCGGTAATGACCCGGATGTAAGTTAGAAATTGAATGGCGATAACGTTGCACTTCATCAATGGTGCCGGCCCCAGTGATAAATGCCAGTTCGGTCCAGTGTGTATCGATGAATTGTTCGATGTGGAAGCCGGCATTGTTGAGTTCGCTTGCGGTTACCCATTGAAGCAGCACCCGGTTTTCAGATGCTGTTGCCGTGAATGTAGTCAGTTCCACGGGGAGCGTCTTTCCGCCAAATGCATACGCGCTGCCTGCATGCTCACCCAGTTGGGCGTCAAACGGGCTTCCGACAACCGCGATAGTACCATCGGCGCTGATCGTGATTGATTGGCCAAATGCTGTGTTTTCGCTGGGGTCGGTAGCCATCAATTTCAGCCGTTCTACCCAAGTCCGTTCTTGTAACTCGAAATAATAAGCACTGCCGGCGCCATTGGCTCCATCGTCGTCAAATGGGGCAGTTATCACAGCATGTTTTCCATCGGCGCTAAGAGATACAGCGCTGCCGAATAGATCTCCTACGGCCGCGTCCCCGGCTTGAATTTTTGTTTGTTCAGACCAGTTTTTTTCGATCCGTTCAAAGACGTAGACGCTGCCTGAACTACTCCCGTTGTCGTCGTCACCTTGAGCGCCAATCAAAGCAAGGCTCCCATCGTGATTCAACGCGACTGATAGACCAAAAAAATCTTGAATTGCACCATCTTGAGGTACAAGTTTAGCCTGCTGTATCCACCTGGATCCATCGCGCCAAAAAACATAGGCACTACCTGATAGCATACCGTTTTCTTCATCATTGATCACTCCAACTAGGGCAAAAGATCCGTCCTGGCTGAGCGTTAATATGTCTCCGAATAAGAGAAATGGTTCGGGGTCTGAGGGCACGAGTTTGGCTTGTTGCTTCCAGGTACTGCCGTTTCTATGAAATATGTAGGTGCTTCCGACGTCGCTTGCACCGTCATCATCACGTGAGGCGCCTACAATCACATATTCGCCATTGGCACTAATAGCTACGTTTTCACCGAAGCTGTCTTGCCCTGCTCCGTCCTCTGCGAGGAGTTTGGCTTGTTCGATCCATCTGCCGTTACTGCGTATAAAAACATAAACGCTCCCGGAACTGGCCCCATTATCATCGTCTCCAGGGGAGCCCAAGACGGCCCAAAATCCATTGGCACTGATCCCTACTGATCTACCAAAAAAATCATTCTCTGCAATATCTGACGGTGTCAGTTTTTCAAATTGCTTAAAT
>JBCCHJ010000119.1:0-8652 GCA_039028795.1 Pseudomonadota bacterium
CCAGAATTTGAGCAAGTGTAAGAGAATTCGGACACAACTTGAATAAATTCAGGCTTTACAGCGTGATACTTTTGACTCACAATCAAATTATACTAGTAGGCCGTCTTGAAGGGGAGCAGGACGCAGGACGCAAAACGACGTCTGACGGAGACTCTACGGATATCGTAGAGCCGCAAGGCTCAGAACCAGTCGAAAACATCGAATCTGCCCCTGAAAGCGTAGAAACGGCCTCTGCAGCAGAAGAGCCGTCTATCCAAGAGGACGCGCCTTCGGAAACCGAAGCGTCAGAAACGGAATCATCGCGAACGGACGCCGGTGATCAAGACGCCCCGACAGAAGCTGCGGAACCCGCAGATGCGGCAGAATCTGCACCGGCGGAGACCGCGCCTGAGGACTCCGGCGATGCAACCGAAACAAAACGCCCTCGCAAATCGCGTAGAAAGCGCAAAAGCAAAACGGAAAAGGAGCGCGCGGAAGCCTCGTCAGATACGGAAGGTGACGGGGATGAAGATTCCGAGGACGCCTCGCCCGACCAACCCGAGCAGGTCGGTGCAGAAGATACGCTGGAAGAGGCCGCGCGTGCCCGAACACGGCTGCGCCGCCGCTACAAGATCCAGGATGTCATCAAGGTCCGACAGATCCTATTGGTCCAGGTGGTCAAGGAAGAACGCGGCAACAAAGGCGCTGCGCTCACGACATATCTGTCGCTGGCGGGCCGCTATTGCGTACTGATGCCCAACACTGCCCGCGGCGGCGGCATTTCCCGTAAGATCACCAATGCCACAGACCGTAAGCGGCTGCGCGAAATCACCGGCGGCCTGGAAGTCCCGCAAGGCATGGGGCTAATCGTCCGCACCGCAGGCGCTGAACGTACCAAGCCAGAGATCAAACGCGACTATGAGTTCCTGCTGCGACAGTGGGAGCAGATCCGCGACCTGACACTCAGTTCAATCGCACCGACGCTGATCTACGAGGAAGGCTCGCTGATCAAACGTTCGATCCGCGATATCTACTCGAAAGAGATCGAACAGATCCAGGTCGAGGGCGATATCGGCTATCGCGAGGCCAAAGAGTACATGAAAATGCTCATGCCCTCGCACGCCAAGAACGTGCAGCCCTATACTGACCCGATCCCGCTGTTCAGCCGCTATCAGGTGGAAAGCTACCTGAACGGCATGTTCAATCCGGTCGTGCAGCTGAAATCGGGCGGCTACATCGTCATCGGCATCACCGAGGCTTTGGTGGCGGTCGATGTGAACTCGGGCCGGGCGACAAAACAGGGCTCGATCGAGGAGACGGCGCTACAGACCAATCTGGAAGCGGCGGACGAGGTCGCCCGCCAATTGCGGCTTCGCGATCTCGCCGGGCTGATTGTCATCGACTTCATCGATATGGATGAAAACCGGAACAATCGGGCCGTCGAAAAACGTATGAAGGATCGTCTGAAGACCGATCGTGCGCGCATCCAGGTCGGTCGGATCAGCGCCTTCGGTCTGATGGAGATGTCGCGTCAGAGGCTGCGCCCCGGCATGCTGGAGGCCACGACGCAGACCTGCCCGACCTGTCAGGGCATGGGCTATATCCGCTCGGACGAAAACCTGGCGTTGTCGATCCTGCGCGAACTGGAAGAAGAAGGCGTGCGCGGTCGTGCCAACCAAGTGGTGCTGAAAGTTCCAGTCGCGATTGCCAACTATCTGATCAATCAGAAACGCGAAAGCGTTGCCCAGATTGAGGAACGTCACGGGCTTTCTGTGGCGATTATGGCCGATCCGTTGATCAACAGTCCGGATTTCGAGATCGAACGCTCGAAATCCCAGACACCTCGGACACCGAAAAAGACGGCCGTTGTCACGGCTGAATCCGTGGCCGACGATGATATCGTGGTGGAAGAAGCCGACGCAGCTGCACCAGAAGAAGATGACAGCAAATCGCGCCGCCGGCGCGGCAAGCGGGGCGGCCGCCGCAAGCGTGGCCAGGATGGTGACAACAACACGGACGTGGAAGCCCGTGACGGCCAGGAAGACGCCTCGCCTGACAGCGACGATACCGAGGACAAGCCGAAGTCCCGCCGCAATCGCGGGCGCCGCCGCGGTGGACGCGGACGCAAGGGCAACCAGGAAAACGAGTCGGCTCAGGAAAACACTGAAGCTGGGTCCGAAGGCGCGAACGACGTTCCAGTTGAGACCGCTCCCGAGGCGGCAGAGTCTAAAACCGCAGCAGAGACAGCGGAAGTGGATCAGTCGGTAGCAGAAACGGCTCCTGATACCGATAATGACGCCGAGGCGCCCGCTGCTGAAGATCCGTCCCCAGCCGAAGCACCCGCCGCAGAAGCCCCTGACTCAGAAGAGGCCCCAGTGGTCGAAATGCAGGCCGAACCAGAGCCTGAACCTGCAGTTGAAGAAGCGCCAGCATCGGAACCCGCGCCTCAACCAGATGAGCCAAAGAAACCGAGGCGCCGCGGCTGGTGGTCCATGGGAAGATAGAAACGGCTAAAAGATCCGCCCCCTGTTTTTGAGTGAACAGGGGGCTTCACCTTTCACGGCAATCGGCTCGCCAGCCTGTACCGCGGCCGCAACGCTGAAAGCAGTGAGGCGACAATCTGTTTCTTCATCTTTCCAAAAATACGCACATCGCCGCGCAATCCACGCAGCGTTGCCATCTGCAGGTTGGCCTCACCCCAGAAAAGCCCGGATCCGCTCTACCCCTTCGGTTATTTCCTCTTCGGTTCGGGCGAAGGAAAACCGCATTGTCCGATGGCCGCGTATCGGGTCGAAATCCAGGCCCGGGGTTGCCGCGACGCCGCACTCGTTCAGCAGCCGGGCGCAGAAATCCTTGCTGTCATTCGACAGTCGCGAGATATCTGCATAGATGTAGAACGCACCATCTGCAGGCGCGATATCGGCAAAGCCCAGTCCCGGCAATGCCTCCAGCAGACGCGTGCGATTGCGGGCATAGACAGCCTTGTGCGCCTCCAATTCCTCGATAGATTCTAATGCACCCAATGCCGCGACCTGACTGACATGCGGCGGGCAGATAAAGAGGTTCTGCGCCAGGTTTTCCACTGTCCTGATCATATGCTCCGGCACGACCATCCAGCCTACCCGCCATCCAGTCATCGAGAAATACTTGGCGAAGCTGTTGATCACAATCGCGTCAGAGGAAGTCTCCAGGGCCGACACGGCCGGCGCCTCATAGGTCAGCCCATGGTATATCTCGTCAGAAATGAACGCCGCACCCCGATCCTGACAAAACCCGGCAAGCGCCGCGATTTGGTCCCTGGTCAGCATGGTCCCGGTCGGGTTCGCAGGACTGGCCACCAGCACACCATTCAAATCCCCTGCCTGCTCCAACAAGGAAGGTGTAGGTTGGTAACCGCTGGTCAAATCGGTCTCGACCCGAACGACCTCCAAATCCAGCGCGCCCAGGATATTGCGATAAGCCGGATAGCCGGGATCGGCCAACGCGACCCGTGCCCCTGCATCAAATGCTGCAAGAAACGCCAGAATGAACCCGCAGGAAGATCCGGTTGTGATCACCACGCGTGCCGGATCCAAGTCCAATCCATGGCGCGTTCGGTAGAGCTTTGCGATCCCTTCGCGTAAATCGTGCAGACCCAGCGCGACCGTGTAGCCCATGGGATCACCGGCGGTCATGCCAGCATGTACCCGCGCTGTGGCCCCGGCCGGGGCCGGCGTGCCGGGTTGTCCAACCTCCATATGCACGATGTCGGCACCGGCTGCCGCCAACTGGTGAGCCTGCTCCATCACATCCATTGCAAGAAAAGGTGAGATCTGACTGCGTCTTGAAAGTTTCAGCATCATTGCCCTAGTTCGAAGGAACGGTCATTGTGCCGACGCACGTAACACAATCATAAGATGCGATACAGGAGCCAAGCTCGGTGAACCGGATCAAAGCCTTATTCGGCGTGGTGGTTGTGGTCTTGGTGACCATGATCACGTCGGGCCCTGCCCAAGCTCAAAGACTATCCCTGATACGGGATGCCGAGATTGAGAGCACGCTGCGCGACATGTCGACGCCGATTCTGCAGGCTGCAGGGCTTTCACCAGCGACAGTCGACATCTTCATCATCAATGACCGGCGCCTGAACGCCTTCGTTGCGGGTGGCAGGAGAATCTTTCTGAACACCGGCCTTATGATCGATCTGGAAACCCCGGAAGAGCTCTTGGGGGTCATCGCCCACGAAGCCGCTCATATCGCCGGTGGACACGAAGCGCGGCGCAGGCTGGACGCACGCAATGCTCAGGGCCCTGCCCTCTTGGGATTACTGATCGGCATCGCTGCGGGGGTGGCTGGCAGCCCAGAGGGCGGCGCCGCGGCCTCGGCCGCATCGCAGGAAATCGCGCGGCGCTTTTTTCTGCGAAACACTCGGGCACAGGAAGCATCGGCGGACCAGGCCGGCCTGAACTACATGGTGCGCGCCGGGATTGATCCCAGCGGTCTGTTGGATGTGCTGCAGAGGTTCCGCGGCCAGGAAGTGCTGCAAATCGGGAATGTCGACCCCTATGTTCTAACCCACCCCTTGGGGACGCAACGGATGTCTCTTCTGCAGCGGCGGGTCGCTGAACTTGGCGACCGCACCTGGCCCGAAAACCCGGACCGCGAATATTGGCACGCCAGGTTGCGGGCGAAGCTTGAAGGGTTCCTGGTTCGGCCAGAACTTGCTCTTGACCGGTTGGAAGGGAAACCGGAAACTGAATTCACCCTGATCACCAAAGCCGCCGCTCTGCGTGAAATTGAGCCGCGCCGCGCCGTGGCGCTGGCGGACAGGTTGATCGCCATCCGCCCGAACGACGCCTATTACGCCGAACTCAAGGGCCAGATCCTGTTGGAATCCGGGCAGGCGGATGCGGCGCTGCCCTATTATCGTCGTGCGGTACAGTTGGCGCCAAACCAACCCCTGTTGAAAGCCGGCTTGGGCCGCGCCTTGCTGCAAAAGAACTCGCCATCCAGAAATGCAGAAGCCCTGAAGATCCTGAAGGATGCCCGGTCCGACGATATGGCCGATGTGGCAGCCCTGCGTGATCTGGCCACCGCCTATGATCGCGCAGGCGATCCGGCCATGGCGGCACTTGCAACTGCCGAACGATATGCCCTGGTCGGTGACGTTCAAAGTGCGGTCAGTCTTGCGGGCCGGGCAGCAAAAGTTCTGCCAAACGGATCACCTGGTTGGCTGCGGGCGCAAGATATCCTAAAGTTGAAGCCAACCGAGGAATGATGGCGCCAAAAGCGAACAAGGACTGAGCAATGACCAAGCTGCTGAATTCTCTGATCCTGGTACTGATGATCGGACTGCCGGGCATGGTCACCGCACAGTCTTTCGACATGAAGAACATGACCGCCGAAGAACGAGAGGCTTTCCAGGCAGAAATACGGGCGTTCCTGCTGGAAAATCCCGAAGTCATTGTCGAGGCAATCGAAGTTCTGGAACAGCGGCGTGACGAGGCGACGGCGGCTGCGGACCGTGAATTGGTCGCGCGTCATGCGAGTGCATTGTTCGATGACGGATACTCGTTCGAAACCGGCAATCCGGATGGTGATGTTACGATCGTCGAATTTCTCGATTACCGCTGCGGCTTCTGCAAACGCGCCCATCCAGTGATCGAGGAAATTCTGGAACGCGATCCGAACCTAAAGCTGATTGTTAAAGAGTTCCCGATACTTGGACCAAACTCGGTCAACGCAGGGAAGATGGCCTTGGCGGCTCTCGATATCGACCGAGACCGCTACAAGGAACTGAATGACGTTCTGATGACCTTTCAGGGCGATTTGACCGAAAACATCGCCTATCAGCTAGCGAGTGAGGTTGGCTATGACATCGCGGCGCTGAAAGAACGGGCTGACAGCATCGAGGTCGATGACCGGATCTCTCAGAACTATCAACTGGCCCAGGCGCTCGGTGTTCAGGGCACCCCGGCATTTGTGGTCGGTCAGCGGATTATTCGCGGGTTCTTACCTGCAGATGAAATGATGACCGTGATCGAAGAGGCCCGGTCCGCAGTAAACTGAAGCGCGCGCCTACTGTTTCACGCATGTCCAGGTGATGTTGATCGTGTCCTTTTCCGGAGGATGCAACGCCTTCCACGCATATGACACTGAATGGCCCGCATTATTGCAGGCCCGTTCCGAATTAAACGGCTGCATCTGCAGCTGACCGGAAATAACAACGATCAAGACCCAAGACATCTTTGCACCCGTACACCACGACAAGATTTGGAAACCCTACCAACAAATGATTACCAACCGGATGGTAAAGATCATTTCGGAACGGTTAAAGGAACCAGTCGTCGTTCCCCACCGTGACCTTCACAGCCGTTCGGACATTCGCTTTCCCGATCCAGACCACGAACAAAGAAAAGGTGCCTGCCAATGCGCATATTTCTTTCAGCGATATGTTTGTGGGCGTTCACTTTCAATGCAGGCGCACAGGAAATGACGCCGAACGAAGCTGAAACAGCTTATCTGACGGCAAAGTCTGAGCTCGATCTGACCGACTATCGGGACCCATATTACGAACCGATGCAGGTCCTTGATGATGAAGAGCACGGATCCAACGATCCGGCCCGGCTGATTTTCTTTGACGAAATTCTAAAGGCCGACGGCCGCGACGAGGCTTCAGACCGGGATATACTGGCGCCTTGGCTGATCCGCTACATCTGGGTGACGGACTATCCAAACTATACGCAAGGCGCTGTCCGTCTTTTGTTCAGCTTATCTCTGGATGATGCTTTGATCGCGGTGATTGCCAAGGACATTCTACAAAACCATCCGCATGGACTGGCGCGGGCGGCGGTGATCGAGCCGACAGATGCATATCATGATTGGAACGAAGATGCTGAGATCGGCAAAATCGTGCAAAACCTTGCTCTTACCGACCCGCATCCCGAGGTTCGCCGCAACGCAATAGAATTTCTATACTCTGCGTCGTTTCCGGTGGACCAACTTATACAAGCACTGAGGTCGGACCCGGCGACAGAGATACGCGCGCTTTGGGCGTCAGTGTTTGCAAGACAGTTGCCCGATGCGGAAAGATCCGAAGCACCGCTGCGCGAAGCATTATTTGCCCCACAAAACGCCAGTGTGGCGCCTGCACTTATGCTGACTTATCTCAGCAGCGGACCGGTCAAATCCGATCTGCAGCGTCTGGCACATGGTCTGAATTTCATTGCGGCTCATCCCGATCATCCTCAGATGATAAAGCTTTTGGATGCGTTTGGCTGGCAGACGGACGAAGTCGCGGTACCAGTGCTGCTGGCTGGCACGCCATTCGATGACGGTGAAGCGCTTCGGGCTTGGCTGCGTGCAAAGTTTGCAGACGCCGGTGCTCCGATGATCGAACGTAGTTTTGCTTTGAACACGCTGGCCCAGAACGATAGCGAAAAGATCGATGTGCAGGCCATCGCTGACTTTATGCTGAACCCGCAACATACCAACGACACGCTGGCCCCGTTGTTTGGTCTGTCTCTGGGAAGCAGAGCGTTGCGCCGGATGTTTGTGGTCTGGCCCGCATCCATGGTGTCGCAGGCGGATACGCAAACGGATTTGATCGAAAGGCTGCTGTCACATTTTTCAGCACTGGATGCAGGCGGGACCCCGCGAGCGCACGCCATCGTTCAAGACGGCTTTCTGCGTGAATTGCAGCGGATCTTGCGCCTGATCAGATCGGACGAGGAAAAAGCATGGCTGGTGGACAGATTGCTAAGATATGCAGCGGCTGCACCGGAAGATCTAACCTATGGCGTCGCCGATCTTCTGGGAAACCGTGAACTGGTCAGCGATGATGCCCTTCTTGCTTATGTCAGATCGAAATCCGATGGCTTTTCCTCCAGTCTGGCCGGCACATTCGTGGACCGTCTGCGACCAGGCGCCTGGGAAGACCCTGAACTGCAGGCAGGCGATCTGA
This sequence comes from Pseudomonadota bacterium, assembly GCA_039028795.1. Lineage (GTDB taxonomy): Bacteria > Pseudomonadota > Alphaproteobacteria > Rhodobacterales > Rhodobacteraceae > Thermohalobaculum. The sequence goes on from JBCCHJ010000119.1 coordinate 7,922, forward strand.
CGTTGGCAATCAAGATTATCGAACATTCCGAAAAGGCGCATCCAGGCGATCCTGATGCCGCCTATCAAGCCATTTATGACATGGTTTATCAATTGCCCACGAAAGACGAACTGCCACAGGATCTCCAGGATTTACCTGCGTTCGAGGCAAAGCTGCGGGATATGCAGACCCGTGCCGTTCGGGAAGACGGATATTGGGCCATTGAAAGATGGTTTGGTGAAAATTGAGGGGGCAAACTGCGATCTGCGGAAGACGGGCAAACCGAATGCGCATTGCTTGATGCACACTGATTTTGGCGTATAACGCCCACGCACGGACGGCGCTGGCCAGAAAAAGAAGCACAATTCGCCGTTCACAACGCACCCTGAGGAGGTTTTGACAGAATGACAAAAAACACCGAGCAGGATGTCGCCTTCATCAAGGCTTTGGCCGATCTTTTGAATGACTCGGATCTTGGCGAAATCGAGGTCGAACGCAGTTATGGCGACGATGACGAACTGAAGGTCAGACTGTCACGGGCAACTTCAGCCCCTCTGCCCGTTATTGCCGCGCCAGCACCCTCTCAAGTGGCGGTTGCTGCCCCGGCTGCAGCGCCTGCGCCGGCTGCTTCAACCCCGCAGGCGGCAGCGACCGATGATGCGCCCGATCTGTCAAACGCCGTTACATCGCCGATGGTTGGAACCGTCTATCTGGCAGCAGAGCCGGGCTCTGCACCTTTTGTTACCGCCGGC
>JBCCHJ010000120.1:0-8604 GCA_039028795.1 Pseudomonadota bacterium
ATCGAATTGCGCGCGCCTGACATCATCATCCGCAACGAAAAGCGGATGCTGCAGGAATCCGTCGACGCGCTGTTTGACAACGGCCGCCGCGGCCGCGTCATCACAGGCGCCAACAAGCGCCCGCTGAAATCGCTCTCGGACATGCTCAAGGGCAAGCAGGGCCGCTTCCGCCAGAACCTTCTGGGCAAGCGGGTCGATTTCTCGGGCCGTTCGGTCATCGTGACCGGCCCCGAGTTGAAACTGCACCAGTGTGGTCTGCCCAAAAAGATGGCGCTGGAGCTGTTTAAGCCCTTTATTTACAGCCGCTTGGAAGCCAAAGGTCTGTCCTCGACCGTGAAACAGGCGAAAAAGCTGGTCGAAAAGGAACGCCCCGAAGTCTGGGATATCCTGGACGAAGTGATCCGCGAACACCCGGTCATGCTGAACCGTGCGCCCACACTGCACCGTCTTGGCATTCAGGCGTTCGAGCCGGTTCTGATCGAAGGCAAGGCGATCCAGTTGCACCCGCTGGTCTGTTCGGCCTTCAACGCTGATTTCGACGGTGACCAGATGGCCGTGCATGTCCCGCTGAGCCTTGAGGCGCAGCTGGAAGCCCGCGTTCTGATGATGTCGACAAACAACGTTCTGTCGCCGGCCAACGGCGCGCCGATCATTGTTCCGTCGCAGGATATGATCCTGGGTCTCTACTATCTGACGCTCGAACGCGAAGGGATGAAAGGCGAAGGCAAGGTTTTTGGCTCGATCGAGGAAGTCCAGCACGCGCTGGATGCCGGCGAGGTGCATCTGCACTCGAAAATTACCGCGCGGATCACCCAGATCGACGAAAACGGTCTGGAAGTGCAAAAGCGCTTTGACTCCACGCCGGGCCGGGTGCGGCTTGGCGCGCTGCTGCCGCTGAACGCCAAGGCGCCGTTCGAGCTGGTCAACCGCCTGCTGCGGAAGAAAGAAGTGCAGCAGGTCATCGACACGGTCTACCGCTATTGCGGACAGAAAGAGAGCGTTATCTTCTGCGACCAGATCATGACCATGGGCTTCCGCGAAGCGTTCAAGGCGGGCATCTCATTCGGCAAGGACGACATGGTGATCCCCGAGGACAAGTGGGGCATCGTCGATGACACCCGCAACCAGGTGAAGGACTTCGAGCAGCAGTACATGGACGGCCTGATCACTCAGGGCGAAAAGTACAACAAGGTCGTGGATGCCTGGTCAAAGTGTAACGATCGCGTCACCGATGCGATGATGGGCACGATCTCGGGTGTGCACAAAGACGATGCCGGTGCCGATGTGGAGCCGAACTCGGTCTACATGATGGCCCATTCCGGCGCTCGTGGTTCCGTTACCCAGATGAAGCAGCTGGGCGGGATGCGCGGCCTGATGGCCAAGCCGAACGGCGATATCATCGAGACACCGATCATCTCGAACTTCAAGGAAGGTCTGACCGTTCTTGAATACTTCAACTCGACCCACGGCGCCCGTAAGGGTCTGTCCGATACGGCTCTGAAAACCGCGAACTCAGGCTACCTGACCCGTCGTCTGGTTGACGTTGCGCAGGATTGCATCGTGCGGGACGTCGATTGCGGGACCGATATGGGGATCACCGCCGAGGCGGCCGTCAATGACGGCGAAGTTGTTGCGTCACTGGCAGATCGCGTGTTGGGCCGGGTTGCGGCGGATGACATCCTGCGTCCGGGCTCTGACGAGATTCTGGTCGGCTCGGGCCAGTTGATCGACGAGCGGATGGCGGATGCCATCGAAGAGGCCGGCGTGGCGTCTGCGCGGATCCGGTCGCCGCTCACCTGCGAAGCCGAGGAAGGCGTCTGCGCGATGTGCTATGGCCGTGACCTGGCGCGCGGCACCATGGTGAATACCGGCGAAGCGGTCGGTATCATCGCGGCGCAATCGATCGGCGAGCCAGGCACACAGCTTACGATGCGGACCTTCCACATCGGCGGAGTTGCGCAGGGCGGTCAGCAGTCGTTCCAGGAAGCCAGCCAGGACGGGGTGATCGAATTCGAGAATCCGCAGATCCTGGTAAATGCCGGAGGCGAAAGCCTTGTCATGGGCCGGAACATGAAGATCCTGATCAAGGACGAGCATGGCGAAGAGCGGGCAAACTTCAAACTTGGCTACGGCTCCAAGCTGTTCGTCAAGGATGGCGAGGCTGTGTCCCGCGGCGCCAAACTGTTCGAATGGGATCCTTATACCCTGCCGATCCTGGCCGAGAAATCGGGAACCGCCAAATATGTCGACCTGGTATCGGGGATCGCGGTGCGCGATGAAACCGACGATGCCACTGGCATGACCCAGAAGATCGTGATCGACTGGCGTGCGGCACCCCGCGGGAACGACCTGAAACCGGAGATCATTCTGGTAGACGGCGACGGTGAACCGGTGCGCAACGATCAGGGCCATCCGGTGCATTACCCGATGTCGGTGGATGCAATCCTGTCGGTCGAAGACGGCCAGGAGATCGAAGCGGGTGACGTCATTGCACGTATCCCGCGCGAAGGGGCCAAGACCAAGGACATCACCGGCGGTCTGCCCCGTGTTGCCGAACTGTTCGAGGCCCGACGACCCAAGGATCACGCGATCATCGCCGAAGCGGATGGTTATGTGCGCTTTGGACGGGACTACAAGAACAAGCGCCGCATCTCGATCGAACCATCGGACGAAAACGCCGAAACCGTCGAATACATGGTGCCCAAGGGCAAGCACATCCCGGTGCAGGAAGGCGACTTCGTGCAGAAGGGGGACTATATCATGGACGGCAACCCCGCTCCGCATGACATTCTGTCCATCATGGGTGTCGAGGCGCTGGCGGATTACATGATCGACGAGGTGCAGGACGTTTATCGACTGCAAGGCGTGAAGATCAACGACAAGCACATCGAAGTCATCGTGCGCCAGATGCTCCAGAAATGGGAGATCCAGGACAGCGGCGACACCACCCTGCTGAAAGGCGAACATGTCGACAAGCAGGAATTCGATGCGGCCTGTGAAAAGGCGCTGGCCAAGGGCGGTCGTCCTGCCAAGGGCGAACCGATCCTGCTGGGCATCACCAAAGCCTCGCTGCAGACCCGGTCGTTCATCTCGGCGGCGTCGTTCCAGGAAACCACCCGGGTTCTGACCGAGGCGTCGGTTCAGGGCAAGAAAGACAAGCTGGTTGGTCTCAAGGAAAACGTGATCGTCGGCCGTCTGATCCCGGCCGGAACCGGAGGTGCCACGCAGCGCGTACGCCGGATTGCCCAGGATCGCGACAACGTGGTGATCGAAGCCCGCCGGGAAGAGGCCGAAGCCGCCGCCGCGCTGGCCGCGCCTATGGTCGACGAGGATATTCTCGGCGATTTCGACACCTTGGTCGATACACCGGAGAGTCGCGACTGATAAGATCCGGTGCTTCGGCGAAACACAAAAGACCCCGCATGGACACATGCGGGGTCTTACTTTGTTCGGACTGCTGTAAAGCGAGCTCCAATACGCTCAAGTTGCGCGATCTGCGCTGTCACAGCAGGACTGACCCGGCCTGACCTCGGCGCTCGATTTTGCCAATTGCTTGGCCTGCATCAAGATACGGTCAGACCCCGGATATGAATCCGCTGTTGTCAACATGAAACCCCTGTCTACAGTCGCCGGTATGGATAATGACCGCAGCTTTGTGATTGATCCGAATAGTCGGGCAGCCAAACACAGGACGGGCCTTGCGAAGGCGTTTGCCGGGGTTGGCCTGTGGTCGTCATTGGGCAGGGGCCTGAGTGATGCAGTCGACTACGTTATCCCGTCGGACGAGGAACTGTTACTGGTTCTGGAAAATAGACTGGCACATGCACGTACAGTAGAAAGGCGTTCAAACTGGTGGGGTGGGAAAGCTGTCAATAAACTTGTCGGCGAAACACCCGGATATGTTGAGATGTCAGGGTCGCACATCAAATACGTTCTGAAACTTGTTGAGTGCGATAATCAGGGTCCATTGGACGATCTTCAACTATATGGACTGAAGACCGGCGTTGCCGAAGAAGCGGTCAAACTGCTGACGAAGCCGAAACCAATGTAAAGCCGGTGGCAGTTATGCCTTGCGAAAGCCGCCATTGATCGTCTGCCCGCGACGCGCTTTGCCTGCCCTCATTTTATGCAGCCAGATCAATGGCATGTCAGAGGTGGTCTTCGAGCTGAGCAGCGCCTTTCTTTCCGTGACTGTTGACCAGACAGCGCGCTGTGGATGTGCCCGCAATTCAGAGCGCTGCCAATTAGTGCTGCCAGAATGGCAGGTACTTCCCGAATTTTTGCGATGCGCTAGGCGCCCCCGACCAGTGCATCGGCCAGCTTGTCAAACGCCTGGTTCCAGCCGCCTTCGCCGGGAGAACCTTCCGGAATGCCGATATGAACCATTGTCATGGTTGTGACGCCGCCGGATTCGCTGAGGTCAATAATGACCTCGGTGATGTCCGGATAGCCTTCGGGCATTCCGATGCTTTCTGGTGGGATGATGACGCCGTCAGCGTCGCACATGCTTTCCGTATAAACCAGTCGCGACGGTCGGTTGACCTCTTTATAAACACCTGTAAACCACATTTTCCTGGTGCTGTCGGGCGCGTTCATCTCCATGCAGATCATTCGTGTCCCACCTACAACAACATTCATTTCAGCCTCGGGCACGCCCATGCTTTTGGGGCCATACCATTGCTTGAACAGATCAGGGTTGGTCCACATCTCCCAGACGGTTTCTATTGGGGCTTCGAATTTGCGTTCGATCTTTACCCAGCGTGGCTGATCATTCATTTTCGCTATCCTTCATCGCGTTCATGACTCTTTTCATCGCGTCGAACCGGGCCTCCCAGATATGGCGATACTGATCGGTCCAGTGTGACACGGCCTCCAGCGGTTTTGCGTTCAATATGCAGGGCCTGAACTGCGCATCGCGCCCCCGGGTTATCAATCCGGCCTTTTCCAGCACTTGAATATGTTTCGAGACCGCTGGCAGGCTCATGTCGAAAGGTTCCGCGATCGCGTTTACCGTCGCCTCTCCTTCGGCAAGACGGGCCAGAATTGCCCGCCGAGTCGGATTGGCAAGCGCAAAGAACGCGACATCAAGCTGTTCGGCTTCATTCATATCACTATAATAAACCAACAGGTTAATTAATCAAGTGGTTTAATAAAGACAGCATGCGCGCGGGGCAGGAGTTTGACCCATATATTAGGGCGCCAAGACCTCATAAATCAGCCGGAGGGAAACAACGGCCAATGCGATTTCTACCAGCGTGAAAAACAGACGCTCTGGCAACACGCGCGATATCGTGGCTCCGGTCCAGGCACCCGCCAGGGCAAGCGGGGCCAGCCACAGGGCCTGAGAAAGGCTGCCCCATGTGATCTGGCCGGCCAGAATGTAGGGCGGCACTTTCATCAAATTGACGATGGTAAAGAATATCGTGGTGGTGCCCAGATAGACCATCTTCTCCAGCCGTTGCGGCAGCACATAGGCTTGAAACGGCGGCCCTCCTGCATGGGTGATATAGCTGGTCAGTCCAGCCAATAGGCCCCAGACCACTCCGCGCGGGACATCTGCGGGGCGAGCGGCAATCTCCTGCTGGAAGATCCGCCGACGGATCGCGTGAAAGAGGTAAGACAGACCAATCCCCGCCACCAGCAGCTTCACCGCGTCGCCCGGAACCGATGCCACGGCGAAATAGCCGATCAGAATACCCAGCACGGCGCTTGGCAGCAGGATTTGCAGGTTGCGGACAGAAAATGCCCTGCGGAACAGATAAACCGCATAACAATCGGCGATAATATACAAAGGCAGCAGCAGACCCGCAGCTTTTGCCGAATCCATCATCAAGGACAAAATTGGCACCGCAAGCAGGGCGATCATCGGAACCCCGCCCTTGGACAGGCCCAGCAGAAAAGCAGCCACCCCTGCTGCAATCCAAAAACTCAAATCGGGAACTCCGTTTGGCGCGCGCGCAGACGACCCATAGCCACGCAATTGTCAAAGGGCAAGTTCCGCAGAGATTTGCGGGCCCACAATCAGTGATGTTGCCTGGGCGCGTCCTGTGCAAAGAATTGTCCGGCTTGGCCGATATCGCGCTTCCAATTGGCCTCTGTCTCGTGATGATGGCCGCACGTAAACCGATTGGGCTAAGCGATGGAAACGACCTTCAAAACTGTAGGACTGGTTCGGTTTTCGGTCCTGACACCAGATTACTATGCGGCCCGGTTTCCGACGCTTGAAGAAACCGCCCAACACCTGTTTTCATCGGAACGGATGGATTTGCGGTTCCGGCTGTTTGAGCAATTGTGCCTGCCGTCACTGGTGCGTCAGACCGATCGGGATTTCGACATGATCGTGCTGACGGCCGAGTCGATGCCAGAGGTCTATTTGAGCCGCCTGATCGACTTGCTGGACCCTCTGCCCAATTTTCACTGCCGACCTGTCGGAACCGGAAACCACTATAAGTCGGTGCAGGATGGCTATAATTCGGTCGGTCGCGATGACGTCACGCACCGCATTCTGTTCCGGTTGGACGATGACGATGCGGTCGACATGAATTTTGTAAAGCGGACCAAGCGGCTTGCGCGCGGGCTGAAGCGGATGAACCCCGGCCGAAAGCCGTTCATCATCGCCTATAACCGGGGCTTTTATGTGCGCAGCAGCCAGGACGGAAACGAGATTTTCGACGCGTGCGAGCGTGCGCCGTTATCGACGGGGACCACGCTGGTGGCGCCGGCCAGACTCGGCGCTAATCCCTACCGCTACAATCACCGTCGCTTTGCACAGCATTTCAACACATATTCCGATATTTCGGTCCCAGCCTTCATTCGCACAATTCACAAGGACAACAAATCGAACCCCGCTCAAATGGGCCTGACGCATGAAATGGAGATCGACGAGATCGACGATCAGCTGAAGACTCATTTCCAGGTATCTCTGGATGACCTCCGGGCGCTGTAGAACATGACGCCAAACGTCCAGGGCGCAGTGCTGATGACCGGCAGTATGGCGGCCTTCACGCTGAATGACGCATTGGTCAAGTTTCTCGGACAGGACCTGCCTCTGGCGCAGGTCATCGTTTTGCGCGGTGCCCTGACCACCGTGTTTCTAGGGTTGCTTGCGCACTATATGGGCCAGTTTCATTTGCGCTTTGCGGCGCGGGACCGGGTCTTGGTCGGCGTCCGTTGCCTCAGCGAAGTGGCGATCGCGTATTTTTTTCTCAACGCACTGTTATACATGCCGCTGGCGAATGTGACCGCTGTTTTGCAAGCCTTGCCTTTGACGGTGACGCTGGGTGCGGCGGTCTTTTTCGGCGAACATATCGGATGGCGAAGAATTCTGGCAATTGCGGTTGGGTTTGCAGGGATGCTGCTGATTGTCCGTCCCGGGACGGAGGGGTTCACGATCTACGCCATCTATGCCCTGATCGCTGTTGCCTTGATCACGGTGCGTGACCTCGTGACCCGCCGGATGTCACGGGATGTGCCATCGCTGATGGTCACGTTTGCCACCGCCCTTGCGGTCGCTGTTGCGGCCGGATCCGTCTCGACCGTCACCGAATGGGCGCCTATCTCGTGGACTCTCATCGGCCTGATCGGGCTGGCATCGGTGTTCATCCTGCTTGGATATCTGTTCAGCGTTATGGTCATGCGCGTCGGAGATGTGGGGTTCGTGGCCCCGTTCCGGTATTCCGGCCTGATCTGGGCCCTGCTTCTGGGCTGGGTTATATTTGACGAATGGCCGGATCCGGTCACGATATTTGGCGGAGCGCTGATCGTTGCCGCCGGGCTGTTCACACTGTTTCGCGAGCGCAATCGTCAGGCCGACCCAAAGACCCGCCGCACCTGATCGGCATCAATGGCAAACCGAATTGCAAAATCCCGTTCCTGATCCGGTGTCAGCGGCGCAACCGGAACCTGTTTGGCGTTTTTTTGGCGGGAATCGTTATATGCATTGTGACTGCGCACCCACATCGGCTCATCCGTCTGGCTGATGACCGGCATGAATTGCCCCATTTTGTGATGCGCAAAGTTCATGATGGTCTGATTGCACTTGGGGGCCACATGCATCGCCAGCGCAACCGCACAAAGTGGCCGAACCTGCTCGGCCGCAGACACACCGTCAGATCCGAATTCGGCGACATAACCGCGATTGAAATCCAACGCGACCGTCCGGTTCGATCTCAAAAGGCCCGAGCTGTCACTGGCGGTCTGGCGCAGGCGTTCGACAAAATCCAGCGATACCGCATCGTCATCGTCATGGCGAAATTGAATGCAGGGCTGATCAGGCGACAGGCGCGCCGCGTTCAGCAGGTCTTTCATGACCGCACGGTGCCGCTGGGGTCCGCGTGCAACAATCCGGACTTGCGGCATACCGTGTGTCAGATCATGCAGGCGGTCGACATGAAGCTTTGGCAGGCTGTCGCCAATGGCGATCAGCAGAGTAAAGTCCTGATCCGTCTGGGCCCGCAATCCGGGCAGGGAAACGGTTTCGAACAAGCGGAACCGTTCCGACAGGCGTTCTGGGGCATAAAGATAGCTGATGCGATCAGCAATGGCGTTGTGATCAACCTGAAATCCGCCGATGGCGGGGTACGAAAAGCGGCACAGGCCAATGAC
>JBCCHJ010000121.1:0-8278 GCA_039028795.1 Pseudomonadota bacterium
AGACGGCAACTTCATCGGCGGCTGCCTGTTCGACAATGTCACCAAAGACATGGACATCTACAAGGAAGAGATCTTCGGACCGGTTCTCAGCACCGTCCGCGCATCGTCCTATGAAGAAGCATTGGGTTTGGCCATGGACCACGAATACGGCAACGGCGCGGCCATCTTCACCCGCGATGGCGACACGGCCCGGGATTTCCTGAACCGGATCAATATCGGCATGGTCGGCGTGAATGTGCCGATCCCCGTGCCGCTGGCCTACCATACGTTCGGCGGCTGGAAAAAATCGGTCTTCGGCGATCTGAACCAGCACGGGCCCGATGCCTTCCGCTTCTACACAAGGACGAAAACCGCCACAGTGCGCTGGCCTACCGGCATCAAGGAAGGCGCCGACTTCTCTATCCCAGTGATGGAGTAAGCGCTGTACGGGAACACAAAAAGGGCCGCCCAGTGGGCGGCCCTTCGTGAGCTTGAGATGGCCCGGTGGTTAGAGCGGGGTAGGGTTACAACCCATGCCCGGCCCAGCCCGGGTCCAACCGGAAAGAAGGCTGCTCCTAGCTGGCTGCCCCCTGGATTGTTCCACCTACCATCTCCAGGTTCTCACTTGACACTGGATCACCTCCTTTCTGAATATTGCAGATAAGAAAAGCGTGCCTCAGCATCTGGGATTTGGCAAGCGAATTTCACAAAATCTTGCGGTGTTGACAGGCTGGTGCACAAGGATCAGTCTTTTGCCATGGAACCTTTGGATCAAGCCGCGGCACGGTTGGAAGCGTTGGGCAGTCCCGTGCGCTTGTCGATTTATCGCTATCTGGTGCGGGCGGGCGAGGGTGGACAAACCGTCGGCGCCATTCAGGAAAAGATGGGCATGGCTGCTTCGACACTTAGCCATCATCTGAAGCACCTGGAAACGGTGGACCTGATCGCCCGGCGCAAAGAGGGCACCACCCATTATTGTTCCGCCCGGTACACAACTATGGATGACCTGATCGAATACTTGACCGAGGAATGCTGCGTGGATGCGGGTTGACGGGCAGCACCGGGGCAAAGTTCCGCCCGCCTATGGGATCTAACCTAAGAGTCGGGCCGTCGCCTGCTGTTTTTCATTGGCAATTCGGCGGAAATCGCCATTCCGCCACGCGGCCTCAACAGCCCAAAAATCATTGCTGCGACGGTTGATCAGGACAGAGTTCGCACCGATCGTCATCAAGACGGCTTGATCCTTTTGCGTTCGGATTTCTGTGCGTGGCACCGCAGCCCAATCCAAGACCAAGTCCAAGGCCGCGCCGCGGGCATCCTGGGCATATGGGCGATAAAATGCGTCATCTTCAGGGGTGAGGGTCTTTTGCCGACCATCGACCACCACTCTTATTTGTTGCTCTGGCCGGTAGACGACGGCGTAAAGCGTATAGCCCTGGGCGTCCGCTGTGCGCACTGCCGTCAAATAGTAATCCCGGGCGTTGCCAATGCCGTAACCGCGCAACACATCCTGGAAGTGCCGAGAGGCCGCGCCCAGATGCCGAAACACCTGGCCGGTATTTCCATCGGCGGGGGCGGTCGCCAGATCCGTGCCATAAGCGTACCGATACGTCCGCGCCAGATCGACTGGCGCTTTGGCCTTGACCAACGCCTCGTTCATCGCCTTCAGATCGCCCTTTGCAACCTGCGCCGTCGATCCGATCCCCTCGGTCAGTCCCTTCAAGATCAACAGCGGAGACGCGACCGTGTAGCCAAGGGCTTGACCGGCGGCCTGGGCCGGGTGCCTTGGCGCTTCAGCGACGACGCAACCGGCGATCATGCAGGCAGCGCCCAGTATCAGAAAGGGTCCGCGTAAAAAGGTCATGTTCTCTACCTCCCATGTTATGCGCGACTCAAAATGAACATCGCTCAAAACATAGATACATGAATTTGAACAAAGTTCAATAATAAAATGAACATTGATCAAAAATTTTATGTGCTGCTCTGAAATGCCAAAACGTTCTGATCAGAAGACGAGGAGTTCCGAAAGTCTCGCATACCAGGAACGCCAAGGTCTGAAGACCCGCAGCACAGATCAGTTGCACACCGCATAAGAGAACACGCCGACATCCAGGCTGAGATCACTTAAAACCACCCTCAGCGCAGGCCCCGGCGAGGCCGACGCACTAGCAAGTAAAATTGCAAGAAGCGTCCGTAACTAGCAGAAAAAAACGTGGAAAACTGCCCGTCCCAAAGAAGTGACAACGATAGCGTCCGGGAAGTTTCCCGACGTGCCTACGATGCCTGACGAAAGCGCCGCCATCCAAATAGCAGCCCGGCAAAACCCGCTAAGGCACCGCCCAGCGGCGCTGTCCAGGCCTGCCAGAGTGCATCAGGCGCAGATCCCGTGGGAATGGTCAGAACGCCGTTCTCTGCCACGATCAGAGTGGACCGCCCGATCTCTTCCAGACCATGGAAGTCTCGCACGTCGACGCTCAACGGCGTCTCGGCACCTGGAAAGGTCAACTCGATGGTCTGCAAAGGATCTTCAGCTTCGATGAAGATCCCGAAATAGGCCTGCAGCACCGCCAAGTCCGGCTGCCCGTCGGGCAGGGGCACCTTGCATCCGGCAATGGCCGAGACCGCATCCAAAGGGGTCTCCACCGCCACCGCTTGATCCAACGGGTGCACGACCAAGCCCATCGGATCCTTCAGGGATTGTTCGCCGCCGATCGTGATCTCAGACCGCGCCAATACCACGTCGGAAATCTGCCGTGCCTCGATGTTCAACCGTTGATGTTGCAGAACGCCATCGCGGCCGTTCAGCTGACCGTCGGCCATGTCGAACGCCGCGGCGAACACATCCGCCCGCGCCGAGATGAAGACTTCCACGGCGTCGTCATAGCGGTACACAACCATATCGAGATCACTGGCGAATGCCGGCGCGGGCATAACCCCTAGCGTCAGGACAGCCAGAAGATTTCGAAGTGTTCTCATCGCCGGAACATTACCCTCTCCACCCGGAAAAAGGTAGTCTTTTCCTGGATTAAGCAAGCCGAAGCCATGCGATAAAGGTACCCTACGGCGTGCAGAAAACCATATGAATGGCCACAAACCCAAGCCTGCAGCAGACACAACTTCGCCCGCCCACGTGCTGAACGCTTTGCGCGCCGGAAGGGTTGCCAGCCGCTTCACACCCTATATGGTCGACGAAACACATTTGGCTGAAAGAGCAATTTGACAATGCAACTCCTCCCCGCCGCCGTTTTGATCACACTTTTCTTCCTCCCTTTGCAGGCGCATGCGTTAGGGGCAAAGCCGAACAAAGACGATGCATTCAAGTGCCTTACGGAAAATCTCGAACGTGAGCGTATCGTGATGATCGAGCCCTGTATCAAAACCATCGCTGAGCCATGCGCGAAGTGGTTCCAGCCGCAAAAATTCGATCTCTACGCAAGCTGCCTAAGAGGGCTCAGCTTCAACTGGTCGAACATTATCAAAGCGGGACTTGCGGATACCAAGAAAGATCTGGGGACAATCATTCATGGACAGGTCGAAACCGAGTTGAACCGCTGGCGTTACGCCTTGCGCCGCCAGTGCAAGCGCCTGCCAGAGCTGGAGTACAGCTCGATCCACCTGCGCAATGTGAACCAGCGCATCTGCGACGTGTCTGTGAACGCAAGTCTTGCCTTCATCATCCTAACGCGGCCGGAAGAACTGCTGGAAGGAACTTCCGAGCAGACCTGAAGCAACCGGTCCAGCCTTACGCCGAACAGTGAACGGACCCAGGCTTCGACCACCGGCGATCCCGATCATCGCGGATGTGTAGACCCCGACATCCCGGATTTTGTCGCATTAGCGAATAATTAAACGAAAAATGTCATCATCCATGTCGTCGCCCGCAAAGACGTTTTGCCGGCGCAACGGAGATTTCATGAGATGACAGAACAAGGTTCGGCGTCCGACGCCGAAATGCGTCGGGCTGTGGAAACACTGCTTGCCCGGCTGGAACGCGAACATGCCTGGGCGCAAGAGCTGCGCGCAGATCTGGAGCATACAGAGAACGAGATCGCAAAGCTGCTTTCGGCCAGTGACGCGGCGGTCCACGCCCTGCCGCAAGGCGACCGTGTGGCCTTGAAGCTCAGGGTCGCCAGGATCGCCTTGCAAGATCAGAAGCTCGGGCGTCCACCGAAGGATCGTCGCAGCAAAGTGCTGTTGGAATACCTGTCGAAGCGTCCGGACACAGAGGTGCGGAACTCTGAACTGCGCGCGGTCTTGCGCAGGCACGGCCTGCAGGACGATAGCAAGTATATCAGTTGCACTCTCAGGCGCTGGTCAGACGATGGCATGCTGGCGCGCCTTTCCCGTGGACGCTTCCTGGTCAATGGCGAAGATAAACGTCTTCGCGCCCTCCGCCTTCGCCCCGCACCTGACAGCGACCGCGCTGCCGTCCGGGCGGAAATCGCCGAAGGCCGCGTCGCGGCAGAAGAGAGGTTCGAGGCAAAGCGGGTGAAGGAGCAGTAGGTCGCGAAAGCTGCTGCGCTAAAGCGTTTCAGAGAGGATCACTATTTGTCTTCTGGATAAACCCCGACGAGAGACTTGGCTCTTGGCTGTCCCGATTCAAGGCCGGGACAGGAGGGCGCAATGGTGGAAGGTACTCGGATTAAGCGTCATTGCCCGGTCTCAGTTCAGGTGATTGCCCGGCTTGACCGGGCAATCTGTCGAAACTGCAAGATCCCCCTGCCAAGCTCCGGGGATGACGACCGTCCATTTGAGCTAAGCCCCCGCAGGCGGCGATCTCCACCAGCCGATCATGCCCGCGAAGGCGGGCATCTATTTGAATTCGATGAAAGATTCCCGACTGTGCGGGAGCGGTGCGTAAAACTTACGGTAGGATGGGTGGGAACCCATCTTACGCTTGTGTGGTCTGTGGATTGTGACGAGCAACGTGTATAGGAACCCGAAGGAATTCCAGAGTCTATATGAGCAGTCTGTCTCATGAAAAACAAACATATTATCGCTTCACCAAGTGATTTTGATGGGAAAGTTACGCCCTCGATTGAGAGCAGTGTTCTTAGAGAGGCTATTTTCAAATGCGATGATCGAGAAATGTTTGCCCAAGAAGTCAAAGCCCAATACGACTCCGAACTTAGATTGGTGATGACTTTGGGGGGTAGCTTCGGTCTCGAAACCCTTTCTGGCCAATGGTCGGTTAAGTTCGATGGAACCGATAACAGATTTATCCCATTACTCTCTCTGTCCAGCAGTCTAAAATCTGATGGCAATGGTGTCAATTACATGCGCGAACACATGCCCGACGATGCGCGCGTTCACTATGCCTATCTGGATGCGGGCGGGGTGGCTCCGAACGTCGTTCAGCATAAGGCAACTGTGCGACAGCTGGTGCGGGCGCGGGATCTGACGGGGCTGCACACGCTGGTCGAGCGGGTCAAGAAGATCGCCGAGGGTGCCGCGCTGATGACCGAGACGCGGGTCGAGCACAAGGTATTCACCGCAGTGTCCAACCTGCTGGGCAATCGTCCGCTGGAGGAGGCCATGCAGGGTGAGTTGGAGCGCCTCGGCCCGGTGGCGTTCGACGAGGATGACAGGGCCTTTGCGCGTCAGATCCAGACAACGCTGACCGGCGAGGACATCGCCGTTTCGTTCCGGCGTTGTGGAATGCCCGTGGACCCCGATAAACCGCTTTGCGATTTCGTGGCAGCGCTGGACAACCTGGGAGAAGGTGGCGAGGGCAGCACGGATGTTGGCGACACAAGCTGGGCGGTCCCGACCGTGCAGGCGCGGGTTGCCACCTGTGCGGTGGGAACGCCGTTCCATACCTGGCAGACAGTGGCGCAGGGCAAGAGCCCGGCGGCGCACAAGGGCATGATCTATGCGGCCAAGGTGATGGCGGCCACGGCGAAACGGGCAATCGAGGACCCGGCACTGATCGTGAAGGCGCAGGCCGAGCATGAGGCGACGCTGGCAAAGACGCCGTATCTCTGTCCATTGCCCGAGGATGTCGTGCCGCCCATCATCAAGAAGTCGGCCTGATCCATGGCGGGTCCGCGCGTTGCTCTGCTGGGCATGATCCTCGAGTCCAACCGCTATGCCAAACCGGCGGACCGGACGGATTTCGAGAGCCTCACCTGGATGGGCGGCAATGCCCTTATGACCGAGGCGCGCAGCGAGACACCCGCCATTGCGCGCGAGTTCTGCGCGTTTGTCGCCGCGATGGATGCGACCGGGCCATGGACGCCGGTGCCGGTTCTGCTGGCGGCCTGTCATCCGCATGGTCCGGTGCAGGAGGACGTCTTCGAGGCATACTGGCATGATGTCGAGGCGCGTCTGAGCGAACCGGTGGACGCGGTGTATCTCTGCCATCACGGGGCGATGGTGGCGACGCATCTGAACGATCCTGACGGCGAGCTTGCGGCGCGAGTGCGTGCGAAGGTCGGGGCGGACGTGCCGATTGTCCAGACGCTGGATCTGCACGGGAACATCTCGGACGAGATGTGCGATGCGGTCGATCTGATCTGTGGATACCGGACCAATCCGCATGTCGACATGGTCGAGCGGGGGGAGGAGGCGGCGTTCACGCTGCGCCGCATCCTTGCCGGGTTGGCTGCGCCGCAGGTGGTGCATGTGAAGCTGCCACTGGTGCCTGCCTCGGTTACCTTGCTGACGGCGAACGGGCCGTATGGCGACCTGATCGACTTTGGCCAGAAGCGGCAGGCTGAACTTGCGGGCGCGATCCTGAACGTCTCGATCTTCGGAAACTTCGTATTTTCCGATGTGCCGGAGAACGGAATTTCGGTCGTTGTCACGGCGCGCCGGGATCGGGCCGTGGCCGAGGCTCTGGCGCAGGAGATCGCGGCCATGGCCTGGGAGATGCGCGAGCGTTTCCTGCGGGAACTGACCCCGGTAGCAGCTGCGGTGGCGCTGGCGATGCGCAGCGACGGAGCGCCGGTGATCCTGTCGGATGCCGGAGACAACCCCGGCGGCGGTGGCAGCGGGCGAACGACCGAGTTGCTGTCCGCGTTGCACTCAGCGGATGCACAGGAGGTCTACTTCGGCTCGTTCTTCGACCCCGCGCTGGCGGCCGAGGCGCATGAACAGGGCCTGGGCGCAAGCTTCCCGGCGCGGTTCAATCGCGACCGCGCGGATGGAAGCTGGGAGCGTTGGGATGCTCCATTCGACGCCGAGGCGCAGGTGCTGGCGCTGCACGATGGCGAGGTGACCGGACGGCTGGGCATCTTCGCCGGGCGACATCTGCATCTGGGGGCCTCGGCCCTGCTTCAGATCGGCGGTATCAAGGTCGCGGTGATCTCGGATCGCGCGCAGACGGCGGATCCTGTGATGTTCGAGATGTACGGTCTGGACATTGCCGATGCCCGTACCATTTGCGTGAAATCCCGCGGCCACTTCCGTGCGGGGTTCCTGCCGTGGTTCCCGCCCGAGACCGTTTACGAGGTCGACACGGCAGGCCTGACGTCGCCCGTGCTGGAGCGTTGGCCGCTGGAGAACATTCCGCGCCCGAGCTTTCCGCTGGACCGCGGTCTTGCATGGAGTCCGTGATCTGACGGGCCCTTCGTGATTCAGCTTTGCAATTGAAAGTAAGGTGCTAAGGTTTTTGTTCGACCGGGGGACTTGGTCCGACCGGCAAGCAACAGGGAGCCTGCAACATGAACCTTACGCGAACCCTTGGCGCACTCATGGCCAAAAGCATCCTGGCGACAGGCCTGCTGGCCACGCCGGTCCTGGCCGAGGAACTGACGATTGGTCTTGCCTCGGAACCGACGGCGATGGACCCGTATTTCCATAACCTGGGTCCGAACAATGCGATGACCCGGCACATCTTCGACCGGCTGATCCTGCAGGATGAAAAGCAGGCGCTGACGCCCGGTCTGGCGACGTCGTGGGCGCCCGTCGATGACTTGACCTGGGAGTTCAAACTGCGTCAGGGCGTGAAGTACCACGATGGATCGGACTTCAATGCCGATGATGTGGTCTGCTCGTGGGAGCGTGCACCGAACGTGCCGAATTCTCCGTCGTCCTTTGGCACCTATACCAAGGGCAAGACTGTCGAGAAGATCGACGACTACACGGTGCACTTCAAGACCGCGGCTCCGTTCCCGCTGATGGCGAACGATGTCTCGAACGTCGCGATTGTCTCGTCCGAGACGGGATGCAATGCGGCGACCGAGGACTACAACAACGGCCCTGCAAGCGTCGGCACGGGTCCGTTCAAGTTCGTCAGCTACTCGCCCGGTGATTCCATCGTGCTGGAGCGCAACGATGATTACTGGGGCGAGAAGCC
>JBCCHJ010000122.1:0-7139 GCA_039028795.1 Pseudomonadota bacterium
AAAGTCCGAGCCGCCGATGATCTCTGGTTGTTCTTGCTCCTGCACGTCATCTGCTGGTGTTGCAGGTTCCACTGATTGCGGCGCGTTGGAATCTGTCTGCGTATCCACGGAATCCAATGTGGCGACAGATACGTCCTCCTCTGGTTCCGTTACCGGTTGCGTCGGAACTTCAACCACCGGCTTAGACACGGCCGGCTGCGACGTCGGTTGTTCTGACACAGCAGGCGCCTCTGCAGGCTGCTGCGGAATAGGTTGTTGCGCTGAAGGCTGCGAGGTCAGTGATGCGCTGGTGTCCTCGGTTTGCGCCTCTTGCTCGCTTTCTCCGATGACCTGTCCAACCAATTGGTCAACTTCGGTTTCGGCAGGTGCTGCGGCCTGCAATTCTGCCATCGCCACATCCTCGCGCGATGGCTTTGCAGGTTCCGGCGCGACTAACGCTGCAACCGCGCTGGGTTGCCCGGATTCTGCGATCTCATAGCTTTTTACATCCTGATGGGGTGCCGTCGTTCCGCCGGGATCTTCAGGCCGGACCTTCGCCGGATCTGTCGACGCCCGAATGATCGGCACATTTTGAGCGTCCCTTACGCCCAATCGGTAAAACCACACGCCCAATGCCAGTAATAGGCTAAGCGCGACAACTGCACCGATAGCCGTTGAAACGATCCCCCTGACCCGTGCAAATCGCGATGGAGCGACCTCCGCCGGTTCCTCGTATCTCTCGAATGTTGGTTCTTGCATTGCCTGTTCCCCGCCAACGCGAGCTTCTACTGCTGCCCCTCGTGGCTCCGGGTCGACACGCTTACGCGCATTGTTTTACATTTCTTTCATCGGAGCCACGCCCAAGATACCAAGACCTGCGGAAATGACAACTCTTACGGCCACTACCATGGCCAAACGGGCCGACGTGAGGTCCGGGGCATCCGGACGAACAAAACGTAAACTTGGATCATCCTGTCCCCGGTTCCACTGCGCATTGAACTCAGAAGCCAGGTCATAAAGATAGAATGTGATCCTGTGCGGTTCCAAATGATGCGCCGCCGTCTCGATCAGGCGAGGCCATGTCGCAAGCTGGCGGATCACTGCCAACTCCCCCGGATCAGTCAGTAGAGCGAGATCGGCGTCTGAAACATCGGGTGTCATCCCATCTTCAGCAGCCCTGCGGAAAGCTGAATGGGTGCGGGCGTTGGCATATTGCACATACCAGACAGGGTTTTCCTTGGCTTGCTCCAGAGCCTTGGTGAAGTCGAAATCCAACGGAGCGTCATTCTTCCTGGTCAGCATGGTGAACCTAGTGACGCCGGGGCCAACTTCATCTACTAGATCTTCTAGTGTCACGAAAGTCCCGGCCCGCTTAGACATTTTGAATTCGGCGCCGTCCTTAAAAAGGCGCACGATCTGGCAAAGTGGGACGTTCAAAGGCACCTGCCCGTCCGACAGAGCCGACACAGCGGCCTTCATCCGTTTGACATAGCCACCATGGTCCGCGCCCAGAACGTCAATCAGAAGATCGAAGCCCCGATCAAGCTTGTCCTTGTGGTATGCGATATCCGGCGCGAAGTAGGTCCAGGCCCCATCCGCCTTTTGGATCGGGCGATCCACATCGTCCCCATGGGCGGTGGACCGAAACAGCGTCTGCGGCCGCGGCTCCCAATCTTCGGGCTTCTTGCCTTTCGGCGGCTCCAGCACCCCGGTATAGATCAGATCCTTGGACTTAAGCGTCTCCAACGTGTCCTCGATCCGGCCCGTACCATATAGCGATTTTTCGCTGAAGAAGTGGTCCATCTGGACGCCCAGCTTTCCCAAATCGCGACGGATCAGGTCCATCATTTTGTCGATTGCAAACTCGCGAACCTTAGGAAGCCAGTCTTCCTGGGGCGAATCCATCAGGCTATCGCCGTATTTTTCAGCCAAAGCCTGACCGACGGGAATCAGATAGTCCCCCGGATAAAGCCCGTCGGCGATCGCAATTTCTTCGCCATTGGCTTCGCGGTACCGTTCGTAAACCGATCGCGCGAGCACATCGACCTGAGCGCCGCCATCGTTGGTGTAGTACTCGCGTGTTACATCCCAACCTGCGAAATCCAGCAAACCGGCCAAGGCATCGCCCACGACGGCACCACGCGCATGGGCAACGTGTAGCGGCCCGGTCGGATTGGCCGAGACGAACTCTACATTGACCTTTTTGCCGTTTGCAGGTCCGCGGCCGAAATCGCCACCAGCGTCGATCGCGGCCTTGACCACGTTTTGCCATTCGACCGCCGTCAGGCGCATATTGATGAACCCAGGTCCCGCAACGGTTATTTCAGCAAGCTTTGGATTGGCGGACAGCTTTCCCACCAGCATTTCAGCCAAATCCCGGGGCTTCATCCTGGCCTGTTTAGCCAACACCATGGCCGCGTTCGTTGCCATGTCGCCATGCCCGGCATCCCGTGGCGGGTCGACCGTGACATTGGTCAGATCCATATCCGTGGGGATTGAACTTGACGCCGCCAGATCATCCAAAGCCCCCACCACCACGGCTTTAACTTCTGCGAATAGGTTCATATGCCTCGCACCTCTTTTCGACCGCCGCCGCGTAGCATGTGAATGCAGAATCCTAAAGGTATTAACCGCATCGAAACTTTAACGGGATGGCTTAGGCGGCATGAAAATTTTCGCAATCGCATTCTTAGCCATGATCATAGCAACCTTGCCCAGTTGGGCAAAAGAGCGGGTCACCTGTAAGAGTTTTGCGACCTACGCGGAAGCCCTGCAGGTCTACACCCGAAACAAGAAACAGAACAAAGCGCCGTGGAAATCGCTTGATCGGGACAATGATGGCCGCCCGTGCGAATGCCTGCCGGGCAGCCCAGACGTCGATAGAAAAGCATGTCTGCGGAAGAAGACGCCCAAAAATTAATGCCTTCAGGCGCGCGCGTTCGGGTCGGTAAGGACACGGTGCTCTTGCAGGGCGAACCTGTCGGTCATGCCCGCGATGTAGTCTGCCACAACCCTTGCGCGCAGAAATTCATCCTCGGCGCTGCGGGCGTCCTCGCGCCATTCATCCGGCATAACACCGGGGTCATTCATTAAAATCTCGAACAGGTCATGCACTACACGGACGGCCTTCTGGCGCATCCGTTTCACCCGATAGTGGCGGTACATGTTCTTGAAAAGGTAGGCTTTGATCTCGGCCAGGGCGATGGCGGTTTCCTCGGAAAACGCGACAACAGGATCAGGAAGCTCCCGGATATCGTCGACGGTTTCGGCACCGCTGGACTTGATACGCTCTGCGGATTGGACCAACACGTCCTCGACCATCATGCCGAAGACGCGGCGCAGCGCTTCGTGGCGCCGGCGTGTCTGTGCAAGCCCAGGCCACTGTCTGTCGATAGCGGCAAAGCAAGGCCCTACGATCGGCAGGCCTTGAATCTCGTCAATATCCAGCAGACCTGCCTGCAGGCCATCATGCAGATCGTGATTGGTATAGGCGATGTCATCCGAAAGCGCCGCAACCTGGGCCTCGCCACCTGCCTGGGTGTGCAATTCCAGATCGTGACGCTGGTTATAGGCCGTTATCGCATCGGGCAGATTGTCGATGGCGGCACCAGCTTCGCTGATCAACGGGCCATTGTGTTTTGCGATGCCCTCCAGCGTCTCCCAGGTCAGGTTAAGCCCATCAAAGGCCGCATAATGACGTTCCAGTTCGGTGACGATCTTTAAAGCCTGGGCGTTGTGATCAAATCCGCCATAGGCCGTCATGCATTCGGCCAAAGCGTCCTCGCCAGTGTGGCCGAAAGGCGTATGGCCCAGATCATGAGCCAAGGCAACGGCCTCGGCCAAATCCTCATTCATCGCCAAGGTTCGGGCGATCGTCCGGGCGATCTGGGCAACTTCGATCGAGTGGGTCAACCGGGTGCGGTAATAGTCACCTTCATGTTCCACAAAGACCTGGGTCTTATGCTTTAGCCTACGAAAGGCAGACGAATGGATGATCCGGTCGCGATCACGCTGAAACGGGGACCGATGCGCACTGCCTTGTTCATCGACGAGACGCCCGCGTGAATTCGCGGGATGGGCTGCATATGGGGCGAGATGAGCGTCGGTCATGGGCACCCTCTTGCGGCAGCGAGACGTGGTGTTACATTAGATTCGTCCCTATAGCCGATGAAAGGGCCTGGGCAAATGGACCTTGAGATCCCGGATCTGACGATCCCAGCGCTGTCAGCGGACGCTGCGTCCGGTACCGGGACTGTGGTCGTCACCGACGCGACGTTTGATCGGCTGGCAGAAATTGAAGAGGCGACCGGCGAGCCGAAGGCGTTGCGTGTCGCCGTTCTTGGCGGTGGTTGCTCAGGGTTTCAGTACGAATTCGCGCTGGAAGATGATCCGGCAGACACGGACCTGATCCTGGAAGGCAAGGGTCAAAGGGTTTTCGTGGATGCCGAAAGCCTGCCCTTCCTGGCCGGATCGGTTATCGACTTCAAGGACGAGCTAATCGGCGCGCGCTTCGAGGTCGAAAACCCGAATGCCACGTCCACCTGCGGCTGCGGAACGTCTTTCTCGCTCTAACCGCGTTCTGAATACCTCTCAGTGAGCGCATCATAGTGATGCGCGAAAGACCGGTCGACATAGAGTTGACAGGCCGCGGCGAGGCCATGACAAAGTCCCCAAGCGCAATCGGCGTTTGAGATACTGGGGCTAAGACGATGTTTGCGCTGTGGATTCCCGTCACAATCGCGGCGGCGTTCTTCCAGAACCTGCGTTCAGCGCTGCAAAAGGCCATAAAAGGTCGGTTGTCGACCACGGGCGCGGCCTATGCCCGCTTCGTCTACGCCCTACCGCTCGCCTACCTCTATCTCTGGGCCTTGGCAGAGTGGAGCGATTGGCCAGTGCCAACCTGGAACTGGACGTTCCTGATCTATTGCGTGCTGGGCGGCATATCCCAGATTATGTTCACGGTTGTGCTGTTGTGGATGTTTTCCTTTCGCAGCTTCGCCGTCGGCACCACGTTTTCTAAGCTAGAGGTCGTGCTTATCGCAGCCCTGGGCGCGGTCTTGCTGGGCGACACGATCGGACCCTGGGCGATTTTGGCCATCGCGATCGGCGCTGTCGGGACGGTTTTGCTGGCAATGACAGAATCAAAACTGACCCTCGGCGGTCTGATCCGGGGCCTGGGCGAAAAGGCGACTCTGGTCGGCCTGCTCTGCGCGGCATTGCTGGGGGCTTCAGTCGTATTCTTCCGCGGCGCTGCATTGGCTTTGGACGGCGATGATTTCATAATGGCCGCAGCCTATACGCTGGCCATCGCCCTGACGATGCAGACGATCATGATGGGGGCTTGGTTCATCGGCTTTGACCGGGCGGAACTGGGCCGTGTGTTCACCGAATGGCGCCGCGCCGCGCCCGTTGGAATTGCCGGTATGATCGGCTCGGTCTGCTGGTTCACTGCCTTCACCATCCAGAACGCAGCTTATGTCCGCGCGGTCGGACAGATAGAGCTGCTGTTTACCTTCATCGCCTCCGTCTTCTTTTTTGGAGAGAAGATAACAAAACAGGAAACCTTCGGCATCCTGTTGATCGTTACGGCAATCCTGATGATCGTTCTGACATCATAGATTGCCATTGACTTGCCACGACCTGCCCGCGACCAAGTGAAAATGAAAATTGCGACGTTCAACATCAATGGTATCAAGGCGCGGCTACCGGCCCTGATCGATTGGCTGAAAGAGGCCGAACCCGATGTGGCCCTTCTGCAAGAGATCAAATCGGTCGACGAAGCTTTCCCGCGCGAGCCGTTGGAAGAGCTGGGCTACAATGTCGATACCCATGGACAAAAGGGCTTCAACGGCGTCGCGATCCTGTCGAAACGCCCCATCGAGGACGTAACCCGCGGTCTGCCCGGCGACGATAGTGACGAGCAGGCCCGGTGGATCGAGGCGACAATTTCCGGCGACGTGGGTGCCGTGCGGGTTTGCGGCCTCTATCTGCCGAACGGGAACCCGGCGCCGGGTCCAAAATACGATTACAAACTGTCTTGGATGGAGCGATTGTATCATCGCGCAGCCGATCTGATGGCGTCGGAAGACGTCGCGTTGATGGCCGGGGACTACAATGTCATTCCGGCTGATCGCGATGCCGCCCGTCCGGACGATTGGCGGGATGATGCGTTGTTCCGGGAAGAAACCCTGGCGGCCTGGCGCCGGATCCTAAACCTGGGTTTTACCGAGGCCGTTCGCGAAACAACTCAAGAAGATGAGGTTTTCACGTTCTGGGACTACCAGGCCGGGGCTTGGGACAAGAATGATGGCATTCGCATCGATCACTTCTTGCTGACTCCGCAGGCAGCGGACCGGCTGTTGGGAACTGGCATCGACAGCGCCGTACGCGGGCGGGATAAACCATCCGACCACGTACCCGTCTGGATCAGTCTGGCGGTTTAGAACAGTCAGGCGCTTTGTGGCTGAATGCGCCCGAACTCAACCGCTTTGCGGTCTTTTTGGCGCCTCAGGCGCATTTTTAGGGGCATGGGCCGTCGGCGCGGTGTCTTGGTCCGGCTCTACGGCTTGATCCGTCGTCGCAACCGTCTCTTCAGAGGCCGCAGGCGTACCGGACTGTTCGGCTATGGGCGCGGTTTGATCAGAAGCTGTTTCGTCACCTGTGGCTGGCGTAGCAGAATTTGCCGGTGCAGCGTTGCCAGAGGACGCGTCTATCGGATTTACATCGACAGAGCCTGCGTCTGAAGCATCAGCGGTCTGCAAGGCCGCCGCAGCTTCAGTGTCTGTCGAACTTTCCGCTTGCGCGGCTTGCGGCGGTGTCCCTACCGCCGGTTCAGAGGTACCGCCACGGGGTATGGGAACCGGGATCGTCTCGGTCGCAGATGCGATCTCCAGCGCAACGCTTGGGTCAGCATCCTCGGGTGCCTCAAGTATCTCTTCACCCGATCCTTCTGCTTCCGGATCGACCTCTGGACGGCCCCGCGGCACCGGCCACAGGATATCTTTACGCACCAATTCAGCGGTTATCGTCAGAGTCTCTGGTTTCAGATCAGCCAAGGCCTGCACGGAGTTCGGTGTATCCTGGCGCGAGGTATCTGCCTCTGCCACCAATGTGCGCTGTTCGTTCAACGGATACCGGTTTGCATTGGCCAGAGTTTTAAC
>JBCCHJ010000123.1:0-7101 GCA_039028795.1 Pseudomonadota bacterium
CACACGCTGCCGTGAGAAATGTGGCGAATGTTTGGCATAGGCGCCGGCGGCAATTGCAAAATGCCAATCTATACGTTTCAGCCCCAACAGAGGCGGCCGATACCCATAAGTTGTAGCGCCTTCTTCACGCTGAACCTAGGCGCGCACGAAGGTTCAGAAAGGCTAATTTGATCAGGCTGCGTAAGCGTTCATTGTCGCCAATTCGTACTCTGCAACTTGCTCGTGATTCTGGTTCGTAAGCGTCACGTTCCAGCGCACTTCACCATAGTCGGAAGTCCGCCGCGTCTTGCGTTTAACGGTCAGCCGGACCGAGATTTCATCGCCCGGGCTGACAGGTTTTTGGAAGGACAAACCGGTCAGGCCAGTATTGGCCAGGACAGGGCCTGGATCCGGTTGGACAAAGAGACCCGCCGCGAAGGAGAGCAAGAGATAGCCGTGCGCAACGCGGCCTGGAAAGAACGGGTTCGCTTTGGCCGCGTCCTCATCCATATGGGCGTAAAATGTGTCGCCGGTGAAATGGGCGAACTGTTCGATATCTTCTAGCGTCACCTTTCGGGCGGGCGTGTGGATCGTCTCGCCAATCTCGATCTCGTGGAAGGTTCGGGTGAAGGGATGCGCCGGGGCCTCGATTTCCGGACCATTCTTGATCCAGGTGCCTGTGACCGCAGTAAGCATCCGGGGGCTGCCTTGCACAGCGGTGCGCTGCATGTAGTGCAGGACGCCTCGGACGCCGCCCAGTTCTTCGCCGCCGCCCGCGCGCCCAGGCCCGCCATGGGTCATGTGCGGCATGGGGGAGCCATGGCCCGTGGCTTCCTTCGCGCTGTCCCGGTCGTTGATGTAGATCCTGCCGTGCCATACCCCCGCGCCCATGACCGCCTGGCGTGCGACGTTCGGATCATGTGTGATCACAGAGGCCACCAGCGACCCCCCGCCGCGATTTGCAATCTCGATGGCGTGGTCCATGTCGCGATAGCCCATCACGGTCGAAACCGGTCCGAAGGCTTCCTGTTCGTGGACTGTCTGTGCAGCATCAAGGTCTTCGCAATGGAACAGCATCGGGCTGATGAAGGCACCCTTTTCTGCATCTGCCCCGTCGACTTGCAGTGCGCTTTGGTCCCCGAAGACGTTTATTGCTTCGGCACTTATCCGTCCCGCCGTCTGCAGCACATCCTGGCGCTGTGCGTCGGACACCAAGGCGCCCATGCGGGTGGTCTCTAACCTTGGATCGCCAATGCGGGTTTTCTGAAGCCTTGCGACGACGGCGTCGATGACTGCATCCGTCATGGCTTGCGGTACGATGATCCGACGTACAGCAGTGCATTTCTGCCCAGCCTTGACCGTGATCTCTTTAGCGACTTCTTTGACGAAGATCTCAAACTCTGGCGTATCAGGTCCCGCATCCGGTCCCAGGATCGAGGCATTCAGGCTGTCTTGTTCCGCCACGAACCTGACTGCATTGGCCAGCAGGTTTGGATGACTGCGCAGTTTCAACGCCGTAGCTGCCGATCCTGTGAAGCCGACCACATCCTGCGGGCCCAACCGATCCAACAGATCCCCAACGCCGCCGACGATCAACTGCAGCGCACCGTCCGGTAGCAGATCACTTTCCAGCATAAGCCGGACGCAGGCCTCGGTCAGGTAGGACGTTGCAGTCGCGGGCTTAACAATCGACGGAACACCGGCCAGAAACGCAGGGGCGAATTTTTCTAGCATCCCCCAAACCGGGAAGTTGAAGGCATTGATCTGGATCGCGGCGCCCTGCAGCGGCGTGCAGACATGCTGTCCAAGGAAAGTGCCGCCGCGGGACAGGTCTTCGATCCCGCCATCGATGTAGACTTGGCCATCCGGCATCTCGCGCCGGCCTTTAGCGGCATAGACGGCAAGCGTGCCGGTACCGCCTTCGATATCGATCCAACTATCGGCGCGGGTTGCGCCCGTCAGGTAGCTTAGTTCGTAGAGCTCTTCTTTGCGTTCGTTCAAATGAGCAGCCAGTGCTTTCAGGATCTTAGCGCGATCGTGAAAGCCAATCGCCCGCAAGGCCGGGCCACCAACTCCGCGCGCATAATCCAGCATTGCCTGCATGTCCAAGGCCGCACTGCCGGCGCGTGCTACCTGATCTCCGGTAACCGCCGACAAAAGATCGACCGGCGCATCGCCCGGACCGACCCAAGATCCTGCGGCAAAGCTCTGCAAGTTCATGATTGTCATGGTCGGATTCCCCGGGTGGCTGCTAGCTCGATATGTTACAATTTGATCGTGTTCTCATCAAGCTCGTAACAATTTCAATCTTTATAGGATTACTGTTTGCAAAGACCGGTTCGATGCGGGGTGTCTTCTGCGTTGCATTGCGGACGGCTGCGTCGCGGGGTAACAGGCCGGATAGGATAACGTCGGGGTCTCACCATGCTTTTGGTCTATGCGATACCTCAGTCGCTCTACTGTGCGAAGTTGCGCATCCTGCTGCGCCACAAGGGTCTGGAGTGGAACGAGGTGCCGCCGCCCGGCGGATATGGATCAGCCGAATACAAAAAGATCGTGCCGTCTGGAAACCTGCCCGCGCTGGTCGATGGCGATCTCATGCTGGCGGATTCCGAGGCAATCGCCGAGTATCTGGAAGAGCGCTTTCCATTCCCGCGGATGCTGCCGAACGACCCGATTCAAAGGGCTAAGGTTAGAGAACTGTCGCGGTTCCACGACACCAGGTTGGAACCAGCAGTCCGCGCCTTGTTCCCCTATTTGCCAGGGCGGGAAACGCCGCCCGATGGCTTTCTGGTCCGCCAAGCCGGAGAGATCACAGCCCGGCTGAACCAGTTGGATATGCTGCGTCAGTCAGCACCAGGTCTGCCCATTCCGACCCTGGCGGACTGCGGCTTCGCAATAACGATGGCGTGGCTAGGAGAATTGGTGCCACTGATGCGGCTGGAGGTCGATTTCTGGGACAACACAGCCTACCAGCGCGATTTGCTGCACAGCAAAGCTGTCACGGACGAGTTGCGCACCTATGTTCCAAAACTGCGTGCGTTCCTGGATGGCAGGATGAAATGAGAAACAATGCGCGTTGCGCATAGATTGTCATAAAGCGATCGGCGGATACCACATGTTGCGTTAACCCCCGGCACCCTGCCATAGTGCAAAATAATTAAAACGCAGAATCACAGGCAGAAAATGGACGCAAGCGATCTCTTCGAAGATGACGAGCCGGAAAAGGCCTATGATGCGAAATCTATTAAGGTTTTGCGGGGGTTGGAAGCCGTCCGTCTGCGCCCAGGCATGTATATCGGAGGAACTGACGAGCGCGCGCTGCACCATCTGGTAGCCGAGGTCCTGGACAATTCCATGGACGAGGCCGTGGCAGGCCATGCCAGCCGCATCGAGGTTGAACTCCACCCCGATGGATCCTGCGAAATCACCGACAATGGCCGCGGCATTCCCGTTGACCCGCATCCGGAAGAGCCGGACAAATCCGCGTTGGAAGTGATCCTGACCAATCTCCACTCGGGCGGTAAGTTTGAGGGGGACACTTACGAAACCTCTGGCGGATTGCACGGTGTCGGTGTGTCCGTCGTAAACGCCTTGTCCGATCACATGCGGGTCGAGGTTGCGCGTGGCAAGAAGCTCTATGCGCAAGAGTTTTCGCGGGGCTTGCCGCTTGGCAAACTGGAAAATTTGGGCCCCACCCAGAACCGGCGTGGGACCAAGGTAATTTTCCACCCTGACGCTGAAATCTTTGGGACCAGATTGGCGTTGAAACCAGCGCGGCTCTACCGGATGGCGCGGTCAAAGGCCTACCTGTTCCGCGGGGTCGAGATCCGCTGGAAGTGCGACACGTCGGTAATCGGTGAAAAGGACGAAACACCCACCGAGGACACATTCAAGTTTCCCGGCGGGCTGGCCGATTATCTGGTGCATACCCTGGATGGCACCGAGTTCTTTGGCGATGCACCGTTCAACGGGAAAGTCGACTTTAAAGAGCGTTTCCAGAATGGCGCAGTCGGCTCGGTCGAATGGGCGTTGGTTTGGACGCCCGCGCGGGATGCGTCGGTTTCATCATACTGCAACACTATTCCAACGCCCGAGGGCGGCACACACGAACAGGGCTTTTGGTCAGCCGTCACCAAGGGACTACGCGCCCATGGCGAACTGGTGGGCAACAAAAAGGCCGCACAGATCAGCCGCGACGATGTCATCGGCACGGCGTCCGCCATGATCTCTGCCTTTATCCGCGATCCTGAATTTGTCGGTCAGACCAAAGATCGGTTGGCGACGGTCGAGGCAGCAAAATTGGTCGAAGCCTCGGTTCGCGACCGCATCGACACGTGGCTAGCGGGGGACCCCAAAACCTCGGGTGATATTCTGGATTACCTGATCCTTCGGGCCGAAGAACGCATGCGGCGTCGCCAGGAAAAGGAAACGGCGCGGAAGTCGGCCACGAAGAAACTGCGCCTTCCAGGCAAGCTGGTCGATTGTTCCGCCAAGTCCCGCCAGGGTACCGAGATCTTCCTGGTCGAAGGGGACAGCGCGGGCGGGTCCGCCAAGATGGCACGGAGCCGTGAGACACAGGCGCTGCTGCCCTTACGCGGCAAGATCCTGAATGTCCTTGGCGCGGCCTCGTCGAAGCTGAGCCAGAACCAGGAACTGTCCGATCTTTGCCAGGCGTTGGGCGTGGGGTTGGGCACGCGTTATTCAAATGATGACCTGCGCTATGACAAGGTGATCATAATGACCGACGCCGATGTCGATGGCGCGCATATCGCGAGCCTCTTGATGACGTTCTTCTTCACCCAGATGCGTCCACTGGTTTCTGCGGGACATCTGTTTCTTGCCATGCCGCCGCTTTACCGCATCACCCAAGGGACAAAGCGCATCTATGCCAAGGATGACGCAGAGAAGGACCGTGTGATGGCGGAAGGTCTGGGCGGCAAAGGCAAGATCGAGTTGAGCCGTTTCAAAGGCCTGGGCGAGATGGACGCGAAGGATCTGAAAGAGACGACCATGGACCCGAAGACGCGAACACTGATCCGCGTCTCCATCGCCGACGACGAAGGCGCGACAGGATCCTTGGTAGAACAATTGATGGGCAAGAAGCCCGAGCTGCGGTTTCAATATATCCAAGAAAACGCCAAGTTCGCCGAAGACTTAGACGTCTAAGAGCGCACTTCCGAACCTCTGCGACAGCATTGCCGATGCAGGCGATGTTGACAGCATGGCGTGTCCTATAGGACAATATTTCCACTTTAAGTAGAATTTACCGAAGAGGATTTGGGTATGACTAAGGATAGTGACCTTCATGCTGGCTCTGATATCTGCCATGGCGTTGTGTTTCTGGATCGGCCTGCAATTGATCCCGTCGATCAACGCGGCACGTGACGCGGGTGATATGGCAGGTTTCAACAGCCTGCACCGGTTGGATGTGGCGCTGATAGGTGCGGGCTTGCTGCTGGCGTTCAGTTTGTTGGTTGGGCTGATCTACGTGCTGCCTGGGCAGTTCACGTTCTGGCCGACGGCGCTCCACAATGCTTGAAGACTGTCGGTTGCATTAAGTCAGCCGGTCAATTCAGCCAGTTGAGGGCCTCTGCCTCAGAGGCGACGAAGCGGACGTAAGGGTGGGTGCGGTGATCGCGTATCAATTCTCCTACCCTGAGCCCATAGTCTGCCGTAGGCGGAACAACGATGGCTACACGATAGTGGTAGTTAACAAATTTCTGCAGCACATTCCCGGCGATCTGGTTGGTAAGGTCAAAAAACTCCGGATGCAGATCCGCGGGCGAAAATATACACCCAGGTAGGCCGCTGGAGATCACATCCAGTGCGTCCTGTTCCGTGTGCAATGTCTGGTTGTTGTCTCGAGCCAGCAGTGAGGTCACAACGCACTTATGCTCGGGTTCACGCTTCTTCGCCGGAGTTTATGCGCACGCCGGTGATGCCCACCGGAGCACTCTTGCCACCGGAGCGGGCGGTGCTTACCACTTCGCGCAGGGTAAACGCGGTATTTAGATCGCTTTCGCTGGACTCAGGCCCTAACTCGCCAACCCTGACATACTCACCCGCATCTGCTGCCAGCCTGAATGCCACGGTGGCGCCAGCCGCTTCGCCCGGCAGGCCTTTGGCTCCAAAGCCATGACCCTCATTGGTCTGGGTGCCGGTGGTTGCCTGGTAGCCCATGCGATGCAACAGTTTTTCGCTGGCGCGGTTCAGCACTTCCGGTCGCACTGACAACATCCAGTTTTCCTGTTGGCGCATCCATGGCTTCTGCATGCCGTTTAACATGACGATACGCGGCTCGTCGGTGTGATTGATGCCCGTACCGTGCAGCAGGCGTCCATCGGTGATCACCACCGTGCCGGCCGGGGCGTCCACGTTGATGGCGGGGGGCAGCTTACCCACCGGCTTACCTTGGCGCATGGCATCGGACAATGTGATATGGGAGCCGGGTATGACCAGGGTTCCCCCGTTTTGCTCGTCAATGGCGCTGACCGCGGTCAGCACGTTTACTGTCATAGGGCTGCTGGCGTCCAGCGCGTTGCCCTGGTCCTGATGCAGAGCTTGCGGCACACCGCCGCGCAGTGAGATGGCAGCGATCAAGGATGTGCTGATCCAGCCGTGTCCTAACGCTTCGTTGATCAGCTGTTCAACCAGGGGTCCGCCTTGCATGATCGATGGGTGTTGTTCGATCAGCAGTTCAAAGCAGCGGCCCTTATTGACACAGCAATTGATATTCTGGCCGCTGGGCGTTTTCTGGGCGATACCCGCCAGACGCTCGCCGTCCGCCTGGGCCAGGACGCGCTCACGCACTGTCGCCACCTGCTCCGGTGACAATGCATCGGCCACTTTGCAGTAACCCCAACGCAACAGGTCCTGGCGCAGTTGATCAATATCACGGGTTGGTTCTGGCAAGTCGTGGGATTGCCAGTACGGGTGTTTGGCGCCGCTTGTGGTGTCGTAGTACGCACCGGGTTTGAATTCCCACTTACCCCATTCGCTGCCCCTTTGGGGTGGCACGAAGATGTGATGCGCGATACCGGTACTGAGGTCGAATATGTCAGTATAGACTCAGTCAATGGGCATGATGCTTTTTTAATTGACGATGAACACTTTACGCCG
>JBCCHJ010000124.1:0-7067 GCA_039028795.1 Pseudomonadota bacterium
ACTCCGTGTGCACTCAGCTTCTGCATCACAGCACGCGCCGTGTTGTCAGCAGCCTGGAGACAGCAACAGAAAGGGAGCAAGGCGAGAAATCACTGTGAAACATTGCAGCACACGGGTCGGCCAAACACACTCGACACCCCAGTAAGTATGGCTTTCCCCACTCTAATCAAGCACTATAAATGCTACAAAGGAGTCGTGATGAATACATTTTTCGACGACCAGTGGCTACAGTTCCGCACTACTAGTGAGGTGCCAATGATGATCAACAAAGTTGAAGTGAGAACAGTTCTTTGTTACGTTCGGAGGAATCAGCCGGACAGGAGTCCATGTCAGGACCAGACGATGAACTGTTTTATTGACATGAGCATGCGCAGTATATACAATGATGACGACGACACTTGGTAGAAAGACAATAAGTACAATGGCAAGAGAAACACCATACACTACAGCAGGTCTACATGCGCCTTACGCCAGTTAGGCGACGTGGCGAAAATGGTGGTTTCCAGGCCAAGTCGGGCGTCCTAGCCGAGCCACAACTAACTTCTTAGTTCCAGGTGCAGAAGCTTACATCCAGCGATGGCGAAGACTGAGAAACGGCCCGGCACATCGAGATTAAGGATGAGCTTCAGTCAGGACTACGAATTGATCATCGACCAACGCGTGTCAGACGCGTGTTCGGACATTACCGCCCTTACCTGACGCGCAGCTTCGCGAACCAGTGGCCTTACCGGTCGACGGCGGGCCGTAATCATTGACAGCTTTCGCGTGAGTGCCGGCTCGACAATCTCAGCGGCCGAGTGGCCGGCGCTGCTTAGACGTTGCGCCAGGCTCGATCCGTCTTACAAGCACTAGAGCGAGAAGAACGCCAGAGGACCCGCATGACAGATCGTATCGCTCTGATCGAGCCTTACCTCATACCGGCCGATCCTAGCCCGCATCCCTGGTGGTCGCACAAACCGTACCTCTTGGTGCGGCTGGAAACCGATGGTGGCATCGTAGGGTGGGGCGAATGTCATATGTTGACCGACCGCGAACAGGCTCTGGCCGCGATGGTTCACACCGTTGGTGACAAGCTATGTGGCCGGTCCGCCACCGATATTAAGGGCATATACGCCGAGGCCTTTGGCGCTTTCGGTCAGCAACGTCCAGGCCTTGAGGTCTACAGCGTCTATGCGGGAATAGAAATCGCCCTGTGGGATGCGCTGGGCAAACGCCTGGGCACACCGGTCTATCAACTTCTGGGTGGTGCGTGCCACGATGCGGTTCCGGTCTACGCCAATATCTATTCACCTAACATACAAACACCAGAGACTTTTGCCGAGATGGCAGCGCGTCAGGTCGAGGCGGGTCACCTGACCATCAAACTCTACCCGTTCACCCAGAACACCACACTGGAGGAAGGGATTGACGTGATGTCGGCGGTCCGAGACGCCGTTGGACCGGGAGTTGGTTTGGCTGTGGATCTCTGGCGGCACGCAAGCCCTGCCCGTGCTCTCCAGATTGCCAAGGCACTGGAGCCGTACGACCTTTTGTGGCTGGAGGAGCCCTTCGCACCGACTGATGCTGCGAGTGTGAGGTATGTACGGGAGGCCATCAATCAGCCCCTCTTGACCGGTGAAACGTTGCCAACACGCCGGGAGTTTGAACCTCTGTTTAGCGAGCGTGCGGTTGACATCATCAACCCCGACATCTGCCAATCTGGCCTTCTCGAGATGCAAGCTATTGCTTCGATGGCTGAGCCGTATTTGGTAACCCTCTCGCCACATAACTCGAATAGCATGGCGCTTGGCACGGCCGCAGCTGTTCACAGTGCACTCGGGATCTCCAATCTCGGATTGACTGAGTATTTCCCGCTCTTTGAGACGGCATTGGACAGTTTTTGCGAAGGTCGAATGCCTGTTCGGCAAGGGATTATTGAACGTCCGTCTGCCCCAGGGCTGGGCATTGAGTTCGACGATCAGTCAATGCAGAAGTTCCGCATATGAGAACCTGACCTGTATCAGAACCAAGCATCCAATTCTGGGCACTTTTTGCTCCGTTCGCCAGATGGTCGCTTTCGGAGGCTTAAAGCTAGGAAATCGTGAATGCCGAATGTTTCGTTACGGGCATTTGTCTGCATAGCGTGCTCCCAACGAACGTCCGGTCTTTCCGCTCCGGCTCGAATCTGATGCGCTGCAGCATCGGACAGGTTGGGCTCGCACCGGTCGTTCGCTGCGGATGGAACGAACGGCAGTTCCTGGCGCATCCCACCACTAGGCCAAACGGCAGCTTTCGGGGCTGGATTGAGTTACCGGGTATGATGCACGATGGCAACTTCACCCCAGATTGCCAACCTTGGAAGGGGCTCACTTTCCGCGATCCAAGATCCGCCGCAGCGCCGCGCGCAAATGCTCGCAGACCTCGCGCCTGAAGCGATGCCGGCTAGACCATCCGGCGCGACCCAGAACATCCATGGGACTGCGACCCTCAAGAACGATTGCGTCCACGATCTCGCGAACCCTTATGTCCCGACGATGGCCTCGATCTGCGCGGATGCGATTGCGTCTCACGGCCAAAGCCACGCACGGTCCGATCGCTTCCTCCATCGCCTGCAGCGTTCCGTCCTCGTCCCATCGTGCAGCCGCACCCCCGTCAGAGCACCCACCGCTGCCATGAGAAAGTGCCGATGGGTCGACACAGCGCATGGCACCCCGGCGTTCGTGCAGTCCTTGATAGGCGATTGCCACGCTTTGAAGGTCCGGCGGCAGAGCACGCAAAGTCCGTGTCAGTGCCCGTCGGGTGATCTGTGTCGTCGAAGGAACATAACGATCTTCCCGAGGACAAAAGACTGAACTGGTGACAGTATCGATAACGACGTTGCCTCGCCCTGGACCATGCGGTCCGGCATCACCTTCCGGGCGGGCCCAACGCCGCACATGCGACTCCAGTTGGGCCTCATGTCTTGCGTGCAACGCGCGTCGTGCGAGTCCTGTAGATTGTCGTTCCAAAGCCAGCGCGGTCAGCCGCGCAGCCTCAGCGCCCATCGTCGGGATCTCGCGCTGTAGAGTGCCGGGCATCAATGGGCGCTTCGCCAGGTCACGCGGCATCGGCTTTCTCCCCTTCCGGATGAACCAGTGCGCGGGCGGCGGCGATTGCGGCCTGGTATCTTCGCTGGATCTCGCGCTCCACCGCGTCGGCGACACCTGCATTGATCCGCTCGACACGGCGTTCGGCGTCGCGGCGCCAATCTGCCGCCTCGCGCCGGATTGCCTCCCACCCGCCATTCGATCGGGTCGGAACATAACCACGGCGGCGCATATACCTGACCAGTGCGGCCGCGACGGCGTCGCCTTCTTCCAGGGCTCTGCGACCAGCACTTGATCGCATGTAACTGGTGATCATGGGGGACATGGTGGCCGGCGGCAGCTCGATCGCATGCGCCTGTGATCGGATTGCCTGAACAGACGGCCATCCCTCCCGGCGCTTGCATCTCGAGCAGGCCTTACACAGCGCGCTGATCGCCAACTTCACAGTCTGCAACCCGTCCTCGCTCATATAGCAAAGCGCCCGCTCGACCCGCTCCAGAAAGGCGTCATGATCGGCGACGGTCCGTTTCGTACGGATCATACCGTCAGCCTCAAGCGGTGCGATCACCAATTCCCGAACCCGTTCTTTGCCCCGCCTGATCTCTGCCTGTTCCATTCTCAGTCTCCCCGCCAACTTTTCCACAGCGTTTTCGCGGTTTGCGCAGTTTGAATTTCTTCATATTTTTCAGGTCATTATCATTATCAGGGCGGAAGAAACGGGCACCAAAAAAAAGACGGACAGTTTCTTCCGCATTCTTTCCGGCGGAAAGAAACGGAAGGAATTGGAAGAAATCGAAAGATCATGCTTCGCCCCGCATTACAGCATGGACAGCATCTTTCATCAGCGCCGGGCACCGTTGACGGTTCGGGAAGTGCTCAAAAAGGTATTGATCGACCTGAACCAACAGAATGTGGTTGTCGATCAGATCTGGACTGAACCCGGCCCTTACGAGCTGATCGGGCAGCGCCGCCATTCGCTTGCGTTCACGCTCGCGTTCTTTCTTGTCCTCGGCACGCTGGCGCGACTCGAACGATCCCGTGATCATCTCCAGTACAACTGGATGGTAAAGCCGTGTCTCGCCCAGATCGGTGATGCATCGGTGCCAGTTATACAGCGGCGGCGTGCCACGCACTGCAAGGCTCCGCCAAACCTCCAAGGTCACGCCGACCAGCTTGGCCAAGGTGAACTCGTCAGTGGGCAGCGTGCCAACCGGCGCAAGTTCATCGGCGACGAAGAACAGCTCCAAACCTACTGCACGCACATCCAGATCCGACTTCAACCGGAAATCGGACTTGGACCAGCGCCGGTGGTGGAACATCATAAAGTAATGCGTATCCAGCCGCTCACTTGTGGCGATTGGATACTCGAACAGATCATCGGCCCCGATCGGCGTCATCGTGGCGGGGCGAGCCATCACCGCCGCCCCACGAATTCGGTCGGCGCAGGATCGCGGTCAAACAGGAACCAAGAGGCATCTTCCTTGCCGCCTGCACCGTTTTCCATCCACGACACGCGCCCGACGCTCACGATCTTGCGGCAGTACTGCAGATGCGGAGCCGCCTGAATCGTGTTCATCCAGTTCGCATCGAACAGCAGCCAGGTCGGCGCGATTTGACGAAAAACCTCGATCAACACGTGCAGAAGGCGCCGCGTCCAGGGCGGGTTGGTGATGATCCGGCACGGATGCCCCAGCATGGCCGCCGTCGCATCGACTGCATCGATCGGCACCAGACCATCAAAGAACCCACGCGGTTCAATATCCACGGCTGCTGTCAATCTGTGCCCAGCGTTCATCAGCGCCAGCACCAGGTCACCCCACCCGACGCACGGTTCGGCAAAGCGAACGGATGGCGGCAGAAACGGTGAAAGCGGTTCAATAACAGATGCAGGCGAATCGTAGCCATCATGCTTTCGCCGCGGAAAGTCCGAATACTTGCCCATCAGGCGTCCCTTTCGGCTGTGGCGATGTTTCGAAATTGGCTTTCGATTGCGGAGGCGCTGCGGCCCAATTGGACCGCGATTTCGGCGAAGCTTTGGCCTTCGTCATGCAACAGCAGCAGCAACAGCAGATCATCATCTGTCCAGCGCTGCCCCATCACTCTTCCCCGCAGCCACGACCGATCTCGCCGGGCCGGTCAGGCTCGACAAATTGGCGCGACGGCACCCAGTCTTTCGGGCAGTGAAAGCCCCAGTCGCGCAAACGTGGCCCTGTGATGAACAACGTCCATGCCGATTGACCCTGCTTGGGCAGCACCAAGCGGTGCGCGAAGCGGGTGGACCGGAAAACCGGCCACCACTTGCGGGCCTCGCGGTACCGATCGGCGCCGCGTCGCCGGTAAAATTCACCGATGCGGCCCTGCACCAGAAAGGACACAGACGGCCAGGGATGATCGTGCAAGGCCCGATCATCATCGTCATGCCGGATGTGGTGCAGATAGACGTTTACAAAGCGATTGCGCGGGATCAGCCACCAGCGCTGCATGTAGGGATCGCGAACATCGCCGATCACGAAGTCCGGCGCGCGGTCGGGGCAGATTGCAGGTCGCCCAGTCATCACTGGACTACACGGGGTGTTACACCCCCCCGCCAAAAATCGCCGTACAGCGCGATGCGGGCTTTTCGGGGGCGCAGGGGCGATCGGGCGGCGTTCAGCCTCCGCGCGGTGCAAACAGTTGAGTTGCAATCGACAACAGCGTTTGCGACCATTCTGCGATTAGGTTGGAGGTTTTGAAGATGGATTTTTTTGTTATTTGCCTTCTGATCTTTGCCTATTTTCTTCCAAGCTTCGTTGCTGTTGCCCGTGGTCATCAGAACAACACAGCGATTGCCGTCCTGAACATCTTCCTTGGCTGGACATTCCTTGGTTGGGTCTGCGCCCTGGTGTGGGCATTCACCGAAGTACACAAGACACCATCCGAAAGCGCACCTCAGCACCCGCAGCGAAAGAGGCTCGCCGATCCATCGACTTTGAACGAAACGGCTTCGACCGTTCTTGAGCCATCGGAGCCAACGATTTCGCCAAAAAGACGTGTTGATGACCCACCGATCTCTCCGCCGCCGACAGGTGGAAAAAATCCACCGCCGGGCTTGGGTTAGCGCATTGGGTGATGTTTGCTTAGTGTGACGTTGGGCGCTAGTGTCCCATTTGCAGACAAAGTCTGTGCAGGCGGGGCATCCCGTACTTCTGTTCCCCAACAGTAAAGATGGCCGCCCCGCCTGCCGCACCGGCACCGCCGGCTTTTTGTGTTGCAGAGTCATGAAACTACACTACCGCGTCGATCTGTTTCACTCTGCTTCCACCGAAATCTATGTGTTTCGATACGCTCGTCCCACGAGTTGCCTGCCGTCTGCCAAGCGGTGCGGATTGTGGGCATCAGCGACGGGCGCCGGCTGGCAGATCTGCCGATGCTTCGTCGTCAATCCAAGGACATCACGCTAACTGCCTGCGAACTGGCGCTGGGCGCAGCGGTCGTGTTGGTCATGATTTTCTGGGCAGCGACATGACGGGACCAGAGATCGCCGCACTGCAGGCCGCACATGCTGCGCTCGAATACGGGCACCACGTCTGCTGCGGCAGTCAGCCCGGCAACGCCTTTGATCTGGCGATGCGCCAAACCGCACCGGTTTTAGCCGCGCAGATCGCTCACCAACTCACCGAGGCTTTGCGCCGCGGGAAGGACACCCCCGATGCCTGATAAATCGCTGCACGGAAATGGGGTGGACTGTCCCGCATGCCAACTTAGGCGCGATGATCTGCGCAGTTCTGGCGCAATGGATCAAGTCGTTGCCTGCAACTTCTGTGGCGGTCACGGGCGCGTTGCCAGAAAGGTCGCCGACATCATTCGCGATGCGTGTGTTTGGGCCAGAGACTACTATTGGCCTGAGCGTGAAAAGGCCTTCGCGAAACACAATGCGGGGCGCTCATGACGGCCCTTCGCATTGCCTTTCAGGGAAACAAGTTGCCTCCCGCCGGGCGTTTACGGCTCGCCCGGCCAACTGCG
>JBCCHJ010000125.1:0-7014 GCA_039028795.1 Pseudomonadota bacterium
CGCGGTGCAGATCACCGTGATCGCGACGATGGTGATTCTCGTCGACCAACTGCTTCAGGCCGAAACGGAACAGATCCAAATCCTCGGCGGCAATCGTGCCGGCATCGGATAATGCCTCCCAATTCACGATGCGCTGCCAGAAGTCGGTGCCGAACAACAGAACGGGTACTCTGGCCATACGCTCGGTTTGGATCAGCGTGAGGGTTTCAAACAGTTCGTCCAAAGTTCCAAATCCGCCAGGGAAGACGGCAATTGCCGCGGCACGCATCAGGAAATGCATCTTTCTGATCGCGAAATAGTGGAAGTTAAAGCAAAGCTCAGGCGTCACAAATGTGTTTGGTGCCTGCTCGTGCGGCAAGACGATGTTCAGCCCGATCGACGGTGCCCCCGCATCCTGTGCACCGCGATTGCCGGCCTCCATAACGCCGGGGCCGCCACCGGTTACAACGACCAGTTCGCGCCCGCCTCTTGCCAGGCATTCCCGGCCGACGACTTCTGCGAAGCGGCGGGCTTCTTCGTAGTAATGCGACAGATCTGCAAGGGTCTGGGTCCGCGCTGCGTCTTTCTTTTCGGGCTCTGGAATGCGCGCGCCGCCGAAAAGAACGACAGTGGATTCGATCCCTGCCTCTTCCATGGCCATTTCGGGCTTCAGAAGTTCCAACTGCAGGCGTACGGGCCGCAGCGCCTCTTTCCGCATGAAGTCATTGTCTTCAAACGCCAGTCGATAGGCAGGCGCCCTGGTCTGGGGCGTATCCGGTATCTGCACGACGTATTCTGCGTCCTGATTGGCGGACCGGAAAATCGAATGGCGGCGGTTCATAAGCGATGCTCCTTAATTGCAGATTCCGGCAATAGCGTGAATTCAGTGCCGCGCCTAGACCACGATCTCACGGGCGGATTGCGCGGTTGCGTCTCAGGCTCTATAGGCCTTGGCGAACACGAAAGCCCTGCCGAAGGATCCCGATCATGAGACATGCAGACCTGGAAGCCGCCATCGAAGCCGCTTGGGATGACCGCGACAACGTCAACGCCGGTACGATGGGAGAGGTCCGAGAAGCCGTCGATACTGCGCTTGGTCAGATGGATGGCGGGGCACTGCGCGTGGCAGAGCGCGCGGATGATGGGACGTGGAACGTCAATCAATGGGCTAAAAAGGCCGTTCTTCTGTCCTTCCGGCTGAACGACATGAGCCCGATCGAGGGCGGCCCCGGCGGCGCGACCTGGTGGGATAAGGTGCCCTCGAAGTTTGAA
Organism: Pseudomonadota bacterium; assembly: GCA_039028795.1. Lineage (GTDB taxonomy): Bacteria > Pseudomonadota > Alphaproteobacteria > Rhodobacterales > Rhodobacteraceae > Thermohalobaculum. The sequence continues at coordinate 1,252 of JBCCHJ010000125.1, forward strand.
GGTTGGGGCGAAAACCAGTGGTCTGCGGCCGGGTTTCGGGCCGTACCGAACTGCACAGTGCGCCGATCGGCCTTCATTGCGCCGGGCGTGGTGCTGATGCCGTCCTTCGTCAACCTGGGTGCTTATGTGGACAGCGGCACCATGGTGGACACTTGGGCCACCGTCGGGTCTTGCGCTCAGATCGGCAAGAATGTGCATATCTCTGGCGGGGCTGGTATCGGCGGTGTGCTGGAGCCACTACAAGCAGGCCCTGTGATCGTCGAGGATAACTGCTTTATCGGCGCCCGCTCAGAGGTTGTGGAAGGCGTCATCGTCCGCGAAGGCGCCGTGCTTTCCATGGGCGTCTTCATCGGCGCGTCCACAAAGATCATCGACCGCACGACCGGGGAGACGTTCGTGGGCGAGGTCCCGGCCTATTCGGTGGTCGTGCCCGGCACCACGCCTGGCAAACCGCTGCCCGACGGCACGCCCGGACCCGGGCTTTACTGCGCCGTGATCATCAAACGGGTGGATGAGCGTACGCGATCGAAAACATCGATCAATGAATTGCTTCGGGATTGAGGTCCGGGTGCGGTTTTCCGCACCCGCCGAGCAATGACCGATGAAGTCTTCACTCTCCTGGTCCAAGTAGGCCGATCCGAAGGCGATGGTCTGCCCGACGGCACCTCCGGTGCCGCGTTGTTGTGCTATGCCTCCGGCAAGGATGAAAAGGCGGCGGTGGACGCGACGGTGCAGGTTCTGCGCCAGGCGGACATGGCCCCGATCGAGGTTGAATCCTACGGGTCGCGCTCTGATCGTTTGGCCGACGGCGAGGAAATCAGCCCGGAAGATACGGCTCTGATGGACCGCGCCATTGATGAAAACGCGGTGATCGTGGCTCAGGTCACGACTTTCGATGACTGACCATCTGGCCTAGCCTGCGATTTCAGTGCGGCCCTTCAGCCACCAACCGGTAAACCGCCAGGACAGCGCCCAGAACACGATTCCCAGGGCTATTCCAGCAATGCCGTCGACGACGTAGTGCCAGCCCAAGTGAACGGATCCGAAAAGTGTTGCTGCCGTGAAGGCGACCATCGCCCATCCCCACCAACGCCCGAACTTGAAGGCAAAGCAGGTATTGGCGGTTGCCAAGGCCAGATGCATCGATGGGAATGCGGAAATTCCCAGACCCGGTATATCTTCTTTGCCCAGATGCCCCTGCCAAAGCTTTTCGATAACGATCACCGAGGACAACTCGAACTCTAGATGCTGCGCATTCAACCGGTCCAGCAAGGGTGCAAAGACGGGGTCACCGAAGAGCCGTTCGTAGTATACAGGGCCGGCCGAGGAAAAGATGATGGCCAGCAAGGACCCGCCTATCCCCCAGTTCAGCGCAAAGCTGACCAGATAGGTCAGCCTTATCCGGTCTTGCAGCGGCGCCATTGCAGCCACGAAAATGCACGCGAACAGGACATAGAACCAGGCAGTGTAAAGCTCGTCGATGACCGAACTTCCATAAGCCGAGGGCAACAGCCAGTGACTGACTTCCCATGCATCATAGCCGAACAAAAGCACCCGGTCCCAAACCAGAAAATCAGCATCCCAACTGAAGGGTACGATGTTCGGAATTTCGGGTTTCAGCGCCACATAGACCCTTTGCAGACCAAAGATATAGACCAGGGTCGGAACGAACCGCAGCAGGAAAAACTCGATCCACGGGGTGTCTTTGAACCAGGCGGCGATCCGCTGGCGCGGGGTCATAATCGCGGACCGAAATACGAACAGTCTAAAGTACACGACAAAGGCAACGCCAATCAGGAAGAATGGCAGCGATTTCAGAAAGCTCGGCAGAAAGTTAACCAGGTCATAGTTAATCGGTGCGTCGGTGCTGTCCAGCACCAGGCGCGCGCCTGCATAGTAGATAGCCCATAAAACGACCAGCGGCAGATAAGCCAAGATCACCCGCCGGGGCAGACCGCGCAATCGCTGAAGTGAATGGTCCATCGGTTGACCGGTCTGTTCGATGATGTTCCCCACCTTGCCTGCTCCGATGCTTGCCATGACGGCCTGCGCTGCGCTAGCCCATTCGGACGTCCATCGCAGAGAAAGAGGGCATCCTTGTGGCAGAGATCGATCCCGTTCATCTAACCCAGTCGCTGATCAAATGTCCGTCCGTGACACCCGAGGAAGCCGGTGCGATTGCACTATTGGAAGATCTGCTGGGCGGTGCCGGGTTCACGTGCACAAGGATCAGCCGGGGAGGTGTGGAAAACCTCTACGCCCGCTGGGGAACCGAGTCCCCGGTCTTTGCCTTCGCCGGTCATACCGATGTGGTTCCGCCGGGGGACGAGGCCCTTTGGACGCATCCTCCGTTCAGCGGTGCTGAGGTCGAAGATCTGCTGTGGGGCCGTGGGGCTGTGGACATGAAATCGGGCGTGGCAGCCTTTGTGACGGCGGCGATCCAGATGGTGCAACAATCGCCTCCCGGTGGCTCAATCGCACTGCTGATCACCGGGGATGAGGAAGGGCCATCCAAAGATGGCACGCGGGCAATCCTGGATTGGATGCAAGAACAGGGTGAGCAGATTGACTTTTGTGTGGTGGGGGAGCCGACCTCGATTTCAAGTGTCGGCGACACTATTAAGATCGGACGCCGCGGGTCGATGACCGGCACGTTGGTCGTCCAAGGCGCGCAGGGCCACACAGCCTATCCCGAGCGGGCTGCGAACCCGCTGCCGGTGCTGGCCGAAGTCTGCTCCCGGCTGGCGGCAACACCTTTGGATATGGGATCGACGCATTTCCAACCTTCGACCCTGGCACTGACCAGTATCGATGTCGGTAATCCTGCCTCGAATGTGATCCCTGCCGAGGGTAAGGCAGTCTTCAACATCCGGTTCAACGATCTGCAAAGCTCGGACAGCGTGAAGGTTTGGGTCGACCAGATCGTCACGGCGATCACCCACAATGGACCGTGTCAGGCTGACGTCGACTGGCATGTCTCTGGAGAGAGCTTCCTGACCTCGCCCGGACCGTTAACCGATATCGTGGTCGATGCCGTCACTGACAGGACTTTCGAGCGGCCCGCGCTGACGACCGGAGGCGGCACGTCGGATGCGCGCTTTATCAAAAGCATCTGCCCCGTCGTGGAACTGGGATTGGTGGGCGATACGATGCACCAAACCGATGAGCGTGTGCCAATGGCCGACATAAAAATACTGACGCAGCTATATCGGGATGTGCTGGACCGGTTCTTCGGGGTTTGAATTTAGTTTCGGCGGAGATCTAGTCGGTTTCGGCGGTGATCTGGTCAGTCCGTCCAACCCCTCGCCAGCCTAAGATTGGACACCTCAACAAATCATGAATGTTGAGCATGACCATCTACCTGGGCCTTCGCTAACGCCCGGCCAGTAAATAACTGGTTAAGCGTGTGGCTGGGTCCGCCGGTCCCGGCTAAACAGTGTTTTCCTTAAGTCTGCGTCCAAACCGCCATCTTGCCATCAATGCCGCGGATATTTTGCGGCGGGGCCGTATGCAGATCTTCGACTGCTGCTGTGGCACCCTGAGCCTTCGCTTCGATCACCAAGGCCTCGCTGGCAACGATGCGCACGCCCAACGGCCTGCTCAGCGCCTCCAATCGGCTGGCGACGTTCACCGTATTGCCGATCACGGCGTATTCCAGCCGGTTTGCCCCAATATCTCCGACGACAACGGGTCCGAAATGCAGGCCAAAACTGGCGATGATCGGGGGCTCGCTGGCCTGTGCGCGTTCCCGGTTCCAATCTTCGACCACCATAGCCATCGACTGCGCGGCCTTCAGCGCATTCACTGCGTCCTTAGGCCCGGGACTGGGGGTGCCGAATGTCGCCATTAGCCCATCGCCCAAATACTTGTCCAGGGTGCCATGGTGCTGGAAGACGCAAGCCTCCATCCGACCATGGAATTCGCGAAGGGTTGTGATCACGGCCTCGGGCGACCGCTCCGCTGCAAAAGTCGTGAAGCCGACAATGTCGACGAACAGAACCGCAATGTCCTGTGTACGGATCTGTTTCAGTGGGTCGTCATTGTTTGAAAGCTCCTCGACCACGTTCGGGGAAAAATATCGCGCCAGATTGGCACGTTCCCGTTCGACCGCGGCCTGCCGCAAAGTCAGATTATTGAAACGCCGGACCGAAATCGCCAACGTGACCGCGACGATCAGGAAGGTCACAGCTTCCGTGATCCTGGAACTGAGCAACACATTGGTCGGATCTAAGAATTCGGCCATCGGATTGCCGTCGGGGTAAAGCGCCAGCACCGCGGCCCGCATCTGTCCCGGCTGATCGGCGAAATAGGCCACGGCGGCCAGCGCGATCATCCACATCGCGAAGGTCCATGTTCCGACCGCGATGATCGTCCTCCAGGAATAGGCCAATGTGGCGATCGCCAGGATCACGAAGAAATTCAGGAACGTGTCGAACTGGTACTGGAACGGCAATGGCCAGGATCGATCATCGAACGGGTTCGGCACAATCGCGGCAATCAGCAGTAAAAGCAGATCGCAAAACAGCAGGACAAGCTCGATCCTGTTCTGACCGACACGGCCGTACCGCCGCTGGGCCAAGCCGATCAGCACGAAGATCGCGATTATCACTTCGTAGAAAAGCGCCGACGGCCAAGGCACGATCCACAGCACCAGGACCGCGATGATCGCCATGGCGATGATCCGGGCGCGCACAGCCAGTTCAAGGCCTTCGCGTTTGTGCCGGGCTAGGGCCTCTTCGGCGAACTTGTTTTCCGGGATCTCTGGCGGGGCTGCTGTAAAGCCTGGGATCTCTGGCCGGAAAACCGAGGGGGACGTCTGATCGGTCATCGAGCTGTCCTTCTGGATTTTTCCACTCCATAGTAGGGTGATGGCCGTTTCCACGCAGCCCTTTCTTGCCCTTCGCCCAACATTCCAGTAGACCCGCGCAAATCTTCACCGAACGCCTGAGTCGGGGGGCGCCTAGCGCGCCATGACAGGCGCGCGCCGGAGCCCAAAATATGCCTAAACGCGACGACATCGCCTCGATTATGATCATCGGGGCGGGGCCTATTGTTATTGGCCAAGCCTGTGAGTTTGACTATTCGGGCGCGCAGGCCTGCAAGGCACTGAAGGCCGAAGGCTACCGGGTGATCCTGGTGAATTCAAACCCCGCCACGATCATGACAGATCCCGGCATGGCCGATGCCACCTATGTCGAGCCGATCACACCAGAGGTCGTGGCGAAGATCATCGAAAAAGAACGTCCCGACGCGCTGCTGCCGACCATGGGCGGTCAGACGGCATTGAACACCTCCTTAGCGCTGGCGGATATGGGGGTGCTCGAAAAGTTCGGGGTCGAGATGATCGGCGCCCGGCACGAGGCTATTGAGATGGCCGAGGATCGCAAGCTTTTCCGCGAAGCCATGGACCGGATCGGGCTGGAAAACCCAAAGGCGACCATCGCCAACAATATCGAAGAATGCATGGCCGCGCTGGGCGACGTTGGCTTGCCTGCGATCATCCGCCCGGCCTTCACGTTGGGCGGCACGGGTGGCGGCGTCGCCTATAACCGCGAAGAGTACGAGGCGATCTGCCGGGGCGGGTTGGATGCCTCTCCGGTCAGCCAGATCCTGATCGACGAAAGCCTCTTGGGCTGGAAAGAGTTCGAGATGGAGGTCGTCCGCGACAAGGCGGACAACTGCATCATCATCTGCTCTATCGAAAACGTCGATCCCATGGGCGTCCACACAGGGGACAGCATCACCGTTGCGCCGGCCCTGACC
>JBCCHJ010000126.1:0-6789 GCA_039028795.1 Pseudomonadota bacterium
TGTGAATTGCAGCAAAGAATCTTGTTGACTGAGCTAACATGGGAAGTACCTGAGTTTGACAGCGTATCGCCAATAATGTTGGGTGCAACTAATGCACAAGTATTGCCGCACGGGAACCAGGATACCCGACAACCCAACCCCGTGCGATGCGTCCGAGAAACCTACAGATGAACCGACTTTGAAAAAGTTCTGCGGTGTTGGAGCTTCCAGACATTCACGCCGCGAACCGCCAACAGCGACTTGTCCCCCGGAATCCGACATGCAGCCCGCACCCGGAAGTCAGAGTGAATTGGCAGACCATCAGCTATGAGGCGCATTTTGATTACGGATTCCGGGCTGATATCGCTGCGCGGTGATCCGCGCGCAAGTGGTCGTTCATCGCTTGCTTCCCGAGCTGACGGCCCACGGAGCCGCGACCGTTTAACGAAACAACCTGTATCCACCGTTCTCATCTGAAGCCGTGGTTCGGCCTGCAACCATGTGGATACATGGAAGCATAAGCTTGTAAAGTGATATGTTATAACATATCATCACAACAGTTATTGTTCAGGTGCCAGCTATGCAAGCCATCGAAAACCGCCTTCCCGTTACAGTCCTGTCTGGTTTTCTGGGCGCCGGTAAAACCACGCTGCTGAACCGCGTTCTGAACAACCGTGAAGGTCGACGCGTCGCCGTCATCGTCAACGATATGTCCGAAGTAAATATCGACGCAGATCTTGTGCGTGCCGACACTGAACTCAGCCGCACCGACGAGAAGTTGGTCGAGATGTCGAATGGCTGCATTTGCTGCACTCTGCGCGACGATCTTTTGGCGGAGGTCCGGCGTCTGGCAGCAGAGGGGCGGTTTGATTACCTATTGATCGAGTCCACCGGCATCTCGGAGCCCCTACCCGTCGCGGCGACCTTTGAGTTTCAGGACGCGCACGGCGAAAGCCTGTCCGATGTTGCCCGGCTGGATACCATGGTCACCGTGGTCGACGCGGTGAACCTGCTAAAGGACTATACCAGCACGGATTTCCTTGATGACCGCGGCGAAACGTTGGGCGAAGATGATGAACGCACCTTGGTCCATCTACTGACCGAGCAGATCGAGTTCGCGGATGTGGTCATCTTGAACAAGGTCGCCGATGCAGCGCCAGAACAGGTCGATGCCGCGCAAAAGATCATCCGCTGTCTGAACGCCGACGCCGAGATCATCGAGACCAACCACTCCGACGTTCCGGTGGAGCGAGTCTTGGACACCGGGCTGTTTGATTTTGAAAGAGCACAGGACCACCCGATGTGGGCCAAAGAACTGTATGGCTTTGCCGACCACGTGCCTGAGACAGAAGAGTATGGCGTCGCCAGCTTTGTGTACCGGGCGCGCCAGCCCTTTGCGCCGGAGAAGATCAAGGCTTTACTGAACAGCGCAATGCCGGGTGTCATTCGCGCCAAGGGACATTTCTGGATCGCCACGCGATCCGAATGGGCTCTGGAGTATTCACTTGCAGGGGCGCTCTCGACGGTCAAGCCACTGGGCCCTTGGTGGGCGGCCATCCCAAAAGATCGCTGGCCCGACAATGACGGGGCGCGGGCCTATATGGCTGAACGCTGGATCGAGCCATGGGGAGATCGACGCCAGGAAATCGTCTTTATCGGAGCAGGAATAGACTGGGCGCAATTGAGAAGCCGTTTGGATGCGGCTTTGGTCCCCGAACATCAAGCGCCAGGCCCCGATGCTTTACCGGATTTGCCAGACCCCTTCCCGGCTTGGCATCGTGCTGAAGCGGCCGAGTAGGCGTCAACAACCCTATGCCAGAAACTCGCTTGATGATTGGTATATTATAACATAACCTTGACTAATCGAAGTTTGATCGGACGTTTCGAGATCTGCTTGTTGGCCGGCAACCGCAACCGGGGACACTCATGACATTTGCTTCCGCCCGTGCCGCATTGCCCCGGTACTTCACGCTGGAGGCATGACATGAGCCTTTTCCAAGACACGCAGGGTATTTCGGCCATCGCAATGGCGGAGACGCCGGCCGATCTGGCAGCGATACACCGTCCAGACTGTGCTGCGGCGATTTGGCGGCGACAGCCATTGCCAAGCTTTCAATCCTGGATCGACCAGGTAAGTCCTGATCAGCTACCGGAAACGCGTATCATCCTGAGCCCAGAAAAGGTGCACTCTGCGGCGTCTCATATCTGCGAGCTGTGCGGCACCCCGAATTGCGTGGAACGCGCGAGGCTGATCGATGACGTTTCCGCGTTGGCGGATATCTTCGCAGGTCTGATGAACGCGTCCTACCTGATGTTTCGCCTGGACATTGTCGCGACAAACCACTGCAGACAGTTCCGTAAAGACACGATCCCTGTACGCCTGATTTGCACTTATCGGGGAACCGGCACGCAATACGGGTTTTCGATGGATCGCGCCGAACCGCAGCGGGTCGAGACCGTGCCGACGGGCGCGCCAATCATTCTGCGGGGCAATCGGTGGCTGGAGCATCCGACATCCGGATTGGTGCACCGGTCTCCACCGATCGAAGGTAGCGGGGAGACCCGTCTTGTTTTGGTCCTGGATCCGGTAGCGGCACCGGACGAACAGCCCAGAGAATATTATCTGCACTGACAGATTTAGGGGAGAATCAACATGAAAACGCGCGCAGCCATAGCCTGGGAACCGAACCGTCCGCTGGAAATCGAAGAGATTGACCTGGAAGGCCCCAAAGAGGGCGAGGTTCTTGTCCGCATCGTGACGACCAGCCTCTGCCACACGGATGTGTTCACCTTGTCGGGCGAGGACCCGGAGGGACTTTTTCCGTGCATTCTCGGCCATGAAGGCTGCGGCGTGGTCGAGGAGATCGGGCCCGGTGTGACCTCCGTCAAACCGGGCGACAAGGTCATCCCCCTATACGTCCCGGAGGATCCGGACTGTCCCTACATCAAATCGGGCAAGACCAACCTTTGCCAGACCATCCGACAGACGCAGGGGGCCGGATTGATGCCAGACGGGACGTCCCGCTTTTCCTATAAGGGTAGGCAGATCCTGCACTATATGGGCACCAGTACGTTCAGCGAATACACGGTGCTGCCGGAAATCTCGGTCGCTAAGATCGCGGATGAGGCGCCGCTGGCCAAGGCGTCCGTGATGGGCTGCGCGGTGCCGACAGGCATGGGTGCCGTGCGCAACACCGCTAAGGTTGAAGCAGGTGCATCCGTCGCGGTCTTTGGTCTCGGCGCCGTCGGCATGGCGGTGATCCAGGGCGCCGTCATGGCGGGCGCCGGAAAGATCATTGGCATCGACATAAACCCGGACAAATTCCTGCTGGCCAAGGCGCTGGGCGCCACCGAGTGCATCAATCCCAAGGACCATGACGCGCCGATCCAGGATGTGCTGGTCGAGATGACGGGCGGCGGCCTGGACTACACGTTCGAAGCCGTCGGCAATGTAGATCTGATGCGCTCGGCCCTGGAAGCCTGCCATAAGGGTTGGGGCGAATGCACCGTGATCGGCGTAGCAGGAGCGGGGCAGGAAATCTCCACGCGTCCGTTCCAGTTGGTCACCGGTAGGGTCTGGCGCGGAACGGCGTTCGGCGGCGTCCTGGGTCGCAGCGAACTACCCGGCATGGTCGACGAGTGGCTGCGCGGCGATTTCGATGTCGATCCCTACATCACCCACCACATGACCCACGGCCAGATCAACACGGCATTCGATCTTTTGAAAGCAGGCAAGTCGATCCGATCCGTGGTCCACTTCAGGCCGAACGATACGATGACCGTCAACACCCTGCCGGGAGAGATTGTTCAAGAATAATGGGGTGCGGTGAACCCTAGCCGCTGAATCCGGACAACCGCGCATCAAGCTAGGTGGGCGGTTGTCTTTGGCCAGGGGTCCTCGAACACGTGCCCGGCTTTCCAAAGCTTCACTTCCTCCGGCGTGCAAAGACAATCCCTTACGGCATCGGCAAAGATTTGCAGCCCATCGCGATCGCCGATCACCGTCAAGCGGCAGTGGCGGTCGCCGAAATCTGCCGACATCCCTTCCAGACGGCGGCGCATCTCTTCGAGTTCATGGGCGGATAGGTTCAAGCTTTCGTCTTCCAGCGCTGCAACTTTCCAATAGTTCAGAATCTCCAGCCCGACGCTGCCGGCGGTCTGGTTCCATAGCAGTTGCAACTTGTCGCGCGTCGGCAGCCAAAAGAAGCCCTTGCTGCGATAGATCCTCTCACCCAGATAATAGCTATAGACGTCCCATAGGCGTTGCGGATGGAAAGGCCGGGGGTCGGAGATAACGATGCTGTCGATCCGGTAATCCTCGGCGCTGGCCATGGAACTGGTGCCATGGGTCCGGTCCCAATCCGTCAGTTCGGCCCCCAGCGTTGCGACCCGGTCATAGTCATAGGGCGGCATGGCCAATACATCATCCAGTTTCACATTACCCCACTGCATGCCGACAATATCGGCACCGGCGTTGATCGGGTGGATGGCCTGGGCCACGGTTTGGACCGTCTCCATGGGCACCCGATCCATTTTGCTCAGCAGGATGCGGTTGGCGAACATGATCTGCTCGGCCAGCAGATTTTCGATGCCGCGCTGATTGACTGAGAGGTTTTGCGAGGCGGCAGGCAAAATGGCACGCCCCAGGTCATGATCCTGGGCCAGCGTGACCGTATCGACAATCGAAAGAAACCCAAACAAACGCACCGCTTCATGGGCACGTATCGCCTCCAGCAGGGGCCAGGGATGCGCGCTGCCAGAGGTTTCGATTACAATATGGGTCGCACCGCCTGCGCGAAATTCGTCGACCGCTTTGGCAAATCGCTGCAGCCCCGCAGCACTGCTGATGCTTCCTGCGGGGATCGATACGAACAGAGTATCATGGCGAGAAACGACTTCGGTCGTGTCCAGAATGCGCCCGTCGACATCCAGTTCGCTCATCTCATTGACGATGACTGCCAAGCGAAGGGAATCGAACGCACGCGCCTGCACCAGCAGGTTTTGCAGCAACGTGGTCTTCCCGGCACCGAGAAATCCATTCAATACGGTGATCGGCAGCGGCGACGATGCAACGGTCACTGGGTCAATCGCCCCTCGGCTTCACGAAACCATTCCAGGGTGCGCTTGTGATGCGCCTCGCCCCACTGATCGATGAACTTCTTTGTGCCATGGTTGCGAATATTCTCCAGCGCCTCTATCCGTTCTGACACATATTCAGATGTCAGGGGAATGCCGCATTTTACAGTAATGCAGTGTTCCCATTCGTCATAGGTCTGAGGGACAATGGACATCTTACCTCCTGGGTTCTCTTGCAGGTGGGCTTCTGCCTTCCGCGTCTTATTAGTGCTTGCCTTGAACAACTGGACGCCAGCAACGTTTGAAGGTGCGTAGCTAAGCGAAAACACCAAAGTTGTGTTATGTTATAACATGTTCTATGCAAAGCTTTAACATCCCTAGAAAAGGTCGAGCCTAGAATGTCAGTTCTTGGTGCAATCTGCGCGACGCACTGGGATGCGAAGCTAAGGCAGGTTCCGGGAAGATCGGCGTGCCTGCAGAAAGTTGGGCTTCGCGCAGGCCCCGTCGCTTGCGCTGACATTCAGAATTCTGTTCTTGGGGGTACTGAAGACGCTGAGTGGAGCTCGGATTGCACCTTTGAGCGACTGCATTCCCGCAGTCGTTTCAAAGGAGGTACAAGAATGCCTACATCCGATAGCCGTCAATATGCAGCGACCTGGAACACCGGGTTCAAGATTGGCCCAGAGAAAGCGTTCCAAGCTAAGGAGGTCTGGGAGATCCGGTTCCATCTTCAGAACCGTGGCCTAACAAGGTACCGCGCACTTTTCGATCTCGGGATCGACTCGAAACTCCGCGGCTGTGATCTTGTGGAGATCCGCATTGGTGACGTGGCGGCAGGAGGCGAGATCAGGAAGCGCACAACTGTGATCCAGCAAAAGACAGGGAGGCCCGTCCGGTTTGAGATCACTGAGACGGCCCGAGAAAGCTTGACCGCCTGGCTGGATATACGTGGTGGAGCGATTGATGATTTTCTCTTCCCAAGCCGTCTCGCTCGATGTCCACATTTAGGAACCCGACAGTATGCCCGGCTAGTCAATGAGTGGGTTGAGGCCATCGGTTTGCCGCCCGAGGAATACGGTACGCACTCATTGCGGCGGACTAAGGCCTCACTGATCTATAAGAAAACCGGTAATCTCCGGGCGGTACAGATCCTTCTGGGCCACACCAAGATCGAGAGTACGGTTCGCTATCTTGGCGTGGATGTTGAGGATGCTCTGAGCCTGGCGGAAGGTACTGATGTATGATTTCGAGTGAGTACAGCCGACGCTGGCAGGAATCGCTGGCGTCGGCGCTTCGTCGGCAGCTACCTCGAACCCAGACATCACTTCCGAATTTGCGGCAGCGGCTTCGTGCCAAGGCACGAAATCGCTTCGCGATAGGTGGCGAATGTTGCTGTGCGTCGCGCTCACACGGCGCTTCCTCCATCGCGTCAAACACGCGATCAATGTATTTTCTCGGCACCTCTTTGTGAAAAAGATCGCTCATGGAATTCACAAAAAAATCATGCGCGGTTTTCTCCACGCCGCCGGTTGACTTAGACGGGAAGGCCAAAGCCGAAGGTCAAAGCCTTATTCATACGGATGATCCTTAAGCCCGCGCCAAAGCTAAGCAAATCTCTCAGCATAGCAGTTGCCGCAACCGGGCCCGATCTTCGTGCAACCTGCAACCGGGTTCCACGTCGCATCAGTCCACTCGATCTCTGATGACTGGGCCATACTAATTCCTCAATTCAAA
>JBCCHJ010000127.1:0-6564 GCA_039028795.1 Pseudomonadota bacterium
CCGACCTTTCGATCACGCTGCGCCGACGGACCAGGTCGGGCCACTCTGTCAGGACGTCGCCCGCCTGATCGCGATCTTGCAGGTGGCGCAGATGTGACCATAACCGCTCGACCGGATCGCGCAGGACCATGAAGATCTTCAACCTCATTTGCTGCGAGGCGAAGAAGTCTTTCAGGAAGGCGAAGCCTTCCTTGCCAAGAACCGAATATTGCGGGGTAACCTCGCACAGTGTCTTGGTTTCAGGGGTGCAGATCCGCGCGAAGTAGTCGAAATAGGCGTTGTCGTCATGCAGCATCCGCAAGCTATCGACCGCGGCCTGAAACTGACGATTCAATCGCATCTCTTCAGCGATGTCTCCGGCATTGTCGAAGAAGTGGCGAATGGATTGTACAAACTCCAAGGTCAAAGGCTCATGCCCCGGAGGCCGCAGCCGTGAATTGAAGAAGTGCAGTTCCTTGATGTCCGAGGCTGTCATCCCCTCCAACCCGCGAAGGTAGTCAAACACCCAGCTTGTTGCGCATTTCATGCCACCCACGCCCAGCAGGAAGGTCTTGCCGTCCAGTTCGGGATAATGGCGAAGGGTGCTGACGGCGTGCCTATTCATGATGGCTTATTGCAAATCGAGAGATAACGGGCACTCACGTTTGGCATATGCGCTGAGCAGTGAAATCGATTCCTCAACTTGATCTTTCGGAAAGCTGAGAGTTACGGACTCGCCGATCAGATTCCATATCTGAGGTTGGCCATCGCAGCGGGTATGAAAATTGTGATGTTTCAGGACAGTTGATCCAAATTCACCGCTGAAGGCGCGTTGGGTTAATTTGGTTGTTCGCTCTTCAATTGGCGCCTTTGTTTTGTAAAACTCTTTGACGATCGACCACATAGTTTGCTGGGCTTTCCTCAGTTTTCCAGCGGTTATGGGTTCGAATGACCAGGAAGCAAAGTAACGCCCATCTTTATCCCAACGTTTCACCAAGTCCGGCCGAGTCATCAACTTGTCGAGCTCAAACCTCGTTCCGGCACCCGTATATGGTTTGCCAACGCTACAATCCGGGTCCTTGTACTCCGAAGTGTATAGGACGCTGCAGTTATCTATTGAGAATTCGATGCGACTGCCGTGTGGATTTTCTGCCTCAACAATTGCTTTGATGCGTTGGTAGAGCTCGCCCGAAGACAGATTTGCGTGTCGATCAGTTGCCTGAGATGTCTGAGCTATCCCTGTCAGGATTGAGAAACAACCAAGAGCTAAGATGCGCAAGCGAAGGTGCATTTGAATTCTCCTTGGATCAAAAATGATCGGCGATTGTACTTCGCATCCATTTACGCTCTAGTCCTCGCAGCAGACAAGCCGGGAGGATCAGCCATGTCATCGAAATACAAGGGACAGTTCCGAAGTCGCCAGTGGTTCGACAACCCGGACAACCCGACGATGACGGCGCTTTATCTGGAACGCTATCAGAACCAGGCCTTCACATTGGAAGAGCTGCAATCCGGCAAGCCGATTATTGGAATCGCTCAGACCGGGTCGGATCTAAGCCCGTGCAATAAGATCCACATGTTCTTGGCCGACCGTACGAAGGCGGGCATTCGGGATGCCGGCGGAATTCCACTCGAATTCCCTGTGCACCCGATCCAGGAAACCGGCAAGCGGCCGACGGCGGCGCTGGACCGGAACCTGGCCTATCTTTCCCTGGTCGAAGTGTTGCAAGGCTATCCCCTGGATGCCGTCGTGCTCTGCACCGGCTGTGACAAGACCACACCTGCGATGTTGATGGGGGCTGCCACGGTCGACATTCCCGCGATTGCGCTGAATGGCGGGCCGATGCTGGATGGATGGTGGAAGGGCCAGCGGGCCGGGTCTGGCATGATCGTGTGGGAATCGCGGCGTCTGCTGGCGGCAGGGGAAATCGACTATCCGGAGTTCCTGGGCCGGATCTGTTCGTCTGCGCCGTCTTTGGGCCATTGCAATACAATGGGCACGGCCAGCACGATGAATGCGCTGACCGAGGCGCTGGGCATGATGCTGCCGGGCACCGGCAACATACCTGCGCCCTGGCGTGCGCGGATGGAGGCGGCTTATAAGACCGGGCAACGGATCGTCGAGATGGCGCACGAGGATCTCTGCCCGTCCCAGATCATCACCAAAGAAGCGCTGCACAATGTGATCCGCGTGAACACGGCGATCGGCGGATCGACCAACGCACCGATCCACTTCGCCGCAATCGGACGGCATGCCGGGGTCGAACTGCGCGTCCAGGAATGGCAGGAATATGGATATGAGCTGCCGTTAATGGTGAACATGCAACCGGCCGGGGAGTATCTTGGCGAAGACTATCAACGCGCCGGAGCGACCGCTGCGGTAATGGGCGAGTTGCTGGCGGCGGGGTTGTTGGATGGATCGCCGTTGCGTGTGTCGGGCAAGACGGTTGCCGAGGATTACGCCGAAGCGCGGTCCGAGAACCACGACGTTATCAAGACGCCCGACGCCCCGATGCGGGAGAAGTCAGGTTTCCTGGTGATCTCGGGCAACCTCTTCGATAGCGCGTTGATGAAAACCTCGGTGATCTCTGCTCAGTTTCAGGAACAGTTCCTGTCCCGTCCGGGCTCGGAAGGTATCTGCGAGGCGCGGGCCATCGTCTTCGAGGGCCCCGAGGATTACCACGACAACATCAATAACCCCGATCTGGCCATCGACGAAAACTGCATGCTGTTCATCCGGGGCGTCGGCCCTGTCGGCTATCCCGGCGGGGCAGAGGTTGTGAACATGCAGCCGCCGGATGCGTTGATCGCGGCCGGTATTCAGCATTTGCCGACGATCGGGGACGGACGGCAATCCGGAACCTCTGAGTCTCCGTCGATCCTGAACGCCTCGCCAGAGGCGGCGGTTGGCGGCGGTCTGGCGTTTTTGCAGACGGGCGACATGGTGCGGCTGGATATCCCGAACGCGCGGATGGATGCTTTGGTCCCACCCGATGAATGGCAGGCAAGAAAGGACGCCTGGCAAGTCCCGGAACTGGAGCATCATACGCCCTGGCAGGAACTGCAACGCGCCCATGTCGGACATTTTTCCGATGGCGGGTGCCTGGAATTTGCCACGCGGTATCAGCGCACATCCCAGATCATGGAGCGCGATAACCACTGAGGCATCGAAGCGCCGGGCCACGCAGATGGATGTGCTGCGCGCCCGGCGACCTTCGAGTGCGGTGCTTTTGGAACCGCCGCGGGCGGACGGGTGGGATGGAGTGAAATTGACATGTCGTCACGGCGTACATAGGAGCGCGCGGCGGCTTGGATCGCCATGTTGATCCCCGATGCTAACGGAGTGATCGATGGGGGGAAGGTAATCTGAGACCGGCAAAGAATTTTCTAAAATTCAATTCACCCCGGCCTAAAATCGTCTATCAACGTTCCACTCGCACAGGCCGCGCATCGGTCGATCCAACCGCAAACTGAAAGAGGCTTTCCATGAAGATCGCCATCGTCGGCGGCGCTGGGTTCCTGGGCCAGAAACTGGCACAGGCCCTCGCAGCAAAAGGGCAGTTGAAGGGGCGGGAGATATCCGGGCTGACCTTGGCGGACATGGTGGCACCCCCGGTCGTTGATGCGCCATTCCCGGTGGAGACCGCCAAGATGAACATTACCGACCGGGCCTCCGTGGATCGGGCCGTGTCGGCGGCCGATGTGATCTATCATCTGGCAGCGATCGTTTCGGCCCAGGCAGAGGCAGAGTTTGATCTGGGCTGGGACATCAACCTGATGGGTGCCCTGAATGTCTTCCAGGCCGCCCGGGATCTGGGAACCTGTCCGGTCCTGGTGTTTACGTCCTCGCTGGCTGTTTATGGCGGAGAGGCGCCGGAGGTCATTGAGGACGGCGTCGAACTGAACCCGCAAATGTCCTATGGCGCGCAAAAGGCTTGTGGCGAGATGATCCTGACGGATATGTCCCGCAAAGGTTTTGTTGATGGCCGAGGTCTGCGCTTGCCAACGGTCACGATCCGCCCGGGCAAGCCGAACAAGGCCTCGACCGGGTTCATGTCCTCGATCTTCCGGGAGCCGCTGCAGGGGATGGGGTCGAACTGCCCAGTGGGCCGGGACTTCCCGCTCTGGCATTGCAGCCCGCGCACGGTTGTCGCGAACTTGGTCCACGCGGGAGAGGTTCTAGCCAAAGACATCGGTTTGAACCGGTGTTTCGCCCTGCCGGGGCGGACCGATACAATCGGCGAGATGATCGATGCCATGACGCGCGTTGCAGGGCCGGAACCAGCAGAGTTGATCACCTGGGAAGAAGACGCATTCATTCAGAGCATCGTCCAGGAGTTCCGCGCCCATCTGCGTCCAGAAAAGGCGGCGCGACTGGGGTTCATGGCGGATGCCAGTTTCGAAGATAGCGTTCGGTACTTCTTAGAAGATGACATTGATAAGGGCGCCCCGTGAAACGGAGCGCGCGCTATGATGGGTTGAAACCCCTTTGCTCTCTCTGAGATGGCGGTCTGGCGAAACCCCCAGGTCCATGAAACCCGTGTGACGCCTCGGGCAGACCGGCGGGGATATGCAATTCTGCTGATGCTGTTGGCCTTTGCCTGCTTCACCGGCCTGGACAGTTCTGCCAAGTGGTTGATGACCACGGGGATGTCCCCCTGGGCCGCGGTCTTCGCGCGCTATGCGGTCCATTTGGCTGTGGTGGCAATGCTGATCCTGCCGCAACAAGGCTCGCGTGCGTTGGCCAGCAAGGCCCCGTTGCAAGAGACGCTTCGTGCCGCACTGCTGTTGGCCTCGACCGTGTGCAATTTTACCGCCGTGCAATTCCTACCGCTGACGCTGACGGCGACGATCTTTTTCTCGATCCCGATTTTCGTCTGTGTGCTGTCGATCCCGATCCTTGGAGAGACCGTGCGCCTACGCCGCTGGATCGCGATTGGGATCGGGTTCATCGGTATCCTGGTGGTGACCCGGCCCTGGACTGCGGACTTTCATTGGGCCGTGATTTTGTCGGTGGGGGCGGCTCTCTGTGCGTCGGTCTATCAGATCCTTACGCGGTTGCTGGCCGGGGTGGATTCAACCAACACGCAACAGCTTTATGCCGCGCTGGTCGCAACCCTGGGGGTTGCGCCTATGGCACTGTTTCATTGGCAATCTCCGGAAGGGGCACTGGCCTGGGGCCTTTTCCTGGCAATGGGACTGTTCGGCTGGCTGGGCCACCAGATGCTGACGGTGGCGCATCTCTATGCCCCGGCCAGCGTTCTGGCGCCGTTTATCTATGTGCAACTGATCTTCATGACAGCCTCCAGCTGGCTTATCTTCTCGCAGCCGCCGACGGTCTGGATTCTAGCGGGCGCGCCGATCATTATCGGCAGCGGATTTTACATCTGGTGGCGGGAGCGCCAGTTGAAGGAAGGCTGAAAGATGGTGGATATCCTGATCCCGAAGGCAATGCATGCCTATGCCGAAGACGCGCTGAGCGAGGCCTACACCGTTCATCGGCTCTATCAGGCGGCGGACCGGGCAGCCTTTTTGGCAGAGGTCGGGCCGCAGATCCGGGCGATTGCCACGATGAATGGCGCAGATACAACGCTGATCGGTGCCTTGCCGGCCTTGGAGATCATCTCTTCGCTTGGGGTCGGCTATGACAGTGTGGATATCGAGGCCGCCCGCGCCCGTGGCATCCGGGTCTGCAACACGCCCGATGTGCTGAATGATGGGGTGGCAGAGTTTACCTTTGCGCTGATGATCGCTTTGTGCCGGAAGATCCCCCAAGCCGAGCGCTATCTGAAGGCCGGGCGCTGGGCGGCAGAGGGCGATTATGTTTACACTGGCGAGTTGACCGGGGCGACCGTGGGCATTCTAGGCCTGGGTCGGATCGGCAAGGAATTTGCCGCGCGTTGCCAGGCCTTCAAGATGCGCGTCGTCTATCACGGGCGGAACGAGCAACCCTATCAGCCGTATCAGTACTATGCGGATCTGGAGGCCATGGCCCGGGATGCCGACTGGCTGGTCTGCATCGCACCCGGCGGTCCTGGGACCGCGGGGATCATTTCCAGAGCGGTTCTGGCGGCATTGGGACCTGAGGGGGCGCTGGTTTCCGTGGGCCGGGGAAGCTCGGTCGACCAGGATGCTATGATCGAGATGCTGGGATCCGGGGCTTTGGGCGGCGCGGCCCTGGATGTGTATGATGGCGAACCGCAAGTGCCTGAGGCGCTGTTGGGGATGGAGAATGTGGTGCTGTCGCCGCATCAAGGCTCGGCCACTCATAAGACCCGCTGGGCGATGAACGATCTGGTGGTGCGAAACCTGAAGGCGCATTTCGCGGGCGAGCCGCTGATTTCCCCGGTCTGCTGATCGGATTAAATGGAGGCGGGCTTTGCCCGCCACGCGATCCTCCCGGACATCGTCATGTCCGGGCTACGGATTGTGGGTGTTTGACCTGTGCGCATCACCCATCGACCGTGCATTTCCATTCTGCCTTATGCGTATTTTGGGAAAGATGAAGAGGGACAAGGTGTGCGGGGCTGGACAGAATCACGCACAATCCGTAGCCCGGACATGACGATGTCCGGGAGGATCGCG
>JBCCHJ010000128.1:0-6337 GCA_039028795.1 Pseudomonadota bacterium
CAGTCATCATGTCGAAACGTTCGGCGATCGATGACAGGGTTTCCATGATAAACTGGTTGTCCGGGTTGGAATCCACATCTCGAACGAAGCTGCCATCGATTTTCAGGATATCAAAGCGGAAGTCTCGCAGTTTCGCCAAGGACGTGTGACCTGATCCGAAGTCGTCGATCGCAAAGCCGGTGCCAAGCCTGCGGATTTGATCCATGAAGCCTTGGGTTCTGGCCGGATCCAACATCGCGACGGTTTCAGTTACCTCTAGGATCAGACGTTCTGGCAAAGTCGGGTCATTCGCAGCCGCGCCTTCAAACAACGAGATCCATTGCCGGTCTTGCATGGTCTGCGGGAATATATTCACCGACAGGCGCGCTGTCGGGTGACGGACCAGCGTCTCCATGGCCATCAGCAGGACCTGACGATCAATCAGCATTGCCAGGCCCAGTTGTTCGATCGCTGGCATGAATGCCGCGGCGGGTAGTAGCCCACCGTCTGGACGGCGTATGCGCACCAGACATTCGTGGAAGCTGATCGCATTGCCGCCAATCGCCCGGACCACGGGCTGATAGGCAAGCGTCAGATTCTCCGCCGTGCCATGACCAAAGGCAGCGCGAGATGTTTCCATCAGCATTTGCCGCCAGGCCAGCAGCGCCCCGTCGTCCCGCGCCACATGATAGGCGCCAGCGCCGGATGCCGCCGCCATGTGCAGCGCGTGCAGCGCAGCCGTGTTCATTTCGTGCGATCTGGGAAGCAAGCCGCCCGGGCTGGCCATCGCGCAGCCCGCTGAAACACTGATTGCCATTGGACCATATCCGGTGCTCACAGCCTCGGACGCCACAGCGGATTTCAGTAAGTTGAACAGCTCTTCGACGGCTGCTTCAGAGAAGCCCGGCAACCCGATCAGGAACCTGCGATAGGCGGTTTCTCGAATCTCTGCGATGTGGGGCACGAACCGGCGGAGCCGGCCTTCGACCTCCGAGGCGATGTCATCGCCTATGCCTTCCCCAAAAAGTTCCTCCAAAGCCGCAAGATTATCGATGCCAATTGCAAGAATAGAGAACGAACCTTCCGCGTCTTGGGTCGCCTTGGCCGTTGATAACTCAAACTTATGGTCCATCAAGGTCCCCGGCGGTCCTGCACACGAAAAACCCGTGCAAACATCTTCACCAGAGGTTCTATTTGGCGTCTAAACATTTCCTTAAAGGAGAGACAAAATGGCAAAGCAGGCCGAAGATCGGTGCACCTGGTGCGGTGAGGATCCAATGTACGTGGCGTATCACGACACGGAATGGGGCCGCCCGGACACCGACAGCCGCGCTTTGTGGGAAAAACTGATCTTGGACGGCTTTCAGGCGGGCCTTGCCTGGATCACCATTCTGCGGAAACGGGACGCCTTTCGAAAAGGGTTCCATGGCTTCGACCCGGCAAAAATCGCCCGATATGGCGAAAAAGACGTCGGACGTCTTTTGGCGGATTCCGGCATTGTCCGCCATCGCGGTAAAATCGAAGCAACGATCGGCAATGCCAAGGCCTACCTGAAAATCGAGGAACGTGAAGGTTTCAACCGCTTTCTTTGGCAGTTCTACGACTTCAAGCCATTGCAGAATGGATTTTCGTCGATGCGCGAGGTCCCCGCAGAAACTCCGGTCAGCAAGGAGATGTCGAAGGCCTTAAAAGCTGAAGGCTTCAAGTTCTGCGGGCCGACGATTGTCTACGCCTTTGCCCAGGCCTGCGGCCTGGTGAACGATCATATGGTCGGCTGCCCTCAACATGCCGCCTGCGCGAAGGATGCGAAGAAGGTGAAGTTCTAGAATGCTGTCCTCCCGCGTACTTGTCGTTGTGTTCGACGCATTGCGGCCTGAGTTCGTCACGCCAGAGCTAATGCCAAACTTGTCGGCATTCGCGGAACGGGGGGCGCGGTATCTGAATGCACGGTCAACGTTTCCGACAGAGACGCGGGTCAATCAATCCGCGGTGACCACAGGGTGCATGCCCTGGCGGCATGGCATCGTCGGCAACAAGTTCGTGGCCGATGACCTGCAGCCCGGTCTCTTGGTGAACTCGGGCGATGATAGGATGCTAGAGGCCGCCTTTGCCGCCGGACCGGTGTTGGCCATGCCGAACATCGGGCAACGTCTCACCCAGGCTGGGAGACGTTATGCGGCGCTTTCTGCGGGCACACCAGGGGGCGGGCGTCTGATCAACTGGTCGGCCGTGCAGGACGGCACGTTCCGCCTGGCCATGCGGAGGCCCGAAGCCTGTAATCCAGCGGGCGCATTCGATCGGATCGCTGATCGGATTGGTCCGCTTCCGGAATACGATCTGCCTGCGACGGACTGGATCACCTGGGCCGTGAGCGCTTATCTCGACTATATCGAAGCAGACCTGAAGCCTGATGCTATGTTGCTTTGGCTGTGCGAACCCGATGAGACCTTCCATTGGAAAAGTATCGGAGGCCCCGAGGCACACGTCACGATGGCCCACGCGGATGCCGAGTTCGGGCGGATCCTGAACCACCTGTCCCCCAAAATCGAAGCTGGGGACATGCACATCATCACCCTGTCAGACCATGGCCAGATCAGCCTGACCGGAGAACCTTTGCACCTTACAGCGCAGATGCGGGGGGCCGGGTTCTCGGTCATGGACAAGGACGATCCGGAGGGAGAAGCAATCCTAGGCCTCGCCTCGGCGGGGGGGATCTGGTTGCCCGACGCTCCTCCGTCCCGTGTCGCCGAGTTGGTGGAATGGCTGCGGGCGCAGCCCTGGTGCGGGCCTCTGTTCACCCGCGACGGGGTGGCGGGAACCTTACGATCCGAGTGCCTTCGCCTGAACCACGCCCGTGCGCCGGATGTCTCACTGGTGTTCCGGTCCGACGATACACCCAACGCCCATGGTGTCATCGGCACAACCGTACACGACGCACCCTATCCGGAAGGCGGTGGATGCCATGGCGGCCTGCACGCTAAGGAATTGCACACCTTCCTGGCCCTCGGCGGCACTGCCTTCCAGACCACCGACATCACCGTACCGGGCGGCAATATCGACATTCTACCGACGGTGATGCATTTGATGGGCTTACCTGCACCAGATGGGTTGGATGGGCGGGTGTTATCCGAAGCCATGGAGGGTGGCCCCGATACGCCGCCGGCGCAGGAACAGATCTTGACCTCAGCCAATCCGGTCGGACCGCGTACGCATCTGTCTGTTACCGATATCGGCACGACCCGCTATCTCAACCGGGCCTGGACCAAGTGATCTTAGTCATTTGCTGAAAACATCCAGTGTCATTGATCAACGCTGCGAAGGGCATAGCCCCCAGCCATTAGGCTGGATCGCTCACCTCGGTCTTAAAGACCCCAGGCAATGCGACCTCCAGCAACTCCAGATCCTGGGATGCGGCAGATAACTGCACCTCCATCCCCGGCGGGACCACGAACGCATCCCCAGCCGTCAGGTCAGCAGCACCCTGGTCGGCACCGGCCAACTTGACCCTTCCCTCCAGCACAAAGGTGAACAGAATATCAGTGTCGTGACGCCACACTGTGTCATCCCCACCGGTCCACCTGGCAACCTGCACCGAAGCCACCCCACCCGTTCCGGCATTGATCCCAGTGTCACGATGTTCGAACCCCGGCAAACGCCATGGCACCCAAACCGCATCCGCCAACCGGTGATGCACAAACCGCTGCCCATCAAAATCCCGGTCGGGGTTCACAACACCGTTCGGCAACTCCATCTCGTGATCGATGGTGGTGATATGCTCGGCAGGAACCCCAATCTCGATTACTTCCACATTGTCCGAAGCGACCAGCACCCGATGGCGGATCTTCGGCGGCTGGATCACGCAATCGCCGGCATGCAAGCGGAAGGGCGGACCCTGGTCTTCGTAAACCAGATCGACCCAACCACGATAGCAGTAGATCAGCTGAAATCCGACAGTGTGGTAATGCACCATATCCGGCACCGGCCCACCATCGGGAATGCGGATGTGGCTGGCAATGATTGATCCGCCCAGTCGATCTGGGATCAAATCGCGATACTGCATGCCCGCGCGGCCAATCACCCACGGCGCTTCGTCTTTCAGGCGACGCACGACAAAGCTGTGATCGGTCGGCGGGATCTCCATCGGCGGGTTCAGCCGCGCGATCTCGACCCTGGTGCCATTGGGTGCGGTCAACTCGGTTGCCCCGTCCGCAAGAGCCGCGGGGTCTTCGGACAGAATACGCAAGGTCCCCGGCGCCTCGGCCGCGCCGCGCTGCAGCCGCAGCCGCAGACCATGGCCAGAAATCACGGCAACTGACGGATCATCAGCGGGGAAGATCTCGTCCAGCCTAAAGCCCAAGGTTTCGGTGAAGAACGGCAGATCTTCCTTCAGGTCGTGACTCGGTAGACGAATTTCGGCGTGGATTTTGGGCTCTACGTTCATTTGACCGATCATCAGTCGTTCCGTCCTGTCGTCAAGGCTTTGGATTGCACGTCAGGTCCAAGCGGGGCAAAACGCCTGCAAAGGAGCAGCCCGCATGTCCACGACCCCCGTCATCATAGTCACCGGCTTCTTGGGCGCGGGGAAGACCACCTTGGTTGAGCATCTGCAGAAGGTACATTCAGAAGACTTGGCAGAGGTGGTCGAGATCGGTGGCCTGGAAACACCTGCCACATACTTGGCGGCGGTTTCTGAAGACCCCGCCCGTCACGTCCAATGCGTAATTTCAGTGGCGGATGCAGCGAACTTTTCTGCAACGCTCGCTGATCCTTTAACCGGCGCGCTGATCACCGCCCAAATCACCATGGCTGACGCGGTCATCGTCACGCGCTCAGATGCAACATCTCCGGACCCCACGCTGCAAGATCTCAGCGCTCTGACAGAATGCCCAATATTGGTAGCGCCTCATGGCAAAATCGATATGGCTGACGTTCCGGCATATTCGGGCAGGACGGGCGCGACGGTTGATCTAAACCCAGAATTTGAAACCTGGGAATATACTGGCCCGGCCACCCTCAAACCAGAGCAAGCCGAGATGCTTTTGGAACAACGGCCAAAGGGCATCTACCGCGTAACCGGCCAGGTTAGAACGGATAAGCGCGGCCTGGACCTGCAGCTCATCGGCCGGGTCAGACAGATCACCCAGATCGCACCGCCAGCTGAAACGCAGCTCCGCGCTTCAGGCCCCAAGTCCAAATTCAACCGAAATGAAATGGACCAGACGTTTTCCGAATATGTCGCCGCTAGTACGCATCTCAGGGGTATTTTCGGCCACCGATAAGCTGCGCCTTACCGGGTCTGCAAACCCGGCATGCAGGTCACTCCGCCTCGAACCGATAGCGGTGCAAATCGCGGCCATGGCGGTGCAGCCAATGTCGCTGAACCTGCCAGCCCGGGTAAATCCGTTCCACCACCGCCCAGTAGGCCGCGGAATGGTTCATCTCGACCAGATGCGCGGCTTCATGCGCCGCGACATAGTTCTGCACTGCGGGCGGCGCCATCGCCAGCCGCCAGGAAAAGCTGAGCGTCCCTCTCGTAGAGCACGACCCCCAACGGGACCTGGTGTCGCGCAGCGCAACCCGGTCCACGTGCCGACCAAGTTGCCGTGCATAGGCATGTGCAGCAGGCTGCAACGCATCCCGGGCGCGCAGTTTCAGCCATGCCGCGATACGCGGGCCTTCGGCGCCGGCTCCTTGCAAAATAAGCCGTTCACCGTCCAGGACCGGCGGCCTGCGCCGGCCCGGAAACACTTCAACCCGGACCGGCATACCGTCTACAGGCACCACCGAACCGTCGCTGACAAACACCAAATCCGGCTGCTTCGACAAAGCCCTGCGCAACCAATCTGCATTGCGCGACACGAATGCTTGACTGTCCCGGTGCGGCACGCCCGGCGGCACTGTCAGCACCGCCCCATCGCCGCGGCTGTCTAGTCGCAGTGTAAACCGCCGCGCCCGGGCATTCTTGATGATACGCACCCGAACCGGGGGGTCTTCCAGATCAATGGAGTCCATGGTGGCCAGAGTGCCAGCAGCACCCCAACGGCTCAACCCCGCACCGTCATCCGACGGGCGCGGATAAAGTCCCGGATCTTCGGCTGTATCGACCGGCGGAAGCGCGATCCGTTAAAGACGCCATAATGTCCGACCATCGTCTGGACATAGTGGAGGTTCTTCTCACCGCGCAAAATACCGCATCGATATTGGGCGGCCCGAGTTTGGCCGCGCCCGGTGATATCGTCTTTTTCGCCTTCGACCGTCATCAGGCCGATATCCGTGATTGCGCCCGGGTCGATCAGATGCCCCCGGTGGGTGAACTGTCCCAGCGGGATCAGATGCTTTTGGAACACCGTTTCGACCG
>JBCCHJ010000129.1:0-6203 GCA_039028795.1 Pseudomonadota bacterium
CCTGGGGTTTTGTGTAAATCAAAAGTAAGCTTCTTCACTTCCTCGTGGGTTACTTTGCTTATGAGGACTCCGTCCATCAATTTTGGCACATCTTTTGTGCAGCAAAGGCAAAGAACTCGAGTAGGCTTTGTACCGTCGCCATTCGCGACACCAAGTTCCCACGTACAATACGACCAATCATAATCTGCTGCGGTGAATATCATTATTAATAGATCGGTCTTTCTCAATCGTTCTATCAGATGGGCTCTGATCTCGTCTCCGGCCTGTATGCCAGAGTACTCGTTGCTTGATTGGAAAATTCGTTCAGCAGGAATCCCCCATAGTTCTAGGTTATTCCTTAAAGCATCGGCTATTTGTTTGTCTTGGTGGCGATGCGAAATAAAAATCGATACATGATTGTCCATGATTGACCATCCTGAGTTGAAAATTTTTTGTAGGAAGAACCTTCTGCTAGTTGCTTTAAATATACCACACAGAGCAGATTTTATTCGATCACATATAAGAAAGGTGGGCACATCGATGATGTGCCCGTTGAGCGTTAGCGTCGATTCATATTCGCCTATGCGTCCGCGATCCCTTCGTGCATCAAACCCCCGTCTCGGTCACGAACTTCGTGCGCAGGAAGGCCTCCAGGCCCTCGATGCCGCCCTCTGATCCGTAGCCCGAGTCATTCACGCCGCCGAATGGCGTCTCAGGGGTTGAAACCATCGGGTGGTTGATGCCGACCAAGCCTGCGTTGATGGCACCTTCCATGGCCTTGGCCTTAGATCCGTCCGTGGTGAAGACGTAGGACGCCAGGCCAAAGGACAGCTTGTTGGCCTTGTCGATCACTTCGTCCGTGGATTTGAACGGAGTGACTGGAGCCACTGGGCCGAAGGGTTCTTCGCTCATGATCCGGGCCTCTTCCGGCACGTCGCGCATGACCGTCGGGCGGTAGAAATAGCCCTGGTTGCCCATACGCTCTCCGCCCGCCGTGACGGTGGCGCCGTGGTCTTGGGCGTCGGCGACCCAGCCCTCCATGATTGGCAGGCGGCGCTCGGCGACCAGTGGGCCCATCTGAACGCCGTCTTCCAGGCCGTTGCCGACCTTCAGCGTGGATGCGATCTCGGTGAAACCCTCGACGAACTTGTTGTAGACGTTTTCCTGCACATAGAAGCGCGTGGGCGAGATGCAGACCTGGCCCGCGTTGCGGAATTTGTTGTGGCCTATCACGTTGATGGCGGCGTCCACGTCGGCGTCGTCGAAGACGATAACCGGGGAATGGCCGCCCAGCTCCATCGTGCAGCGGATCAGGTTCTCGGCCGCCAGCTTCTGCAGGTGCTTGCCGACGGGGACCGACCCGGTGAAGGACAGCTTGCGGACCCGTTGGTCGGCCAGGACATGGCGGGACACTGTGTCCGGCACGCCGAAGACCACATTCAGGACGCCGTCGGGCAGGCCAGCCTCTTGGAAGGCGCGTGCGATGGCGACGGCGGTGCCGGGGGTTTCCTCGGATGGTTTGATGATCAGCGAGCAACCTGCCCCAAGGGCTCCGCCGACCTTGCGGACGACATTCATGCAGGGGAAGTTCCAGGCAACAAAGGCCGAGGCGACGCCGACGGGCTCTTTCATCACCATCTGCCGTGCGCCCGGGACGCGTGAGGGCACGATCCGGCCATAGGCGCGCTTGCCTTCCTCGCCATACCAGCGCAGGGCATCGATACCGATGGCCAGCTCGATTTTCGCCTCGCCGACCGGCTTGCCCATCTCTTTTGTCAGGTTCTCAGCCAGGCGATCGATGTCCGCCATAAGGATATCGCAAGCTTTGTTAATGATCCCTTGCCGCGCCAGCGCCGTCATGTCCTTCCAGACCTTGAACCCCGCTTCCGCTGCGTCAAGTGCTTCATCCAGATCGGCGGCGGAGGCGTGCGGTACCTGGGCCAGGACTTCCTCGGTCGCAGGGTTGATGACGTCCTCTGCCTCGCCGCCGGAACCTTGGCGGAACTGTCCATTGATTAGCAAATCGAGTTTTTCATAGCCCATCGGGTGTCTCCTCCTGAAAACCTGTCTTGCCCGTGATGGGCTGGATCTTGCCCTTGCGTACGCCTTGCGCTGAGGGCGGGCAAGAGGGCAGGTGATGAAATCCGGATAACGGTAGGATCACAGGTCTTTATGCCAGCGTCAGCAGACCCGCCCGCACCGTCAGATAGCCGCCCAGCGCCAATGTGGACAGAAGGAAAATCCGCCTGAACATCGTCTCGGACAATTGGTGGCGAACAAGCTGGCCCAGATACATACCGGCCACCGCTGGCAGGATCGCTGCCAGGGACGTGATCCCTAGTTCATCGGTCAAAAAAGTATTCTGACGAAGCACGATCGCCAGCATCACTGTCGAGGCCAGGAACACCACTCCCATAGCCTGGACCAGTGCATCGCGGCCCAAGCCACTGGCCTGCAGATACATCACACTGGGGACGATGAAGGAGCCGGTCATGCCCGTCAGCACGCCGTTCAAAGCACCAAAGGGCAGGGCGGCCAGGGGACGTGGCGAAATCGCCAACCGCACCCCCAGCAAACCCGCGGCGGCATATATCACCAGAGAAAGACCCAGCACGCCGGACAACAGACCCAAGTCTACACGGTTCAAGGCCAATCCGCCGACCCAGATGCAAGCCAATGCGCTGAGCAGGAACAGCCAATGGTCCCTCAGGATCGCCCGCAAGTGTCCGCCGGTGATCGCTTGCATCAGGTTGGTCACAAGAGATGGTGCGATCATCAGAGCCATCGCAATAGACAGATCCGTCGCCACCGCCAGAACGCCAAGCGCCACTGTTGGCAGCCCCATGCCGATCACCCCCTTGACCAGTCCGGCCAAAAGAAACGTTGCCACCACAATTACGATCAAGGCTGGGTCTGTCATGTTCCCCGACTTGCGCAGGTTCAACCCAAACCATAGGAAGGCCGGGGAACTTGTAAACATCGCTTTAGAACTTTCGGAGCGGCCATGCAGAAAGCCGAGACCATCGACCACATATTGGCGGCGCGCGTTGCACCTGTGGTGCGAACATCCTCGGCGGAGCTGGCCGCGCGGGCAGTGGAGGTTTTGGCTGCTGAAGGTCTCAGCTTATTTGAAATCACGCTGACCATCCCGGGGGCGATGGCCCTAATCGGAACGCTGGTGAAAAACACTGAGCTGTGCATCGGTGTCGGCACGGTCCTTTCCGCCGATCAGGGGCGTCAGGCGATCGAGGCAGGCGCTTCCTTCGTTGTCTCTCCCGCCTTTGTGCCGGGCCTGGTTGAGGCAGCCCCAGAGGTGCCGGTGGCCTTGGGCGCAGCCACGCCGACCGAGGCTTTGCGGGCACAAGAGGCCGGGGCGGATTTCGTCAAAGTGTTTCCGGCCGCGCAGCTTGGCGGACCGGGTTTCGTCAAAGCCCTGAGATCGGTCTATCCAGGAATGCGCATCATGCCGACAGGAGGCATAGGCCCTGCCGATATCCCGGCATATCTGAACGCTGGTGCGGCTTGCCTCGGGATGGGCGGGAATCTGGTCAATGAAGCGGGGTTAAAGGCTGGGGAAGACCAAGTGATCCGCGCCGCAGCACGAGAGGTTCTTGCCCGGGTAGAGGCTGCGGAATGATCGATCTCTTGTGCCTTGGCGAACCTATGGTTGAGTTCGTTCGCCAAAAGGACGGCAGCTACCTTCAGGGTTATGGCGGGGACACCTCGAACGCCGCCATAGCAGCGGCGCGTCAGGGAGCGAAGGTTGGTTATCTCACGACGCTCGGCAAAGACAGGTTCGGCGATGCGATGACCGAGTTGTGGGACAAGGAAGGGATCGACACCTCTGGCGTCGGCCGCAATCCCGATGCACCCACCGGCATTTATTTCGTCGACCCCGATCCCGAAGGTCGGTACTTCACCTATTACCGCAACGGATCGGCGGCCAGCCTGATGGTGCCGGAAGGCTTGGACCTATCAGCGATCACCTCGGCGAAGTGCCTGCATGTCAGCGGCATTACACTAGCGGTTTCAGAAAGCATGCGGGCCACGGCGCTGGCAGCGATGGATGCCATGCGAGATGCCGGGCAAGAGGTTTCACTGGACACCAACCTCCGCCTGAAGCTCTGGGATATCGACACGGCACGGGATGTGACCATTGCCGCGATGGTCTCGGCCTCGATTGCCGTGACCAGCATGGATGATGCTGAACATCTGACCGGATTGACCAAGGCTGAAGAGGTTGCAGAGTTCTACCGTCAGATCGGACCGGAAACCGTGTTGGTGACCATGGGTGCCGACGGGTGCCTGTTGCGCCATAACGAAGACGTCACGCACATCCCGCCCGCTGCCGCGAACCCGGTGGATTCGACCGGGGCCGGGGACAGTTTTGCCGGGGCGTTTCTGGCCTGGGGCTTAGAACTGGGCAATCCGGTCGAGGCGGCAAAACGGGCTGCGATCGTCGCCGCTGGCACGGTGTCGGGCATGGGGGCAGTGGCCCCGATCCCACGCCGGGAGGACGTTTTGGCCGTTTTGACCGAATAGGTTGTCGCCTGGTTGGGTGGGCCGAAAACCAGGTACGGTAGTCTGACCTGTCAATTCCCCAAAAATCACCTTAAGGTTGCAAGCATGATCCCGGAACACTGGGACATTAAAGGGAGGATATTATGACAGATCGTATGCGCTTCGGTATTTTCCTGGCACCGTTTCACAAGCCCGGGATCAATCCTACGCTGGCATTGCAGCAGGATTTGGAGCTGGTCCAATGGCTGGATCGGTGCGACTACAATGAAGTCTGGTTTGGCGAGCATCACTCGGCAGGCTCTGAAATCTCGGCTAGTCCCGAACTGATGATCGCCACCGCCGCCGAGCGGACGAAACACATCAAGCTGGGCACCGGCGTGGTCTCCGTCAGCTACCATAATCCGCTTTGGGTTGCCGAACGGGTCGTGCAGCTCGACCACCTGACCCGGGGACGGGTGATGCTGGGTGTCGGTCCTGGATCATTACCGACCGATGCGACCATGGTGGGTCTCTCACAGAAACATACCCGCGGTCTATTGGCCGATGGCTTGGACGTGATCACGCGGCTACTGCGCTCGGACGAGCCGGTGAATTTCCAGAATGATCGGTGGGAGTTGCACGACGCCCGTCTGCACTTGCGACCCTACTCTAACTTCGATCTCTGCACCGCCGCTGTGGCATCGCCGACTGGCGCTAAGTTGGCCGGTAAGTATGGAACTGGCATGATCTCCATCGGTGCCACGACAGCGGCGGGCTTCGATGCATTGGCGTTGCATTGGGATGTGGTTGAAGAAGAAGCTCGCCATCACAACCAAGCCGTGGACCGGTCAAAGTGGCGTCTTGTAGGGCTTTGCCATATCGCCGAGACAACGGAACAGGCCCGCCGCGATGTGGAATACGGCATCGAGCACTGGTTCCACTACTTCCAAGAAATCGCGGCCTTCCCGCAGATGTCGATGCCTGGCAACAATGCCAAAGAGATGATCGACTTCATCAATGACAGCGGCTTCGGTGCCATCGGGACGCCCGATATGTGCCGCGCCCAGATCGATCGTCTGTGGAAACAGTCAAAAGGCGGCTTTGGCGCCTATCTGATGCTGGCGCACAATTGGGCGAATTTCGAGGCGACCAAGAAGTCGTATGAGCTGATTTCTCGCGAAGTGTTCCCGCACTTCCAGGGCCAGCATATGTCGACCATGAACGCGGCGATGCGCGCACAGAAGATGCGACCGGAACTGGCCGAAATTCACATGAAGGCGGTTGAGACGGCCCAAGAAAAATACGCCGCGGAAAAGGAAACCCGCGGCGGCGTTGTCGAACCGGCGGAATAGGTTTTGAATGCGTAGGGTGGGGTTTAACCCCACCCTACTGTTTGGTTAGCCGTAGCGGTATGGACGCCCGGCCTTTTGCATATCGGCGTTGTACTGGCGGAAGATCTCAACCACCTTCGCTTTGGTCTCAGACTCTGCGGCGACTTCATCCCAGAATTTCACTGCGGCCTCTTCGACCTGCGCCCATTCGGCGTCGGGGATCGAAGTCAGCTTCATCTTCGTCCCGTTGACCCGCAGCGATGCCTCGCCGCCCCAGTACCACCATTGGCGATAGTAGTGGGACTGGTCACAGCAGACGCGGAACAGGGTTTGCAGATCTTCCGGCAGTTCGTTCCAGCGGTCCATATTGGCAAAGAACGACCCGGCCCAGGC
>JBCCHJ010000130.1:0-6162 GCA_039028795.1 Pseudomonadota bacterium
ACGTGCTGCCCACCCGCGCCTGAACTGCGATAAGTATCTATCCGCAGATCGCTGGGATTGATGTCAATTTCGATCGTGTCGTCGATTACCGGGTAGACCCAGACCGAGCTGAACGACGTATGCCGCCGCGCCTGGCTGTCGAATGGGCTGATCCTCACCAACCGATGGACGCCGCTTTCTGTTTTCAACCAGCCAAAGGCGCTGTCGCCTTTCACCTGATAGGTTGCTGATTTAATACCGGCCTCTTCGCCAGCGGTTTCTGACTGCAGTTCTACCTTGAACCCGCGGCTTTCCGCCCACCGGACATACATGCGGGCCAGCATTGAAGCCCAATCGCAGCTTTCCGTGCCCCCTGCTCCGGAATGGATTTCAAGGAAGGCGTCATTTCCATCGGCCTCGCCGGACAGAAGTGCTTCGATTTCCCGCGCTGCGGCAGTTTCCTTCAGATCGTTTAAAGCCTGCTCTGCCTCTATGACGATCTCTTCGTCATCCTCCATCTCTCCCAACTCAATGAGTTCGACATTGTCAGCCAGGCCCTGGGCCAATTCTTTATACCCGTCAATGCCATCCGCCAGTTTCTGCCGTTCCCGCATAACCTTTTGTGCATTGGCCGGATCGTTCCAAAGGTCGGGATCTTCGGCCCTGGCGTTGAATTCTTCCAGCCGGTGTTCGGCAGTATCCCACCCCAAGCGCTGGCGCAAAAGTTCCAGCGACTTTTCGATTTCGGATACAACGGTTTCTGTTTCGGCTTTCATTTTGGGCAGCTTTCAGTCAGGGGGAGGCTTGAATACCGCTCAGCCCCTGATCAGTAAAGGCCGCCCGTGCCCAGGCCGACATTCGACGGTTTCTTCGCCGATTGGCCAGCGCCACTGCCCCCTGAACCCGACGATCTTGCCAACGGTACGTCCTCGCCTTCCGGCAAAATGAAAGGCAGTTGTTCGGCAAGCCCGGCAAAAAGCGTCACATCGTCAATCTTTGTGGGATCAATCTCGGCCAACAGTTCAGGCGCGATACCCAGATTGTACGTTTTGACCAGCACGTGGGAACCAACCGCATCATCCGGCAGACGCTCTCCGGTAAGGGCATGAACCTTGATTGTGATCGTGCCGTTCAGGCTGCGCGGACGGTTGAAGCGCCCCGGTTGATGTTTGGCGTGGGCGTCTTTCATGAACTCGCGGAAGACCGGCCCGCAAAGCGTCCCGCCATAGGCGCCCCGCCCCATTGGTCGTGGGGTATCAAAGCCGATGAAACAGCCGGCGACCAGGTTTTTGGTAAAGCCGACGAACCAGGCGTCTTTGCTGTCGTTAGTGGTGCCGGTTTTACCCGCAACGGGAAAGCCAAGGCCCCCGACGGTTTTTCTGGCCGTACCACGCAGGATGACGCCCTGCATCATCGAAACCAGCTCATAGGCCGTGTTAGGGTCCATGATCTGGCTGCGCTGATCAAAAAGGATCGGCGTGCGATCCTCTCCAAACCGGTCAACGTAGCATCCCTGGCAAAAGCGCGGATCGTGTTTGAACAGTGTCTCGCCATTGCGATCCTGAATTCGGTCGATCACCGTTGGGACAACCCGTTTGCCGCCATTGGCAAACATCCCATAGGCAGCGACCATCTGGTAGAGCGTGGTCTCACCCGCACCCAGGGAAAACGACAGCGATTCCGGCATATTCTCGTAAACGCCGAAGCGTTCAGCGTATTCGCCGACCCGGTCCATACCGACGGCCTGAGCGATCCGCACGGTCATCAGATTCCGGGACTGCTCGAGCCCCGTCCGTAAGTCCGTCGGGCCGTAGAACTTCCCGGACGAGTTCTTCGGCGTCCACGCCTTTCGGCCATTTCCGATCTTGATCGGCGCGTCCATGACCACGGTCTCGGGCGTATACCCGACATCTAACGCAGCGGCATAGACGAAGGGTTTGAAGCTCGATCCAGGCTGGCGTTGCGCTTGCGTTGCTCGGTTGAAGGGCGAACTTTGATAGGAAAAGCCGCCCTGGATTGCCAAGACGCGCCCGGAATGAGGGTCCATGGCCATGAATGCACCCTGAACCTCAGGGATCTGACGCATAGACCAACCGTCATTTTCGCGCTTCACCAGCACGACGTCACCGACACTCCAAATATCGGATGCGTTGCGCGGGCGACCACCG
Organism: Pseudomonadota bacterium; assembly: GCA_039028795.1. Taxonomy (GTDB): domain Bacteria; phylum Pseudomonadota; class Alphaproteobacteria; order Rhodobacterales; family Rhodobacteraceae; genus Thermohalobaculum. The sequence goes on from JBCCHJ010000130.1 coordinate 2,148, forward strand.
TTTGGTGTACGGCGGATCCATTGCCGTTCACGCGAGACGGTCAGATAAACCTCGCCTGGGCCTTGACCGTCAGCGGCTTCATCCGCACCTTCGACGCCAACCAGGGCAGAGTTATCGCCAATACTAAGGACGACCGCCGCGGCCCAGCCTGCGACATCACGGGGTGCGTTGGTTTTGCGCAGCAGCTCACGCCAGCCGTCGCGGCCATTTTCGGCAATCGCGGCTATGTTGGTGATCGGCCCGCGATACGACCCGCGATTGCGATCGTATTTCTCCAACCCGCGGCGCAGAGCCTTTGCTGCGATTTCCTGCAGCTCGTTATCTATCGTCGCCCGTACAGTCAGACCGCCGTGATACAGCATGTCCGTGCCGAGTTCCTGGCGCAGCTGGCGTTCGATTTCCGAGGTGAAATAAGACCGTTTTGTCCGCTGAACCAATGTTGGGCGATTCTCCGCAAGTATTGTGCCCAGCGGTAGCGCCCGAAGATCTTTATATATCTCGGGTCGGATCGCACCGTTCTCAGCCATTTCCCTCAGGACATAGTTCCGCCGGGCGATGGCACGTTCCTTGTTTCTCAGTGGATGGTACGTCGATGGCGCCTTCGGCAAAGCCGCTAGATAGGCCGCTTCCTGAGGTTCGAGTTCTTCCAGCGTCTTTCCGAAATAGTTCTCGGCAGCGGCGACGATTCCATAAGATCGCGCACCCAGGAATATGTCGTTCAGATAAAGCTCTAGGATCTGGTCCTTAGTGAATGTCCGCTCGACCCGGACCGCCAGAATGCCTTCCTTGATCTTGCGCTCAATCGATCGTTCATCGCCAACCAGGAAGTTCTTCATCACCTGCTGCGTGATGGTCGATGCGCCGGACAGGCGCGCTGCGCGTCCCGATGCACGGGCCTGCACGAAACGGACCACTGCCTTGGCGATCCCGCTGGCATCGACCCCGGGGTGCGAATAGAAGTTCTTATCCTCGGCCGAAATGAAAGCCTGCTTGACCAGATCCGGCACTTCATCAACCGGCACGAAGACCCTGCGTTGCTTTGCAAATTCGGCGATAACATCGCCTTCACCGGAATAGACCCGGGTCAGCATGTTCGGCCGGTATTCGCGCAGTTCTTCATGACTGGGCAGGTCCGTGCCGTAGCCACGGATCAAAGCTATCATGCCCCCGAAAACCATGATGGCTGCGAGGGATGCGTTTGAAAAAAGCGTCGCGATCAGTCGCAACATAAGTCGATACCCCAGATCATGTCCCTGCCGACTCGGGACATCCCACTTCATTCATAAGACAGTTGGCGATCAAACCCAATGGGCGCCAGAGGGCAATTCCGTGCAGATTCCGTGCATGTTTGCCAAATTCACGGTTAACGGGGCGTAAGGAACCCCGGACTTGCCTCTTCGCGCCAGGCATTGATGCCATCTACGATCGCATTGATCGCTGTTTGGCGCCATTCCGGGTCCTTTAGGCGCTTGCGATCACGTTTACTGTCCAAAAATCCAAGCTCCACCAGAAGCGACGGAATATCCGGTGCCTTCAGCACGCGAAAATTCGCCTGACGGTGCGGCCGCGTGCGCAGCAGGTCGACCCGGCCCCGCAGTGACATCAGCACGGCCTTGGCCAGTTTGCTGGATTCGTCCTTCGTCCCGCGTTGGGCCAATTCCACCAACAAACGGGTCAGATCATCGGTTTCGCCGCCCAGATCAGCCCCGGCGATGACATCTGCGCGGTTTTCTCGCGCAGCCAACGCATTCGCAGCCTGGTCTGACCCTTTGGCGGAAAGCGTATAAAGCGACATTCCATGCGCCTTGCCGGATTCCACGCTGTCGGCGTGGATCGAGAGCATCACATTGGCCCTGGCTAGGTGCGCACGGGCCACCCGCTCGGCCAGGGGCACAAATTCATCGCGGTCGCGGATCAGGTAAGCTGTCATCCCTGGCCGGGCTGAAATCGCCGCCGCCAGTTCCTTGGAAAACTCTAAAACAATGCTTTTCTCTGTAAATTTGCCGAATTTCGCACCTGGATCAATCCCGCCATGGCCGGGATCTATGGCAACGACAATGTCGCCTTTCCGGGCTTGCGCAGGCACCGGAGGTGCATCGCCGTGCCATCTGGCCTGTTCGGGCAACCCGGCGCGCGCATCGAAGGCTTCCCTAGTGGTCGGGGCCAGATCCACCACCAAGCGACCTGGTTCGGCCCCGCGTTCAGGCACGGTGAAGGCCCGCTCTATGCTGACAGGCTCGGCCAGATCCATCACGACTCGGGCGCGATCCTGCCGAAACAGGCCATAGCGGATCGACGAGATGAAGGGGATGCCTTCTTGCTGCTGTTCAGGAACATTCCAATTCAAAGCCGGGAAATCAACGACCAATCGGTCGGGATTGTTCAAGGTGAACAAGGCAAAAGCTGGGGTCGGCACCACATTAAGGCGCAATCTGACACGGTCGTCGTGGACACCAAACTGCAGCCCAGACACGGTCGGAACGTCATCTTGGGCCCCAAGATCGGTGGTTCCAACCAGCCAGAATGCGATGAAAGCTGTCAGCAGGGCATGAAACGCCGCTGGGTTCTTCATCTCGAGCTGCTCTGTTCTTGTTTCGTTAAGGACAGACTATCATATGGTGATGAATGACAAAATCGGATTGTCAGCAATCCAGGTTTAGGTCTATAGGAACGACTGGGCCGTTCCTCCCAGACGCGGTTTGGGGATCGAAGTGCCGGGCGCAATGGCGCGCCCCCCACGACGAAGCATCAGATCGAGCGCCGTTGCGATCGCAAATCTAAAGCGATCAGTGAAAGCGTTAGACCCGGATGCCGGACGGCTCGCTCCAGGGTGCATGTGCACCCGGACCAGTTCGATTACGCCGGGAGTTCCGGCACCGGAAGAGAGACGATGGACAGTCATCCTCTAAATGCGATGCACCAGTTTGAACCAGGGCCCGAGGGTCCGGTGCTTCAGCATGTAAATGACGTGCCATCGGGACAACAAAAGCAGCACCCTCGTCTTGCCGCACCGCCTGTGGCGCGGATCGGACGACGGTGCCAGGACACAAAATGGCAAAGAAGATGCTTATCGATGCCACCCACCCGGAGGAAACCCGGGTCGTGGTCGTCGATGGAAACAAGGTTGATGATTTCGACTTCGAGTCGATCAACAAAAGGCAACTAGCGGGGAATATATACCTCGCAAAAGTCACAAGGGTGGAACCGTCGCTGCAGGCGGCCTTTGTGGAATATGGCGGGAACCGGCACGGTTTCCTCGCGTTTTCGGAAATTCACCCCGATTACTATCAAATCCCTGTTGCGGATCGCGAAGCGTTGCTGGCCGAAGAAGCGGCCGAGGCGGAAGAACGTCGCAAGCGCGAAGAAGACGGTGATGCTGCCGATGCAAAGCCGGCTAAGTCCCGCCGCCGCAGAAAAGAATCGAAAAAGACCAAACCTGCCGAGGCTGCAGAAACCGTGGCAGGTTTGGAGGTGATCGACATCGGTTCGGAAGACGTCGTCGCTGACGAGATGTCCGCCGAACCGGATGGCCCCCGTGGTCTTGAGATCGCGGAACCCGATGGCGAGGACCCGCTGGACGACGCCAGCCCACTGACATCGATCGATTTGACTGCCGACGATCAGGAAACTGTAGAAGTCGCTGAGGTCATTGAGACCACGACAAACGAAGACGGTGCCGCGATCGAACCCGTCGAAACGGTCGTGGCTGAGGCTGATGTCGAAGATCTACTAGCCGCCGATGCTCCGATCGAAGACATCGCACCCCCAGCCGAAGAACCCGAAGCCTCGGCAGATGAAGATTTGAATGCAGAACCTGAAGGCGACACACCCCCTGAAGACGATCCTTCAGCGCCCCCCAAAACGATTGCGGAAAGCGCTGGTCTTGACGATGAGGACCGCGTTACCGGCGAACTGACGCAATCGTTTTGGGGGGCGCTGAAGGATCGTCTTCAGGGGGTGTGTCGCCTTCAGGTTCTGCATTCAAATCTTCATCTGCCGAGGCTTCGGGTTCTTC
>JBCCHJ010000131.1:0-5878 GCA_039028795.1 Pseudomonadota bacterium
GGGAGGATGTTAGTTGGCTATGACGGCTGTTTGGTAGATTAGGTAGGTTTTACCTACATGGCTAGGAGACATAGCCGCTAAGTACCTACTACAAACGCCACCTGCAGTGCTGAACCCGTATTCAGAGGGAAGCTCTTTTACGCCGTTGACTGCTGCGAGAAGCCCAGCCACGGTCCCGTGCCGCCAGTTTCTGCTGCACCCAGCGCGATAAATTCTGGTGTTTTGGCGTCCAGTGCATCGGCGCACTTCAGCAAGATCGCCCGCCGCTGTGCGGGCCCCATCGCGGACCATTCGGGAAATGCCCGATGTCCCGCCTGAACCGCCGCATCCACGTCCGCCGCCCCGGCGGCCGGTGCGTGCGAGGCCACGGCAGACGTTGTCGGCGAAGTACGCTCGAAGGTTCGTCCATCTGCGGCAGGCGTGCTCTCGTTGTCGATCAACATGCCGATCTCGTTCACGGGATCCTCCCATAATCTTGTATATAGAGATACTTATCTTAATAATTGAGATATATCAAGCCTTGTCAGCCATAGGTCATTGACGGCACAACAAGGTGGACGAAGGGTCTGGCAGATGAGCACACCACTGAATGCCTCTTTGCTCAAAGGCTTTGAGATCCTCGGCTTGTTTTCCGAGGAGGAGCCGGAAATCTCGACCGCAACGGTGGTCGAGCGGATGGGGATGAACACGGCGACTGCGCATCGTTTTCTGATGTCTTTGGAAGAATCGGGCGCCCTGATCAACACCCGGCGCGGCCATTTCATGCTGGGCCCCAAGATTGAAGAACTCGGCCGCTTGGCGCGACGCGGAAACCGATGGGCTGGCGTTCTGCAACCGAAGCTCGAGACGCTCAGTCAGATGCTGGGCGAATCCGTTATGGCGTGCCGCTTGTCGGCGAATGGTCCGGTTTGCGTGGCGGTGGCAGGTTCGCAACAAACGATCTCGGTCAACATCCGCCTCGGAACGCTCTTGCCGATGTATCTGAGCGCGCAAGGCAAGCTCTGGCTTGCCGAAATGTCCGACGACGCCAGGGCCAGAAAACTGCGGTCATTGCCGGTGCTCGGCCGGATCATGCCAGAGTTAGAGAAACTGAACAGGGAATTGGCAGCCATCCGCGACCAGGGTTTCGCGTTGAACCTTGGCGAAAACGAACCGGACATTGCTGCGGTGTCGGTACCACTGCGGGACAAGCGCGACCGCATGTGCCTGTCGCTCTCGGTCTTCGGACTGCTCAGCCGGTTCGGGCCGGCGTTCATCGAAAAGTGCAAAGAAGCCCTTCGATCCGCTGCAACCGACTTGCGAGAGTTTGAATAATTCCGATTGCTCAGTCACTGCGAGGTGCCGCGCTGCCTGATGCGGTTTCGGTACTGGCTGGGGGTCTCGCCAGCCCGTTCGCGATAGAACCTGCTGAAGTATCCAAGATCCGAAAACCCCAGGGCATCCGAGATTTGTGAAATCGGCCATGGCGTATAGGCGAGCTTTCTGTTCGCCTCGTTGATCAGGCGATCGTGCACGACTTGCATCGGACTTCGGCCGGTCAGGGCCCGGCAATCGCGGGTCAGTTGCGATTTTGATGTCCCGATCCGTCGCGCGTATTCGGTCGCGCTCCAACCACGCCCAAAGTTCTCTTCGACGAGGTTGAGGAACGCATTGATCCGTTTGTCCGAACTTGGCTGAATGCCGGCGGGTTTTGCCGTCGCCGCCGAGGCACTTTGGGCGCGCGAAATCCAGATCATGCAAAGCTCGACCATCGCCTGCAACGCGCGCTGCCGGTGGGGCCTGGTGCGCCGGTATTCCTCATCAATCTGGGCCAGCAGATCTTTCAGGCGGTCAAAGGCCGTGCTTCCGGCAGGGATCAGCATCGGCTGGCCCTGGTGCCCGACGCCGATTGTATCGGCGCGCATCAGCTCGATCGGGATTGTCGTTACAGTTCCAATGACCTGCGGCGAGAAGCGAAATCCATGAACGACACGCGGAGGCACGAAAAGAATCGAGGGCCGGTTGGTCGTCGTGGACTGGCCATCAAGATCGATCGCAACTTGGGCGGACTGGAAAGACATGATCTGACAAAGATCAGCATGCCGGTGCGGCTTGATCTGCCAGTCATGGTGCTGGCTTCTGTCCTTCAGGGTCTCGATGTGGATAAGGTCCGGCAGCCCGCTTTGGCGAACCTCCCCGTATAATTGGAAGTTGGGAACAAAGTCCTGATGAACTGACTGCATCGGCAAATTCCAAGGCTTTCGTGCGCCGATTGTACAAATACTAAGGCCAAACGTCCATGGCGGTGGCCGCTCTTCCGCACTACTCACGACGAATGGAAAGTGACGTGCCATGGACGCTAGGTAAATCTGCTGGGGATTTACAGCATCCACGCAACAAGAGGTGCATGGAACCGCTGCGGCGGCTGCAGTGGCGACCATGCAGGAACGTTGATCTATCTGTGCAGGTTTGCCTGCGCCCGCCCAAGTTTTTAAGGAACCGGTGATGGACGCGACGCTGTCGAAGGGGCCGGACCATGTCCTCAGAACCCAAGTCGCGATCATCGGCGGAGGACCGGCGGGTCTGCTGCTGTCGCGGCTGCTCGGGATTGAGGGCATCTCGTCGGTCGTGATAGAGCGCCAGTCCGCACAGCATGTCGAAGCACGCATCCGTGCGGGTGTTCTTGAACAGGGCACGGTCGAGGTCCTCGCCAAAGCTGATCTTGGCGATCGCCTTGCCCGCGAGGGTCTGATCCATGACGGCTTCGATCTCGCAGTGAATGGGCGGACTTTCCGGATCGCCATGGGCGATCTGATCGGGCGGCACGTCACCGTCTTCGGCCAGACCGAGGTGACCAAGGACCTGATGGCGGTGCTAAAGGCCGCTGGGACCGAGATGCATCACCGGGCAGAGCACGTATGCCTGCACGGCATCGAGACCGACGCTCCTTTCGTCACGTTTGCGAAAGATGGCGAGTTTTGGCGCATCGACGCAGACTTCGTTGCGGGATGCGACGGGTTTCGCGGCCCGTCGCGTCAGGCCATCCCGGCGGAAATCCGGCGCGAATACGAACGCGTCTATTCCTTCGGCTGGCTGGGAATTCTGGCCGATGTTCCGCCCTGCCAGGACGAGTTGATCTATGCGAACAGCGCGCGCGGGTTCGCCTTGGCCAGCATGCGCTCGTCCACGCGCTCGCGTTACTACATTCAATGCCCGGCGGACGAATGCCTGGACGAATGGCCGTATGACCGGCTGTGGGACGAGTTGAAACTGCGGCTGGGTACGGACGTGGCAGCGAACGTCACCACGGGGCCCGCGATCGAGAAGAGCATCGCCCCGTTGCGCAGTTTCGTCTGTGAGACGATGCAGTATGGCCGCCTTTTCCTGGCGGGCGACTCGGCGCATATCGTTCCGCCAACGGGCGCCAAAGGCCTGAACCTGGCAGTCGGCGACGTACATTACCTGGCCACCGCACTTACCGCCCACTATCACAAGGGCAACGAGACGGGCCTGCGGCAATACGCTGAAGTGGCGCTGCGCCGTGTCTGGAAGGCCGAGCGTTTTTCGTGGATGCTGACAACGCTGCTGCACGATTTCGATGATGATGACGAGTTCGGCCGTCGCATGAAGGTCGCGGATCTCGAATATATCTTTTCATCGAAAGCGGCGCAGACATCGATTGCTGAAAACTATGTTGGATTGCCGTTCGAGGACGTGCTTGCTTAGGAGCACGGGGACAAAGTGAGGAAAACGCAATGGGTTTCGCCGGACTGAACGGGATCGACGGATCGCAACTCTTTTGCACACAAAGGTGGACACGGACGTGCCGCAATTCATTCAAAGTCTGAAAATTGCCAAGTGAACCTTCGCAGAAGCCGCCTGGAAAGTCCGAGATGAAGGCGCCGCTCGGGCGCCGATGGCATCACATGCCGGAAATGTCTTTTCCAGACTACAAGTCCTCTGTGAGCCGCGCGCCGGGCGAGGCGCCGGTCAAGGTCGACAAATGGGACGCCTCTCTGGTGCTCCGGCCGGTCTGGCCGAGCCTACCATCGGGCGATGCAGATTTGACCGCAAATGGCCGCACCAACGGCGAACCGATCGGCGAACGCTTGTTGGTCGAAGGCAAACTGACCGAGGAAACCGGCCGTCCCGTGCCCGGCGCCCTGATAGAAATCTGGCAAGCCAACGCCGCTGGGCGCTACATCCACAAGGAGGAATGCCACCCTGCACCGCTTGACCCGAACTTCATGGGCGCCGGGCGCACGATCACCGCCGCCGACGGAAGCTATCGGTTCATCACAGTAAAGCCCGGCTCTTACCCCTGGGGCAACCACCGCAATGCGTGGCGTCCCGCACATATCCACTTCTCTGTCTTCGGTGTCGGCATCGGCCAGCGATTGGTGACGCAGATGTACTTTCCCGGCGATCCGACACTGCCCTATGATCCCATATTCAATGCGACCACCGATGCCGCCGTGCGCAACCGGATGATATGTCAGTTCTCGATCGAGGACACAGTGCCGAACTGGGCGCATTGTTACAAATTCGACATTTGCCTCGGCGGTGGCATTGCGACTCCGTTCGAGGAGGATCGTCATGATGGCTGACGCAGAAGATGTCGGCGCCATGGACCCAGACGACAAAGGGGGCATCCACGATTTCTCGTATGAAGATGCACGCAGTGTTCCCCGGTCTTCAGGCCCGACACCAAGCCAGACTGTCGGCCCGTTCTTTGCTTACGGGCTGACGCCGGGCGCCTATAGGTACCGTCTGCCCGAAATCCACCGCACCGCGCTCGCAGGGCCAGAAGTGGCAGGGGACAGGATCACGTTGGAAGGCCAGGTATTCGACGCAGCCGGCGTTTCCGTCCATGACGCGATGGTCGAATTGCTGCAGGCCGACTGCAATGGCACCTACGCCTGGGAACAGCGCAACGACGGTTTCACAGGCTATGGAAGAGCAGGCACAGGCGCTGAGGGACCGAAGGGCGATACACATTTCAAGTTTCACACGATCAAGCCCGGGGCCACACTGCCAGAGCATGCGCCGTTCCTCACGTTGATCCTCACGATGCGCGGACTTTTGAATCACTGTGTAACTCGAGTGTATTTCCCGGAGGATGCTTGGGCGGATGATCCAGTGGTCCTGCAAGTACCTCAGAGCCGACGCGCAACACTGGTTGCCGAAGCGATCGAACCAGGCCGGTACCGCTTCAACATCCGCATGAGAGGTGATCAAGAAACAGTGTTCTTCGATGTTTGAATCCTCCACCAATCCACGCAAAAACCGCGTTGCGATGATCGGATCGTAACCCGCGAAAGCGAACATGCGGCTCTTCCAGTAAAGGTGTCCAAGAAAATTAAACCGAGACAGGAAGCGAGTGCTGTGTTTGTTCACAAGGACGTTCTTAATGACGATCAGACGCGTTGAGGCAACTACCCGAAAACTGGACTCTCACCTAAGCTGCATTTTGCTGTCTGCTGATCCTCGACTGTCCATCATCGGCGAAATTGTGCCAAAGAGCGGCCTGGGCCAAGCGAGTATTTGGCTCATTTTGTTGGCGTGATTATGCGGTGGATTTGCAGTGAAGCAAGCGCCTGTTTTCGATGGTCTTTCGCTTGATCCTTTCTCGCTGCTTCAAAATTGCCCGGCCACGACCGAAGGAGACATCGGCTGGCGTGAGGTTTTTCAGGCTCTCGTGATAGCGTCGGTGATTGCCGTGACCGACGAAGGCCTCGACGACCCGCACGAGAGCACCGGGCAGATAGTCGTTCTCAAGCGAAATCCGGTTCTTCAGCGTCTGATGCCAGCGCTCGGTCTGGCCCTTGGTCTGCGGGTGACAGGGTGCGCCGCGCACATGATCGATCTGTCGATCATCGAGCCGGTTTGCGAGGTCACC
>JBCCHJ010000132.1:0-5873 GCA_039028795.1 Pseudomonadota bacterium
AACAGAGGGCCAACCGGCAAAGGGACGGCCCGTTATCGCGCCTTGAAAGACGTCTGTCAGACCTGCCCGTCGAAAGCCAAGTGCTGCCCGAACGCCGATGCTCGAAAGATCACACGTGACGAACACGAAGACGCCCGACAGGTTGCTCGCGATATTGCAAAGACCCGCCAGTACGACATCTCAATGAAGCTCCGGAAGAAGGTCGAAATGCTGTTCGCCCACCTCAAACGCATCCTCGGGCTGGGACGGCTCCGACTACGCGGCCCATGCGGTGCAAACGACGAATTCCTCCTCGCCGCCACCGCCCAAAACCTCCGCAAACTGGCTAAGATCTTTCCCGCACCGCAGCAAACGCAAGAAGCCTGACCAGAAAGGCAATCGCGCTCGGTTCCGCACACTACTTTCTGCGCCAGCAACACGTTGTTTTTCAACAGAATCGGCCCGCATTGCCGCCGTTCGCTGCATACGCAACATCCTGGCACGATCGAACACACAGATCGTGGGACATATCTGCCGTTTGCTCCCGTCTCTCAGAGGTCTGGATTGGGTACTCCGCCGGAACCTAGTTGCTGTTCTCCCACAAAGAATGAGCTCCTTGCCAATGAACCATGTAGTTGAAACAATCAATGCGAACCTCTTTCGGACCGCACACAATGAACCTAACTGACGAGGAAGCCAATCTGATCTTTTCGATCATGCGCGACCTAAGCGGTGAATTCGACCATTCCGAGGTCCGGCGACGTGTCGGGCAGCGGATGCTGGACCTTCTCAAGGCGGACTATTTTGCGTCCTATGTCTGGGATGAGGCTTCGCAGACATTTGTGTCTTGCGTCCAGATCAACATGACAGACGACAATCTGCGCCGGTACGAAAGCTATTTCCAGTTTCATGACCCGATTACGCCGACGCTGCAAAAACGCAAGAGGGCAACGCCCGTCAGCGAGGTGATGCGCCACGACCGCTTGGTGAAGACCGAATTTTACAATGATTTCCTGAAACAAGACGGTCTTTGCTATGGTATGAATTACTTTGCCTATGACCGGGGGGACAACATTGGCGATCTACGTATCTGGCGCGGAACGAACCGCGAGGATTTCACGCCGAGGGACGCCCAAATTGTCGATGCGGTCGGGCCAAGCCTGGTCAACGCCCTGATCCGCGCACGCAACTTGGCTGAACCAATTCCCTCACTGAGGTTCGCCCAGATTGCCGAAGACCTAGGGTTCACGGTGCGAGAAGCCGAGGTTGCGGACCTCCTGGTTACGGGTCTGACGGATGACGAACTCTGCGGTAAGCTGGGGTTCTCAAAACCCACGCTACGTTCTCACATCGCGTCCATATTTCGCAAATCTGGACTGAACCGGCGCACGCAATTGGCTCAATTTCTGGCCGAAAAAAATCATCATTTGTGATGATAGGCACCTGATCATGCCGATACCTATGCTGCTTCCCAATCACAGGGAGGGCAAAGATGTCGCTGGATTTAGGGCGTTTGGATGCGGTCGCTACAGTTGGTGCGATCAAAGACCGCGCGGTTTCAGCCGCTGAATATGCCGCAGCTCTGGCAGAGCGAGTGGTGCAGCATGCGGAACTAAATTCTCTCCAAAGCTTTGACGCAAAACATGTCGTTCGCGCGGCGGAAGAAGCCTTTACGTCGCATCCTGACGCAGCCCTAGCCGGATTGCCAATTGTCGCCAAGGACAACATCAACACCACAACCTACCCGACATCCGGCGGGACAACGGCGCTGTTGGGTCATACCCCCGCGACCGATGCGGGCGTCGTTCAGCGCATTACACAAGCGGGCGGCTTTATCGGTGCCAAGGCCGGAATGCATGAACTGGCCTTCGGCATCACATCCAACAATGCGGTGACGGGTGCCGTGCGCAATCCGCATGATCCGGTAATGATCTCCGGAGGGTCATCGGGTGGCACCGCCGCTGCCATTGCCGCCGGGATATTCCCCGCTGGTCTGGGTACGGATACGGGCGGGTCGTGCCGGATTCCTGCAGCGCTGTGCGGCGTGGTCGGATTTCGTCCGACCACCGGGCGCTATGATAGCGAGGGCGTTGTTCCAATCTCGCACACACGCGACACCGTGGGGCCTTTGGCGCGTAGCGTTCGTGATATTGCGCTCTTTGACGGTGTGCTGGCGAACGACGCTTCCGGCCTTGCAGACATTGAGCTTGGTGCCGTCACACTAGGCGTTCCACGTCAGATGTTCTTTGAAAACCTCGATCCAGTGGTCGCTGAAGTCGTTGAAGCCCAGCTTTCCGCCCTTTCCGCCGCAGGGGCCAGACTGGTCGAGGTCAGTCTCAACGCGATCTGGGGTCACAACGAAGCTTTCAGCTTCCCTGTCGTGTTTTACGAGGTCATGCGTGGCCTTCCGGCCTATCTGACCGAACACGCGCCGGACGTGTCTTTCGAAGCCCTTGTTGAAGGCATCGGCTCACCCGATGTGGCAGCGGCCATCGGCAGCCAACTCGGGGACGAAGCGATGCCAGAGGTCACCTATCGCGCGGCCATGGACGAACATCGCCCGGCGATGCGCCAGATTTATGGTCAGGTGTTTGAAAACCACGGGCTGGACGCGATTGTTTTCCCGACAACGCCCCTGCCTGCGCGGCCCATCGGCGAAGACGAAACCATCACCCTGAACAGTGAACAGGCTCGCACCTTCCCGACCTATATCCGCAACACCGATCTGGGTTCCAATATCGGCGCCCCCGGCATTTCGCTGCCATGCCCCGTCTCAGCTGGCTTGCCCGTAGGCATCGAGTTCGACGCGATGCCCGGCAATGACCGCACTCTGCTGGCCCTCGCCCGCGCCGTAGAAAAAGCAATGGCGCCATAGACGCCTTATTCAACTTAGGGAGAAACTCATGTTGAAAACAACCACGAAACTCCTGGCCGGTGCCACGGCGGCACTGGCTCTTGGAACGCTTTCCACCGCAGCCGACATCAAGGTCGGCGTGCTGGTGCCGGATTCCGGCCCGGCGGGCCTCTTTGGGCCGTCCACCCGGAACTCGGCTACATTGGCCGCCGAGAAGATTAACGCCAGCGGTGGCATCAATGGTGAGCAGATCGAACTTGTTTTTGCTGATGTGGGTGTGCCCCCGGCGGAAGCTGCACAGGCCGCGTTGCGCCTGTGGAAGGGTGAGGGCGTTCAAGCCTTTGTCGGGATGCACGATTCAGCCGTGCGCGAAGCATTGATCGGGCGCTTCGACGGGCAGGTGCCTTACGTCTATACACCGGTTTATGAGGGCAACTCCTGTGCGAACGGGCTTTATATTACTGGCGAAACTCCCAGCCAGCAGCTTGCCCCGGTGATCCCGCATCTGGCCGAAGCTGAAGGTGTCTCCAAATGGTATCTGATTGGGAACGATTATAACTGGCCGCGCGACACCAATACGCTCGCCAAAGGCTATATCGCGGATGCAGGCGGCGAAGTCGTGGGCGAGGAATATATACCCTTCACGGTCAGCGAATTTGACAGCTCACTGCAACGTATCAAGGAAAGTGGCGCTGATGCAGTTCTGGTCACATTGGTAGGCGGAGCATCGGTCGGGTTCAACATCAGCTTTGCGGGCTTCGGTCTGAATGAACAGGCGATCCGCCTGGGAACCTTGATTGAAGAGAACACTCTCGCAGGAATCGGCGCGGACAATGCCGACCGGCTTTATTCTTCATCCGGATATTTCGGCACTATTGAAGGCGACGCTGCTGCCAGCTTTGCAACCGATTATGCGGCCATGTTCGGGGATGATGCGGCCGCACTGAATTCACTGGGGCAGTCGGCCTATGAAGGTCTGTTGTTGCTGGCGGCTCTTGCAAACAAAGCTGGAAGTCTGGACGTGGCTGCGATGGACGCTGCCGCTGAAGGCACCACCTGGACTAGCCCGCGTGGGGAAAACACCCTGACAGGCCGTCATATGGCCCAGAATATCTATCTGGCAGATGGCAGCGGTGGCGCTTTTAATGTTGTCGCTTCGTTTGACAGCGTGGCATCCTCTGAAGCCTGCGAAAACTGATCTCCCGCCCATGTCGTCTGTTCTGATCCTCAACCTGGTCTGGCAGATCAGCACCCTGGCGTTGGTCGCGCTCGGGCTAGCCATCGTGTTTGGCAAACTCAGGATCATGAACATGGCACATGGGGAATTTGTGATGATCGGGGCCTATGCCCCGGTCATGACATCGTCTTTGGGGTTGCCCGGTTGGCTGCAAGTACCGGTGTGTTTGCTCACCGTCGCTCTGGGTGCTTTCTTTCTGGAACGCACGATCATTCGCCACCTCTATGGCCGGATGTTCGACAGCCTATTGGCCACCTGGGGTATCGCCATTCTTTTGCGCGAGATTGTAGAGCTGATCTTCGGGCGCGGCTATCAATCCGTCAGTCCACCGATCAGCGGTACGGTCAGCTTTCTTGGCGCTGACTATCCCGCCTATCGTATCGCGGTGATCCTCGGCATCGCGGTGAGTTTCGTGGCATTGTACTGGTGGAACGCCAGGTCCAAGGTTGCCACCCGCATAAAGGCAATGGTCGGCAACCCCGAACTGGCCGAGGCCGTTGGCATCAATACTGACCGCCTGTCCACAGGGGCCTTTGTCTTCGGTTGCTGCACGGCTGGGTTGGCCGGACTGATCCTTGCTCCAACGATCCGAATTGAACCAATGATGGGCCTTGATTACCTGATACGATCCTTCTTTGCACTTGTTGTGGGCGGTCTTGGCAGCCTGCAAGGGCTGGGGATCGGGGCCAGCATCATCGCCGGAACGCAATCCGTCCTCGGGGCTGTCGCCAGCCAGACCTATGGCTATCTGGCTGTCCTGACCCTTTCCATTCTCTTCCTGTGGCTGAAACCCGATGGCATCCGTCCTGCTTCCCGTTAGCCTGCTGCTGGCGGTTCTATTGCTGATCCCTGAGGTGTTCGGAGATTTCACGGCCTACCAGATCGGGCTCTATCTGATCTACGGGATCGCCGCCCAGGGGATAGGGTTTCTCTGGGGTAAAACGGGGGTACTGCCGCTGGGCCAGGCGCTGTTCTTTGGCGTAGCAGCATATGTCACCGCGATGACACTGCGTGCCGGGAACGGCCTTGCTTTGGACCTTATTCTTGCCGCCCTGGCGTTGATCGTGATCGCCGGTTTTGCCTTTGGATTGGCTGCGCTGATTTTTCGGGGCCGCAATGAAAGTGGACCGTATTTTTCGCTCATCACGCTGGCTTTGGTGATGATCGCCGAGCAGATCGCGGGCACGGCAACGACCCTCACGGGCGGGTTCAACGGGATAAGCGGCTTTTCAAGCCTCGGGCAGCTCGACCCGTTTGGCGGGTACTACTATGCGATCGTCGCGGCCACGGTTGTTGTCACTCTGCTACTCCTGATCCTGAACCGCTTGCCGGTCAACCTGATCGCGCGCGCGGTCGCCGACAATGAGCCGCGCCTGCAACTGCTAGGCTTTCCGACACATCTGATCAAAGCGGCGGTCTTTGCCTTTTCTGCTGTTCTGGCCGCTCTGGCGGGCGGGCTTTTTGCCTCGCATCAGGGGATCGTGACGCCTACATCCACTGGATTTGCGCTCTCTGCCGAACTGGTCATTCTGGCCGCCGTAGGGGGGCGCTTTCACGTGCTGGGCCCGCTGATCGGCGCGGTCATCATCGGCTGGGCTGCTGCCGAATTGCGCGACAGCTTCCCCTATTGGGAACTTCTTATGGCGTTGACCTTTATCCTTGTGGTGCTGAGGGCCCCCGGCGGAATCGCGGAGCTGGTCGAGACCGGTGAAGAACTCGAGTCAACGCTTTTTTCCTTCGAAGCGCCCGCCGGGGTTGAAGTCATCACTGGCAGCGAGCCCTAACGACGCCCGCGGCAAAGCA
>JBCCHJ010000133.1:0-5332 GCA_039028795.1 Pseudomonadota bacterium
CGCGTGTCCCATGAAATCCAGGGTCCGGGACGCTATGAGTTGACAGCCAGTTTCGAGGGCAAGCAGACACGCAAGATCGTTGTCGAGGAAAGCGAGCCGGAGGATGGCGAAGCGCACGACGTTGTTCTGAAGATTGATCTCAGCGGTGGCGACACGCCTGAAACCGATGCAACCTGGGTCATCGCGGCGCTTGTTCATGATCAGGATGGCACGCCGCTTGAAAATGCCGGTGTCGAATTCGACGGTCCGGTCGGGTTCAACGGCGTCACCGACGGATCGGGGCGCGTGTCCCATGAAATCCAGGGTCCGGGACGCTATGAGTTGACAGCCAGTTTCGAGGGCAAACAGTCACGCAAGATTGTTGTCGAGGAAAGCGAGCCGGAGGATGGCGAAGCCCGCGACGTCGTTCTGAAGATTGACCTCAGCGGCGGTGACAGGCCGCCACCCGAGACGGATGTCGACTGGATCATCGAGGCAACCGTCAAGGACACCGAAGGCAACCCCGTTGCCATGGCCGGCGTCGGATTTGACGGGCCTGTGGGTTTCAACGGTATCACCGATGCCTCAGGACAGGTCTCGCACCAGGTACGGGGTCCGGGCCGCTATGCCATGAAGGCTATCTTCGATAATGCCGAGTCAGACACGCAGGTCATTGACGTGTCATCTCCTGAAGATGGTTCGGTTCATTCCGTTGAGCTGACGATCGATCTTACCGGCGGCGAAGAACCCGATCCGGTGACACGAGTCAGATGGCTCATCAATGCGGTCGTGAAAGATCAGGACGGCAATCCAATAGCCGGAGCCGGTGTTGATTTCGACGGACCCATCGGGCTCACTGGTTTCACGGATTCATCCGGTTTTGCCAGTCATGAGGTCCAGGGACCAGGCCGGTACGAAATCAAGGCGCTTATGGACGACGCAGAGTCCAATACCGAGGTGATCGACGAGGATGCTCCGGAAGACGGCACAGTCCATGATGTCGAACTCATTATCGAACGGGAGGCCCCTGAAGACGACGAGGAAGACGAAGGTGATCCGCTGCTCGCCGATGTCGAAATTGAGATTGGAAATGACCTGTTTGGGTCGATCACTGCGGTTTTCGACAAGGATGGCAAGTTCGCGGGTATCGACCTTAAGAAAGCCATCGCCGAGGCGGGCCTGAAGGGCGGTGCCGACGGGTTGATCGCCGGGGGCAAAGTCGAAATTTCCGGGGCACTCGAAGGGCGCATGAAAGGCAATACGCTCGAAATCAAAAGTGTGCTTGCCGCAAGCGGTTCTGTCATGGTGGGGCTCGGCGTGGCCTCACCAAAAGCTTGGCTTGGAATCGGAGCCGAATACGGATTGAAATTCGCCCGCACGATTGAAACACTGACCGTCGATTTTGATCGCAGTGTTCTTGAGAACGCGGCAGAAATCATCAAGGCCGGTGGCAGGCAACCGACTTTGAACGTGGTCTTCGACCTTCCGGCAAAATACACGCTCTCAGGGAAGCTGTCTGCTATCTTGGGTGGCGGATCTGGCTCGATCCTGGAAGGAAAGATATCCAAGACGATCAAAGAGTATAATCCAATGATTGAGATCGAACTGTCCGCCTCTGGCTCTTCGGTGTCTATCGAACTGACTGCCTATCCAGGAGTTTATGAGTTCATCAGTGATATTGCGCATCTTGTTAGTCCGGTGCCGATGACCATCATCGATGAGATACTTGAGATCGTGGATGATCCCGATGACTACATCGAAAACAAGCAGGATCAGATCGAAAGCACGATTGACAAAATCAGTGATCTGCCGAGCGAGTTCAGGGACCATTTCAGTGATGAGATAGATACGATCCGAAGTTTGTTGTCTTGAGGCTTGCAAGGCAACCTTGAACGGTTTCCAGCGCTCGGCGGGGTCGCAACAATTGTTGATCTCGCCGGGCAGTGGCCGGGCATTTCTGAACTGGCGATATTGGAAAGACTCCATGGTGTTTTGCAACCCGCGCCCACGGCAAGGAGCATTGGGTTGGAAATTTCGGCGGATTTTCGAACAGAAGGTGGCCCAAACGATTACATGGGGCAGCACCGATACCCAATTCGCCAGAATTGGAGGCGGACCGGAATTCGATCAACAGCATCAACCTCTTCCCCAACGGCTGAGACATTGGGCGTTTCTTCCCAGCAAACCTGGCCAGTTTCGGTAAAAAATGTCTAACTCTTAAACAGTTAGCAATCTTTGAGGTACGCACCTCATTTTTCAGTAGACTTGAGGTGCGTACCTCATTTAGCGTTTTCCATGTCTGATCGACGATTCGGCCGAAGTCCTGCGTGCCGGATCAATTCTGGGAGGAAACCTAATGAACAATCTGAAATTGGCGTCTGTCAGCGCTCTAGCCATTGCTGCGGCATCACTTGCCAATACCGCACAGGCCGAGGATCTAACCCTCTGCTGGGCCGCCTGGGACCCGGCGAACGCGCTTGTCGAGCTCAGCAAGGAATTTGAAGCGCAATCTGGTCACAACATGAGCTTCGAGTTCATTCCGTGGCCGAACTTTGCGGACCGCATGCTCAACGAGTTGAATTCAGGCGGCAAGCTTTGCGATCTGCTGATCGGTGACAGCCAATGGATCGGTGGCGGCGCCGAGAACGGCCATTACGTTAAGCTGAACGATTTCTTCGATGCGGAAGGCATCAGCATGGATGATTTCGCCCCGGCGACCGTCTATGCCTATTCGACATGGCCCAAAGGCACCCCGAACTATTATGCGCTGCCAGCGATGGGTGACGCAAATGGCTGGTTCTACCGCAAGGACTGGTTCGAAAACCCCGAAATTCAGGCGGCCTACAAAGAGGCCACCGGTCAGGATCTGGGTGAGCCGAAGTCCCAGAAGGAATTGTTGCAGATCGCGCAGTTCTTCCAGGGCCGCGAAATCGACGGAAAAACCGTCTATGGCGCCGCGATCTTTACCGAGCGCGGGTCCGAAGGAATCACGATGGGTGTAACCGGCGCACTGTATCCTTGGGGTTTCAAATACGAGAACACACCCGGGTCCTATGATATGGAAGGGGCGGTGAATTCGCCAGAGGCGGTTGAAGCGCTGGAATTCTACAAAGAGTTCTACAAGACCGCGACACCGCCGGGTTACACCAACTCTTATATGGGTGAGAGCCTGGACGCCTTCAAATCCGGTCAGGTCGCCATGGCGATGAACTGGTTTGCGTTCTTCCCCGGTCTTTATGCGGATCCGAATACTGGCGGCGACAAGATCGACTTTTTCGTGAACCCGCCACAGAACCAGGCTGGCTCGACGCTGGGCGGGCAGGGGATTTCGGTCGTCAATTATTCCGACAAAAAGGACGCGGCGCTGGAATACATCAAATGGTTCTCGCAGCCCGAGGTTCAGGCCAAGTGGTGGGAACTGGGCGGTTATTCGGCGCATAACTCGGTGCTGGAGGATCCCGGTTTCGTAGACAGCCAGCCTTTTGCCGGTGATTTCCTCGAAGCCATGGCAGGCGTACAGGACTTCTGGCAAGAGCCCGCTTATGCCGAACTGCTGCTGGCGATGCAAAAACGCATCCACGACTATGTGGTTGCCGATCAGGGCACCGCTCAGGAAGCGCTCGACAAGCTGATTGAAGATTGGACCGAAGTCTTCGAAGACGAAGGCAAGCTGTAAACCTAACGTTTGGCGGGAGGAATCCCGCCTGACATCTCCCCACCGGTGGGGCGGAAACACTTCCGCCTCGCCGCAGGAAAGCTGCGTCCATGTCCGACACTCCTTTAGATCGCGCTGCGCAAGCCACCCCAACAAGGGTTGCGCGTAAGATCAGGGGCCTCAGCGACCGCGCCATCGCGTGGATCTTCGTAGGCCCTACGATCTTCCTGCTCTTGGCGATCAACATTTTCCCGCTGATCTGGACGATCCAGTTGAGCTTTACGAACTACAAAGCCAATCGCATTGGCCGGGAAGTGAAGAATATCGGACTGCGCAACTACGAGCGAATCCTGACCGACAGCGACATCTGGCTGAACATGCAGGCGACTGCGCATTTCCTGATCTGGACGATTGTCCTCCAGGTGCTGATCGGCTTTACGCTGGCATACCTGATCAACAAAAAGTTCAAGGGCAACGATCTGTGGACCACGATCATCGTGCTGCCCATGATGCTGTCACCCGCTGTTGTCGGGAATTTCTGGAAATTTCTCTATCAACCGCAAATCGGCCTGTTCAACTATATCGTCGGATTTTTCACCGGCCGTGATCCGTCCAGCTTCGAGATGCTGGGACAGGTGAATCTTGCGCCCTGGTCCATTGTGATTGTTGACACCTGGATGTGGACGCCCTTTGTGATGCTGATCTGCCTCGCGGGGCTGCGAAGTATCCCTGACTACATCTACGAGGCCGCAGAAATCGACCGCGCTTCAAAGTGGCGACAATTCTGGACGATCACGGTGCCTATGGTCTTGCCGTTCCTGATGTTGGCGGTGCTCTTTCGCGGGATCGAGAACTTCAAGATGTTTGACCTCGTTGTGCAACTGACCGGGGGCGGTCCAGGCTCCACGACAGAGCTGACATCGATCAATCTCAAGCGGGAGGCGTTTGAGAAATGGCGGACGGGCTATGCCTCGGCCTATGCGATCATCCTTTTTGTGACAGTTTTCGGGCTTGCCTCGATCTACGTCAAAGCATTGAACAAGGTGAAAGAGCGATGAGTGGCGTTGTCCAACCGACCCGCCCGGTACCAGCCGGGCAGCGTCTGAACCTCCGCTACGGGGCAGGCGAAGTCCCTTGCGCTGAAAGGCCACGCCGATGAGCAGCTTCTCCGTCACGGAACCAACCGGACGCACCAAGTGGTTTGCGGGTACACTCGTCATCCTCTACGCGCTGATAACCATGGTCCCGCTTGTCTGGATCGGCATCACCGGCTTCAAGAGCCCGTCAGACGCCATCAGTTATCCTCCAAAATATCTGGTCGGTTGCGACGCCGCCGCCTGTTTCGAACCGACGCTCGAAGGGTATGTCAACCTCTTCACGACACGCACACGGCAAACAGATGAATTTCTGGCCAATAACCCGCCGCGGAACTGGCGCGATGAAATCGTACGCAAATACGATATGGTCATCGTCGGCCCCTCGAAATTCGGCGAGCGGTTCCTCAACTCGGTGATTATCGGGTTTGGTTCGACTTTCCTGTCGATCTTTCTGGGCACTCTCGCGGCCTATGCATTCTCGCGGTTCAAAATTCCGCTGGCGGATGATTTGCTATTCTTCATCCTTTCAACGCGGATGATGCCGCCCATTGCGGTCGCGATCCCGATCTTTCTGATGTATCGACAGCTGGGTCTGTCGGAC
>JBCCHJ010000134.1:0-5096 GCA_039028795.1 Pseudomonadota bacterium
CGTAGTTTTCCGAGAACCACGCGATGCCCGCCTTCGCAATAGCGACGGGATCGGCGTGTTCGGTCCGAAGCGCCCTGCCATGGGCTAGGGTGCGCGGGTTATCTGCGATCGGAAGCTGTAGGGCCAGCGCCCTTGTCTCGGCGTCCAGTTCCTGGCCAGCCCTGTAATCGACGTAAGACATCATCGGGTATTTCAGCAACTCGCGCACCGGGTTGAGGTTCTGCAACTGGTAATCACGGGTGATGAAGCTGGAAGGCGGAACGGCTGCCGGGAAGTCCATTGAGTAGAGCCAATAGCCTCGGTGCGGAAACAGTGTCACGTCATAGACCGCGATCTTACCGGTTTCCCTGAGTTCACGATCCAGCGTTTTGTGCGTGATCTTGCCCCGCATTCGCGCGGTTCGCGTATGCCACCCGTCGCGTCCGCGCCACTCACCGTTCTCGTAAGTCCAGAGAACAGGCCCGCGCCAGTAAAGATCGCCCAGCGGTGGAGGACCATTATAGAACTTACCGGACCCGCCAAAGAAGGTCGCGACGAGGACCCGCATATCGTTTTGCGCCCGGTCCGCCAGGTCGCCCATGGCCAGACCATCACGCATCGGATCACGCTGCTTTTCGGCCTGCGTCTCGATGATCAAAGGAATGCCAAGGGCAAAGCTTAGGACGCCCAGATCACCGGTGATCCGCGGTGTGAAAACGAACAGTGCGGCCGTAATTGGCAGCGCCAGTATCAGCGTGCGTGTAATCCGCCCAATGAAGAGCTTTTTCGCGCTCAAAGTTGCCAACGCTACGAGTTGGAGCATCAGTCCCGGCGGCACCAATATCAAGGCCGCCCCGGGCGATACCCAAAGCGGCACCATCCCCAGCGACCAGAGGGCTGTCACCCACACCAGAACGCCATCGCGTGACGAACGAAGCTCGGCAAGTTTCAACCATCCAACCATCGCAATCAGCGTCAGAATGGCCTCACCGCTGCGCCAGGAAAGCTGAGTCAAAAGAAGACCAGCCAATGCAAGCGCCGCGACTGTGGATGCTGACAGTTTCGTACGGCCATGCAGCCGTGTGGCAAGCAGATAGGCAGCCAAGACCGACACGGTTAGGACGAACACAGAGATCCAAGGAAGATGTGCCAAGTGCAGCAGGGTCGGATAACCCAAAGCTGCCGCGAGCCAGCGCACGTTTCCTTGGCTGATTTGCATCAGTCAGCCGGAAATGCTGCTAATGCACGCAGTAGCCGTTTGGACTGCGCCGGCCCTTCACCAACCGAGATTTTCTCGCCTGGCAGGTTCAAACCCGTTGGCACACCGTCACGGATCGATGACAACACCGCCGCCGAAAGGCTGGAAAGGGCAGGCTCGACGCCCTTGCTTGCCACGTCAGCCCAATCATAGAGATGGGCGTTGTCGCGGTCACGGACATCAAATTCGCGTACGATCAGTTCCTTATGACGCGCCGTGGCCCGCCACGAGATATCCGCTGGATTGTCTCCTACGCGATAGGGCCTCAACCCGGCAATCTCGCCGCGGGCAAAACACAGACCAGCCGGAGTGGTCGACTGCCCGGGCGAAGCCGGCTGGGCCCAGTCAGGCGAAGGATAGATCGTCAGCTCGAGAGGGATCGGGCACTCGTCGGATGACAATAGGCGTTCGGCGCGAAACAGCCCAAACTGATCGGTCGACAAGAGTCTTGGCTTCTCGAGATGCATCACCATTCGCTGGCTGGTATCAATCTCTGCGATTAGACTGTTCGCCTCTTCATCGATCGGCGACGCTTTAACCTGTCCCGAAACAACCGCCGCATCGAGCCGCCTGCTCTTTAGTCCATCAATTTGGAAAACCAACCGAAGGGATGTGCCGACTGATGCCATTTCTGGGGGCACGAGACGAACCGAAACGTCCTTCAATCCCCGCCATTGGGTAATCGCCGCCGCAACGATCAGCGCGATCATCAGAAAGCTGATCAGGAAAATCAGATTATTGCTGAAGTGCGCGCCCATCAGAAACAGGCCCATGCTCAACAATAGAAGGATACCGCCCCGTGCCGTGATGTGCCGTTTGATCGGTGGCATGATTTGTCAGATCAGACTAACGGTTGCGAGGATCTGATCGGCTAGGCCGCGATTGCCTGACTGCCCGTCGACGGAAACGAGGCGGTGTTCTGCGACAGATCCGAAAACCGCCTGGATGTCATCCGGCTCGACCCACGTGCGACGATGCATCCACGCCCAGACCTTTGCAGCCTTCAGCACTGCAAGGCCCGCCCGTACCGAAAGACCGGCGCGAAAACGTGCCGGATCGCGGGATGCTTCGATCAGGTCCTGAAGGTAGTGCATGACCCGGTCATTGACGCTGATCTGGTTGAAAACTTCATCGTCCCGGCTTGGCGCACCAGGCAATGAATTTGGCAGGCTTTCTGCCGTCCCCCGTGTGTCACCGCTTTCCAGCAGCGTGCGCTCTTGGTCGCGACCCGGATGCGTGAAATTCAGGCGCATCATGAAACGATCCAACTGGCTTTCCGGTAGCGGGAATGCTCCGATCTGTCCCAGCGGATTTTGCGTCGCCACAACAAAGAACTCGTCCGGCAGCGGATGCGTTTCACCATCGATCGAGACGTGGCCCTCCTCCATCGCCTCCAACAGCGCACTTTGCACGCGTGGCGGTGCCCGATTGATCTCGTCGGCCAACACTATGTCGCTGAATATGGGGCCGCGATGCAGCACAAATTTCGCAAGTGCGGCATCGTGGATCGGCACGCCAAGAAGATCGCCGGGCATCAAATCGGCGGTAAACTGTACGCGCCGCATGTCCCGGCCGGTCACGCCGGAAAGGGCGCGGGCCAATGTTGTTTTGCCCAAACCAGGTGGGCCATCCAGCAACAGGTGTCCGCCGGCCAGGTAGCAACCTAGCGACAATCGAATGTTTCGCTGCTGTCCACGGACGACCGATGCCAACCCTTCAAGAGCCGGCATCAAGTCTTCTCTCGGCATCTCCAAAGGAGGCAGCTTGAACTCTGGCGCTGCAGCTATTTTGGATTGAGCTTCAGCTTCATCTTCCGCGCCTGCATATCGGCCTTTTGTCAGATCACGATCCAGCAGATTGGATGCGCCATTCCAGGCTCGGCGCAGCACCGGCCCGCCATGGTCACGCAACTGCCGTGCGCCCTTGGCTGTTGCATCGGCCAGTCGATTGGCACCGTGCTTTACACCGCGCCAAGCTGTGCCGGCATGCTCTAGCGCCTCTTCGCGGTTCATCGGATCAAAGTGATTTCAGGAACTTTACGATCGCGTCGCGATCTTCAACTGGCATGGTTCGGAATGCTTCTTTCGACGCTTCCGCCTCGCCGCCGTGCCAAAGGATGGCTTCGGCAAAGTCGCGCGCTCGACCATCGTGCAGCAGGTTCGTGTGGCCATTCACGGTTTCCAGCAAGCCAAGCCCCCAAAGCGGCGGTGTCCGCCATTCGCGGCCCTCGGCGTCGAAACTTGGGCGGTTGTCTGTCAGCCCCTCTCCCATATCGTGCAGCAGAAGGTCGGTGAACGCCTGAATCTTCTTACCGCGGAGCCTACGGTATTCGTGGGTCTCGCCGGTCCCGGCTTCTGGCTTGTGACAACTGGCACAACCGATGACCTTGAACAGCACTTCGCCGCGCAGAACATCAGGATGGTCAAGATGCCCACGCGCCGGAACGGCGAGGAACTGCATGTAGGCGGCAACCTGTTTCAGGGACAGTTCATCCAGTTCGTTTTCTCCATGCGAGTCGCCATGAAGCGCCGCCTGGCAGGCCGGTTGCGCATCAGTGCAGGTCTGGCGAGGCAACAATGCGGTGGTCACGCCCATATCGTTGGCTGCTGCATCAGCTGATTGAGTGATGAGGCTGGGCTGCTCGGCTTTCCAGCCGAAACGGCCAATTGACTTCTTGTTGAATTCTGCATCCCAGACCATGTTGACTTTGCCAGAGATGCCGTCGCCGTCCTCGTCATCCGGGTCCGCCCAGGCCAGCAAGGTTTCATCATCTATCGCCTCGAGCAGGCCAAGACCGTATAGCGACAATGGCGCTCGCGCCGACATCCTCGTATCGAAGCCAATGTCACCATAGCCGAGATCCTTCAGGACGATCGTCGGTTTACGCAACGAGAACGGCGTACCGTCGCCATACTTCCCGGGAATCTCCTCGTACTGGGTGACGACGAAGCCTTCGCTGGGAATCTCTTCAATCGAAAGGTCACCGAACTGCCCACCGTAGACCGGGTGCGGTTTCGGGCCGCCATGTTCATCTGTGCCAGGCACACTCAGCCTAACAAGATAACCTTGCCCCGGCACCGGCAAAGTACGCCCGTTGGCCTGATGGCAGCTTTCGCAACTGTCAGCGTTGAAGATTGGACCCAGACCGTCATTGTTCGCACCGATAGTCGCCGGAACTGATTTCTGGAAGCGTCGTTCCAAAAGCCCGTCACCCTCTTCAAACATGAGCGACAGGCGCCAGTCCAGATTGGCAACTTCTTCGGTATAGGCTTGGTCGTCATATCGGAATGACGTCAGATCGTCGGCAGATAGCGATTTGGGGCGCGCTTTATCCACGAATGCCAAGGCAGCCGGATTGTCACCGTAAGCGGAGATGTAAATTCGATTGTACGCAAGCGCACCAAATGCAGTCAGGGAGCCACTGAAAAGCACGACCAGCACGGCGAACCGCACTTTCGAGAAAATTGTACTGCGCTTTTCAGAATCGCCGCTCATCGCAACGGTCCTTCCCGGAACCTTGGATAGATCGATGGAGTGACCGTCGCCCCCCGACGCGTCGCGAAGCAAAATAGCGCCGGCGAACCGATGGTCAACTCCTCCTGTTTGCGTCAGTCAGCGCCAGCGTTGAAGCGAACTGCGTAGCCATTTCGCTGCGCACCGCTGCCCTTCCGGAAGACGTACATGGTCAAAACCCGGTTCGGATCGACCTCTTCTTCGACCAGCGCGCGCTGCTCGAAGGCAGCATCAAATGCCACCCTTTTCGTGTACTGGGACGCTCCGCGAAAACCATCGCACGATGTCAATATCACCGCACCGGATGCCAGCAATGCGACTATGCCGAGTTTTTTCATAGGAAGCC
>JBCCHJ010000135.1:0-5071 GCA_039028795.1 Pseudomonadota bacterium
CGAAACAAGATTGATCGAGCCCGCCTCAGTGGCGGGCTCTTTCATTTGAAGACAGGTCAGCGACGTCGCGACTGTCGGTTCAGCGCAGCAAATTTGCGCACATCAAAAACCGAAACCTTCGTCAGACCGAAGTGCACAGCGATTCCCATCGGGATCGCTGAACTCGGCCGTCACGCCCCAGGAATAATGGTTCACCTCAATGTCGACGCCCTTGCGCCGCAGTGCATCGCTCGTCGCTTCGACATCGGGGACGTTGAACCGGAATTTTGCGGGGCATATGTCGACCGGCTTGGTGCCAGTGCAGGAGGTACCCTCTGTCTCGATCATCAGATAGGTTTCGCCCAGCGCATAGGTCGTGAGCTTTTCACCAGGCCGATCTATCTGATGCAACAGCGGCAATCCCAGAGTTCCGCCATAGAAATGGACGCAGTCCTCGTAGTTTTCCGTGTTCAGAATAATCCCGGCCTTTGTGAAGTTCATGACCTGTCCTCCCTGTTCAATGTGACGCCTGCGTTGAATGCAGTCCTAAAGGCTCAAGCAAGGTTTAGGTCAAGACCGGATTATCATGCGGCATCGGCCGCAGACCGTACATGCGAACCCGGCGGGAAATGCCGGTCTGCAAGGCCGATGGCCGCCTAATCCGTCGCCAGCAAATGAACACCTGACGGGGACGGGGCCATATCGCACAGATGGATGTCCGCGAAGATTTCGAGCACGTTGTTCTCAGGGTCTCTGAAATACAATGTGCGGTGCGGCCAATCCTGGTTAGTCGGCCCCTCGATGACGTCGATATTCCTGGCCTTCAGTGTCTCGAATGCAATGTCCACGTCCGCCGGCGGAACCCGGAAGCTGAGTTGAACCGAGGCTGACGCCTCCTGGTTCGAAGGGCCATCATAACGGCGTCCGCGTGCTCGAAGCCCAAGAAAAAGTGTCCCAAGGCGGAATTCAACCATGCGTCCTGGTGTTTCTTCTTCGACCTGGAACTGAAACAGCCCCAGATAGAAGTCCTTCATCTTGTCGACATCGTCACAAAGCAAAAAGACGTAGTCCAGGCTTCGTATTGTGCCGACGCCTGTTGGTTTATCGTTTTCCATATCTCACATCCCATCCTGTTCGGTAAGAGGCTCTTTCCCGATGGCGGGTTGTTTAGCTGAAGCGCTCTGTGCCGCAGACCGACAATTTCTAATCCTCCGCTGATGGGCCGGAAGGCCGGAACAGCCTACGTTGTCAGAGGTTTTCTAACGGATCCGGCGAACGTAGGAGCTCGGCAGGCTACCGGCCAAGATCCGCGCCGCGCGCGATCCCTTCCCCGATCTCTGCCATCACGCCTGCACGGGCCAGGTCCCGGTCCGCGTCAGCGCTGGCGCTGGACACGTTGCCTTGTGCTGCCCGCGCTGCCACGCCTTGGATGATCGCGGCGATGCGAAAGAACGAAAACGCCATGAACAGCGGCCAGTTTGCCAAGCCGGATCTGCCGGTTTGATCGCAATATCTTTGCAGCACGCCCTCTTCGTCCGGCAGGCCCTCCGCTGCCAGGTCCAGCCCCTGCAACCCGGCGGGTCCTGTGCCATCGCCAAAAGGCTGGTAGTAAGGCAGGCAGTAGTAGGCCAGATCCGACAGGGGATGACCGATGGTGCTGAGTTCCCAGTCCAGCACGGCGGCCACCCGTGGCTCGGTCGGATGAGTGATGCAGTTGCCGGGCCGGAAATCGCCATGCACGATCGAGGTTTCTTCCGCCTCGCCCGCCCGCTCTATCACCCAATCGCGCAGCCAATCGAACTTAGTATAGTCGAACGGAGGAAGCGCGGCCTTCGCGGCCTCGTACTGCTTCGCCCAGATGGTGGTTTGCCGGGTGATGTAGCCGTCAGGTCGCCCAAACCGTTCCAGCCCAACCTCAATCCTGTCCACCTTGTGCAGGGCAGCCAGGGTATCGACCAGGGAAAAGGTCAGCGCCCGGCGATCCGCATGCGCGACCGTCGGCATCGCCGCGTGGGTGATGATCCGGCCGGGGACATGGCTCATGACAAAGAACTCGGCGCCGATCACGCTCGCGTCTTCACACAGGGCGATCATCCGGGGAACCGGAACATCCGTAGCCGCCAGCGCGGCCATAACCTTATGCTCGCGATCAATTTGATGCGCCTTGGGTAGCAGCTTCCCAGGCGGTTTCTTGCGCAGAACATACCGGTTGCCGTCCCCTGTGGTCAGCAGATAGGTCGGGTTAGACATGCCCCCTTGGAACTGCTGCACTTTCAGGCCATCCGTGCCTGGCACATGGTCCGCTAACCACCGCGCCAAGGTGCGGGGATCAATGTGGTGCTGATCCAGCGGGTCGATCAGTTCGGGGGCGTCTTCTGCGGACATCTGATCTCTCATCTTATGTTGGGGAAAACGAAGCACAGCGGTCCAGGCGCGTCCAGCCTGTACTTGATAACTGGTCAGACCCCTTGACCTGACCGGGTCTATGCGGGCTGGTATGGGAAAACTGAAAACGCGCGGGAGGGACCCATGGCCTATGAATTCGTCACCACTGAAACCGAGGGCCGCGTTCTGAAGGTCGCCTTCAACCGGCCTGAGGTCTACAACGCCATGCATGCCCCGATGCACCATGAGCTGTCGCAGGTCTGGGATGCGTTCGAGTCGGATCAGGAACTATGGGTCGCGGTCTGCACCGGTGCTGGGGACAAGGCCTTCACCGCCGGGAATGATCTGAAATACACGGCCCAGGGCGGGACTATGAAGCCGCCCGAAACCGGCTTTGCCGGCCTGGCCAACCGACTGAACCGGACCAAGCCCATTATTGCCGCCGTCAACGGGTTCGCCATGGGCGGCGGCATGGAAACCGCGCTGGCCTGTGACATCATCATCGCCGCCGACACCGCGACCTTTGCCCTGCCAGAGGTGAAGGTAGGCTTCATCGCCGGTGCCGGCGGCATCCAGCGCCTATCCCGTCAAATAGGGCGCAAGGCCGCCATGGAGATGCTGTTGACCGGCCGGCGCGTTGGCGCGGAAGAGGCCGTAACCCTGGGTATCGCCAATGCGGTCGTTCCCCAGGTCGAGGTCATGGAGGCCGCGATGGCCAAGGCGGCAGAGATCACGGTGAACTCCCCCTCGTCGGTCAAGGCCACCATGAAGGTGCTGGAACTGATGGACGAACAGGAACAAACGCTGGAGAGCCTGCACTTCTCCCGCCCCGTTCTGGATGAGCTTCGCAAGACCTTCGACTTTTCCGAAGGCGTCAATGCGTTTGTCGAAAAGCGGAAGCCTGAGTGGAGGAACTGCTAGCTAAAATCCTTCTTCATCTGGCCAGAAGTATCTCGAGAGCGCGAGAGCAGAGCTCTCGCATTGGCCCAAAGGGCCAAACAGCTCACCTGTGATGGTTCAGCCGCGACCAAACGCTTCTCTAGCCGAATCCTCCTTCCCGCCCTTACAAAAGACATCAGCAAACATCACGCCGATCCGGCGAGCAGGAGGATACCATGCGGGAAGAAGTCGACAGCGCCCTGAATGATCTGAGGATGTCCGAAAAGACCAAGCCCTTGTATGAGGCGGTCATCAAGCACATCCAGGACAATGTCGATCCGATCACCGAGGAATACTTCCGCCTGGGCGAGGGGCGCGCGGATGCCTGGTCTTATGCCCCGGGTCAGTTGGAGCTTTTGGACGGTGCCAAGCAAAAGGCCAAGGAAGCCGGGCTTTGGAACTTTTTCCTGCCGAATGCCGAAACAGGCGAGGGTCTGCCGAACCTCGACTACGCCTACATCGCGGCCGAGCTGGGCAAGAACCCACTGGCGCCGGAATCGCTGAACTGCTCTGCGCCTGATACCGGGAACATGGAAGTGCTGGAACGCGTCGGTACCCCCGAACAGAAAGAACAATGGCTGAAGCCGCTTTTGGCCGGGGAAATTCGGTCAGCCTATGTGATGACCGAGCCGTGGCAGCCCTCCTCTGATGCAAAGCAGATCTCAACTGAAGCCAAATTGGATGGCGACGAATGGGTCATCAATGGCGAAAAATACTATGCCTCTGGCGCTGGGGACCCGCGCTGCAAGATCATGATCGTCATGGTAAAGACGTCGCCTGAGGCCGAGACCTTCAAACAGCAAAGCCAAATCCTGGTGCCCAAGGACACGCCAGGTGTCGAGATTCTGGAAGGCATGCAGGTCTTCGGTGACCCCGATGCGCCGCACGGCCATATGCATATCCGGTTCGACAATGTCCGGGTGCCGAAGGAAAACGTGCTTTGGGGCGAAGGGCGCGGGTTCGAAATTTCGCAGCTTCGTCTGGGCCCGGGCCGCATCCACCACTGCATGCGTTCGATCGGGCAGGCGGAAAAAGCGCTGGACCTCCTGATCAACCGCGGGATTTCACGGGAAGCCTTCGGGAAACGGATCATCGATCTAGGAAAAAATATGGAGCTGGTCTCCCGCGCAAAGATCGATATCGAGGCGATGCGCCTGATGGTGCTGAAGGCCGCCCGTGCCATGGATGTGCTGGGCAATAAAGAGGCGCGCATCTGGATCTCGATGGTCAAGGCGATGGTGCCGGAACGGGTCTGCCAGATCATTGACGAGGCGATCCAGGTGCACGGTGCCACAGGGATTTCCCAATGGACGCCGCTGGCGACCATGTATCACAAGCAGCGCACGCTGCGCTTGGCCGATGGCCCGGATGAAGTGCACCACCATGTCGTCGCCCGGAACGAGGTGAAAAGCTTCGAAGGCTCGAACGACCGTCGCGCCGCGGTGGCGGGCCAGGTCCGGGGCTACTGATGGACTTGGGCGCTATGTTCGACCTGAACGGCCGGGTGGCCTTGGTCACCGGCGGGTCGAAGGGCATTGGCAAAGCCATGTGCATGGGGCTGGCCCGGCACGGCGCCCGCGTGGTGGTGTCTTCGCGCAAGATCGACCAATGCGAAGCGGCGGTAGAGGAAATCCGCGCCGCGGGTGGTGAGGCCGTGGCCATCGCCGCCAATGCGGGAAAGCATGAGGAACTGGAGGCCCTGGCCGCCAAGACCCGCGCGGATCTGGGGCCGGTCGACATCGTTATCGGAAACGCTGCGGTGAACCCG
>JBCCHJ010000136.1:0-5024 GCA_039028795.1 Pseudomonadota bacterium
GGGGACGTTTCGATATGTGGTTGCTGGAGTGTCATCTGGCTTATCGTTCCTCTCGTCCCGTTAATTCAGGAACATTATTCCTTTAACAATTGAAGCTGCAACATAACTTGTTTCGGCCAGCGCTGAAGCCGGGACATGATTTCTGACCGGTTCTGAGAGGGGTGGCACTGGATTCAATTCGTCACCGATTGCAAAACCGTGACCGCGATCATTTGCGTGACATCTTCGGTCACACATCCGCGCGACAGATCGTTGGCGGGGTGTGCCAGCCCCTGCAAAACCGGTCCGATGGCTGAATAACCGCCCAGCCGCTGGGTGAGTTTGTACCCGATATTGCCTGCGTTCAGGTCGGGAAAAATCATTACATTTGCCTTGCCAGCAACGTCGGAACCTGGCGCTTTGCTGGATCCGACCGCCGGTACAAACGCGGCATCGAACTGCAATTCACCATCTGCCGCCACTTCCGGGTGATCTGTGCGCAGTTTTTCCAGCGCTTCGGTCACTTTGGTGACTTTTTCATGCTTGGCGCTGCCCTTGGTGGAAAACGACAAAAAGGCGAGCCTGGGCTCGCTGCGCAACAAGGCCCGACAGGACTTGGCTGAAGCAGCGGCGATGGCGGCCAGTTCATCGGCATTGGGGTCAATGACCAGCCCGCAATCTGAATACAGCATGGCGCGGGTGTCCGGCGAGGAGGGCTCAGGCGGGTACATCAGGAAAAAGCTGGACACCATCGCCGCATCCGGTGCCTTGCCGATGACCTGCAAGGCGGCCCGAACCACATCTGATGTCGTGTTGACCGCGCCGCCAACAGTTCCGGCGGCATGGCCTTGCCGGACCAGCATGGCAGCGTAGACCAGCGGAGTGCTGACCGCCTGTCGAGCGGCCTCTTCAGTGACGCCCTTGTGGCGGCGCAATGCGTGATATGCCGAGGTAAATTCAGGGATCAGGTCAGACGTCGCCGGATCATTAACTGTAATGCCATCACCTTCGGCGGCGCCATGATTGGCCAGCTGTGCCCGTACTTCATCGCCTGGACCGACAAGGATCGCATCGGCTATCCCCGCATCATGTGCGGCAAGCGTCCCCGCGACAACGCGGGGATCACTGCCTTCGCTTAGGGAAACGGCGGGACGGGTCGCCAGGCCCAATGAACGCAGCAGATCAAGTGGTGTCTGAGTCATGTGCCTGGCGTGTCCCTGAGTTTAGGCCGTCTGGGGCTGCATGTCGTCGGCACTGATCCCAGCAACTTCGACAGGCTTCTTCATGGCGTCGCGGCGGAAAGGATCGCCCAATTCCTGGTTGATCATCGCCTCGATCAGAGTGGTTTTTCCGGCCTTCTGATCCTTGATCGCCTGGTCCAGCGCAGCGGTCAGTTCATCCATGGTCCGCGCCTGGACACCTTGCAGGCCACAGGCCTTGGCGATGCCGGCATAGGACACCTGTTCGTCCAGTTCGGTGCCAACAAAGTTATCGTCGAACCACAGGGTCGAGTTGCGCTTTTCCGCGCCCCACTGGTAGTTGCGGAACACGATCTGCGTGATCGCCGGCCATTCCGGACGGCCGATCGCTGTCAGTTCGTTGACCGAGATGCCAAAGGCTCCGTCACCCGCAAAACCCACAACCGGCGTATCCGGATTGCCGATCTTGGCGCCGATGATCGCCGGCAGGCCGTAACCACAGGGGCCAAACAGTCCGGGCGCAAGATATTTGCGGCCCGCTTCGAAACTGGGATAGGCGTTGCCGATTGCGCAGTTGTTGCCGATATCCGAGCTGATGATCGCCTCTTTCGGAAGCGCCGACTGGATCGCGCGCCACGCCATCCGGGGGCTCATCCAGTCCGGCTTGGCCGCACGCGCACGCACGTTCCAGTCGGTGCCGGGATCGTCCTGCTCGTGGGTCAGCGACGTAAGCTCCTGTGCCCAGCGCGACTTGGTTTCCGCGATCTTGGACTTGCGCGCGTCACGTCCATCGTCACCTGCGGTGTCGCTGAGCTGGTTCAGGATGCCTTCGGCGACTTTGGCCGCATCGCCGACGATGCCCACACTGACCTTCTTGGTCAGCCCGATCCGGTCAGGGTTGATATCGACCTGGATGATCTTGGCCTGCGCGGGCCAGTATTCGATCCCATAGCCCGGCAGTGTCGAGAACGGGTTCAGCCGGGTGCCCAGTGCCAGCACCACATCCGCATCCCGGATCAGTTCCATGCCGGCCTTGGACCCGTTATACCCCAGCGGACCGGCAAACAGCGGGTGGCTGCCGGGGAATGCGTCATTGTGCTGGTAACCCACGCACACAGCGGCATCCAACCGTTCGGCGAGCGCCTGACTGGCCGCGATGCCGCCTTCGGACAGGACAACGCCGGCGCCGTTCAGGATAACAGGGTTCTTTGCATTCGACAGGATGTTTGCGGCTTCGGCGACCGAATTATTGCCGCCCGAGCTGCGTTCGAATTCGATCGGCTCGACGATCTCGGTGTCGATCACCTGAGTCCACATGTCGCGCGGGATGTTCAGTTGTGCCGGAGCGCTCAGACGCTTGGCCTGGCTTATAACACGCGTCAGAACTTCGACGACGCGGGACGGGTCGCGGACCTCTTCCTGATAGGCGACCATGTCTTCGAACAGTTTCATCTGCTCGACTTCCTGAAAGCCGCCCTGACCGATGGTCTTGTTGGCTGCCTGCGGTGTCACCAGCAGAAGCGGTGTATGGTTCCAGTAGGCCGTTTTCACTGCGGTCACGAAGTTGGTGATGCCCGGTCCGTTCTGGGCGATCATCATCGACATCTTGCCGGTCGCGCGGGTGTATCCGTCGGCGATCATGCCGCCGCTGCATTCATGGGCGCAGTCCCAGAACATGATCCCCGCTTTGGGGAACAGGTCAGAAATCGGCATCATTGAGGAGCCTATGATCCCAAATGCATGTTCGATGCCGTGCTTTTGGAGGCATTTCACAAAAGCTTCTTCAGTTGTCATCTTCATTGGATAATCTCCGAGGGGGTAGTGGACAGGGCCAGCAGACGATCTGGCGAATTTGGACTTGGTTTAGGCTCAAGCCCACCTGCCTCGTTAGGGCCAGTTTTATTCGCCCCGTGAGTCCAACGCCGCCGCCTGCTCAATTTCCCGAAATCGCCTGCGCAATCCGTTCGATGCCCGGTTCGATCCGTTCGGTCGGGATAGAGGAATACCCGAGGCGATAGAAACTTCGCGGGCGTCCTGTGCCGCTAAAGAACGACTTGCCGGGTTCGATATAGACGCTCGCGTCTTGCAGATTTCGCGACAGCGCGGCGGTGTCGATATGGTCCGGGGCCTGCATCCAAAGCGCCGATCCGCCAAACGCGGCCTTTCCGGCAATCGTCAAGCCATGTCTGACGATGGCGTCCTGCAGGGCTTCGCGGCGCAGTTTCATCGCCGATGACGTGCGTCGGATCTGCGCATCGTAGTGGCCAAGCGACAGGAAATAGGCGGCCGTGCGCTGAATGTGTCCCGGAGGATGGCGAAGGATCAATGACCGCAATGCGCGGGCTTCGCGGATGAATGTTTCCGAGCCGACGATGTAGCCAAGTCGCAGTCCGGGAAACAGGGATTTCGAAAAACTGCCGACATAAATGACCCGGCCGTCCTTGTCCGTCGACTTCAACGCTGGAGAAGGCGCGCCGAGATAGGACATTTCAAATTCATAATCATCTTCGACAATCATTGCGTCGATGGCGCGGGCGCGGTCCAGCAACTGTCGGCGCCGTGCATCAGGCATGGTTGCGGTTGTCGGGCTTTGGTGGCTTGGAGTGGTAAAGATCACGTCGACATTGTCGGGTATCTGATCGGGCGGCAAGCCATCGCGATCCACCGGAACCGGGATGATTGTCCCGCACATGCCGACTAGCAGTTCGCGCAATGAGAAATAGCAGGGATCCTCGATGGCGGCCGTGCGTTTGCGGTTCAGAAGAAGCTGGGCGGCCAGCCAGAGCGCATTCTGTGCCCCCAGCGTGATCAAAATCTCTTCGGGCCGAGCATTGATACCGCGACGGGGCAGGGTGTGGCTGGCGATGAATTCGATCAGCAGCGGATCGTCCTGGTCGACGTAATCGGCCGTCAACGATGCAAAATCCTTTTGCCCGAGCGCCCGCACTGCGCAAAGCCGCCAATTGGCGTGATCAAACAGCGTGGGATCGGCCTGCCCGTAAATGAACGGGTATCGGTAGTTGCGCCAGTCGCTGGGTTTGCTCAGACGGTCGCCACCTGCATATCGCCGTGCAATCGCGCGCGACCAGTCAACGGTTTCGGCGGTCCGTTCCAACGGCGTATATCTGGGCGGCACCGGCGCATTGTCGGACACATAGAACCCCGAGCGTCCGCGCGAGCTGAGGTAGTCGTTGGCGACCATTTCCGTGTAGGCCATCGTCACCGTGATCCGTGAGACCCCCAGATGCCGGGCCAGCCTGCGCGACGACGGCAGTTTGTCTCCGACTTGAAATCTTCCGGACAGGATGCCCTCGGCCACCATTTGCTGGATCCGGGATTGCAGAGTGCCCGGCGCTTGCGGGTTCAAAAAGAAGTTCTCGACCGATATTCCCATCTGACCACTCTAATGTGGACTTAAGTGCGGTACAATCTGGACTTAGCGCAGGCAGGAGAATTGGCAAACCTAACTGTCGCCGTCGGGCACAGATTTCCTCCATGTGGCCAAAGGCTTGTTTACGCATCGCAATTCAGGATACCGCGCAAGGTCTTCGGAGAGCGGGGCCATCAGGTATGCACCGGGTTTCATTGTTTCGACAATTCGCTTTTCCAGTGCGATCTGCATTTCTGGCACCCGGATCGGCCGATAAGAGAACATCACGTCGAATTCGGAATAATCGAACTCCAGCGCATTTGCGACAAACAGTTCATCTTCCAGCCCCAGCGCCTTTTGTCCCAGCAATACCGTTTCGTTGTTGAGATCAAACCCGGCATAGCGATGACAGTTGAGAAGATTGGACAGCTTTGCAACCATCAACAAACGTCCTGGCCCAGATCCGATTTCAAGAA
>JBCCHJ010000137.1:0-4608 GCA_039028795.1 Pseudomonadota bacterium
CTGGCATTTCGGCGGTTTCAACCGCGATCGAACGCGCGGCGGTCAGAATTGATTTTGTGTAACCCATCGCTCAGAACCCGATTGAAAAGCCGCCATCGACCGGCAACACGGCCCCATTGACATGGGCCGCCTGATCGGATGCGAGAAAGAAAACAGCGTTGGCCACGTCTTCGGGTTGGCCAAACGCGCCGCCGGGGATCCGGCCTTCGATCTTGGCCCGGCGTGCAGGATCCTGTTTCAGGATCGCGCGCGTCATATCGGTGTCGATAAAGCCCGGCGCAACCGCGTTGCAGCGAATACCAAAGCCTGCTGCATCAACGGCCACGGCGCGGGTCAACCCGATTACCGCTGTCTTGGCCGTGACATATGCCGCAGCCGACGGCAGCGCCATAAGCCCGGCCATGGAAGAGATATTGACAATTGCGCCGCCTGACTCACGCTGAAGCTGGACATAGTGTCCGCAAGCCGCAAACACGGCCTTCACATTCAGATCAAGGCGTTGCTCCAACTCGTCCGGGTCCACCTCCCAGACCGGCTTTTTGAGGTGCATGCCCGCATTGTTGACCAGCGCGTCGAGCCTGCCCGTCTGGGCATGGATATCCTGGATGTAGCTGCCGTTCCGCCAGTCACTCAGATCATGGCCGTGGAAATGCACATCGCCGTTGAGCGTCCCAAGATCGCCTTCCGAGCGTGCAACCACATGCACGGTGTACCCCTCATCAAGAAACTTGGCGGTCTGGGCCAGTCCCAGCCCCTTGTTACCACCGGTGATCAAAGCGACTGGCATGCTGCCCCCTAGCTTTTGTGTTTGACATAAAGCGCATTGATGTCGCGCAGGAAATCCGCTTCGGACCGATCTTGAGTGAAAAAGGCGGGAAAGATCTCGCACACCGCATCCACAAAACCCAGAAACCAGGTATTACGCGGTCTGGTCCAGGCATTTTCCATGGTGTCGAATGCCCCGCCGAGAAAGCCCGAGAACCGCGGGTCGTCCTTCATTTTCAACCAGCTGTGGCGATGCCCCGGCTGACCTTCATTGTCCAGAAGCAGGCCCGATTGCACGGGTTCCGAGGCCACCCATTGCGCAAAGGCGATGGCCGTCTCGGGATGTGCGCTTTTGGAGGACACGCCGATCCCGGCGCCCCCCAAAATACCGCGCTTCAGCTTGTAGCCGCGAAAGCTCGGCAGGTCGCAATATTGCACGACATGATCCCGGAATCCGCGTCTGGCATAGTTGATATAGCCGAACAGACAGGGGCAATAGGCAAAGTCGTCACTGGTCGAAAGGATCTCCAACACATCGATCGGGCTCCAGCCCACGGCCTCGGCAGGGCCGGATTTATAAAGCGATTTCAGCACGCGGAGAGCCAAAAGCCCGTTCCGGTCGGAACAAAAGGCGTTTGGTGAATGCGGCAAGATTTCTTCTCCCAGGCCGGCGATCAAAGTCATCATCATGTCGAAGGCATCGACAGGCAACAGTGGGGTCAAAAGAGGCGCGTCATAGCTGCCATCGAGGACCGCCTCCCAGTCTGGCAACTCCACCGGTTTCAGATCCGAGCACTTGACGGCCACCTGGCAGGCGGCATCAATCGGAAAGGCCCAAAGCTGGCCGTTCCAGAAATAACTTTCAAGACTGCCGCCGATGGAAATATCCGCTGGCGGTTCTGGCAGCGGCAACAGGCAATTGCTTTCCGATATCAGACCCACATGAGGATGATCCAGCACGACCAGATCATAACTCGCCGCAAGCTCTTCGATCGGGGCATCGGCGAAAGATTGTAAGCTGCGCCGGTCCCAGCGAATGCTGACCTTGTGGGATTGGGCGTAATATTTTGACGCCTTTTCCAGCCCCAGATACCCCCGGGGATGGTTCCACGTCATTCCTGACAACTCTACGGCGTTCACGACGGTTCTGTTCCTTATCATCGCGTTTGATATTTTTGTTGATATAGGCTGGTAAAGCGTTTTACCATACTTTCATGACGCCCAGGGTGCAATTTGTGAATTGATCCGCGGGAAACAACCAAATCCATGCCTGCCAGGGGTCGAAACCGCCCCGGGCGCCGGCCAAGTAATCGATCAAGGGACCCTCTGATGAAACGCAGCACCGACCGAATTCTGACCTCTCACGTCGGCAGTCTGCCGCGCCCTCACGATCTGCTCGATGTTCTCAAGGCCCGGCTGGATGGCGAAACGATCGATCAGGTGGCATATGACGCCAAAATCGCCGAGGCGGTCGATCGCATGGTGGCCCAGCAAATCGAAGCCGGGATCGACATTGTGGCCGACGGCGAGATGTCCAAGCCCGGCCACGCCATCTATATTGAAGAGCGCCTGTCGGGCTATGAACAGCGCCCCGGCCACGACACAGGTTATTACGCGGCCGAAAAAGCGGCCTTTCCGGAATATTACGAGGACTATTTTAATCGCGCACATCTGGGCGGCGCCATCGCGCCTGCACATCCCGTCGCCTGTATTGGACCGGTGGAATATGTAGGTCACGACGCGTTGAAAAAAGACCTCGAAAATTTGCGCGCCTCTTGTGAAAAAAGCGGTGTCGAAGAAGCGTTCATGCCCTGCGCTGCCGTCACGGGTGTCGGGTTCAACGAACATTACGCCAGCCAGGAAGAGTATATGTACGCTGTTGCCGACGCGCTGGCGGTGGAATACAACGCGATCATCGACGCGGGATTTCTGTTGCAGGTCGATGACCCGTTCCTGCCCCATGTCTACATGGACAAATCGCTGGATGATGACGCGCGCAGTGCCAAGGCAAACATGTATGTCGAGACGGTGAATCACTCGATCAAAGGCATACCCGAAGAAAAGATCCGCTATCATACGTGTTATGGCATCAATCAGGGGCCGCGCATCTATGAACCCGACTTGCCGATGATGGTGAACGAGGTGCTGAAAGTGAATGCCTGCGCCTACTCCTTCGAGGCAGGCAATCCCCGCCACGAACATGAATACCACCTGTGGGAACATGTAAAACTGCCCGAGGGAAAGATGGTCATGCCCGGTGTTATCACCCACGCTTCCAGTGTGGTCGAACATCCGGACTATATTGCCGAGCGGATCATTCGCTTTGCTGACCGTGTGGGCCGCGAGAATGTCATTGCAGGCACTGATTGCGGATTTTCAAGCCAGGCGATCTACAAGACCGAGGTGGAAAACCGTGTGGTCTGGGCCAAGCTGAAGTCGCTCAGCGAAGGCGCCAGAATCGCCAGTGCGCAGTTGTGGAGGTGATGGGCTGAGATCCGGCAACCAATACCCAATACTCAGCCTTCAACCGCCTGCCTCGATGGTGTCAAATGCCGCGCCCAGGTCCGCAAGAATGTCGTCGATATGTTCCAGGCCGACGTGAAACCGGACCTGTGGTGGCTTGTCGCCGTTGCTCCAGAACGTTCGCTCTTTTGCCGGATCGATCGGCATGGCGAGGCTTTCAAAGCCGCCCCATGACGTTCCTATCGCAAAGAGTTCCAGCGCGTCCAGAAAGGCATCGACCGGAAACCCGTCCTTGAAGGCGACGCTCAAAAGTCCGTTCCAGGTCTGTCCGTCCCTTTGCCAAATCCGGTTGCCGGGATGGCGTAGGAAGGCCGGATGCCAAACGCGACGCACTTCCGGGCGCGTTCTGAGCCATGAGGCAAAGGCCAAGCTGTTGTCAGCGTGACGTTCCAGGCGCAATCCCAGAGTTCTTATGCCTCTTAAGCAGGCATAAGCCTCATCCGGCGACAATATCTGTCCGGTCAACTGAGACGCATGACGAAGTTGGGCGCAAATCTCGCCTTTGGCCGTCGCGGCACCCATCATCGTATCCGCATGGCCGCTGAGATACTTTGTGCCGGCGATTATCGAAATGTCGCACCCAAGTTCCAAAGGCCGATAGAGCCATCCGGACCCATAAGTGTTGTCCGCGATCACCGTCAGACTTCTGAGTTTCGCGCTGTCGGTGAGAGAGGGAAGATCCATTATTTCGAATGTCTGCGAGCCCGGCGATTCGACAAACACGGCCCGGGTGTTCGGTCTGACATATTGGGCCAGGTCGGTGCAGTCCCAGGGAAAATACTCGATCTCGATCCCAAGGCGCGGCAGATATTCGCGGCAAAGCGCCCGGGTAGACGGAAAAACCGTATCCACAACCAGCAGATGGTCACCGGAGGATAACACTGACGCGAGCACACTGGTGATGGCGGCTATGCCGGTTGGGAACAGGCAGGTTTCGTCACCTGCTTCAAGGTCTCGGACGGCTTCGGCCAGCGCATGCGCGGTGGTTGTTCCACGCCGACCATAAGACAAAACCCCAGACTGAACCTCGCGCCGCGCCTTGGTGTCCCTGAAGGACTCTACCGTATCGTGAAGGATCGTCGAGGCCCGCATAACCGGCGGGTTTGCCGGACCTGGCAACGTGCCCCGCCCGTAGTGAACCAGCTTTGTTTCACGTCGCATGGGCCGCAACGGCCTCCAGGCTTGGCCGAAGCGGGCTCAGAACACTGCTCTCCTGATCATCGAGTTGCGCAACAAGCCCAAGCTCCCAGGCCAGATACCTCCTGGAAGCCTCCAGATTTCCGTCGTGGCGGTCGTGAACAAAGAAAAGGTAGTCAATAC
>JBCCHJ010000138.1:0-4379 GCA_039028795.1 Pseudomonadota bacterium
GAAAACCGCTGCCAGAACCAAGGAAGATCTCCATGACGCAATCGCCAAAGCCATCGACCTCGTCACACCCCAAAATGCTAAAAATTACTTCCACGCATGTGGCTATCAATCCGATACAGCTTGAGCGGATTCTGCTCTAGTCTTCGGGCTTGCCCTGAAACGGGCCCAGCAATTGTGGCAATGTGCTGACTTTGCTGACAGTAGGGTCACGCCATACCGGTGCCGACGCGTGACAGAAGATGTTTACGGTCTTCAAGAAAAGTTCTTGCCCGATCATCGATATGTCCTCTGGAAATTGATTTCACATCAAATTCCCCACGCGTGACGGCATTGACGAAATCGACAGCGAACGACAAGCTGTCGCGCGCAAATCGTGCGGATGGAAACGTGCGACCCCTGCGTGACTTGACCCCGCACTCTCGCCAACCTTCGGTGAGCTGTTTCAGCAGTGCCCGTTTGGGGGTGGCATTGTACTTCATCGTGCGCAGTATGAGTTCAGTGTCATCGATCTTCAGTCGCTCAGGCAATCCACGATCGATTGTCAGAGCAAAAATCATGGCAGATCCCGGGCCATCAGAAAAATCTTCGTTCGGGCCCTTGATGTGTTCCCTTTCGTCCAGAGCATTTTGCATGATCATAACATCCCGCAACTTGCAATCCTCTTTCACAAGTTCAGTTTCTGCCTCAGTCATCGGCCCTTTGAAACTCGGATCCTTGCCATCCTCAATGATAATATCGTCAGGATGCGGAACCGGTTCGGGCATAGGGTTTCCCCGTCTTTTGGCTTCAGCCATCTCAGCCCATTTCTGCTTCTGGTATCTGCGAACCGCCTCATTCCTCAGCGCGATCCGTTTCGCCTCGGCCTCTTCGCTCTTCTCGATGCGCTCAAGGATAGATTTTTGCGCATGTGGGCTACCTTTCAGCGCAGCTGCGATTTGGGCCCGGGTCAGGGCTTGAACGACCTCCATCTCAATGGTCTCAGATCCCTCGCGCACGCTGATTCCACGCTTGCTCTCGTCCAACACCAGTTGCTGGGATGGCAGGAGACTGCCGGACGTTTCCTTCGCAGCATTTTTCCTCGGCCGGCCCTTAGGATTGCCTGACCGGCCTTTCTGGAACCGGGTTTCCATGGGCGGGTTTCCATACCCCACGCCCTGCATTAGCTGGATTTTCATTCTGCGGAGACTCTCCGGGCTGGAGCCTGCTCCACTTTCCTGGGAACTGCTCAAGTCGCTCTGGTCGGGAGTATTGATACCGTTCTTGCTGGACATACGGATCGCCGCTTCATTTGGAGTTACGCCGATCCGCTTCCCTGTCCGTCAGGTTGAATTCGCCGCTGCTAGAACACGTTGCTGGTGTTCCGCGACTTTCAACCCTTTTGTGTTTTCATCGTTGTGGGGGCCATCGCTCTGTCCAAGCCGTAGCCCGGCGACTTCTTCGAACCGCGCTTTGCCGCTCTCCAGCACGGCGGGAACCCCGGTGTATTGCTCCCATCGCACAATGATCGTGTCGCAGTAGATCGGATCGTACTCCACAACACGCGCAACCCGGCCGCAGGAGTGAGCAGCAATCAGTGTTGCCCCTGAGCCAGCAAAAAGATCAAGCACCAATTCCCCACGACGGCTGCAGTCTTTGATCGCGTCTGCAATCATCGCAACCGGTTTCACGGTGGGGTGCATTTCCAGTTCCTGCATACGTGAGGCGCCTGAGGAACTGATGCCGGCATAGTCCCAGACATTGGTGCGGTACCGGCCGGTGTCGCCAAGGCCGAAGTTGTTGGTGTGCGGCGCGGTTCCAACCTTGAACACGAACACAAGCTCATGTTTGGACCGGTAGAACGTTCCCATGCCGCCATTGGTCTTGTTCCACACACAAAGGTTCTTCAGCTCAGAGAAGGCCGAGGCGCCGGCCTCGACAAATTCCCCGATGAGTCTCCAATCCATACAGACAAAAGCGATCGCCCCATCGCGGCAGGCGGCTGCTGCATTGCCGAGTGTTTCTGAAAGGAAGCTTGTGAACTGCTGTTTGCTCATCTCACCGGAGGCAAAGGCAAACTCACGATGCCGGATGGAGCCGGACCCACAGACATGGCCGTCAACTGGCACGTTGTAGGGCGGATCTGTGAAGACCAGGTCGGCCTTGCGGCCAGCTATTACCCTTTCGACGTCCCTGCGCGACTGGGCATCGCCGCACAACAGTCTGTGGCGCCCGAGCAACCAGATATCGCCTGACCGGGAAACCGGTTCTACCGACGGGTCCGGCACCACGTCCTCGTTCTCAAGCTTGTCAGTCGATACTTCGTTGGCAGCATCGATCGTCAGATCAATCTCGGCTACCGAAAATCCGGTCAGAGAAACGTCGAATTCGACATCGATCAATGCCTGCAGTTCGATGGCAAGGGTCTCCTTATCCCAGCCGGCATTCAGCGCGAGTTTGTTGTCTGCCAGAACATAGGCTCGTCGTTGTTCCACGGAGAGATGTGCAAGCTTCAAGGTTGGTACTTCGCTCAACCCCAGTTCCTTGGCCGCCATCACTCGGCCATGTCCGGCGATGATCTCGTTTTCATCGCTGACGAGTACGGGATTGGTAAAGCCGAATTTCCGGATGCTGTTGGCGATCTGCTGAACCTGTTTCCTGGAATGGGTTCTGGCATTACCGGGGTATGAGCGCAGTCGGCTAACCGGCTGCAGTTCGATTTGTGGACTGAAGTCGCGCAGTGTCTTGATCTCCCGAGCAGTAAGATGCCGGCGCCGGCGGTTGTCGTGGCTAATAGTGCTACGGGAACAAAAGAGGAAAGCGCAAGAAGAAAGCTTGGAAAACGGCCAATTTTGAAGATCTGCAAAATTAACAGGGAATTTGGATCTAGAATATTGTCGTTATGTGGGATTATCCAAAGTCCTCGAACTACTGAGGCAGGCCATCAGCCTTGGCTTCACGATGAAATTTGATCAAACGGTTCGAATCACCTCCGAAGCTGGATGACAAAAACTAAGCACCGGTCCAGTTTTCCAGCCACGGTTCGGATAACTCGGCCCGGGGTCTCGCTGAGAATGGTTGCGCTGGATCCGATGAAATCTTGATGATGTGTAAGGCGCGGCTGATTGGCCAGTTCAGGAAATGCAAAATAGCGAAGTTGGCCCTTTCGCGGGCGACTTCATAATCATTCGCCGGTAGATGTCGATGCCTGGATCCTACGATGTTTTTTCGGCTTGATACCGCACGGCGGCAATTGCATCGCGCTTACGGACAATCGCCTCTCATCAAGCGCCAATCAAGTCCCGCCCGGGGCTGTGCACTCTCGAGTTCCGGCAATTGGGTCCCGTGAAATCACAATGTAATCCCGCATATCGGCAATCTGATCCCGGCAAACGGCAATTCGATCCCGGCAAATGGCAACGCAGCTGACGGTGATAAATCTTAGATTTCCGCAGAATTCGGCCGACGTTCAGAACAATTCCGGGAACGGAGCCTCGAGGCTTCCCTGTTTTCCCCCGCAAAAACAGGGAAAAACAGAGACTGGTTCTCACAAGACTGCAAGCACCACCATTTTCCCGACCTGACGGCAATTTATCTCGCGAACGCCTCCGCCTGAGCGGCAGGCGCGCGCGGGCTTCTTGACGTCAAGCGAACGAGGCGGTGGTTCCCCGTTTGCTCGAGGCTCTCACGCTGGCGAAGGCGTCACTGCGCCAGTACATCGACCAGCCTGGACATGAAGGCTTCGCCCTTCTGGAACTGGTCGGTGCTGATGAATTCATTCGGTTGATGGGCTTGCGCGATGTCGCCCGGGCCGCAGACGACGACGGAGTAGCCGCGTTCCTGAAACTGGCCGGCCTCGGTTCCGTAGCTCACGACATTGGTGCCGTTGTCGCCCGTGAGCCGGCGCGCCAGGGCCTCGGCTGACCCGTCCGTTTCGGGCTTCAGGCCCGGAACCT
This sequence comes from Pseudomonadota bacterium, assembly GCA_039028795.1. Lineage (GTDB taxonomy): Bacteria > Pseudomonadota > Alphaproteobacteria > Rhodobacterales > Rhodobacteraceae > Thermohalobaculum. The sequence continues at coordinate 3,933 of JBCCHJ010000138.1, forward strand.
CGAACTCAGGGAACTTTTGGATGCCGGCTTCTGCATTGATCGCCTGCATCTCCGTCTCCAAATCGGCGATCTTTGCTTCAAGCTTCCTCACCCATTCTCGAGCATCATCTCCGGGCACGGTGCGGAACTCGATGTCAAAGCGGCAGTCCTTCGCGGTGATATTGTGGGCCGTCCCGCCGGTTATCTGCCCCACATGCAAGGTTGTATAGGGCGGCACGAAGTCGGCTGCGAGAGGCCCGGGCTTTCTTACGGCGTTTTCGGCGTTCATCTGATTGGCCCAGTCGATCAGCTTGGCAGCCATCATGATCGCGCTGACCCCGGTATGGATGAGCGAAGAATGGACCTCGAACCCCCGAAAATGAACATCAAAGCCGATCCCGCCCTTGTGCCCGGTCACGACTTTCATCATGGAGGGCTCGCCGACCAGCACCGTACTGGCGCGGGGCA
>JBCCHJ010000139.1:0-4352 GCA_039028795.1 Pseudomonadota bacterium
GCCAAGATATCGGCGAGGCGGTGGCCATTCTCGGCGACTGGCCTGGCGCCAGAATCATGATAGACAACGTGATATGGAAACCACCGCAGACCCGTGAACTGGCCAACATGGTCGTGCCACCTGTGGCAGCCGCCCAGGTGCCTGAGGTGAAAGTCTCGGCAGCGGTTGTCCCCATAAACGGCATTTCCAAATGCGTGTGCGGATCGATGCCGCCAGGTATGACGTAGGCTTCCGAGGCATCGATAGTTTCGTCGCCTGACAGATTTTCACCGATCGCCGCGATCTTTTCGCCCTCGATCAGAACGTCAGCCTCCCAAGTCCGGTCTGCGGTGACTACGGTCCCGCCTTTGATGACTTTCGACATGGTCTGACCCCCTTCTAGGTGCGATTGCGTGCTTTGGTGGCTTTGCCTGCCACGCGCGGGTTCGTGAAATCGGCCTCCGGCTCCAGCGCCCCGCTCGGATTCACATTGCCCGTCGTGAACGCTGCGGTCCAGTCACCAAGTTTCGCATCCATATCGGCCCAGTCTGTCATGTGCTCGTCATCGCGATACATTGCGAAGGGGCGCAGCGTGCTTTCGTAGAAATCGACCTGGGCGTGCGGGCGGTACTGTTTAGCGCTATAGCCGTTCCAGTGCAGGCTCTGCTCCAGCGGCCGCCGATAGCGCCGGTTCTGGGTCGCGACCGGATAGCCGATGGGAATGGTGCCATAGGCCCGCATCCAGGGCGGATAGCCGAGGAGGTCGGAAAGTTCCGCGTTCGTGATGTCCTCGCCACCACCCGACAGCCAGGCAGAGGTCAGGCCTTCCGCCGTCACCCCCAACTGGATATTCTGGATCGCCGCGCCCAGGGAAGCGAGGAAGATCGCCTCGTTGTTGTCCCGGTACTCGGCATCGTGTTCGGGGGTGGTCGGTTGCGGGAAACACACCTTCCAGCGCGGATCGCCCAACACGATGATGATAGCGACCGTGTTGGCGAGGTAGTCCTTACGCACAGCCGGAAACCCCTTGGCGTGATCGACCAACCGTTGTGCCTGCCGCCGGAACACCACCGTCACATCCTCCCGCATCTTGGGGTCGTCCACCACGATGAAGTCGAAGCACTGCACATTCGCGCCCGAGGGCGCCCACCGCCCACAATCCACGATCCGGGTCAGGGCGTCGCGGGACACTTCGCGCCCGGCTTCAAATTTGCGGGTTGAGCGCCGGTTGCGGATGGTGTCGTAGAGGGTGGCGTCAGACATTTGCGATGACCTTGAATCGCTGGCGCCGCGCTGTCCCGGGCTTGACCCGGGACCTCCCTCTTGCATTCAGTATGGAACATCGATCGCAACATCCCGCCAGCCGGGATTGACGCTTTCGATCAGATCGATCTTCCACTGCCGGCGCCACCGCTTGATGCGCTTTTCGCGCAGATACGCATTCTCCAAAGTATGGTGGATCTCGAAGTAAACCAGCTTGCGGATCCGATACCTGTGCGTATGCGCGCCGGTGTTTCCGGTCTGATGCTTTTCCAGCCGCCGCCGCAGGTTGCTCGTCATCCCGGTGTAGACCGCGTTCCCCGATTTGGAGATCAGGATGTAGACGAAGTACTGTCGCTCCATCTAAAGCCTCGTGCGTCTCGGCGGCCTGCCACAGGCCCCGGGTCAAGCTCGGGACAGCACGTTGTGGGGTGATGGTTAATCGACGATGAACTGAAAATGCCCACGTCACCGCGCCACCTCGGGCAAATCTTCAAACAGCATTCTGACAATCTCGGCGACTGTTGCCTCTGGATGATCGAAACATTTGAGCTTCATTGTCGAGATAATCCGACTGCTATCAATCTGCGTCGCGCCGAGGTTTTTCTTTCCAACCTCCAGAACATCATTCCTGGCGGCAAAATACCCATAGGCCCATTGTCTGACATAGGTATCGCGCCAGGACGATCCGAAGCCTCTGTTGAACAAGACTTCACAGGCCATGCCACCTGTCCCGCGAATCTGAAGAGGCCGCAGCAGATCGCCGTCTTGCTCGCTAACCAGAAGCGCAGATACGAGCATTGCGGCAGTCAATGTCACTCAACAACCTCCGCCGTCCCGACCACCGCGTGGAACAGCACATTCGCTCCCTTCTCCGCCCACTCGGGCGAGATCTCTTCTGCCTCGTTGTGGCTGAGGCCATCGACACAGGGGCACATGACCATCGACGTTGGATAGAGCTTGTTGATCCAGCAGGCATCGTGGCCAGCCCCGCTGACGATGTCACGGTGCGAATAACCCAGCCGCTCGGCAGCGCCGCGGACGGCAGAGACACAACCCTCGTCGAAGGCCGGAGGGTCAAAGGCACCGACGATCTGGTGTGTGACCTCGCAACCCAGCGCTTCGCAGATGCCAGGGGCGGCAGATGTGACGGCCTCGACCATTGTCTCCAGCGTCTCCAAGATATGAGACCGGAAGTCGACAGTGAACACCACCTGTCCGGGGATGATGTTGCGAGAGTTTGGATAGACGTCGATATGCCCGATGGCCCCGACCGCGTTGGGCTGGTGGGCCATCGCTGTTTCGTGCACCAATTCGGTGATCTGGGCCAATCCGCGCCCGGCATTGCGGCGCATGTGCATTGGGGTGGAGCCGGTGTGCGATTCCTTGCCCGTCACAGTGAACTCGATCCAGCGCAGACCCTGCCCGTGTGTGACGACGCCGATGTCCACCCCCTCGGCCTCCAGAATCGGGCCCTGTTCGATGTGCAACTCGAAGAACGCGTGCATCTCGCGCGCACCTACGACCTCGTCGCCCAGCCAGCCGATGCGTTTGAGTTCGTCGCCGAAGGGGATGCCGTCCGCATCGACCTTCGCATAAGCTTCCTCCTGGCTCATGATCCCGGCGAACACGCCTGACGACATCATGGGCGGCGCGTAGCGGGTGCCTTCTTCATTGGTCCAGTTGGTCACGACGATGGGATGCTTTGTCTTGATCCCCATCTCGTTCAGGGTGCGAACAATCTCCAGCCCACCCAGAACACCTAGGACGCCGTCGTACTTGCCGCCAGTTGGTTGGGTGTCGAGGTGCGAGCCGACATAGACCGGCAATGCCTCCGGATCCGTGCCCTCGCGCCGGTGGAACATGTTGCCCATCTGGTCGACGCCCATAGTCAGGCCTTCGGCATCGCACCATCTCTGGAACAGGGCGCGACCCTCGGCATCTTCATCCGTCAGGGTCTGGCGGTTGTTGCCGCCCGCGATGCCGGGGCCGATCTTGGCCATCTCCATCAGGCTGTCCCACAGCCGGGTACCGTTGATGTGAAGGTTCGCGCCGGGAGCCGCCATGTCCGCCTCGTATTCTCAAGGTGCAATTCCGACCTTATGGTCGAGATCAGGCTACGAGGCTGCCGCGATGGGTCAAGGGGAATTGCTGAGCCGGACGCGACGAGTTGACTGCGTTAGAATGCAATATCGCCGTTCCAACTGCGGTAGAGAGGCGTCGCGAAGCGTTCCTCTGGCAACCCACGCACACCAACATCGGCGACAAACAGCGAGCCGGAATGTGGCGATTCGGCCAACTGGCCATCGGTCATCTCTACCCGAGCCGTAATGATATACAGTCGGTCCAGATCCGGCCCACCGAAACAGGTGCAGGTGACATTGGGCGCCGGCAGGTCTACGCGGGCTGCTGCCGAGCCATCGGGCAGGATTTGGCGAACATTGCCAGCATAGAATCTCGCGTTCCACATCGCACCTTCGGCATCGATGCAACTTCCATCCGCGTTCCCATCTTCCGGCGGGACATCGTGGAAAACACGCGGAGGCGGCAACGGCCCGTCGGGCTCGTAGTCGTAGGCCACGATTTGTTGAGTATGGTTGTCGGTGAAATACATCACCGAGCCATCAGGCGAGAAGCAGATCGAGTTGGCGCAGCCAACACCGGTCCGCAGAACCTCGGTTCTACCGATTGAAAAACGGATCAGACTGGATGTCGGTGCCAATCCGTTCTCGTCGATACCGCCCGTGATGAATTGCCCGACCCGGTCGCATCGACCGTCGTTCAATCGGCTCGTCGGGTGATCGGGCTCAAAGTCGGTCAGACGTTCGGCACGTCGCCCATTGCCCGCCATCCGAAACAGGCCTTTTGCGTAGGCAGCGAGAATGTCCCCGTCCGGATCAAAGGCGAACGAGCCCAACCGATCGGGCAGGTTCATGACCTGAACGTCCTGCCCGTCTGCGTCGCATGAGTAGAGTTGCCGCTCCTGAATATCGGTCCAGAACAACCGCTGAAGCTGGTCGTTCCACTGCAACCCCTCCCCCAGGGTGCACCGGCAGTCGACAAGAAGTTCGGCTTTCATCCGCGAAATCCCGCATCGCTCACTTCCCGGTGCA
>JBCCHJ010000140.1:0-4204 GCA_039028795.1 Pseudomonadota bacterium
GCCGATGAAGCTTTCGACAAAAGCGTTCTGGGTTGGCTTGCCCGGTGCGATGTAGTGCCAGCCAACACCAGTTTCCTGGCACCATCTCAGAACCGCCATGCTGGTCAGCTCCGTGCCGTTGTCGCTGACGATCGTTTTGGGCCGACCTCGACGTATCATGATTGCTGACAGTTCCCGCGTGACACGGATGCCCGACAAGGAGGTATCGGCGATCAAGCCAAGGCATTCACGGCTGAAGTCATCCACAATGGCCAACACACGGAAACGACGGCCATCCGTGAAGGCGTCGGAGACGAAGTCCAGCCTCCACCGTTCATTGGGCATGTCCGGCACCAGCATCGGCCTGCGCGTCCCAAGCGCCCGCTTCCGGCCGCCGCGCCGCTTCACTTGAAGTTTCTCTTCCGCGTAGATCCGCCGGATCTTCTTCTGGTTCACGTGCCAGCCCTGGCGTTCTAGCATCAAATGGACGCGCCGATAACCAAACCGCCGTCGTTCATCGGCCACGTCTTTCATTGCCTTGCGCAGGTTCGCATCATGCGGGCGGACGCTGCGATAGCGCACGCTCGAACGATCAACACCCAGCACAGAACACGCCCGCCGCTGGCTCACCTCGTGCATCTTGCAGAGATGAGCCACGGCATCCCGCCTGGCTGCGGGCGTGACCACTTTCGCGAAGCGACGTCTTTCAAAATAGCGTTGTCCAACATCTGTTCTGCGAGCAGCCGCTTCAGTTTGGCGTTCTCATCTTCGAGCGCCTTCAACTTCCGGGCATCAGACACGTCCAGGCCGCCGAACTTGGCCTTCCACTTGTAGAGCGTCGCTGAACTGATCCCGTGTTCTCGACAAACATCGGCGGTCGAAACACCGCCCTCATGCTGTTTCAGCACCGCAATGATCTGCTCTTCGCTGAACCTTGATCTCTTCATAATCCGTCTCTTTCGTTGGGACGGATTCTAACTCAATCTGGAGGAGAAAACGGATCTCAGGTCAGATTGTTGGCGCCGGACGGTGATGTCGGACCGGAATCCGAATTCTCTGCCATGGTCCCAACGGGGGTCGGCGTAAACGCCAGCCGGTTTCACTTCCCTTCTGGCCAGGATGCAAAGGCTCCCGGCCAGATCGGCATGACTCCGGTCGAGGCCGTCGCTGCCGCCGGCCCCCTGGACAATGCCGTGCGCCTGATCGCGCGGGCACCGGTCGATGTCATCGCCTTGGCGTTCACATCCACCAGCTACGTAGGCGGTGACGGAGACGACCCGCGCTTAAATCAGCGACTGACCCAAAGCGCGGATGGAAAACCCATCGTGACCACCGGCCAGGCCATCCTGAATGCGCTAAGGAACCTCGGCGCAAAGCGTATTGCGCTGATCGACCCGCCGTGGTTTCCACCTGAATTGACAACGATGGGAAAGGACTGGCTGACACGCAATGGCATGCCTGTCGTCAGTGCAGGGTCCGCCGGTCTGCCCACAGGCCAGGGCAACATTCATCCCGGTGGCATCTATCGCTGGATCCGGGACAACACTCCGGTAGATGCGGACGCGGTGGTGATTGGCGGCAACGGGTTTCGCGCCGTCGGGGCCGTCCGTTTGTTGGAAAAAGATCTTCAGATCCCTGTCGTCACGGCCAACACGGCTTTGCTGTGGGAGGTTCTGCGGACCATTGGAATACCGACAGACGAGGTCACCGCCTACGGACGAATGTTCGCCGATGATTGAGACCTCCCTGAAAACCTCCACTTGCAGGCTTCTAGCACCACCGCCGCGGGGGAAATTGCGGCGCAATCGACATCGCTCCTGTTCCATGTGCCGCGCATCTTGATGTCTTTCGCAAATCCTTTCGCTGCCGTTCTCGCGCGGCACGGCAGGATCCCTTGCGAAACTAAAGAATAGCAGAGAGTGTTGCGTTCGCTTTGTTTCGACCAAAGCACCGGTCCATATCGGCTCGGACCAACCATCAGTTGGGTCATGGCAGTCATACTTTCCGGTCTTTTGCACTCGATCGGTCATTGCCGACGCCAGCGAACTCGGACGTATGAAACTAGCCACCACTGCCCAAGCAAGCTCGTTTGTCCGCCTTATAGAAGGCAGTTGCCCATCCGACATTTTTTTGCACCGTGGTTTTCTTCACATAAGGATAGCGCACCCATTCTGAAGAAGGCTGGTGACAGGTGAATTCGACAATGCGGAAGAACTTGGCCTTGGCAAAAGCTTCAAGATTGCTTCTGCTTAAGCAATGAATAGATTTCGCACCTGCAGCACGATGGTAGGAGGCCTTACCCATGAACGAGACCAAACTGAACCTGCGCATGCTGGTTCTCGCTTTCGGCGCATTGGTTTTGGCCAGCGAGCCGAAGCAGGTTCAGGCTCAGGGCGGACCATTGCCTGTCGATGTTGCAAGCCCACTGCAGCGCGAAGTCGTTGACTATGACGTCTACACTGGGCGTTTCGAAGCGGTCCAGCAAGTCGAGTTACGTGCCCGCGTGACAGGTTATCTGGACAAGGTCACATTTGAAGATGGCGACGTCGTAGACAACGAGACGATCCTTTTCACCATAGATCCAAGGACCTTTCAGGCCTCGCTGAACCGTGCCGATGCGGCGCTGACAGCGGCGAAGGCGGCACGGGATCTCGCGCAGATAGAGTTCGATCGAGCGCAACAGTTGGCGCAGCGAAATGTCGGAACACGGCAAGAGGTCGATCGCACATTGGCTGCCCTCGCCGAGGCAGAAGCTCAGGTAGGTGTCTCGGAAGCCGAAGTTCAGAGTGCCCAGCTGGAGCTGGAATTCACAGAGATCCGGGCGCCGTTCGAGGGTCGTATGTCCGACAGCGCGGTCGACCCCGGCAATCTGGTTGTTGGCGGCGCCGGGAACGCAACCATTCTTTCGACAATCGTCTCGATCGATCCGGTGCACTTTGTCTTCACGGCGTCCGAGGCAGACTTCCTCCGATATTCTCGCCGGTTCCAAGCGTCGCCCGAAAGTGGCCCTGACGCACAGGCGTTGCCGATCGGTGTGCGCCTGATGGATGAGGCTGACTTCCGGCACAAAGGCACCATCGACTTTGTGGACAATCGGTTGGATCCGAATTCGGGGACCATTTCGGTCCGCGCCGTCATCCCGAACCCTGAAGGCTTTCTGCGTCCCGGCGTCTTTGGGCGCATCCGGGTGCCAGCGACAGAACCCTATCAGGCGCTATTGATCCCCGACACGGCTATCCTGTCCGACCAGAACCGCAAGATCGTCATGTTGGCCGATGCCGAGGGCAATGTCTCGGCCCGGCCCGTAATCCTGGGTGATATGGAAGGCGGGCTGCGGATCGTGAAGTCTGGATTGTCCCCGGATGACACGGTGGTGGTCAACGGCATCCAGCGGGCGCGCCCCGGCGGCAAGGTTGTGGTTCAGACCGTCGAACTTTCCCTCGCCGAGGAATAACCCATGGGCCTCTCGCATTTCTTCATCGACCGCCCGATCTTCGCGACGGTGATCTCCGTAATCATGACGCTGATCGGTATTGTCGCCTATTACAGTTTGCCGATCACCCAATATCCCGAGATTGCGCCACCCACGATCCAGGTCTCCGCCAGCTATCCCGGCGCCTCAGCAGAGACAGTGGCTGACACGGTCGCTGCGCCGATCGAGCAGGAAATCAACGGCGTCGAGGGCATGCTCTACATGCTCAGCCAATCGACCGGCAATGGCAACATGTCGTTGAACGTTGTCTTCCAGTTGGGCACGGACCTCGACCAGGCCCAGGTGTTGGTCCAGAACCGTGTCGCTTCGGCCGAGGCCCGGTTGCCAGAAGAAGTGCGGCGGCTTGGCATCACGACCCAGAAGTCCTCGCCCGATCTGATGATGGTGATCCACATGCTGTCTCCGGACGGCTCACGCGATCAGCTCTACATTTCGAACTATGCGCGAACGCAGGTGGTGGATCGCCTGTCGCGGCTGGATGGCGTGGGTCGCGCGACAGTGTTCGCCGAACGAGCTTACTCCATGCGCGTCTGGCTGGACCCTGAATTGGTCGCATCTCGCGGGTTGACCGCGGGGGAGGTCGTCTCGGCGCTGCGCGCGAACAATGTTCAGGTCGCCTCGGGCACCATCAACCGCTTGCCGGTCCCCAATCCCGGGGCCTTCGAATTGCAGGTCGAAACCCAGGGTCGCCTAGTCCAACCAGAACAGTTCGAGGACATCGTAATCGCTGAA
>JBCCHJ010000141.1:0-4003 GCA_039028795.1 Pseudomonadota bacterium
CCATCCCAGACACGTAAAACAGCACGTGGCTGATTAGCATTGGGAACTGTAAAGACCTGTACCACCTACACCAAGGAGAAAAGAGAGCCGCTTCAGAGGCCGAGGCTGTCCGCCTCGCACAACATGTCGTAATCTTCGGGGCATTCCGGGGGGAGAGAGGCCAGCGTGTACCGCGTGCCCAGGTGCGAGGCCATCAGGTCGAAGGCCTTGCGGATGCAGGTCAACATGCCCAGTGCCAGGACGTCGACCTTCAGGATGCCCAGCGCGTCGATGTCGTCCTTGTCCCATTCGATGACGGTGCGGTCCTCCATGGCCGCGTTTTCGATGGGGCAGAGTTCGTCGAGGCGGCCTGCCGTGATTACGAACCCGCCGACATGTTGCGAGAGGTGGCGGGGGAAGCCGATGATCTGTTCGACGATGGCCAGGGTCTGCAGCAGGCGGCGGTCGGCGGGGTCGAGGCCGATTTCGCGCAGGCGTTCTTCTTTGATCGCCTCGCGCGACCAGCCCCAGACCTGACCGGACAGGGCCGAGGTCACATCGACGGAAAGACCCATGGCCTTGCCGACTTCTCTTATGGCTGCGCGGGATCGGAAGTGGATGACCGTCGCCGTCAGCCCGGCGCGGTGGCGGCCATAGCGGTCATAGATGTGTTGGATCACCTCTTCCCGGCGTTCGTGTTCGAAGTCGACGTCGATGTCAGGGGGTTCATCCCGAGCTTCGGAGACGAAGCGTTCGAAGACCATCGATATGGTGTCAGGCGCGATCTCTGTGACGCCGAGGGCATAGCAGACGGTTGAATTTGCCGCCGAACCCCGGCCCTGGCAGAGGATGCCCTTGGACCGGGCGAAGTGCACGATGTCATGCACGGTCAGGAAATAGGGCGCATAGTTCAATTTGCCGATCAGGTCGAGCTCGCGGTTCACAAGGTCCTGGGATCGCTGCGGGATGCCATCGGGATAACGCCATTGCAGGCCCTCTTGCGCCAGGCGGGACAGGCGGGCCTGCGGCGTCTCTCCGTTGCCTTCGTCGGGGTATTCATAGCGGAGCTCATCCAGCGAGAACGTGCACTGGTCTGCAGTTTGCTGCGCGTTTTCAATGGCTTCCGGATAGTCCGCATAGATCCGGGCCATGTCTTGGGGCCCGCGCAGATGCTGTTCTGCGTTGGGTAATGCCTGGTGGCCCAGGTCATCCACTGTGTAGCCTTCCCGGATGCAGGTCAGGACATCGGCGATCTGTCGCCGGTTGCCCCGATGCATCAAAGGGGTCGTTGTCGCGATCAGGGGCAGGTTGTGTGCTTGCGCGATTTCTGAGGTTAGGGCGAAGCGTGCACCATCCCGGCCGTCATATCCTGGCACCAAAGCCAGGCCCGCCAGCGCGGGGCCAAGCCGGCGGGTCACCGCCGCCCAGTCCGGAGAGGTCGCCCGCCCGCCAGGGGTCTGGGGTGGTGTTGAAGTCACCGCCGCCAGCGGGTCCGGAGGAATGGCGATCAGGATCAAACCCTTGGCGCTGGTGGAGAGGTCGTCCAACGTCAGGTGGCACTGACCCTTTTCGGCCCGGCGTTTGCCTGTCGTCAGCAGGCGACATAGCACGGCATAGGCTGCCCGATCTGGGCATAGACTTATGAAGTCTATGGGAGAATCCGTCAGGACCAGCCGCGCGCCGATGATCAGTTTGGGTAAAGAAGCTGGGGTAGGCAGGGAGGTTTCTACCACTTCGGCCTGAGTGATCTGTGGGTTTGGGTGAGCCTTCTTGCCGCCCCACGCCTGGTCTTCCGGCAAGCGTGAGGACGGGTCGATCCGCACCTGAGATCGGATCTTTTTGGCATGTTCCCTGACATCTGACCCTGTGATGTTCCTGGGTTTTATCTGGGTCGCTTCACGCCTGAGTTCCCGCAGGCGGACATGTGCGCGAACGACGCCGGCAACTGAATTCCGGTCGCAGATCGCAATGGCGGAGAGGCCCAGTTCGGCGGCACGCTCGACCATCTCCTCCGGATGTGAGGCCCCGGTGAGGAAGGTAAAGTTGGTCGTGGCACAAAGTTCGGGCATTTGTTCATGATATGTTCTTATCTGCCGAGTCGGCAAGGGTTGGCGACAACGACCGCGATAGGCAGACCAAGCCGACTTATTGAGGCGGGCCAAACGGTGGGCTGAAGCCCATCTGGAAAGAAGCGCTCCTCGAACGGGTCATAGGTCATTTCGTCGGGCCGAGACGCTTTGCAGCGTGTATGAGACAGGATGGATGGGTCGAGGCCCGTCCGACCCTTTGGCGGCGCTTTAAATACGGCATGTCTCAGAAGAAAAGTAGCCACTGCCGGACGACCCAGATCTCTGCAAGGCATGCAAACAGAACCAGGACCCGAATGCGCCAGCCTGGCCAACGCATCCAGAGCACGCCGGCTGCAATCAGCACGGCCAGCAGACCAAATGGTGCGACCGCCGCCGCATGGTGATGCGAATCCCAATAGCTGAAAGGGCTTTGGAAAACCCAATCGCTGAGCGGCCAGAAATGTTGGCGCGCATCATCGTTATGGAGCGGGAAGTCAGTTGCAAGATGCAGCAGCCCTGCTGTTGAAAGCGCGATAAGCGGCAGACTGCGCAGCGCTGAGGCCAGGAAAAGAACCAGGCCCCAGACGATGAAGCTGTTGTCGATTGCAAAAACCAACTGCCATTCCGGTGAAAAATAGAGCTCGCCAAAGACGCATTCGGCCGGAATGTTGAGTAGAAACAGTGCCCCGCCTGCCAGCAGATAGAGCGACAGATCCGGCAGCAGGCTGCCGAGTGCCGCAAACCGCCCGGTCTTGGGGACGTCCCGCCGCGCACAGACCGCTAGTCCTATCAACAGATGCGCTGGCGTGTTCATCGTGGCTCCTGCTGATGTCTTATCCCGCCTGCTGATCCGCGCCAAGCCGGGCGATCACGCAAACGCCCCTTGCGCATACCAGGCCGGGTGCGCAGGCGTGTGGAAAAGCCAAAGCCGAGGACCCTCGGCGGTCTGCACCCGCCAGTAGTCGCGGGGGCCGGTGCGCCAGTCCGGATCGTCCCACCACCATTCCGGCGCCAGGCGTTCGGGGCCTTGGGCGTCTTCGGTGGTGTAGGTTCGGCCGCGCCATTGGAACCGGGCGGGGGGCGTGCCCGGGGGCTGACCCAAGGGTTCTGGCCGAAAGAGCGTGATGGGGCGTGGGGGGCGGCCCTGATCAGGCCAGGGCTCGGCATCGGAATGGGCGGCGGCGGCGATGGTGAAGGCGCGCTCGGGAATATGGGATTCCGCGGGCAGAAAGCGGAGCACGTTCTCGAACCCGACACGATTGCCGATGCGGGAGAGGAGGTCAGCCAGTTTTGCCGCCTCGGTTTCCCGATGGGCCTGGGTCAGTTGCGTGGGCTTCAAGGGTTCGGTGACGGTGGCCAACAAGTGCAGTGCGTCGATGCCGAAGCCCGCATCCATTGCGTCCACTTTGGGGATGAACAGATCGCGGAGCCGCATCGGGTCGCGACCGGGGCGGGCCAGGCTGATCTCTGCGCTTTCGCTGACGCAATCGACACGGCGGGCCGTCAGACGCAATGTGCGTGCGCCCATCTGATGCCTCTCCAGATCCCGGCAGAGCCGCTCTAGCAGACGATCCAGCCCTGCCATGACGTCTTTGGTCAGGCCGATGGGATCCGGCAATGTCAGGCGGACGGAAAAAACGGGCTGTGCCCGCGCGGGTGCTACGGGTTCGGGTTCGGTGCCCAGGGCCTGGTCCAACCGGCGCATGCAGTCGATCCCAAAGCGCCGGGCCAATGCACCGCGGGGCATACGGGTCAACGGCTCGATGGTGGTCAGGCCGGTCTTGGCCAGAGCCTCGGTGGTCTCGATGGGCAAACGGAGCGCTGTCGTGGGCAGATCTGCGATCGCCTGGCGGGTGCGGCCTGGCGGGGCGATCTGTTGGCGTCCGTGATGGGCCAGCGCCCAGGCCGCCCCCTTGGTATCCGCCATGGCGGCGCGGGCGGTCAGGCCGTGCTCG
>JBCCHJ010000142.1:0-3941 GCA_039028795.1 Pseudomonadota bacterium
ACCTTGCCCTGTGACGGTCGGGGTAAAAGTTCCAGCGGCCATCAGCGTACCACTAATCAGCCCAGAGTCGACGTCGATTTCTACCCCATCTGGGGCGCCAATCATTTCAAAAGGCAGGGCTTGCCATCTCTTTGGGTTCTTTCCTTTGGTTAGGATGCGAATCCTTAGATTTGCGAAATCGGGTAGCTGAACGCTGGATAAATCACGATCACAATTTGGAAAAAGCAACGTCGCATACGGATCAAAATGACATGATCAACGTCAAGCGCATCAATGATCGAAGATTTCCCGGTAACCTATCGGTACGGGACTAAACAGCGGTGAAGCCCCCATCAATCGGAAGGCAAACGCCGGAAATCATTGAAGCCTGATCCGATAGCAAAAATACGATCGGTCCTGCGCAATCAATCTCACGCGCCCATTTTTGAAGCGGCATGGTCTTAAGAAAAGGCCCGCCGATGTCATCACGCCCCCAATACCATTCAGACATTGGCGTCATAACAACGGTTGGGTTCACCGCATTTACGCGAATGCCGTGAGGGCCGAGTTCCAGCGCAGAGACGCGGGTCATGGCATCCACTGCACCCTTTGAAGACGCGTAGGAAATATGCCCCTTCAGCCCGACCAGCGACGCCTGACTGGACACATTCACTATGGACCCGCCTTGGCCTGACGCTACCATGGTCTGGGATGCATATTTCGTGACCAGCAACGTGCCCCGCGCGTTAATGTCGATTACCTTATCAAAGACATCCGTATCGGTTTCCATGGGGGTTGCGATCTCTCCGCCCCACCCTCCGCAATTGACAACACCGTAAAGATCAAGGTCCTCCAGGGCCGACTTGACCTCGTCTTCCGACGTCAGGTCAAATGAAAGTGTTCGGCAACCGGTTTCCTTGCTTAAGTCTGCCAGCTTAGCTTCATCGCGGCCTGCGCCTATCACCGTCGCGCCTTCTTCAACCAAAAGTCGAACTGTGGCTGCTCCGATGCCCCCCGACGCGCCTGTGATCAGTATCGGACGTCCCTTCAATCCGGTGTCCATCGCTGCCCCTTGTGTTCATTTGAAGATCCGCTCGGATCATTCTAGCATTTCGAGGTTATGTCGAGCCTTCAAGATCAACTTCAAAACGCTGACTGGCATGGAGAGCCACCAGAATGGGCTTGGGTCGAAGGCCAATTGCATGTCACGACCGGTGACAGAAACGATTTCTGGCAAGGCACATACTATAATTTCCAACGCGACGACGGGCACTTTCTGGGGTGCGGAATTGAGGGCAACTTTACCGCCCAACTGACTTTTGATGCGGAATACGAAGAGCTCTACGATCAGGCGGGGCTGATGGTGCGGCAGGACGAAAAGAACTGGGTAAAGACCGGAATCGAGCACTCGGATGGGATCACAAACTTCTCCGTGGTTATTACGCGAGAAGGCCGATCAGACTGGTCAGTAGTTGGCGTTCCTTGGCTGCATGGGCCCCAGCAAATCCGCCTGACGCGCGTCGGAAACTCTGTCATCGTGCACCACCTCTCGACGAACGCCTGGCGGTTGATGCGGCTTGGAGAACTGCCACTAAGCGGCGACGTTTTGGTCGGCCCGATGACCTGTTCGCCCCAGCGCAAGGGGCTCAAGGCCCGTTTCCTTGAACTCGATATTGGCCCGGCAGTCGAAGATCCACTACATGCGGTTTGACGGCACAGCGGATCCTTCCCAGTAGCAAAGCCCCTGAGCCCCCTAAGGGTAATGTCAGTCAAATCTTCTGGATTTTGAATTGGATGCCGCCTAAGCTTCTGGAGTCAGGCGGAGAATAATCGCCGACAGTCAATAATAACTGGGAGGAATTTTCCATGTGCTTTAGCAAGAAAGTAGTTAGTGCACTTGTCGGCTCGGCGGCTTTTGTAGCGCCAGCGTTCGCGCAAGACTTTAGTGGGGTAACCGTCAACGTTCTGACTCGCCCGGGCTATGTGATCGCGGGGCCTTTGATCGAACGTGGCGCGGATTTTGAGGCAATGACCGGTGCCAAAATTGTGGTAACTGAGGTGCCATTTGCCGAGATCTTCCCCAAGATCCAGAGTGACTGGGCGACCGGCACGAACTCTATCGATGTGGGTGTCTTCGCCGCTGGTTGGGGCGTTGAACTGGATGCGGCGGGGCTACTCGAAGACCTCGATCCCTATATCGCCAATGATGACAAGATCGATCTAGGCGACATCGCCCCTTATTTCCGTGAGTTCGGCCAAAAGGTTGGCGGCAAGACTAAGCTGCTGATGGTCGATGGTGACTTTCAGATGGTCTACTACCGTACAGACGTGCTGTCCGCCGCTGGCCTTGAGCCGCCGCAGACCTGGGAAGACTATTTGGAAGTGGCGTCTAAAATTCATGGCATGGACATGAACGACGACGGCGAGGCTGACTATGGTTCTTGTATCTTTAAGAAGCGGAATGCGCAGTCTTACTTCGCCATTCAGACATTCGCAGCGCCGATTGTGCAGACGCAAGGCACTGCGGAGGGTTTCCACTTCGACAATTCCACGATGCAGCCGATTGTGAACAACGCGGGCTGGCGGAAAGCATTTGAACTTTACAAGGCAACAGGTCAGTACGGCCCGCCGGAAGAGCTTAACATGGATATCGGCGACACCCGCGCTCTGTTCAAGGCAGGCCGCTGTGGTCTGATCGTCGAATGGGGCGATCCTGGAACGCTGCAGCTTGACGATGACGCAACCGCGATCCGTGGCAAGATGCACGCGATTTCGGCCGTTGGCTCACGCGAGGTTCTTGACCGGGCGACCGGCGAGCTGGTTGCGGCGACTGCGGACACAGCCCCTTATTCGATTGACGGCGTCAATTATTCGCCTTTCGCTGCTTTCGGCGGCTGGGCCGGTGCTGTGAACAAAGGCGCGGATGAGCGGACCAAGGCGGCTGCATATGCATTCCTGTCCCACATGAATCAGGCAGCGCAATCGGGCATTGATGTGACCCGTGGACCAACGGGTTATAACCCCTACCGCGTGTCGCAGCTTGCGAGCATCGATCCATGGGTCGAGGCGGGTATGCCTGCCGATCTGGCGACCAACTATCTTGGTGCTATCAACGGTGCGTTGAATAACCTGAACATGTCCTCAGACATGAAGATACCGGGCGCGCAGCAATACACCGCCGTAGTTCTGGACACCGAACTGGCTCGCTATCTGGCCGGTGAGATTTCGGTCGATGAAGCTCTTGAGAACATCGAAGAGGGTTGGAACGAAATCACCGAGGACTTCGGTCGCGACGAACAGATCGCGGCACAGGCACTCGCGCTTGGCGGCTAACGCTTAAGCACATGTCTGTGACAGATAACACTCGTCAGCCGGGTTCCATCCCGGCTGACGCTTCTTTCCGCGACAGGCTTGGGGAATGGGTCGATCGGCACGCCGGGACCTTCTTCATTGCGCCTGCCGTGACATTGATTTTGATCTTTGCGATTTTCCCGACGATCTATTCGATCTTCTTCGCGCTCAGCCGCGTACGCTTTTCCGGCGGTGGACTGAAATTCCGCTTTGTGGGCTTCCGCAACTTCGAAAAACAATTCTTCGGCTCGGCAGAGGTCCATTTCCTGGGCCGTACTGACCCGGTCAGCATCTTCGGCTACATCGTCTTCGCGATTGTTGTCATCGCTGTCCTTTATTGGCTTATCCGATCGATCACTCGCACAACCTGGGTTGGCATGATTGGGCGCACAATCTCTGCTGCCATGGCAATTTTCCTCAGCTGGATCCTTTGCGCCTCGCTGCTTTCGGGCAATTCCATCGGCACGCTCTACACGACACTTTTCTATGTTTTTGTCGGTTGCGCCATTCAGTTCTGCATCGGCACGGGGCTCGCTTTCCTTTGTTCGCAACCAATCTCAGGCAAGAACTTCTTTCGCGTCGTCTTCTTCATCCCGTTGATGATCACACCG
>JBCCHJ010000143.1:0-3940 GCA_039028795.1 Pseudomonadota bacterium
CAGAATACATCTTGCCCGGCGATGACAAGGCGGACGAGAAACAGGAGGCGAAATAATGGGTACTCTCTGGTGGCTGATCCTGTCGGCCCTGACCGCAATTCCGATGCTGAAACTGCTGCCGTTTTTCGGCATCAACAAATACTGGGCGGCGGTCTGCCTGATCCCCTTCGGCACCATCGCGCTGCTCTGGTGGATGGGCATCAAGCTTCAGGAACTGGAGAAGCTGTAAGCTGATATGTTGCCTGGAACCCCATTCACTTTTGCAACCCTGCTTTGGGTACTGCTTGATCCCAGCGCTGCAACTCTTGGACTGGTTTTGGGTTGGCTCGTTTCGGGATGGCGCGGAGTGGTGCTTTCCGGGGTGGTTGTCTTCGCCATCTTTGTTCTGGGTTTAGTCAAGGCCAGCGTTGCGATCTCACTAGCGCCCAATGGGTCTGAAAGGGCAGTTCTTTCATTCCTTACGGCCGAAATTTTCAACATAGTGTTTCTCCGAGTTGGGATTGGTCAGGCTATCTCGGCGATGTTGTGGGCTTGTTTGGGCCAGTTTCTTAGAAAGAGATGGCAAAAGTACCGCGTGAGTTCTTCCGCAAATATGGAACAGGAGAGCCAATGATGGACGGCTCCAGAGGATATGAAGACGCGCTGACCGGCGAGCAGAAGATCCGCAATTTCAACATCAATTTTGGTCCCCAGCATCCGGCGGCCCATGGGGTGTTGCGCCTCGTTCTGGAATTGGACGGCGAGATTGTCGAGCGGTGCGATCCGCATATCGGCCTGCTGCATCGTGGCACCGAAAAGCTGATGGAAAGCCGGACTTACCTGCAGAATCTGCCTTATTTCGACCGGCTGGACTATGTGGCGCCGATGAACCAGGAACACGCCTGGTGTCTGGCCATTGAAAAACTGACGGGAGTGGAAGTGCCCCGCCGCGCCTCGCTGATCCGGGTGCTTTACTCCGAGATTGGCCGCATCCTGAACCACCTGCTGAATGTGACCACCCAGGCCATGGATGTGGGCGCCCTGACGCCGCCGCTCTGGGGCTTCGAAGAGCGCGAAAAGCTGATGGTCTTCTATGAACGCGCCTGCGGGGCGAGGCTACACGCCGCCTATTTTCGTCCCGGCGGTGTGCATCAGGACCTGCCGGACGCTCTACTCGACGATATCGAGACCTGGAGCCATGAGTTCCCAAGTGTGATGAACGATATCGACGGGTTGCTGACCGAAAACCGCATCTTCAAGCAGCGCAACTGCGACATTGGTGTTGTGACCGAGGATGACATCCAGAAATACGGATTCTCCGGCGTCATGGTGCGCGGCTCCGGCCTCGCCTGGGATCTGCGCCGGGCGCAGCCTTATGAGTGCTATGACGAGTTCGAGTTCCAGATTCCGGTGGGCAAAAACGGCGATTGTTACGACCGCTACCTCGTCCGCATGGAAGAAATGCGTCAGTCGCTTGGCATCATTCAGCAGTCGATTGCCAAGCTGCGCGAGGAACCGGGCGACATTCTGGCGCGGGGCAAAATCACCCCGCCCAGCCGGTCGGACATGAAAACCTCGATGGAAAGCCTGATCCACCACTTCAAGCTTTATACCGAAGGGTTCCATGTGCCCGCGGGCGAGGTCTATGCCGCCGTCGAAGCACCCAAGGGCGAATTTGGCGTCTATCTGGTGGCTGACGGCACCAACAAGCCCTACCGCGCCAAACTCCGCGCGCCGGGCTTCCTGCATCTGCAAGCCATGGATCACGTGGCAAAGGGCCACCAACTGGCTGATGTTGCCGCGATCATCGGAACCATGGATGTGGTGTTTGGGGAGATTGATCGGTGAGAACGGTGCTGGCCCTGACATTGGCCGCTTTGGTGGTCCCTGTCGCCGCTCCGGCGCAGGTCGATACCGAGCAAGCGCAGGGGTTACTGCGCGAGGCGGTGGTCGAAGCTTTTCAGTCGGTCGATTGCGTGGCGGTTTATACGTCCGATTTTCTGATCACCGCATTTTACAACAAGATGGACGCCATCGCGGAGAAGAAGTTCGAAGCCGCCGGATTGGATTTCCCAACCAGCACCGAAGACAGGGACACCGCTTATCTGCCGGTGTTTGGGGCGCTTTACGACGAGGGGCTGATCATTGAAGAGCAGGGCGGGGATGTGGAACGTTTCCCGTCGGCTTGTGAAGGATAAGAGGTGACAATGTGAAAAATCTGATTGTGACACTGGGTCTGTTGAGCGCATTGGCCGGCGCAGCCGCTGCCGACACGCTTAAAGAAAAGAAAGAAGCCTTGATTGCCGAGATGAACAAATATGACTGCCGGATGGACACGCCGCAGGCTGACATATCCATGCCGCAGCTTGGCATCACCCGTCCCGAAGCCATCGCATTGGCGGTGGAAATGCAGGGCCAGGGCATCGCAAAACTGGACGAGGACGGAGAGACGCTGATCCTGTTGCCTCCGGCCTGCACGAATTAAAGGGTCTGACCATGCTGCGCCGCCTGCATACCGATCAGCCAGACAGCTTTGCCTTTACCCCGGCCAATCTGGCCTGGGCCGAAGGGCAGATCACAAAATATCCCGATGGCCGTCAGGCCAGCGCGGTGATTCCGCTGCTTTGGCGCGCGCAAGAGCAGGAAGGGTGGCTCAGCCGCCCGGCGATCGAAAAGGTCGCCGATATGCTGGACATGGCCTATATCCGCGTGCTGGAAGTGGCTTCATTTTACTTCATGTTTCAGCTGCAACCGGTTGGTTCTGTTGCTCATATTCAGGTTTGCGGCACGACATCCTGCATGATTTGCGGGGCCGAGGATCTGATCGCTGTCTGCAAGGACAAGATCGCCGCCGAACCGCATACTCTGTCCGATGATGGCACGTTGAGCTGGGAAGAGGTCGAGTGTCTCGGCTCGTGCACCAACGCGCCGATGGCGCAGATCGGCAAGGATTACTACGAAGACCTGACCGCCGACAGCTTCGCCAGACTCCTCAACGATCTGGTCGCAGGTCAGGTGCCGTTACCAGGGCCGCAGAACGGCCGTTACGCCTCGGAACCATTGAAAGGACTGACCAGTCTGACCGAGTATGACAGCGGCAAGACCCAGTATAACGCGTCTGTCCAACTGGCCACGGATATTGGCGACACGCTCAAGCGCATTGACGGCACCGAAGTTCCGTTGCTGACCCCTTGGGTCGGAAACGACGGGCAGGTGGCCAGCCGCACCAAGTCCGAGGCGCCACCGCCGCCGCCGCAGACTCCAAAACCGGCCGTCCAGCAGGCCGCCGAGGCACAACCGAAAGGCGAGGGTTCCAAACCTGCACCAAACGCAGAGAAAGGTATGCAGGGCTCGGCGGATGACCTCAAGCTGCTCAAAGGTGTTGGTCCAAAGCTGGAGCAAAAGCTGAACGCGGCCGGCGTGACAACCTTTGCCCAGATCGCGACCTGGGGTGCGGACGATGTGGCGCGAATGGATGAGGCGCTGTCCTTTAAGGGACGCATCGACCGGGATGGCTGGATCGGGCAGGCCAAGCAACTGGCGGCAGGTGAAGAGACCGAATTCGCCAGGCGCGCGAAGGCAAAAGGCCCGGAGATAGAAAAAAGTACAGACGATAGTTGATTTTGGAGCAGCCGATACCGGCAGCAGACATGGTACGTCAAAAACGGGGACACCAGCCGCTGATGGAAGAGCACTATGACAGCATGTTCAAGGCGCATGACCGGCAACGGGAAAAGCGGCTTCGCAATGGTGAGTATCTGGCCGAGATCATTTGCTCTTATGTGACGCCGAAAACCGTTGTTGATGTAGGTTGCGGATTAGGGTTCTTTTTGCGCGCGATGCAGGCGCGCGGGGTGGCAATTACAGCCATCGATGCAGACTGGGTGGTGCCGCTGACCACCGAGATCGACAAATCTCTGTACAGTTATCAGGACCTCAATCAGCCGCTGGACCTGTCGCA
>JBCCHJ010000144.1:0-3698 GCA_039028795.1 Pseudomonadota bacterium
CTGTCGGCGACGAGGCGCAGATGCCGTTCGGCGGCACCAAGGCCAGCGGCTATGGCCGCTTCGGGGGAACGGCGGCGGTTGATGCATTCACCGAACTGCGCTGGATCACCATCGAAGATCCCGGCCAGCACTATCCGATCTGAGGGCGCAGGCATGCGGACAGCCATCCTGGGCGCGGGCGCTCTGGGCTCGGTCATCGGCGCGCTCCTGGCGCGCGGTGGCCGCGATGTCGCGCTCTGGGACATTGACGACCAACATCTGACAGCCGTGAATGCGAACGGCTTGATCCTCGATGGACCTGATGGCCGCGATGTGGTCCGGATGCCAGCGCTGCGACCCGAGCACGCAACCGAAACACCGGATTTGATCATCCTGCTGACCAAGACGACGCACACAGAAACGGCCCTTGATGGAGTCGCCAAACACATCGACGCTGGCGCCCATGTGCTGACTTTGCAAAACGGTCTGGGAAATGCCGAGCGTGTCGCGCAGAAGGTGCCCAAGGCCCAGGTTCTCTATGGCTGCACGCTGATGCCAGGGCGCTTCATCGCTCCTGGCCATGTGGCAACCCAAGGCGATGGCTTTGCGGTGTTCCGTCCTCTGCTTCCCGAAGGAACCGCGTTTGCCGAATGCGTCGCGGCGAATGTGAAAGACCTCGCCCTCACGCTCAGTGACGGAACCGATATCATCATCTGGCAGAAGGCGGCCTTCAACTGTGCGATGAATGCCTGCGCCGCGCTGACTGGCGCGCGCGTCGGTGAACTGGGCGATCGCCCCGATATGCAGGACCTGCTGCACGGCGTGGCAGCCGAGGTCACCGCGGTCGCCCGTGCGCGCGAGGTCCCGGTCGACGATGCAGATGTGCGCGACCAGATCGCACACGCGCTGGCTCATCACACCGAGCACAAACCGTCCATGTTGCAAGACCTTGAAGCGGGCCGCACGACCGAGATTGACAGCCTGTGCGCCGAGGTCAGCCGCCAAGCCGGGGCGGTCGGTGTTCCGGCGCCCCTGAACGAGGCATTGGCCGCGCTGGTAACCCTGAGGAGTGATCTGGCCCAGCGCCGGACCTGAAGTCGGAGGACTTTCGATGCCTGACGACGCCAATTACGTGCCAGCCCTCCCCGGTTCCATGACTGCCGGGGGCGCTCTATTCGGCAAGCTCAAAGCCTTGGGGATCGAATATGTCTTTGCCAACTCCGGCACTGATTTTCCGCCGATCATCGAGGGTTTGATCGAGGCCCGCGACAGGGGCGTCGATCTGCCGGTCGCCGTCACCGTCCCGCACGAGCATGTCGCGGTCGGCATGGCCCATGGCTATTACCAGATCTCAGGCCGGATGCAGTCTGTCATGCTGCACACAAATGTCGGGCTGTCCAATGGATCAACGGCGGCGATCAATGCGGCCTGCGACCAGATCCCAATCCTGCTGATGTCGGGCCGAACGCC
Organism: Pseudomonadota bacterium; assembly: GCA_039028795.1. GTDB lineage: Bacteria > Pseudomonadota > Alphaproteobacteria > Rhodobacterales > Rhodobacteraceae > Thermohalobaculum. The sequence goes on from JBCCHJ010000144.1 coordinate 1,450, forward strand.
GGTTATGGAGGGCAACCGGTTCGGCGCGCGCACCGTGCCGATCGGCTGGGGTCAGGAGATGTATGACCAGACCGCCCTCGTGCGTGAAGCCTGCAAGTGGAACTACGAACTGCGCTTTCCCGAGCAGCTGCCGGAACTGTTGGACCGGGGCTGGTCGATTGCCAATTCTACACCGACAGGGCCTGTATATCTCAGTCTGCCGCGGGAGGTGCTGTGCGAACAAACGCCGCCCGAGGGGCTCGACCTGCCCTCGCGCATGGCACATGTCAAGACGGCACCGGACCCGGCGTCCTTGATCCAGACCGCCGAGGCGCTCGCCAAGGCGAAGAACCCGTTGATCATCGCGCAGCGCGGCGCAGGCTCGCAGGAGGCGTTCGAGGCCCTTACTGCGCTGGCCGAGGATTGGGCGATTCCGGTTTCCCACTACTGGGCCAATCAGATTGCAATCCCGATGTCCTCGCCCAGCCATGTGGAATGGGCGCCGGATGAGTTGCTCCGCAAGGCCGACGTGGTTCTAGTTCTGAACGCCCTGGCGCCCTGGTGGCCCGACCGCGCCGCGCCAGATCCAACGGCCACCGTCATTCATGCCGGGCCCGATCCATTGTTCACCCGGTCGACGCCCGTGCGGAACTTTCGCGCCGATATCACGCTGGCAGGCGATTTGGCCGGGATCATCCCAGGCTTACGGGACGCAATGATGCGGCTCCGGCGCGACAGGACCATCATAACTGAACGCCGCGCGCATATCGCTGAACGGGCAAGGGCAAGCCGTACTGCCGTCGTCAAAGCCGCCGAAGCGGGATGCACGGGTCCGATGTCAAAGGAGTGGGTCAGCCTTTGCGTCGGCCGGGCGATCCGTGCACAGAACCGCCGCGCCAGTGTGTTCCATGAATTGGGATGTCCGCTGCCCGCGCTGATGCTGGATGACCATCTCAGCTATTTCCAGGAACCCCACTCAGGAGGCCTAGGCTGGGGGCTACCCGCCGCCATGGGCGCGCAATTGGCCGACCGCGATCGCCTCGTCTTCGCCACCATGGGCGACGGGTCATATATGTTCGCCAACCCAACGTCGTGTCATCAGGTGGCCGAGGCATTGGAATTGCCGATCATCACGCTGGTCCTGAACAACGAAGAATGGGGCGCTGTACGCCACTCGGTCGAGGGGCTCTACAAGGGCGGCCTCGCCGCCAGGTCGAATGACGTGCCACTGACGTCACTACGCCCCAGCCCGGACTTCACCAAGACTGCCGAGGCAAGCCGCGCTTACACCGAGACCGTCACGCTCGGCCACGAACTTCCTGCGGCGCTGGGTCGGGCGATTAAAGTCGCCACAACCGAGAAGCGCCAGGTTCTGCTGAACATCGCAATCGCGAAGACATCCCCGTGATGACATTCATAAGAAAACCCCGCGCAAGGTCCGACTTACTCGACCAAGACGTGTGAAAGATCCTGCGAGCTTTCATGCCAACGCTAAAGGGAAGCGATGGTCCCTCGAAGTCTTGCACGACATTTCGGCACACAGATTATGTCGCCGAAGCGATGGGAGCGATTTGGCCACTGGAAAAGCCTTTCAAATGGTTGGAGCGCCTGGTCCCGGCAAGTGTGTTCGCGGGTTGCTCTCTTTCGGGTACTCGAACTGAGTAGCCTAACCAGGTGAGAACCTCTATCAATCCTGATAACCGGCGCGGTGTTCCGTGAAGTTAGGTGCGGCGTCGATTTCGTGATCGTGTCGACGCTCTGGTCCTGACACTTTACGCCGTCGGTTGGCAGTTTCGGCGCGTTTCAGACAGCCTCGTCCTGCGATCAGGCGGCGACGACGCCTCCGATTTAGGCTAGGCGGCGGATGTTGTGGGCGATATTCGCGATGCCGATCTTGGTCCTGCCCGGCCGATGCTGATGGTCCGGACCGCCAGCCCCATCATGTGCTTCTGGACCGCGAACACAGGCTCGACCGGGGCACGGTGCCTGGACTTCGTGCACTCATTCATGGGAACCTCCGGTCTGTCGATTGAGAGACCCCAGTCTTCAGACAGTTTCGAACGTTGCCAACATCGCCGGCCGCAGACCGGCGCACTATAACTGCCAAAAGCGTCGGTGCCGCGCGAGCCGCTTCGTCCTTAGGCCGAAACCTTCCGTTCGATGTCGAGGAGCGGGATGGGGCAATGCCGCGAAGCACGAAATCGCTTCGCGATAGTAGCGAGTGCTGCTGAACGTGTTGCTCGACCAGGCCTGCGTTGCGGATGGGTGAC
>JBCCHJ010000145.1:0-3547 GCA_039028795.1 Pseudomonadota bacterium
GATTGCGTCGCATCCGACATTCACACAAGCGATTGCAAGCTTGCGCCAGTTGGCCATTTCTTCCTCATTGCCGGCCCCCGCCATGATCGAGGCGATGAGCATGCGGTCAGGATAGGTGGTTTTGATTTCTTCCAGATCAGGAAGCCAAAGATCAAGCGGCTGATCAGAGATCAGCTCCCAATTCCAGGAGGAATGGGACACTGTGTCGGGCCGCTTCATCCGTGAGACATAAGGCTTTGTCTCACTTGTACGCTGGTAGATCGTTTTTGGCCCGGCGACGTTTTCCACTGGGTGCAAACCTATTGTCTTGGTGACGACACCACCCCAGCCGGCCTCAAAGGCCCTGAGGATTTTGCGTTTGCTTTCGGTGGGTGGCGCCGAGGCCAGAACAAAAGGATTTACGAACTCAAGACCCGTAAAAGTTGTAGTAAGCTCATTTGCCATTGCACATTCCCGATCTGTCGAGGATCAGGAAATTCATTTTTGACCAAAAAGTCAATATTTTCCGACTCCGCTTGTATTCACCTCAATTTCTGAGGGACGCTTTGGCCACGGTTCGACCGTTTTTGCCGCGCTGAACGCTGGCAATGGCGCGTTCGCTGTCCGGCCTTCGTAGGGCTTCATTAAGCGTCAGGATCCACCACATAGCGGGACATAATGAGGTCGGGGATCAGATCAGGACGACAGGACAATCAGTCCTGAGTGAAACTAGGCGTCTTGGTGATCCACAAGTTTTTGATGTCATCGTGATTGGTGTTGTCGTGCGTTTCGCTCAATTCTGATCACAGCGGTACTGCGCCACAGTTGTGACTTCCGACAAGTTGCGCCTGCCGCCCGACGGTGCCCTTGCAGGGTTGATGGTAGCGTCGGTCACTTAAATGAAAGGTGATCCATGATCCCGGCAGCCAGCCTTAGCACCCGCATTCTCTCTGTCGCATTTGTTGCAATTCTGTTCATGGTCTCGTCCGGCGCGGTGAAAGCCGAACGGTCATCAGACCTCCCCCAATACGTAACCGACGAATTCGGCGAGCCACCTGCGATCCCGCTGGGGCCGCTCTCGCAAGAGGTGCAGTCCGCCGTTCAGGTTGCATTTGTCGACAGCATCGTTCAGCGCACCTGGGGACCGGATCAAAACCTGGCGCTGGAGGTGATCGCCGCATCGAAGGATCCGCGCCTTACCTGGTTCATCAGCGATTTGTTGCGCTTTGCACCGGGGCGAAACCTGAATGCAACGCTGACCAAGGCCGCATCCGATCTGCTGGGCAAGAAGATCCCCAGACGCAACAACTGGGGGATCATGACCGACTATCTCATAGCTTGGGACATTCCCGCCCCGCCTGACTATCTGCGGGTGAAACGCGCCATTTTCACCACTGTACTGCCCGGTTGGGACCAGATCTTTGTTGAGGGGTCGATTGACTGGCGGCTGGTCTCTTGGGGCGGTGTGTTCATCGATGACCGCGAATACAACCAAACACATATTCCCTGCGATTGCATCCCGGCGGTCGATAACCCCCAGGTGAGCAGCGCGGCAGATGCAAAATGGCTTGACGACGACGACATCGTTTTCGGAATCGAGGTCAACGGCGAATACCGCGCCTATCCGCGACGCATCATGGAAGTGCGCGAAATGGTCAATGACACGTTGGGGGGGCGGGATCTTGGCATCCCATACTGCACTTTATGCGGCTCGGCCCAGGCCTATTTCACGGACCGGATGCCGAAAGGGATCGAGAGACCCGTTTTGCGCACCTCTGGTCTGCTCATTCGGTCCAACAAGGTGATGTATGACATCAACACATATTCGGTGTTCGACACCTTTCTGGGCCATGCAGTCACGGGACCACTTGCAGACAGGAACCTGCAACTTGAGCAGGCCTCGGTTATCACGACGGACTGGGGAAGCTGGAAGCGCGAACATCCCGAAACGACCGTTCTTGTCGAGTCACACGCGCTCGGGCGCGATTTCGACTATCGCAACGGTCGCGACGCCAACGGTCCGATCTTTCCCGTCGGCGATGTTGATCCGCGCCTGCCAGTGCATGAAGACATTATCGGCGTGATCGCGGCGTCGGGTAAGCCGGTTGCCTTTCAGCGCAGCCAAGCAATGGCTGCCTTGACGCGCGGTGAGGAGATTTCTTATGAGAACATTCGTCTGCAACGTGTCGCCGGCGGCGTGAAAGCGATTGGTTCGGATGGCTCCGATCTTGGCAGTCATCAGGCGTTCTGGTTCGCATGGTCTCAGTTCCATCCTCAAACCGCGCTATGGCCCGAGTGAGCGTGAAACCTACACATGGCACGTCGAAGTGACCCGCAGACGGGACAAGTGAGGTGTCGCCAACACGCCTTTTGCGCAGAGCGCGGCAAAAGTCGGCTATGATCGTTCCCAGACAACAAACGAGTCGGCCAGGGAGCAACATGCCGCATGCAGACATAAACGGAGCGCGCGTCCACTTCAGCGATACCGGCGGAGACGGCGAAGCCCTCATATTCTCGCACGGGCTTCTGTTTAGCGGTGCAATGTTCGCTGATCAGGTCGATCATTTCCGCGACCGCTATCGCTGCATCACGTTCGACCATCGCGGGCAAGGCCAATCCGAAGTCACCGGGGATGGCTATGACATTGAAACGCTCACAGCAGATGCTGCCGGCCTGATCCGGCACCTTGATGCGGCTCCATGCCATTTTGTCGGCCTTAGCATGGGCGGTTTTGTAGGAATGCGACTGGCCGCCCGCGAAAAAGAGCTGCTCAGGTCCCTGACGCTGCTCGATACCACCGCTGACCCGGAACGGCAGGATAACAAGAACAAGTACAGCATGCTCAACATAGTGGCGCGCTGGATCGGCCTTTGGGCGGTTATCGGGCGGGTGATGCCGATCATGTTTGGGCAGACCTTCCTGAACGATCCGGCCCGCAGGAGCGAAAAAGAGCGATGGGCCAAAGCAATTGTCGCCAATCACCGGATCGGCATAACCAGAGCGGTCAAAGGTGTGATCGAACGAACCGGATGTTCCGGGCTGCTCGATGCCATTGACCTTCCCGTGGGCATTGGCGTCGGAGATGAGGACGTCGCAACAGAACCTGTCAAATCAGAGCGTCTGCATAAAGCAATTAAGAACTCGGACTTTACCGTGTTCAAAGGCGCCGGGCATTCGTCGACGATCGAGACACCAAACCAAGTTAACGCCCTGATCGAGCGGACAATAACGCGGTAGGCGCCAATACCGAATATTCCTGATCGCGTAGATATCCAACCGCGGGCGGCACGCGACACATCGGCAGATCAGGGTATTCGGATTGCTTGTGCGCCCGTTCAGCTGTACCGCTCTGGCCCTTCCCACTGTGAGGCATTGTAGCGATCGCCATGCGCCCATCCGACGGGCAGGATCTGCTCGATGACGCTTAGCGTCTCGGCGGTTAACTCCAGTTCGGTTCCGCGAATAAGCTCGCCAAGATGAGAGGTGTTTTTTGTTCCGGGGATCGGCAACACATGCTCGCCCTGAGCGATCAGCCATGCGATGGACAGCGCCGCCGTCGGTTCGCCCA
>JBCCHJ010000146.1:0-3509 GCA_039028795.1 Pseudomonadota bacterium
CGAATAATAAGCAGATCCGCAGAAAATAAAAGAAAATTTTTATTGTGGACTGATGATTTGATCGTATCGCGATCAACCGCTTATTCAAAAGCGCGGCACAGGGCGTGCCGAATGTAAACAATCTGCAAGCCCTTGTGCTTGAATAGAGAAAGGCGATCAATGCTTAAGAAATTCCTGGCTGTTGCAGCCATTGCCATTGCGGGGGTGGTCTCTGGTCCGCCCGCCGAGGCAACCAATCAACTGGCAACTGCTATTGGTGGCTATGACACGGTCTCTTACTTCAAAGGCGGCGAGCCCAAGATGGGTAAGGCCAAGTTTCATCACTTCTGGAATGGTGCCGTCTGGTTTTTTGCCAGCGAGGAAAACCGCGATGCGTTTGCGGCCGATCCCACATCTTTCGCACCGGCCCATGCGCCCAAATACGATGGTTACTGCGCCTGGGCTGCGTCGCAAAACTACAAGCGTCCGGGCGATCCAAATGTTTGGCAGATCGTCGATAACCGGCTCTATTTGTTCGTGCATGAAGGCGCCCGCGATAAATGGCGTGCGGACATTCCGACCTTCATAGCCCAGGCAGATGAGAACTGGGTTCGTATCGCGCCCTACTGATCGGATCTGAACTCCTGTTTGAGAGCAGCGGTCGCTGCAATTGCGGCGGCTGCAATTTGCCTCAGATGCTTCGTTCTAGTCCGATGGAACTCAAGTTCCGTCGCTTGAACTCTTGTATCCCGGAAACCCTTCAATCCCTTCCGCCTCGTACACCCCGCGTGCGACAGAACGGGCGACGCATTCTGCAGCCTGAGTGCCAAGACTGGTGATCTCCGCAGGGGCGAGGCTGGCGTTTCTTAGCCCTGTTGACAGCACGAACACTGTATCTCCGTCATAGGGTCCATGGACCGGGCGGATGGCGTGGGCCAGGCCGTCCTGGGCCATTATTGCTATGCGGGTCGCTTGATCTTTGGTCAGGGTTACATCTGTGGCGACTACGGACAGTGTGGTGTTGGCCAGTGGCTGGCCTTTGGGTACGGAAATGTCCGCCAAGGGCTTGGTTGGCGGTATCTGGCCACCCAGTTCGTCATCCCGTTCGAACATCCAAGCCCAAAAGGTGTCTGTGCCGGGGATGATGACTTCGCCGACCGGATTCACGACGGAAAGGGCGCCAACGGTCCAGCTCTCATCTACCAGAGACACCGTGCCCAACCCGCCTTTCAACGAACCCGCGGTGGCGCCCATACCGGCACCGGCATTGCCCTGAGAAACTTCCCGCCCGCGTGCCGCATAGGCCTGCTGTCCCAACTCCCACCAGACCGGGCGATCCCAAGTCTTAGGCCCGCCGCAGAGCAGATCGAAGATAATCGCGGACGGCACTATCGGCACGACCTCTGACCCGATCGCGAAACCTCGACCTTCGGCGCGCATGGCTTGCATCACACCACCCGCCGCGTCCAAGCCGTAGGCTGATCCCCCGGACAAACAAATCGCGTGGACTTTTTCGACGATCGCACCGTGTCCCAGCAACACAGTATCGCGCGCGCCAATGGCGCCGCCGCGATGGTCAACCGCAGAGACTGCGGGCCTGTTCGGTACAACGACTGTCACGCCGGTGGTTAGATTCCGATCTTCGGAAGTGCCAACCTGAATACCGGACACGTCGCAGATTGTGTTTAGCGGGCCAGGGGACGGCATGGGCACTCCTCAACGCGTTCATCACATCTGCGCTTTGCATCTCAGCTAACCTGCCGGAAGATGGAAGCAGAATTCAAGGTAGGAGCGAGCCATGGCAGGACCCTTATCCGGTGTGCGGATCGTCGAGTTCGAGGGTATCGGTCCAGCACCCTACTGCGGGATGCTGTTGGCTGACTTGGGTGCTGACGTTGTCCGCGTGGCACGGCCCCATGCAGATCGCGGTCCGCTTATTCAGCATGGTGGCGATGAGCCAATCGATCGGGGCCGCACGCTGGTTACGCTGGACCTTAAGTCGCGGGTCGGGCTTGAGGGCGCGATGGCTTTGTGCGACCAGGCCGATGCATTGATCGAGGGGCTGCGCCCTGGGGTGATGGAGCGGTTGGGCCTGGGGCCGGACCTGTTGCTGGCCCGAAATCCAAAGTTGGTCTTTTGCCGAATCACAGGTTGGGGGCAGGAGGGGCCGTGGTCAAAGACTGCTGGGCACGATCTCTCATACATTGCCTTATCCGGCGCTCTGGCGGCGATGGGGGAGCCTGATAGACCTCCGGTACCACCGCTGAACCTGGTCGGCGACTATGGCGGAGGTGGGCTTTATGCTGCGTTTGGGATTTTGGCCGCATTGACCCACGCCCGCGCAACTGGACAGGGGCAAGTGGTTGATAGTGCCATGCTCGACGGCTCGGCCAGCCAAATGACGATGATCTACGGGATGGCCGCTCAAGGCCGCTGGCAGACGGAGCGCGGCGTCAACATGCTGGATGGTTCAGCGCCGTTTTATCGGTGCTACACCTGCGCGGACGGCAAATTTCTAGCTGTCGCGGGGATCGAGCCACAATTTTTTCGCGCGTTGATGGATGGGCTTGGCCTGGACGCCGAGGCTTGGGATCAGGCTGACAGAGCGCAATGGCCGGTTCTGGCGCAGAAAATGGACCAGGTGATTGCCACCAAGTCCCGCGACGATTGGGCAGCGGTTTTCGACGGCACTGATGCGTGCGTTGCGCCGGTACTGACCATGGAGGAGGCCGCCGCCCACCCCCACAACGCAGCGCGGGAGACTTTTCTACCGGGTCCAACACAGCCTGCGCCAGGCCCAAGGTTCTCGGCCACGCCTGGGCGCGCGGGGGCAGTAAGGCGCATGGATTTGGATTTAGCCTTAGAGGGTTGGAAACGCTGATCACAGGCGGCTTTGGTGGTCCAGCCGCTCAGCGCCAAGAGGTCCCGATCTGCTGATTGAGCGTCAAATCTGACACTCTTCGATCTTTTTTAGACTCCTTAGCTCTGGATAGAGTTTGATCCTGGCCTTAGGTAGGAAAGAGTTACCAGGATATGGACTTTTTCGTACCATTCCTTGCCTGGCCACCGCGCAACACGGCAACCACCTCGTAAGCGGATGCTTGCTTCAGTATTCAGCGCACCTATCACCCGTCTCAGATGCTGTTCAGGGTCAGATTGATGTCGACAATCACTGCATCGCGATTCTGGTCGCTAATAACAGAAGGAAATGGAAGATCTCGCCGATGATCGAATTGAAGCGGTATCTGTGCCTGATCGGCGTTTTCCAATACTACGCCAGCTGTGAGTACTTCGGAAATTCCCCCTCACAGCACAAAGTCTCCTGCTGTGATGGCGTCGCCGTCGCTGGTGGTGAGCAGGAGCGTGAAGTCTGCGATTGTGTCGCCATCGACATCTGCCTCGATGGTCCAGTCACTTCCGGAGGTGTTCTCGGCCCGAAGCTCGCCTGCCGTGCCGCTGAACGCGGCCTCGGCGATGAAGGCGAATGCGTCGTCGGCTGTGGTGCTATCGTCGGCATCCAGCGACGAGAG
>JBCCHJ010000147.1:0-3220 GCA_039028795.1 Pseudomonadota bacterium
AGTTCGAGGACATCGTAATCGCTGAAACCGATGGCGGGCTGATCCGGGTGCGCGATATTGGCCGAGTCGAGTTGGGTGCTCAAGACTACTCCATCAACGGATATCTCGGTGACAAGACTGCACTTCCCATCGGGATTTTCCAACGCCCCGGCTCGAACGCATTGGAGACCGCCGCAGAGCTGATTGCAACGATGGAGGAGCTTTCCGAAGGCTTCCCCGAAGGCGTCGAGTACACGGTCGTCTATAACCCGACCGAGTTTATCTCAGCCTCCATCGAAGCGGTTTATCAGACCTTGTTCGAGGCGATGCTGCTGGTGGTCCTGGTGATCGTCGTGTTCCTGCAATCCCTGCGCACCTCGATCATTCCTGTAATCGCGATACCGGTCAGCCTTATCGGCACCTTCTTCGTGATGCAGGCCTTTGGGTTCTCGCTGAACAATCTGACGTTGTTTGGGCTGGTTCTGGCGATCGGGATCGTGGTCGATGACGCTATCGTTGTGGTCGAGAATGTCGAGCGCTATCTGTCCGAAGGCATGTCGCCGCGCGAAGCCGCGCGCAAAACAATGTCCGAGGTTGGCGGTGCCCTGATCGCGACATCCCTAGTGATGTTGGCCGTGTTCATCCCGGCCGCCTTCCTGGAAGGCATCACGGGTCAGTTCTTCCGTCAGTTCGCGCTGACCATTGCGACGGCGACGGTGATCTCGACAGTCGTCTCGCTAACCCTTTCACCTGCAATGGCCAAGGTCCTGATGCGTGACAAGAACGCACCTGCGGGCAGTGGCATCGTCGGGACCATAACCAAAGTGCTGAGTTGGCCATTGCTGACCTTCGGACGTGGATTCAACTGGGCCTTCGAGAGACTCGCGAATGGATACGCAGGCTTGACGCGTTTTTTGCTGCGCGTGACGATTGTGGTTCTTGTGATCTATGCGGGGTTGATGGCCTTCACATGGCAGCAGTTTCAGGCAACGCCGACTGGCTTCATTCCAGACCAGGACCAAGGCTATCTGATTACGGTCATCCAACTTCCGGCGGGTGCTTCGCTGGCCCGAACAGATGAAATCTCGCGCCGCGCCAGTGCCATCATCGAAGAACACCCCGCTGTGGCCAATGCAGTTGGGATCGTGGGTCTGGATGCGGCGACCTTCACCTTTGCCCCGAACGGCGCAGCAATCTTTGTGCCCATGAAGGATTTTGCCTGGCGTGCGGCGAACGGCTATCCCGCGCAGCGCGTCCAAGGTGAGTTGCAAGGACAATTGTTCGGGATAAAGGAGGCAAATGTCTTCATGATCGCGCCGGCACCTGTGCGTGGTGTCGGGACCGGCGGGGGCTGGAAGCTCTACGTGCAGGACCGTCGCGGGCGTGGGTTGCCTGCGTTAGAGCAGGCGGCTTTCGGAATGATGATCCAAGGCAATCAGGTCGAAGGTCTGACTCGCGTCTTCACATTATTCAACACCAAAACACCGAAGATTTTCGCAGATATCGATCTGGTGAAAGCGCAATTGATCGGCGTTACCCCGGCTCAGATCAACGAGGCACTAGAGGTCTATCTTGGCTCAGCATTCGTCAACGACTTCAACCTGCTCGGCCAAACGTATCGGGTAACAGCACAGGCCGATGGACCTTATCGAGATAACCTGGACGACATTGCTCGGCTTAGGGTGCGGTCCAAAGCAGGTGAGATGACGCCTATCGGGGCTGTCGCGAACTTCCAGGACATAACCGGCCCCTACCGGGTTGCGCGTTACAACCTTTATCCAGCAGCAGCGGTCCAAGGCGCCACCGTGCCAGGCACTTCGACAGGCGAGGCAATTGCGTCCGTCGAAGCCTTGGCAGAGCGGATCCTGCCGTCTGGCTTTGGCTTTGAATGGACCGAACTGGCCTTGCAGGAAAAACTTGCTGGGAATACCGCGATCTATGTTTTCGCGCTGGCGGTAGTGTTTGTCTTTCTAGTCATGGCCGCCCAATATGAAAGCTGGTTCCTACCATTGGCGATTATCCTGATCGTACCGATGTGTCTGCTGGCGGCGATTTCCGGCGTGCAGTTCCGAGGTATGGACAACAAAATTCTGACCCAGATTGGATTGGTAGTTTTGGTGGGGCTGGCGTCCAAAAACGCGATTTTGATCGTTGAATTTGCCCGACAGGCCGAGGCGGGGGGGTTGTCTCGGGTGGATGCTGCGGTTCGTGCGGCGCGCCTGCGCCTGCGTCCAATACTGATGACCTCTTTCGCCTTCATTCTTGGCGTCCTGCCACTTCTGATCGCTCAAGGCCCAGGGGCCGAGATGCGCCAGGCGTTAGGGACTGCGGTGTTCTTCGGTATGGTAGGAGTGACGGTGTTTGGGCTGCTGTTCACACCAGTGTTCTACGTGATCTGTCGTTGGTTCGGATCTCTGTTTCAAAGGTCACTATCTTGATGAGCTGAGATCCTAAGCCCGCTTGTTCCACAAAGCGACGGTCTACGCCTGCGAACTAAGTGATGGCCGTTTTCTCACGATATGTTAAGGAACACTCCAAGACGGTGGACGGCCCTTATGAGACATCAGGTTATAGGCCATTCATTGCAATGCAGCATTCCATTAGCTGACATTTGATATTGCCTAACCGATCTCAAATACGAGGCACCAAAGCATTTGTTCAGTTCGTTCTGCACAAATCTTGGGATGAACCGCCATTGTCCGATATTTGTTCGAGGTCACGCTGCCTAGCCGCCTGTCTAGCCCCCTGTTTCTGTCCCACTGATTTGGGGTTTCTCTAATAAGGTTTCAGGGATTGGCGGACGCATGTTTAGGGCATGGTGTGGTCGGATTTGGTTGTATTGTCTCAGCCAGATGTTGATGGCGACCTGGGCTTGTTTCGTGCTGTGGAACCATTCAGTGTTGAGGACTTCCCGACGGAGTGTTCCGTTGAAACGCTCGTTGTATCCATTCTCCCAGGGGCTGCCCGGATAGATCTGCATCGGCTGGATGCCGACGCGTCTGAGCCAGTCCTGAAGCGGTGTGGCGATGAACTCCGGGCCGTTATCCGAGCGGATAAACTCCGGCTTGCCAATGAGTATGGTCTTTCCGTTGGCACAGTGCGCAAAGGCGTCGATGGTCTGGTGCAGGAGGGGCTGTTGGAACGCCGACAAGGTTCCGGCACATTTGTCCGTGCGCCCTCTTTTGATGCAACGCTATTTCGGTTCTTTCAGTTTCGCGAGGCGGATGGCTCGCAATTGTCG
>JBCCHJ010000148.1:0-3191 GCA_039028795.1 Pseudomonadota bacterium
ATCGCGAAACATATTGCGGGAGAACTGATCAGTCAGAATGATGTAGGCAAGCGACCCGCTTGGATAGGTCATCCAGAGCGACAAGGCCCCATCGCGTGCGCGTTCCCACGTTTTCATGAAACGGTTGCTTATGTCGGCGTCAAGCTCTTCGCCTCCGGCATACCAACCTTCCGGACCAACTTCATCCAGCCAAAAGGCCAGAACTTCTTCAGGCGTCGACACGGTTTGCACCTCCTTGTCGCTATGCCCCCAGTTGTTAAGAAATCGTTACAATTGATTCCCGGCGACGCAAGACATTTCCTACGAAGAACCGGAAAAATCCATCCTCGACATCAATTCTGCGACTCTGTGTCCTCATCGGCGATGCTTTCGGCAGCTTCGGCATAGAGTTCTTGCGCAGCTTCAACCGCAACTTGCGTCGTGACATAGCCCAAATTCGTATAGGGCACGGCATCGTAGTCATCCTCAGTGGCGTAGTTGCTGGCGCGCTGTGTCATGCGGTAGACGCCGTAAATTGCAATCGCCGCCATCAGGACTGCAATGAACAACCAAAAGGCTTGCGGGCCAAGTTGCGTCATCGCCCATCCGGTCAGAAGCGGGCCGGTGATCGCACCGACACCATTGATGAACAAGAAGCCCCCCGATGCCGACGCCATATCGTCGCTGTCGAGATAGTCGTTGGCATAAGCAATGAGCAGAGAATAAAGCGGGTTTGACATCCCACCGATGGTAAAGCCTGCCCCCAGCAGGATCAGAAAATTTTGACCTGCCACAAAGCCCAACAAACACCCAAGAGCCCCCGCGGCCCCAACCGCGATAATAACGAGGCGCCGGTCCATCCGGTCCGAGGCCCAACCAATCGGGTATTGCAACACAACCGCACCGACAAAGATCGTCGAAATGAAAATTGAAATTTCCTGGACGCTTAGCCCGATTTGCGTGGCGTAAACCGACGACATACCAAATTGCGCGGAGAACACACCGCCCAACAGAAACATGCCGACAAATCCCAAAGGTGACGCGCGGTAGAGGGCCATCAGGCTCATACTTTTGGTGCTGCCAAAAGCCGGAGTTGGCACGACCGAGAGCAAAATTGGCGCGAAGGAAAGTGACACAAGGACCGACGGGATCACGAACAATAAATAGCCTGCTGGATCGGCCACGTTCAAAAGCAACTGGGCGATCACGATGCCCACCATTTGCGTGATCATGTAAAGTGATAGTGTCTGGCCCCGCGTCTCGTTGGAGGCCGAGTTGTTGAGCCAGCTTTCGGCGGTGACGTAAACACCCGAGATCGAGAACCCGATCACGACTCTTAGAAGGATCCACGCCCAGCTATATGTCATCGCCGGGTACAAGATCAGCGCTGCCGAAATGAACGAGGCAAGGGCGGCAAACACGCGCACATGACCGACCCGCCTGATCGCCTCGGGTGCCGCTCGTGAGCCGCCCAAGAAGCCAAGAAAGTAAGCCGATGTGACCAAGGATAACTCAAACGTTGAGAACCCCTCTATGCCCCCGCGGATACCTAGAAGCGAGCTTTGCAGCCCGTTGCCAATCATCAAAAACAGCATTCCAAGAAGAAGCGCCCAGGAGGCTAGAAAAACCCGGATCATCGCGCGGTCCCTTTTGCTATCGGGTGAGTCGATCTGAGCCTACGAAATTCGGCCAGAATATCTGCTCCGTAAACGACCAATTGATGACGTCAATCAGGAATCAACAAAGAGGCATCTCCGTAAGAGAAGAAACGATAATTCTGTTCCACGGCATGCGCGTAAACCTCCTTAATGCGTTGATGCCCCATCAAAGCCGACACCAGCATCATCAAGGTAGATTTCGGCAAGTGGAAGTTGGTCATCAGACCGTCCGCCACCTGAAACCGAAATCCGGGATATATGAAGATGTCGGTTTCGCCCTGCCACGCTTCGATTTGGCCATGTTCACGGGCAGCTGTTTCGATCAGTCGCAGGGCCGTCGTGCCAACCGGGATAACCCGCGACCCTCGCGCTTTGGTCGCCCTGATGTGCTGGACGGCGGCGTCGCCGACCTCACCCCATTCTGCATGCATCTGGTGGCTGCGCACATCGTCGACCTTGACTGGAAGAAACGTGCCCGCGCCGACATGAAGTGTCACATGGGCAAATTCCACGCCGCGCTGTGTCAGGCGCTCCAAAAGCTCCGGGTCAAAATGAAGCGAGGCCGTCGGGGCTGCAACCGCCCCTGACTTGCGCGCAAAAACGGTTTGATAGTCGGATTTGTCACGTTCATCGGCGCGGCGTCTGGCCTCGATATAGGGCGGAAGCGGCATCTCTCCTGCCTCTGCCAGAGCCGCATCAAACGCAGTTCCCACCAGATTGAAGGCCAATTCGGCTTGTCCATCGAGCCGACCGATCAATCGCGCCTCAAGCCCGGCATCAAATTCGATCGTCTCGCCGTCGCGCAGTTTGCGCAAAGGCTTGATCAACGCCCGCCAGTGACCGTTTGGGGTGGGATACAACAAAGTTGCTTCGATCTGGGCCGCCTGTCCGCTACGCACCCGTGCGCCGCGCAGGCGTGCCGGAATAACCTTGGTGTCATTCAACACCAGCAGATCGCCAGGTTCGAGCCAGTCCGGCAAATCATGCACATGCGCGTCTGTTTGCGTCTCGCTCCTGCACACCAGAAGCCGCGCAGCACTGCGTGGCTTCACCGGTCGGACAGCAATCAGGTGATCGGGCAGCTCAAAGTCAAAATCATCCAGTTTCATGGCCGGCGGGTCATTCGGGCAATTTTGGCGGAGCGCGGCGGAAAATCTCTCGAAACACACCAGGCGTCAGCATCGACAATGGG
This sequence comes from Pseudomonadota bacterium, assembly GCA_039028795.1. Lineage (GTDB taxonomy): Bacteria > Pseudomonadota > Alphaproteobacteria > Rhodobacterales > Rhodobacteraceae > Thermohalobaculum. The sequence continues at coordinate 2,830 of JBCCHJ010000148.1, forward strand.
TTGACCGACACACGTGGATCCTCGGCTCCAGATGCAGGCCTGCTGGGTGGCTTCTTGTCCGGCATGCAGGCCTGTTGATTGTCCCAGTGGCGGATGAAATGTCTGGTTGTTGGGCAGGCTAGCTGATAGTCCGGCGGAGTGTCTCGTTGTCTTGCTGACGGCTGGCAGAACGGCTATTTGGCGGGCTTGGTAGCTGTTTGGCTTGTCCGACCACCCGCCAGGGTGGTTGGCAGTTTGTAAGGCTGGCTAGCTGGCTTGTTGTCCGGCTTGCTGGTTGACTACCCCAATGGCTTACGGCCTGGTGGGACGCCAGGTGGACAGGTTAGCTAGCCGCTTGATGGGCTGGGTAACCAGAACACAAG
>JBCCHJ010000149.1:0-3173 GCA_039028795.1 Pseudomonadota bacterium
GGGCTGGCACGACGACCTACAACCCGGCTCGAGGCACCTACCTCATCAACCCTTCGAACAACCTCTTCGCCTCGGGCCACAGCTTCACTCCGTGGCCATCGTGCCTTGGGGTGATTGTTGTCCTTGGGCCGCGGATTGGCAAATTTGCACCCGACGGCACCCCGCGCAATATCAATCCGCACAACAAGTGGCTGGTCACGATCGGACTGTTCATGATCTATTGCGGCTTCTGGGGCTTTTACGTCGCCTGCAACGTTCCGATCATCGATCACGGAACGCTGGGCGGGGCCGAGGGCGTCGTCAACTTCACAGCAACCACGATCTATCTCACGCCGACCACACTTTCAGCGATCGTATTCAACTTCCTTATGTCGCTGTCAGGCGGTTTGCTCATGGGCTATATCGTCTCGAAGGGCGAGGCATTCTGGACCTACTCTGCCGGGCTTGCCGGTGTGATCACCGCATCCGCAGGGAACGATCTGTACCATCCGATCCAAGCCATGCTGATCGGCGCAGTCGGGGCCTATTGCGCCTATAAACTGCATTTCTGGGTCGAGCGTCAATTCAAGATCGATGACCCGGTCGGAGCGATTGCGGTTCACGGATATGCGGGCTTCATCGGTCTGGTGATCGCTGGCTTCATGCTTTGGGGCCATCCAGCGACCGCCGCCTATCACGCCGATGTTGCCGTGATCACACCTTGGGGCCAGTTTGCCGGGGCAGTGATCATGTTTGTCGTGCTGGGCTTCATCCCGGCCTGGATCGTTTCCAAGATCCTCATGGGAATGGGCATGCTGCGCGTTCCACCGGCCGTTGAACTGGTTGGCCTCGACATGAGCGAGGAGTTTGCCGAAGAGGCAGACGCCATCGAGGTCTCTAAGGCTGACATCGAAGAGGCCAAGCGCCTCGGACTACTGGCATAAGGAGGTACAACTAATGTCGACAACTCCTGTAGAAACCTGGGCTGGCGTAGATATTTCGCAGATTGGCCCGCTTTATCCCATGGTTGGGTCCGAATTCCTTCTGGTCGTGATCGGAGTGGTGTTCTGGCTTGGCTTCCACGTGCTTCAGGCGCGCATCGAAAAGCGCGAATTCGAGCAGGATGATGCGGAAGCCCGCAATCCTGAACGTCTGAAACGGGTTTTTGATGAAGAGGCCCGCGCCCGCGTGGACTGAGCATCAGGATACCCAAACAAAACGCCGGCCTAAGGGCCGGCGTTTCTTGTTTCTTCTGTTGATTGCCCCTAACACGGCGGTCTGTTGCAGCAAAAGGCGGCATCTACTCAGTGCCCGACCGAAGCCAGCACACTTTTTCACTGTGCAGGCTTTATGGTCACGTACCGGTTGTCGTTTGTCGCAACGGTCAAGTCCAAATCTGAACCAAAATCAACCTTCCAGAAACGAGCGGGGAAATTAACGGGTCAACTCCGGCTGGTCAAAAGCCGTAGCCCCGCAAGCGCGAAAAAGACGCCAAGCACGCCCTGAATAACCCGGCGTGCCTTGCCATAGAGCCGCACCATCAAAGGTGTCGAAAACGCGACCGCATAAATAAGATGAATGATGATCGACAGCGCAAATGTGCCGAGAACGATCACGGCGCCGACCCAGAGCGGCGCCCCTTCTTTCAATCCAAGCGAGATGATCGCGATCCACGCAAGTGCCGCTTTGGGATTTGTCATCTGAATGATGTAGCCGCGCTGAAAATATCCAATCGATGTGCGCCGCCCGCCCCCAAGTTCCTTGGCCTCGATGTCATGGCCGGAAGCGGCGGACTTGAACGATTTGTAAGCCAGCCAAAGCAGATAGAGGCCGCCAAAAACCTTGATTGCGAACAGCGCAGAGGCATAGGTGGCCAACAGCGCCGAAAGGCCAAATACCGTCAGCACTGCCCAAGTAAACGAGCCGAAGGCAACGCCCATAGCCAGCGCCATGCCTGACGTGCGACTGACGCTCATCGACGTACCGATGACGGCCAAGATGTTTGGCCCGGGACTGGCAATTGCAAGAAGAAAGGCCGAATAGGCCAGAAGGATACCCGGAAGATAAAGGGACACGTCTTGCATGGTCTGACCTTTTGCTGGTTGGTTTGTTCACATTATGTTCTAATGATGCAACTCTGACAAATCCTTTTTGGACTGAGCAGAACGACATCGAAGAAATGGTGAGCACAGCCCCTTTCTTGTCGACCACAGCTAACCAGACGAGATTGCGGCGTCGGCACTGTTTCGGATCTGCGTCGCACCGCTTTTAATGTCTGACGCGTCAGAGCCTGCCGGTTCCTGAACCGCCGATCAGTTCGCGCCGCACTTGAGGCGGGCATGCAATGTCAGTGCTCACTGCGGTTGCAATAGCTGCATTCGGATCAAGTCGCGGCATCTGGCCGATTTCAACACGCCTGTCAAAAACTTCAGATACACGTCGCGGGTCTTTGAGCCGTGTCAGGCTTTTTCCGCATCGCAGGTCTGATCAGGTGTCTTCGCTTCAGTGACCGGTTCGATAATTTTGGACGCGAGCGCAGGCGGCAACGGGTCCGGCCGAACACAGGTCGTCGTCATGTCGACGAATTTGCCACTCTCCGCGGATTTCAGGATCGCTGTCAAAACATCGATGCTATGCACGGCAAGGTCGAGAGAGCAGCGATGAGGTATGCCGGACCGCAACCCTGCGATCATATCGGCCAGACCAGCGCAGCGGTAGTTTGCCCGTGTTGCGCCCTCCTCCGGTCCTTCGTTCGGAATTCCGAATGGGTGGTTCCAAGATTCAACGACACGAGCCTGACCGTCCTGACCTGCGACTTCGAGCGGACCGCCAAAGAAATTCGGATCGGGCAAAAACAATGAGCCCTCGCGGCCATAAAGTTCCATGTTGCTGTGGGTATGCGCCTTGACATCCCAGCTTGCGCCAAGCGTGATGACGGCGCCAGAGACGAACTCCAGGAGAGCCATGAGCGTTGTTGGAGTCTTGACCGGCAGGGTCTCTCCACGACGGGGTTCTGACTTGATGACTCGCTCGGAAAACGCGGATTGGGACAGCGCGGCGACTTTTTTGACCGGGCCCAACAGGTTCAGCAGGTTGGTCACATAATACGGGCCGACGTCCAGAACCGGACCGGCGCCGGGCAAGAAAAAGAAATCTGGGTTGGGGTGCCAATGTTCCATCCCCGGACTCAGGAC
>JBCCHJ010000150.1:0-3137 GCA_039028795.1 Pseudomonadota bacterium
ATGGGACCATATAGTGTCCAAGTTACATTTTTTGGTTGAGTTGTCCAATGTTTACAACCAGGTTAACGGATTGGGCCTACAAGCAGTTTCCCATACATGGAGTTCCTGCCAGAAAAAAAAACATGGACCATTAACGAGCGAAATATAACCCTTTCCTTGCCAGACCTTGACCGACATCGAACATGTCTGACTTGCCCAGATACGCGCCCATGACACAGGTGAAGATGACGATCGGATAGAGGATCATTGCCGGGATCTCGACAGCCTTGCAGAACAACCGGAGACCAAACCGGCCAATCACGGCGAGGAACAGGCTGGCAATGACGAGCGAGCCGTAGATGCCGTACATCAGCTGGGCGTTTTCCTTGAACAATAAGGGACCCGGCTGCATGCCGTGGATCATGAACGCGCCCATCAACATGGCGGCAGCGAGGTTTCCAGGGATACCCAGAACGAACAGCGGAATGAGAGACGAGGCAACGACCGCCGAGTTTGCACTTTCCGATGCAGCGATTCCCTCCAGGCGTCCCTTGCCGAACTCTTCTTTGTGGGGCGAACGCTTCATCGCCTGATCATAGGACATGAACGACGCCACCGGTGCGCCCAGGCCTGGCATGGCGCCGACAAATATGCCGATGGCGCTGCCGCGGATCAGGGTCTTGATGTTCCCGAAAAACTCTTTCACCGACAAGAGGCGGTCTTCAAGCCTGGACGAAAACACGTTGGCGGCATGCTGGGCGGTGCCCTTGTTTGCAAAGCGTTCAAGCTGGATCAGGATTTCCGAAAAGGCCAGGAGGCCGATCGCCACTGGAATGAGAGAGAGCCCTCCCCCCAGCTGATACATATCGAATGTCAGCCGCGGCAGCGCGGTGACCGGCTCCGTTCCGATCTGACCAACGAGAAGACCGAAACAAGCGGCAATCAGCCCCCGGAACAACGAGTTGGTTCCGATCCCGGCGATAACGGTCAGGGCGAGCGAAATCAGCGCGAAGATTTCCGCCGGCCCCATGAACAGCGCCACGGCGGCCAGTGGAGCCGCGATGGCAATCAGCACACCGGTGGCAAAGATATCACCCGCAACGGAACCGTAGAGGGCCATGCGCAGGGCCTTTTCCCCCTTGCCCTGCTGCGTGAGCGGGTAGCCGTCCCAGGATGTCGCTGCAGCTTCAGGTGTGCCGGGCGTTCTGAGCAGCACAGCCGAAATGGCGCCCCCGAAAAAGGCGCCCTTGTTGAGCCCGACCAGAAAACCAATGGCCAGCAAGGGGGTGAGATAATAGGTGATGGGAATGAACAGGGCGATGGCCATTGGCCCGTTGATTCCGGGGATTGCGCCAAACATCACGCCAAGGGCGACGCCGACAAAAACGAACATAAGGCTGGCCGGAGAAATGGCGTTCAGCAATCCGGCGGCGATCAGATCCATAGAGCGAAGTTCCGGAAAATCGTTTCTTAGAAAAGCTGGGGACCTGGCACCGGCACGCCGAAGCCATAGCGCATGACGACATAAAGCAACGCGTCCATGAGCACCGCGATCGCTATCATCTGGAGCCAGTTCCGGTTACCGATTGCGAATTGCAGCACGAGAAGAAAAACGAACGCGGCAACGAGGTAGGCCACGTACTCCATTGCAAACACCAGCAGGAAGCACGGCACCATGAACGTGGCGAGATGCAGGAGATTGACGCGCCCGACCTGGGTAAAGCCGCCTGACTGGGTATCCTCGGGAAACTGCGCCTCATCAGCCGGTAAAGGCTTGTTGCCAAACTGTGCCAGCATCAGGCGGAAGAACGAGAGGAAAGCCATGGCCAGCATGACGCTGACCGCAACATGGGCCACCAGCGCGGGAGATGCGCCGTAGCCGGGCCAGGCGGGGGTGTAGGTCGGGATCGCCCAGACATACATCAATAGACAGAAGCCCATGATCGCCAGGCTGGCGGCTGTATCTCTTTGGATTCTCGACACGCGCTTGGTTCTTCTTCGGTGTGCAGGGCCGCGCAGACGTTCGGGCTGGAGCAAACCAGCCCCAGCCCGAAGTCTGATGGCTTACTTGTTTTTAGCCTGCTCGCCGAACGTCTTGTAGAGCTTGTCGACGGTTTCCTTGGCGTGTGTTTCACCCCATGTGACAGGTCGCATCAGCAAGTTGCCGGTGATGAAGTCCTGAGTGTCCTTATCCTTCGCAAGCTGATCTGCTGCTGCCAACAGCTTGGCCTTTGCGTCAGCTGGAATGCCCTTCGGCACCACGAACGAGACAATCATCTCGACCTGCTCGTCATATCCCTGTTCGCGCAGCGTCGGGACATCCGGAAGAGGCGGCAGGCGGTCACCCAGGGCGGCCCCAATCAGCTTGATCTGTTCGGCTTCGACAAACTTGTAGAGGATGGCACCCACGTACCCCACATGGGCATGACCGCCTGTCACAGCCTTGATCACGGACGGCCCCCCCTTGGACGGGATCAGCGAGAGCTTGACGCCCTCTTTCTTCGCCATACGCAGGATCGCATCGCGGTCATCGGCACCATGGAACATGGCGATCATGGTCCCGTTGTTCTTTTCCTTTGCCCAGGCGAAGGCCTCTTTCAGGGTGTTCCAGGGCCGGTCCGGGCGGGAAATGAAGCCGGAGGAGTTCAGAGCCACGAGCGACAGGTATTCGAAATCGTCCGGCTCATAGGTCAGCTTGGCATGGTGCGGGGCGTAGGTGTAGGCAGTCAATGAAGTGACGCCGACGGTGTAGCCGTCGGGCTTGGCGCGCACTAGGTTTGCCGCCATGGTTGTCCCATGTGAGCCGGTTACGTTTTTAACATTGACCGGTTGGCCGAGAATTTTCGAAACCCGCTGGGCGAGACCTCTTGTTAGGCGGTCGATCTGCGCGCCCGGCTGGGTCATTGTCATGAAGGTGATTGGGCGGGTCGGATAGTCCGCGGCCACGGCCATCCCTGAAGTCACCGCGGCGAGTATCACGCCGCACACGATTCCGAACCATTTTCTCATGGTGTTTCCTCCTGGCGATTCTTTTTGCTCTGCCGACGGCGTCCCCTGTTCACCGCGACAAATTATCCCGGCAGCGTATCAACCCCATCGGAGCGGATGTGTCGGTTAGACGACATTGCCGCCAACATTGCGCTGACTATGGTTTTCCG
>JBCCHJ010000151.1:0-3029 GCA_039028795.1 Pseudomonadota bacterium
CCGGGTTTTCCGATGGCCAGACTTCCCGCCATCAGAACAGTTGAGGCAAGCCGTTTCACTGGGCTTGCCGCTCTGCGACCCGCCTGATCATTTCTTCGGCGTTCCGATAGGCTAGCCGCTCGATGAGGTCGTCAGGCAAGCTAGAAATCCATTCCCGACTGAACTCGGCATGGTCCTGAACATAATACCAACGCTCGGGCGTGAACGTGTCGGTTCCGACCATGAATCGGTCAGGGAACTCGGCGAAAACCGGCAGCCAGTCTTCCGACACTGTCCCACCGCTTGATTGGTCACTGCGAAAGGCCAGATCCGCCCAAAGGTTGTCGTGCCGGGCCAGCACCTCACGAACCGCTTCGGGCCGGTCAAAACCGGAGTGCGCCCACAAGACCAGCGCATCAGGATCGGTTTCGAAAATCAGATCGATCGCTTCAGCATCCGAATGCGCATGCAACAGCAGATTATGCTCTTTGGCCAAAGCGATGATCCGCTGGAGCACCGCCGTGTTGATGTCGTCGCCATAGGCATGAAACTCGCCAATCGCGAAATACTTGTGCTTCGCCAGATTGGTCTCGACATAGTCGATGACCGTCGGGTCATTCATCCATGACGATATCTCGCCGCGCCGACGATAAGGGCGCAGGGATGGGACAATCAGATCAGGCGCGGCTTCCAGCAGAAGTTGCGTGCCGTTGTCGTCCGAGCTTGAAACCAGCGCCTTGTGCAGACCCGCCTCGCGCAGCGCCTGCACGGCTTCTTCGGGTGGGACCAAGATCACGGCGTCGTGGCTGTAGTGAATGTGCGCGTCGAATATCGGCAACTTGTCTGCATGCGCCGCCTGAGCAAGCATTGCCACGGCTATCAAACAGGTGGTTCTGAGCATGTTGGTTCCTGTGCAGCGTGCTAACGGTTCACCGATAGCAATCATTCATCCCGATATCACGGGCCTATTTGTTTGGGCCAGTTCACTGCACTTCGCTCCATCAGAACGGATCGGCGCAGAAGATCATGCAGTGCTGCCGCACAGAACTGGCCCGCTTGGCTCTCAAGTCCAACAATCGCAGCGAGTTCAACGGTCACTTTGGATGGTTCGGCATTGCTGACCACACTGTCGTGCACAAATAGCGTGCGACCCACCCCAGTTACGATCCGCAAATGAAAAGAGCCCGCGCAATGCGCGGACCCTGATTTCTTGTTAGGTCGTTTGAATTACGCTGGCACGCTGATCAGCTTTTTCTCCGCCGCCAGTTCGCGCATGCGCTTCTGCAGCTTTTCGAACGCACGGACCTCGATTTGGCGGATTCGCTCGCGGCTGACGTCATAGACCTTCGACAAGTCTTCCAGCGTAACCGGCTCATCCGACAGGCGCCGTTCGGTCAGGATATGCTGCTCACGTTCGTTCAGCGTCTCCATCGCCTCAATCAGCAGCTCGCGACGGACGTCCATCTCCTGGCTTTCGGCATAGTCCTCGGCTTGGTCCGCGTCGTCATCGGCCAGCCAGTCCTGCCATTCAGAAGCACCCTCGCCATCCGATTTCAGCGGAGCGTTCAACGAACTGTCGCCGCCGCCCGACATCCGCCGGTTCATCGAGACAACTTCCTGCTCGGTCACGCCAAGATCCGATGCGATCTTCTGGACATGTTCCGGGCGCATATCGCCGTCTTCCAGCGCGCCGATCTTGCCCTTGGCCTTGCGCAGGTTGAAAAAGAGCTTCTTCTGCGCCGCCGTCGTGCCGAGTTTCACCAGCGACCATGACCGCAGGATGTATTCCTGGATCGAGGCGCGGATCCACCACATGGCGTAGGTTGCCAGGCGGAAGCCCTTGTCCGGATCAAAGCGTTTGACCGCCTGCATCAGGCCCACATTAGCCTCACTGACGACCTCGGCCGTCGGCAGACCATAGCCGCGATAGCCCATGGCGATCTTGGCCGCTAGGCGAAGGTGTGACGTCACCAGCTTATGGGCCGAGGTGCTGTCTTCGTGATCGACCCAAGCTTTGGCCAGCATGAACTCTTCTTCCGGCTCCAGCATCGGAAACTTGCGAATTTCCGTAAGGTAGCGCGAAAGGCCCTGTTCCGGAGAAAGGGCAGGAAGAGCAGGTGTATTCGACATGTAAGGTCTCCCCAAACTGTAGACCTGAGATGGTGATCCCACACCCAATTTACAAGATGGCGGAAATGTGGGCGCCCAATTTTACTAACGAATCGTTCATCCATTCCGTCGCATTTGGACTAACAATTCGTTCATATCTTGGGGGATTTCGGCCTTGAAATGAATGGATTCACCCGAAATCGGGTGCGCAAAGCCCAATTGCGCCGCGTGCAAGGCTTGGTGTGGGAAAGCCTGCAAAGCCTCGATCAGGGCCATTTCGGCGGCAGACCTGGCAGGTCGGCGTGGGCGGCCATAGGTCTGATCACCGACCAGTGAATGACCGATATGGGCGGCATGAACGCGGATCTGATGGGTCCGTCCGGTCTCCAAACGGCAGGTGATCAGGCTGGCGAAAGGGTTTTCCGGTGGGCCGAACCGCTCGTCGGCCCGAAGATACGTGACCGCACGGCGCCCATCCTCGGTGACGACGGCCATCTTCTTGCGATCCACCGAGCTGCGCGCCAAAAGCGTTTCGATCCGCATGTTGCCGTTGGGCTCGAAACTAACCCCGTCCATCGCGGCGAAGCGCGGCGACGCCCGATCCGGCACGCCCCAAGCCAATGCCAGGTACTGGCGATCGATGTCGTGGTCGTGAAACAGCTTTCCCAGCCCGGTCATCGCCGCTTCAGACTTCGCGACGACCAGAACGCCTGACGTGTCCTTGTCGATCCGATGCACGATGCCGGGGCGACGTTCTCCGCCGATGCCCGGTAGCGAAGGGCCGCAATGATGCAGCAGCGCATTGACCAGTGTTCCCGTCTCGGCGCCGGGCGCGGGGTGCACCACCATCCCGGCCGGCTTGTCGACGACGATCAGATGATCATCCTCGAACAGCACCGACAGGGGGATATCCTCTGGCTGCGGTTCCGCATCAGTCACCG
>JBCCHJ010000152.1:0-2873 GCA_039028795.1 Pseudomonadota bacterium
CGCTGCCTCCGATGAGACTTCCTCAAGCAGAGAGATCCATTCCAGCAGCTCTCCGACCTCGCCGGTCTTTTGTGTCGCGATCCAAATGTCCGAAGCTCCGCCGGCGACATGGAGCTTTAGGCCGTCCGCATCAAATGCTGTCTCACCGGTGAGCCGAAGCGTGGACCTGCTGTCGGGCGAAAACCTGCCCGATTTGATGACACGTTCTTTGTGGTCAACCAACCACAGTGCGACCGCAGCGGCCTCCCTACGGATGATGATCTCGTTCACGGCGGGTTCCGCTTGCTCCGGCGCAATCTTCATCTGCAGATATCGGCCCTCAAAGACAAGCTCAACAAAGTGATCCTTGTCGTCTATCTGGTAAACCGTCGCGGCGTGGAGCGAGATAGGGATCCATGCCAATAGAAGCGTCAAAAGTGTCCTCATCTAAACCTCCAAAGAGAAGTCCGCTAAAAGTCGCCAAAGCATGCGCCATCAGCGCGCAGATAGCGAACAATATTCCGTGCATCCAAGGATGGAAGAACGGTCCAGCTTTGGCCACGCAATACCGGCACAGTTCGGTCCCGTGGCCATCACGGATTAGCTCAGTGCGATTGACGACAAGATAGCGGGCGTCACAAGGGCATCCAGCCATGCACCCTGCGGACAGGCAAGATCGGAAGTCTCGACGGTTTCGTCCACAACGGATTCATACAGTGTTACCGTGATCTCAATTGTCGGGAAAACTCCATCTCTGCTTGGACACTGATCGCGGAGGGGGCGAAGAGTGTCCATCGCGACAATGGAAGCACCCCGGACGCAGAATTTTTGCTCCAAATTGTATTGAAATTACAAAGCGTTGTTCCATTTGGCGACACCGCACACCAGATCCTGACTCTGCCATGATTCGATCCCTGGCGTCGCCTGCTGTGCAGGTTCGATATCAGGTGCATTAGCTATCGCAAATTCGGGGAGTAACGGCACAATCGCAGCACACAAGATCTGCACAAAGCTGTCTATAATAGTTCTGTGTCTGAGAGATCTTACGTACATCGCACCGTTCTCCCGGTTCCAGAAGACCACGGTAAATCCTGATTGAAATATTGAAAGTGTGAAATACTTCATTATTACCGTATTTGAAGATTTTTTATTTTCTTTATGCGCTGGGAAGAGGGATTGAACTGATGCTCCAATATCCGGATATCCTGACTTCGCTTTTTGACAACCTCCAGATTCAAACACGACATATCTTTCTAGATCTGCATGGGCTGACAAATCACGAAACACCTATGTGCAGGGTCGAAAAATTTCAGGCCGTGACAATCACCAGAGGATCTGGGGTGAACGGTGACCGCTGGCCTAAAAGTGCCGCGTTCGAAGCCCGCCTGATCGGGAGTGCGAACGGTCGATTGAAGCGTGAGCTTCTCACTTTCGTATGCTTTGCTGACCCGCTAGTCTACTGTGCACATCGCGCGGGATGTGACTGAGGGTCAAGTTGATGACGGGTTTATGTTCTTTTCCGTATGGAAGGGCTGCGTTTTTGAGCGTTGTGTTTTGCTTGGGATTGACCACTGCGATAAGGGCGGCCGAACTTCCCGATGGTGTCTACATCATCTATGACAGCTCGAATTCAATGTGGGCGGCTCTTCCAGATAAAAGCCGGAAGTATGAAGCTGCTAGGGCCGCTATGCGCGAGCTCGCTGGCCGTGATTTAGGCGGCAGGCAAGTGGCGCTGCGCATGTATGGCCACCGCCGCAAGAACGATTGCGCAGACAGTGAATTGATGGTGCCGTTTAGCCCACCTGCCGATGCGGCAGGGAAAATGGTTGACGCAATGCAAAGCGCTCGCCCCACGGGACGCACACCTATTGATCTCAGTCTGCGTAAAGCGCTGATCGACTTCGGCGATCGCAAGGGTTCGATTATTCTGATCAGCGATGGCATCGAAAGCTGCGATGCCGATCCCTGCGCCCTGGTCAAGGCGTGGCGCGAAAAGGATATCGATATCACGGTGAACGTCGTCGGGCTGGGGCTGAAGGGCAAAGAAAAGGCAGCCATGGAATGTATCGCAGATGCCGCAGGCACAGAGTACCACGATGCCTTTTCCGCTGGTGAGTTGATCGACAGCTTGGGCGCGGTACTGGTGTCGGCGGCCAGCGGCAAAAAACCGGAACCCGACACGCCCGCACCGCACCCGCAAGAGACCGGCCCGGATTTTGCCCTGATTGTCGAAACCGATGACGGCGTGCGCCAGTTGGGCATCGGCACGCTGACCCCGGTCACGGGCGAGGCAATCCGCGTGGAGAGCTTCGAGCGGTACACCCCGACACCCGGCGCCTATTCACTGTCCGCCGGGGTACAGACCATCGATGGCGAAGCTTACAAGCTCGTCACGGTGGATGTCACTGTGGCCGATGGCGGTCGTAGTGTTGGTCGGATTACGGCCCCCCGTCCGCCAGAGGCCCGCGCAACCTTTTCCATGGAAGGCGAGGAGCTACGGTCCACCGTTGTGACAGTTTATCAGAATGGCAAGAAGTTGGGTTCATTCAGAGGGGATGAAACCGCGTTCGTGCCGGAAGGCGAGCTGGAGTTCCAGTCGAAACTCAGGGGTACCAGTAAGCCGCTTTCGGTCACTGAAACCTTTAAGGAAGGGGACGTGAAGACCATTGCCTTCGATGCTGGCATCGAGGTGCATCTGACAGTCATCGCCAAAGGCACGGCCAACGGCGTGCTACTGCGCGGGTAGCAGGCGACAGAACTATGGCAGGACGGAATACGGGTCCACAAGATCAACAGCACTTCTGGCGGGCTGGTGACACCGGGGGCTTATACCTTGCGTATCGATGATCGGCTGAACCTCTATGAAACCAATATCACAGTGACCCGCGAGGCCA
>JBCCHJ010000153.1:0-2724 GCA_039028795.1 Pseudomonadota bacterium
CCATCTTCGATGGTAAATGAGCTTTCCTTTACCGCAACGAAATCGCCGAACTTCTTGGAGATATTTTTGATTTGGATTTGCGCCACGGCGTTACTCCGGGAAGTGACTGACGATGATGAACATCACCGTGCCGATCAATGTTGTGATAAAGGAATAGGTGAAGGCCCAGATGACAAAGGGCTGCATCAGCATGAAGACACCAAGGCCGATCAGGACCGTTGCGACCATCTCCCACGGGCCGCGCCGCAAGCGAAGAAGGCCTGAGAAAAACGCGCTCATTTGCGGGCTCCTTTTGGTTGAAAACCGGCGCGCGGCAGGCCAGTGAAAACGGTATGGCTTTCGCAATTTTTCTCGACAGGACAATTCATTTGCGAACCGCTCCGAAAGTGATGCCCCTGAGCAGGTGTTTGCGCAGAAGAATGGTGAAGATCATGACCGGGATCAGAAAGATCGTGGCGCCAGCTGCAACCGCAGGCCAGTCGAGGCCGCCGATCCCGATGATGGTCGGAATAAACGGTGGCGCGGTTTGGGCCGTGCCAGAAGTCAACAGCACGGCAAAGGCGTATTCGTTCCAGGCGAAGATCAGACAGAAGATCGCGGTCGAAGCGATGCCGGTTGCGGCTTGCGGCAGAACCACTTTGTAAAAGGCCTGAAAGCGGGTGTACCCATCGATCAGCGCAGCCTCTTCATACTCGCGCGGAATTTCGTCGATGAACCCTTTCAGAAGCCAGACCGCCAGCGAGATATTCACCGCCGTATACAGCAAAATCATGCCCAGATGCGTGTCCGACAGACCCAGCTGTCGATACATCAGAAAGATCGGGATCGCGACCGCAATGGGCGGCATCATCCGTGTGGACAGGATGAAGAACAGCAAATCGTCCGCCAGCGGGATTTTGAACCGCGAGAATGCATAGGCCGCAAGTGTGCCCAGGAAAATCGACAGGAATGTCGAACCAAACCCGATGATCACCGAGTTGAGGAACCGCTCGCCGAATTTCGAGGGGCCGACGATGACCATATCGTATTTGCGTACAATTTCATCGCGCCAGTTCTGCGGCGGGTTATTGGCCAGAAATTCATCTGTTTGCCGTGTGCGCGTGGTAAATAGGTTGACATACCCTTCAAGCGTCGGTTCGAAACAGGCCGCGGCGTCGCAACCGACCAGATATTTTGGTGGATAACTGATGGCGTCGGACGGGCTCTTGAAGCCGGTGATGCCGATCCAGACAAGTGGGACCATGGTTATCAGCGCGTAGAGAATGACGAGTGTACCCGCAAACCATTTGGTGCGTCCGGTTGGTTCCGTGACGGAGAAGCTGCTCATCGGCGTGGCCTTTCAGCACAAGGGACATCGCCCGCCCCGTGGAGAAGGTTCAGACCCTGCCCGGCTGGTACCGGGCGGGTCGGGTGGACAACGCCACTCATCGCTCTTTCACCTTGTTCAATGCTTTGACGTAGATCGAGGCGAGCCCGAAAACTGTCACAAAGAGAATGATCGCATAGGCCGAGGCATACCCCGTCCGCCATTTCTCAAACGCCTCCCGCTTGAGGTTGATCGAGGTCAGTTCGGTTGTGGAACCAGGGCCGCCGCCGGTCAATTGCACAACGAGGTCGAACATCTTGAAGTTCTCGATCCCGCGAAAGAGCACCGCCAGCATCAGGAACGGCAAGACCATTGGCACCGTGATCGTCCAGAATTGTCGCCACTTTGAAGCCCGGTCGATTTCTGCGGCCTCATAGATGTAATCCGGAATACTTCGCAGCCCCGCAAGGCAGATCAACATCACAAAAGGCGTCCACATCCAGGTATCAACGATCACGATCGACCAAGGCGCAAGATTCACCTGTCCGAGCATCTGGAAACTCGACGGATCCTGGCCCGTAAAGAATCCGACGATGTAGTTAAAAAGACCAATCTGCGGCTGATAGAGGAACTTCCAGAAATTGCCGACCACGGCTGGCGACAGCATCATCGGCAACACGATGATCGTGGTCCAAAGATCATTGCCCTTGAATTTCTTGTTGATCAGATAGGCCAACGTAAAGCCGATCAGCACCTGGAAGAAAATCGTCCAGAACAGGAAATGTGCCGTCGCCTGCATGTTCAGCCAGATGTCGCTGTCGGTCAGGATGCGCTCGTAATTGCGCAGGCCGATATTCTTCACTTCCCGGCCGATGCGATTGGCTTTGTAATTCGTAAAGCTCAGCTGGATCGTCCAGATCAGTGGGAAAATATTGATCGCCAAAAGCAGGAAGATCGTGGGGCCTACGAAAATCCACGCGATGGCGCGGTCGCTGAGGCCCTTGATCTTGCGCGCAACCCTCGTCGGGGTGGCTTGCGCAGCGCGATCTAAAGGAGTGTCGGACATGGACGCAGCTTTCCTGCGGCGAGGCGGAAAGGTTTCCGCCCCACCGGTGGGGAGATGTCAGGCGGGATTCCTCCCGCCAAACGCTTGATTTACAGCTTGCCTTCGTCTTCGAAGACTTCAGTCCAATCTTGGATCAGCTTGTCGAGCGCTTCCTGCGCGGTACCCTGATCGGCAACCACATAGTCGTGGATGCGTTTTTGCATCGCCAACAGCAGTTCGGCATAAGCGGGCTCCTGCCAGAAGTCCTGTACGCCTGCCATGGCTTCGAGGAAATCACCGGCAAAAGGCTGGCTGTCTACGAAACCGGGATCCTCCAGCACCGAGTTATGCGCCGAATAACCGCCCAGTTCCC
>JBCCHJ010000154.1:0-2454 GCA_039028795.1 Pseudomonadota bacterium
ATTTCCTCGTTTATTTCAAGATCGGCATCCGGGCGAGCATCAAACCATCCGTCTTTCTTGTGCTCTTCGGCCAGCCACTCTTCGATTTCGTCTGCGACCTTTAATGCCAACCCGTTCATCTGCTCGGCTTTGGTACGGCTATGGCCGGACCCGACAACAACACTTTCGCTGGTGGTATCTTCGAGCACCTGAATGCGGTGATGTTTGGCCAGCAGCTTTTTCAGCCCGGGATCATAAATCGTGACATCGACAATCGCCACGCTTTTGGGATTATAGATCAGCGGCACACCAGCCGGTGCCAGCATATAAGCGCCCAGAGAGACCCCGACATCATATTCCTGAGAGCCGGTATAGCGACCCAGCCTTGTGTCGACTGCGCCTTTCAGAGCTGTGGTCCATTCTTCTGACGTGGCGTCCCGGGAAACCGGTCCCTGAACGGCTTCATGCGCCTCGACATGATTGATCCGCAATTTGAACTCGCCCAGTTGCTCAGGCTCTTCATAGACCTGGGTCTGGGTGCAGGCGGTTGTCAGAGCAAGCCCGGTGCAAAGTATCAGTTGTCGTATCATATCTGACTGTCTCGATCTTGTTCCTCGGCCTTTATCATAGACCATTCACTGCTGTGTCCTCAAATCGCGCCGGGCGGTTTCCGGCCGCTCCGCGAGCCCGTTCACGAGAACTTGTAAGCGCGCGGGAACCCGTGCGGCGGGCGTTTGCCGACTCCGGCCCTTTTGCCCAGCCACAGGGTCATGTCCGGCTCGTGCCGGGTCTTGTCGCCGCCCATCTCCCATTTCAGCCCGTCTTTCCAGTTGAAAGTCGTCAGGTCCGACAGCCCGCCATCCAATTCCAGCGCCCCCTGCTTGCCGCGAGCCATATTGTATTTCTGGATGCGAACGCCCTTGCCCCGGCCCATTTCCGGCAGATCGGCCACCGGGAAAACCAGAAACTTACCGTTCTGCGAAACCACTGCAACGTGGTCGCCCGACACAGGCGTGCAAATCATTGCCCGCTCGTCAGGCTTGACGTTCAGCACCTGTTTTCCGGTGCGGGTCTGGGCCACGACATCATCTTCGGGGACAACAAATCCGTTTCCGGCATCGGAGGCCACAACCAGTTTGCGCCCCGAGGCATGGATCAGGATATCGACTATGTCGGCTTCATTGGGCAGATCAACCATCAGGCGCAAGGGTTCGCCCATGCCCCGACCGCCGGGCAGGTTCGACGCGCTGACCGTATAGAACCGGCCGTTCGAGCCGAAGACCAGCAGACGGTCGGTTGTCTCGGCGTGGAATATGAACCGTGGCCCATCCCCATCCTTGAACTTGAGGTCGCGCTTGAGGTCGATATGGCCGGTCATGGCGCGGATCCAGCCCATTTTGGAACAGACCACCGTGATCGGTTCGCGGTCGATCATCGCCTCTAGCGGCACGTCCTCGACCTCTCCGGCCTCGGCAAACTGGGTGCGCCGCGCGCCGCCTTCATAGTCCTTGCCGAACCGTTTTCTGGTTTCGCGGAGTTGATCGGCGATGCTGGCCCATTGCAACGCCGGGCTTTCAAGCAAGTCTTCGAGCATCAGGCGTTCTTCCATCAGCTCGGATTGTTCACGAACCAGCTCCATCTCTTCGAGACGGCGCAGGCTGCGCAGCCGCATGTTGAGAATGGCGTCAACCTGCAATTCGCTCAGTTCACCTTCGCCGGGCGGCGGTGAAACATAATCCGCCTCGCTGGTGGCCCGCACATGTGCGCGGCCCCATTCCTCGCGCATCAGCGCTGCTTTGGGATCGTCATCGTACCGGATAATGTCGATCACCCTGTCGAGATTCAAGAAAGCGACGATAAAGCCTTCCAGTACCTCAAGCCGGTGATCGATCTTGCCCAGGCGATGGCGCGAACGGCGCAGCAGCACTTCTTGCCGGTGATCAAGAAAAGCGCGCAGCACGTCTTTCATCGAGCAGACTCTGGGCGTCACCCCGTCGATGAGCACGTTCATGTTCAGCGAGAACCGCACTTCAAGATCCGAGCTGCGATAGAGCATGTTCATCAGGACTTCGGGATCGACATTCTTAGATCGCGGTTCAAGGATCACACGAATGTCGTCGGCACTTTCATCGCGGATATCGGCCAGGATCGGGACCTTTTTGGTCTGGATGACTTCGGCCAGCTTTTCGATCAGCTTGGATTTTTGCACCTGATACGGAATTTCGGTGACAACAATCTGCCATTGGCCGCGACCGAGGTCCTCAATCTCGTATTTGCAACGCAACCGGAAAGATCCGCGCCCCGTGCGATAGGCCATCGCGATATTCTCGCGCGGTTCCACGATCACGCCGCCGGTCGGGAAGTCCGGTCCGGGCACATAGTTCAGCAACGTGTCGTCGCGCGCATCCGGAGCCTTGATCAGATGCAGGCAAGCGTCGCACAGTTCGGCGATATTATGAGGCGGGATGTTGGTGG
>JBCCHJ010000155.1:0-2302 GCA_039028795.1 Pseudomonadota bacterium
TGAATTACCCTAAGGGGAGAATCACCGGGACCGCAAGGACAGGCTGCCACGCTGTTGGCCGTATCGACTTTATGCTACCGTCGGTTTGATTGGATTGAGGAGATTGCCATGAGCACCGAGCAAGGGCTTGCCGCGCATTACGGCAGCGAACCGTTTCTTGCCCGCATCGACGATGCATTGACCGGTATGGGCGTCGATCCGAACGCGCCCAGTCTGGAACAACTTAAGCCGGTCGATGAGTTCCATACCGGAGGCTTGGAGGCGACAGAGGCTTTCCTGGGCCCGATGAACATCCCTGCCGGGACCGAGGTTCTGGATATTGGTTGCGGCATCGGCGGCACCGCGCGCTACCTGGCCAATCGGTTCGGGGCACAGGTCACCGGCGTCGATCTGACACCTGACTATGTCCATGCAGCGACAGAGCTGAGCAGGCGCCTTGGCCTGGACGATAAACTGCGGTTCATAGAAGGAAGTGCGCTGGATCTGCCTGTTGCCAGCACCAGCTTCGATCTGGCCACGATGTTCCATGTCGGCATGAACATCGCCGAAAAGGCCAAGCTGTTCGCAGAGGTCGCCAACGCCTTGCGGCCCGGTGGTCGCTTTGCGGTGTTCGACATAATGCGCGGCGACGGAGATGGCGAAATCAGCTACCCGGCGCCCTGGTCGCCGGATGCAGCCCATTCATTTGTTGCGCCGCCGGATGAATATCGCGAAGCAGCCACGTCTGCAGGGCTGGAACTGCTTCACGAACGGGACCGGGCAGATTTTGCCCGCGAGTTCTTTGCGCGGGTTACCAAAGCAACCGCAGAGAACGGTCCGCCACCTATCGGGCTGCACCTGCTGATGGGTGAGGAGGCACCTTTGCGCTATGGCAATGTCGTGGCCGCGGCCAATGCCGGCGTCGCAGCGCCCTGGGAGATGGTTTTTCGCAAGCCGAGCTAGCGTCGACCGGCCCTACGCCTTTTCCGAAGCCGGTCCGGCGCTGGTCATGCGCCGGCCAGCGCCAATGCTTTTCAGCAACCAGAACACCACGCAGAACAGCCCTGTCACGATGATCAGGGCAAGCAGCGCAAGCAGGCGTTTTCCGAAAGTGGCGTCCAGTGCGTAGTCAGGCTGTATCAGATGCACCGCCAGGATCTGCACGGCCTGTAGCGCCGCGGCAGCACTCAGCAGGATCGCGACAAACGTAGATCCCTGCAGCGACTTCAGAACTACAGCTTCGAAGTTTCGTTCCTTGACGATGTGCAGTCTGTAGGCGCGCCAGTGATATGTGCAAAAGCCGACGATGCCGATAATCACCCCGGCCCAGAAGACCGCGTTCTGATATGTCAGCCCGTAGATTATCGAGGTGAACAGATCTTCGAACGGCTTGTAGAAGTAGAGGAAAATCAGGACGATTATGTAGATCAGAAACCCAACGAGGGTCCAAAACCACTGCCATACGCTCATTGGTTCCACCCCTGCCGACGTTCCTTGCTGGCGATCCTATGCACAGCCCACGCCATCAGGCAACCGCCTCGGGCTGAGCAGAGATAAGCAAGATCAGATACAGAATCAGAAAAACGACGTCCTTGAACGTGCCAATCCCCTGCCCGCCGTCCTCGTCAGTCGCGATCTGAACGATCACCTCGACGACGAAGAACACCAGCGCCAGGAAAAAGAACGGCCATATCGTATCCCACCAACCGATCTCTTCCGCTGTTTCGATTCCCATTTGACTACGCCAGATCAGCAGTAGAATTGGCAATGCGATAAGCCAGGCGTGGATCAACAGAAACCGCAGGCGAGAGGTCTTCCTGTCAACCAGCCACAACACCAGCAGGAAGCCAGCCACGTGAACCATGTCCCAGAACATGCCGGCGTAGGCAGCGGTATCAGCCACACTGAGCAAATTGAGGTAGCCTATCAGGTAGAGGACCATCAGCGCGTTGATGTAGAGCCATTCGCGCATGCCCTGCCCTGCCGGTTTAACATCCCAGGCCCGGCTAGCCTTGTCGAACAACATGACGAGCGCCACGATCAAACCGGCTGGATAGATCAGATTCTGCATCATCAAATGCCGAAGCTCGGGCACGACATGCGACCAGTTCAAGATCAGAAAGCCGACTGCAAACCCCAGCACGCCGATCAGCCGCAGCGCCGATGGGGCCTGATGCTGCGCCGCGGGCTGGGCAGTTTCGACCTTGTTTGCCGCCACCGGTGACTTTCCGGCTTCATCGCCAGCGCGAGCAATGCGCCAGAACAGCGAGAGCAGGAAGACAATCAGCGCGCCGCCGCCAATGATCATCATCACCGTGAAGAA
>JBCCHJ010000156.1:0-2224 GCA_039028795.1 Pseudomonadota bacterium
CAGAATACATCTTGCCCGGCGATGACAAGGCGGACGAGAAACAGGAGGCGAAATAATGGGTACTCTCTGGTGGCTGATCCTGTCGGCCCTGACCGCAATTCCGATGCTGAAACTGCTGCCGTTTTTCGGCATCAACAAATATTGGGCAGCGGTCTGCCTGATCCCCTTCGGCACCATCGCGCTGCTTTGGTGGATGGGTATCAAGCTGCAGGAACTGGAGAAGCTCTAGAGCATGCCAAATTTCGTCTACATAATTCTTGCTGTGTTGACGGTGATCCCGTTCTGGCAACTGTGCCCAAGGTACAGGCTGCCATCCTGGCTGGCGATCTTTTCGGTCATTCCATTTGGCGCAATCGCACTGCTTTGGATCTTTGTGTTCCGAGACAAGATTAAGATTCCGGGACTTGATACATGATGGACGGCTCCAGAGGATATTCCGACGCTCTGACAGGCGAGCAGAAGATCCGCAATTTCAACATCAATTTCGGTCCCCAACACCCGGCGGCCCATGGGGTGTTGCGGTTGGTTCTGGAGCTTGATGGCGAGATTGTCGAGCGCTGCGATCCGCATATCGGCCTGCTGCATCGTGGCACCGAAAAGCTGATGGAAAGCCGGACTTACCTTCAGAACCTGCCTTATTTCGACCGTCTGGACTATGTGGCGCCGATGAACCAGGAACACGCCTGGTGTCTGGCCATTGAAAAACTGACGGGAGTGGAAGTGCCCCGCCGCGCCTCGTTGATCCGTGTGCTCTACTCGGAAATTGGCCGCATCCTGAACCACCTGCTGAACGTGACCACCCAGGCCATGGACGTGGGCGCACTGACCCCTCCGCTCTGGGGGTTCGAAGAGCGCGAAAAACTGATGGTGTTCTATGAACGCGCCTGCGGGGCGCGACTGCATGCGGCCTATTTTCGTCCCGGCGGTGTGCATCAGGACCTGCCCGACGCCCTGTTGGACGACATCGAGACTTGGAGCCATGAGTTCCCGAGTGTGATGAACGATATCGACGGGCTGCTGACTGAAAACCGCATCTTCAAGCAGCGCAACTGCGACATCGGTGTTGTGACCGAGGATGACATTCAGAAATACGGCTTTTCGGGCGTGATGGTGCGCGGCTCGGGCCTGGCCTGGGACCTGCGCCGGGCACAGCCCTATGAATGCTACGACGAGTTCGAGTTCCAGATCCCGGTGGGCAAGAACGGCGACTGTTATGACCGCTATCTCGTCCGGATGGAAGAGATGCGCCAGTCGCTTGGCATCATCCAGCAGGCCATCGCCAAGCTGCGCGAAGAACCCGGCGACGTGCTGGCGCGCGGCAAGATCACCCCGCCCAGCCGGTCGGACATGAAAACCTCGATGGAGAGCCTGATCCATCACTTCAAGCTGTACACCGAAGGGTTTCACGTGCCCGCGGGCGAGGTCTATGCCGCCGTCGAAGCGCCCAAGGGCGAATTTGGCGTCTATCTGGTGGCTGACGGCACCAACAAGCCCTACCGCGCCAAACTCCGCGCGCCGGGCTTCCTGCATCTTCAGGCGATGGATCACGTGGCCAAAGGTCACCAGCTGGCCGATGTTGCCGCGATCATCGGAACCATGGATGTGGTGTTTGGGGAGATCGATCGGTGAGAACTTTGCGGGCCCTGACATTGGCCGCTTTGGTGGTCCCGACCGCCGCTCCGGCACAGGTCGATACCGAGCAGGCACAGGGGTTACTGCGCGAGGCGGTGGTCGAGGCTTTTCGATCGGTTGATTGCGTGGCGGTCTATACGTCCGATTTTCTGATCACCGCTTTTTACAACAAGATGGACGCCATCGCGGAGAAGAAGTTCGAAGCCGCCGGATTGGATTTCCCAACCAGCACCGATGACAGGGACGCCGCTTATCTGCCGGTGTTCGGGGCCCTTTATGACGAGGGGCTGATCATTGAAGAGCAGGGCGGGGATGTGGAACGTTTCCCGTCAGCTTGTGAAGGATAAGAGGTGAAAACGTGAAAAATCTGATTGTGACACTGGGTTTGTTGAGCGCATTGGCCGGCGCGGCCGCTGCCGACACGCTTAAGGAAAAGAAAGAAGCCTTGATTGCCGAGATGAACAAATACGACTGCCGGATGGACACGCCGCAAGCTGACATATCCATGCCGCAGCTTGGCATCACCCGTCCCGAAGCCATCGCATTGGCGGTGGAAATGCAGGGCCAGGGCATCGCAAAACTGGACGAGGAC
>JBCCHJ010000157.1:0-2156 GCA_039028795.1 Pseudomonadota bacterium
CGCCGTCTTGCCGGACGCCATTGCGCGCTGCAGCGCCGGCCCAAGTTCCTCCTGACGGGTCACCAGTTCGCCATGCCCGCCAAGCCCCTCGAACATCGTTTGAAACGGGATGTCGCGAAAGTCGGTCGCGAAGTGCTGGCCATTTTCAAACAGGCGTTCCTGTTGCTGACTTATGCAATCCAGCCCACCATTATTGTCGATCACCACGGTGATCGGCAGGTTTTCCTGAAAGGCCGCTTCGATTGACAGTCCGCCTGACAGAAACGCGCCATCGCCCGAGATCACGACAACATTGTTTTTCGGATGGACAGCCTTGGCAGAGATGCCAAATGCCACGCCGCAACCCAGCAGCGAATAGTTCCCCGGGTGCATGATCCCGCCCAGCTTCTTGCCCTGCCAGCCGGCAATGTTTACCGCGATCTCCGACCAGAAGTGAGTGTTACCACCATCGAAGATCAGCCAGTCCTGATCAGCCATTTCGTTCTGCACATCCAAAGCCAGTTGCAAGGGATGCATCAGGCGGTCATTGGCGTTGTCATAGGCGGCTTCCTCCGCCATATCGGCCACCCATTTGCCGACCCATTGATCCCGGCGTTGCCGGTTCACATCGAACCAGGCGGGCCAGGTCTCTCCGCATGCAGCCAGTGCTGTCAGGAAAGCGCCCGGGTCCGATAGCAGAACATCGTCCGCGGCGCGGTTGTACTCCAGTTCCTCGTGGCTGCCGTTCACGCAGATCAGTTGGGTGGACTTTGGAAAGAAGGGCGGATTGCCGAAATTCATCTGATTGTCCAGGCGTCCGCCGACCAGGACCACGACGTCCGATTCATGGATGGCCGGTTTCGAAGGGTGGTACTGGTGAAAGTCGGCCAGCCCCATGTAGGCCTCGTTATCCTCGCCCAGCAGTTTGGCGTGATAGGGCACGTTAAAGACCGGCATCCGCAAGGTGCGCCCCGTCCGTTCCAGCGCTTCCTCGGCGCCCGACCACCAAACACCGTGGCCGCCGATCAGCACCGGGCGCTGAGCTTGCCGGATGGTCGACATCACCCGGTCCAAAGCGGCTGGTTCCGGCCAGGCACGCGGCAGCGGGCGTGCAGTCCGGCCCCAGGGTCTTTCGGAAAGCCCCGCATCTTCATCGAAGGACGAGAACATGATGTCGACCGGCAGACTGAGATGCACGGGCCCTGGATAGCCCGTCGTCGCTGCGGTCCAGGCACGATCGACATACTCGCCGATGCGTTCACCATCGGTGATCTGCGCCGAGTACTTTACCAATGGCGCAGCGATCGCCACGTCGTCGATTTCCTTGAAACCGCCGGACCCTTGCCGCTTCAGCGTTGACGAACCGGTCACAAAGATGACTGGGCTGCGCTCGCCCATCGCTTCCAGCATCGCAGGGACGGCATTGGCAAACCCTTCGGGACCAACCAGACAAACTGCAGGCTTGCGGGTTAGCCGTGTGTGACCGTCGGCCAAGTGCCCCGCAACCTGCTCGTGAGGTGTGTTGATGACCGGCATCTGGCATTCCATCATGCCTTCCAGCGCCGGATTGCAGAACCCGCCGGCCAGTGTGAATACGTGATCGACGCCTTTTTCCTTCAGCGCCCGCGCCAACAGGGCCCCGCCTCGTATCCGTCGCGTATCGGCCATCTCAGCCCCTTTCGTTCCCGTGGCCGGCAAGAACGTGCGGACCAATATCTTCGATACGCGTCACGCCGATCTGCGCCATGACGGCGCTGATCTCTTCCTCCATCACATCAAGAAACTGCCCCAGACCGCGTGCGCCGCCCGCACCCAGGGCGTACAGAAACGGCCGGCCCATCATCACGAAGTCGGCGCCAAGCGCCAGGCACTTGACCACGTCTTCACCGGTGCGAACGCCGCTGTCGATGATCAACGGGTAGCCTGGGCCCACTGCATTTCGAACCGCTGGCAAAGCATCGATCGATGCCATGGCACCATCCAGTTGTCGCCCGCCATGGTTCGAGATCCACACGGCATCTGCGCCCGCATCACGGACCTGGGCCGCATCGGCTGGCCGCATGACGCCCTTTACCACCAGCTTGCCTTTCCAGCGCTCACGCAGCTTGTCGAGAAACTCCCAGGTGACACCGCCACGCCCGATCGAGCGCTGGAAGCCGCCGAGGTTCTCGTCGAAG
>JBCCHJ010000158.1:0-1953 GCA_039028795.1 Pseudomonadota bacterium
AGAAATTTGTGAAATCATTGGTAAGTGAGATCGATAAATCTTGAGGAGAAAGTCTTTTGTTCAAAATTTCTTTGTTTGCTGCAGCGGCGGCAATTCTGTTGGCGTGCGCACCGATCAAAACCCGAGCTCCGGTACCTGTTATCCTGCCGGATGAGGCCGTTACCCCCGGCGGTAACATCGAAATCTTGACCGAGACCGGCGGTGGCGCAAGTGCTGAGGGCAGCGCGACGGGCCGGGCAACCGGGTCCGATGTCGTCATAGTCGATGACCGCCCGGAGGGCGCAGAAGTTGATGAGGACGAAATTACATCTGCTGGTACGGCGTCTACGAAAATCGTGAACGATCTCTTGGTGATTTTCGGAAAGAAGTAGCAGCGTAACTGGGTGCGATTTACGCCGCACCCTATCATTCTCAGCCGTCGATGTTAGCGCTCATGCGTCAGAGCAGAGATGCAGGACGCAGCCACAGGCTATCACTTCCGGATTTTCACGTCCGTCTCTTCGACGCCTTGATAGCGAAACTCGTCTCCCTCAGATGTTTTGATAATGATCGGAAAACCACCCAGATCGCCGACTCGGAAAAAGCTGCTGTCGTCGACAGGCAGGCCTTGCGTGATGTCCTGGAACAGCTTGCCGAACGCGGTCATGCCATCAACGAATTCGAGACCATGCTCGACAGCGGACGCATCAGTGATCCAGATATGATCACCGCTGACGGTGACTTCGCGAATGTCATAGTTGCCGAATTTATCTGTGTTTCCGGTGACGGCGATTCCGCTCTTGGCTCTACTTGGCAGGTCCTCTGCCGAAACTGGTGACAGGTTCATCTGCCCGCGCAGGACTTTCAGCGCCTTGATCGCATCGGCGCGCGGCATCGCTGCAAACTGGCCCTTCAGTCCTGCAGGCAAGCCTTCGAAAAGTGCCTCGAACTCAGCGTCAGAGTTGACGTCATCACTGTCCGATGCCGGGGCACCACCGGGCGCGACCTGTTTCATCATCTCGCGCATGCTGATCCTGCCCCCATTCGGACCGCGAGCGAAGATGTCATCGTTGTCCAGATCCGCCAGTATCTCGTCATCGGTACCATGGTTGACGGCAATGTATCCGGTCACCAAAGAAATGGTCGTCGTCTTGCCTGCGCCGCTGGGGCCCACGAAAGAAAAGACTTTACCTCGAACTATGTCAAAATCATCGGCGTTCGACACATTCACGCTCATCGAGAGGACCAGCGCCGCCAACACGCAAAAAGTACGATTCAACATGATACCCACCCCTATTTGGTTGCCTGAAGAATTATGGTTTGTTCCGCTCCCGCGGTGACCTGGATCTCAGTTTCCGGAAATCCACGATCTTTCGGAAACCCGGAGATCCTATACGTTCCTGGCATCAAAATCAGTTGCTGATTTGATGATCGTACCTGGCGGCGTTTGGTCGTGGCGGGAGTGATAAAGACGCGTTCAGGCGTTAGCTCTTGGCCTGATGCATCTTTGTAGATCAACGTCAATCCACCAGCGGGCACATCAATCTCCAGCACCTGATTGGCCTCGCGGGTCACTGTGATATTGGTTTCATAGAGGTTCAGCCGATCATCGATACGCAAGGTATAAGCCCCCGGTGTCACCAGCCCGCCAGAAGTGCTGTTGATCTTGTGGACCCGTTTTCCGTCCTGCCATAGTTCTGTCGCCGGCTTCCCGCGCAGTAGCACGCCGTTGGCCGTGCCTTTGGCGATGACTGTCAGATGCACCTCGATGCCAGCATCGAAGGCAATCGTCTTCACGTCCCCTTCCTTAAAGGTTTCAGTGACCGAAAGCGGCTTACTGGTACCCCTGAGTTTCGACCGGAACTCCAGTTCGCCTTCCGGCACGAACGCGGTTTCATCCCCTCTGAATGAACCCAACTTCTTGCCATTCTGATAAACTGTCACAACGGTGGACCGTAGCTCCTCGCCTTCCAT
>JBCCHJ010000159.1:0-1649 GCA_039028795.1 Pseudomonadota bacterium
CCCGGCTCTGATCGTGCATATTCGACTTGGGTGTGGACGTCATCGAGGGCAGGAGGTTCATTTGCGTGCATCAGCTCTCATTCTGGCAGGCGCATTGGCGTTGGGTGCCGCCACGTCGGCACATTCGGAAGCGGCAAAGTTTCTGTTCGGTGCCAAGAAAAGCCCGGCAGCGCTGGCGCCGGCAGCGTTTGGTTCCTATGCCAAGGGATGTCTTGCCCGTGGCACTGAACTGCCCGAGACCGGGCCAGGCTGGCAGGCCATGCGCCTGAGCCGGAACCGGAACTGGGGCCACCCCGAGATGATCGATTTCATCAAACGTCTTTCGGTCGAGGCGCAAGCGATAGGCTGGCCAAGACTTTATGTTGGCGACATCGCCCAGCCCCGTGGCGGGCCGATGCGGTCCGGCCACCGGTCACACCAAATCGGGCTGGATGCAGACATCTGGCTCCGCAAACCAGTAGAGAAACTGCTTACGCGTAATCAACGCGAAAAAATTTCCAGTCATGTCGTCACCAACCGCGGCGGCACAGGTGTGAACCGGTTCTGGACGCCCAGCCACCACCAGGTTCTGAAAGCAGCGGCTTCCGATCCAATGGTTGCACGGATCTTTGTCCATGCGGCGATCAAACAGGAAATGTGCCTGAACGAACCGGTGGGTTTTCAAAGGACCTGGCTGCGCAAGATCCGCCCCTGGTACGGACACAACGCCCATTTCCACGTCCGCCTCAACTGCCCATTCGGATCGCCAGGTTGCGTGGAACAGGACCCGATCCCGCCGGGTGACGGGTGCGACGAGACGCTGGACTGGTGGTTTTCCGAGGAAGCACGCAATCCTAAACCTCAGCCTGGTCAGAAACCAAAGCCGAGGCGCGCGCTGACGCTGGCCGACCTGCCGCTGGACTGTACGACGGTCTTGCGTAAGTGAGAAAACTGGCAGCGATCTTTCTGCTTCTGGGGGCTTGCAACGCCGCAGATGCCGGGTCTCGCGGCAGCTCGATGCTGTACATCGATGCTGAAGCAGTCGACATTTCCGGCGGCGCGCTGAATGGTCTGAAGCTGCGCGGCACGATGAACCTTACGGCTGATCCGCGCGCGTTCGGTGGCTTTTCAGGATTGCATATCGACGGCGGGCGCCTGTCGGCAATCACCGACCACGGCTGGTTGCTACAGGCCGATCTGAAGGAAACCGATCGGGGATTGATCCCGGTTGATGCCGCGTTCGCGCCGATGCTGGACATCGACGGCGCCGAATTGGACCGGGCGGGACGTGACGCAGAAGGCCTGACGATTATTGACGGTGACTTCGCCGTATCATTCGAGCGCGATCATCGGATCATGTTTCGTCAGGATGACGGGCGGCTGGGCCAATCCACGACACACCGCGCGTTTGAGGCCTTGGGCTCGAACAAAGGGCTGGAAGCATTGGCGACCACGGCAGAAGACGCCATCATCGCCATCGCTGAGGAACCCGTCGATGGCGCGTTCCCAATGCATCTGCTGCGCCGAAACAAGGGGGTTGTGCTTGGTTCCCTGCCAGCGCTGAGCCGGCACAATGTGACCGGCGCGGATGTTGGAGAGGATCAGCGCCTTTACCTTCTACTGCGCGACTTCAGCCCATTTCGCGGCGTGTCGATGCGTATCTTGCGCTA
>JBCCHJ010000160.1:0-1591 GCA_039028795.1 Pseudomonadota bacterium
AGCGGTGATCATATCTGGATCACTGATGCGTCCGCTGTCGAGCATGGTCTCGAATTCGTTGATGGCATGACCGCGTTCGGCAAGCTGTTCCAGGACATCACGCAAGGCCTGCCGGTCGACGACAGCAGCTTTTTCCGAATCGGCGATCTGGGTGGTTTTCCGATCATTATCAAAACATCTGAGGGAGACGAATTTCGCTATCAAGGCGTCGAAGAGACGGACGTGAAAATCCGGAAGTGATAGCCTGTGACTGCGTCCTGCATCTCTGCTCTGACGCATGAGCGCTAACATCGACGGCTGAGAATGATAGGGTGCGGCGTGCATCGCACCCTATGACGCTGTTACTTCTTCCCGAAAATCACCAGGAGATCGTTCACGATTTTCGTAGACGCCGTACCAGCAGGTGTAGTTTCTTCCTCATCAACTTCTGCGCCCTCCGGGCGGTAATCGACTATGATGACATCGGACCCGGTTGCCCGGCCCGTCGCGCTGCCCTCAGCACTTGCGCCACCGCCGGTCTCGGTCGAGATTTCGATGTTACCACCAGGGGTAACGGCCTCATCCGGCAGGATAACAGGTACCGGAGTTCGGGTTTTGATCGGTGCGCACGCCAACAGAATTGCCACCTTTGCGGCAAACAAAGAAATTTTGAACAAAAGACTTTCTCCTCAAGATTTATCGATCTCACTTACCAATGATTTCACAAATTTCTCACGTTTTTCTGTTGGTTCTTCTTATCCTGGATTGAACCATCGAAACCAAGCGCTTCTATGCTTTGCGGAAGAGACGTGCTGAATTTGCAACGAATTTCTCTTTCCTGATAAGTACTTCGACGTTAATAGAAGGAGACATTGGGGGATGAGCGCATGCCGACCTACGTTTGCGGATTGTTCCGCACATTTTCAGCCGCCTTAACACTCGCGTTGGGATTTGCCGTGTCACAGACGGGTGCTCAAACGCTGAACGAATACACGCTGCCGGTGCCGGCCGACGTCCCCACCGATGCTACTCTGTGCAAGGCAAACATAGTCATCGCGGGGACTGGCATCTACGCGGCAACGATGTCCCATAACAGCACGGATCCCTTGCCGGACGGCGGCGCGCTGGGCACGATACTCGACGAATTCGAGTACCGCACGTGGGTTGCAAGCCGCGGTGGCGCCCGGACACTCGTGATACAGACGAACGCCCGAAATCTCTTCAGTGTTGAAGCCAATTTCTGCCGTGCGCCCGCCGATGCGGACACGGCAGCAATGGATGTGTTTCCGGTCAATGCACCGCTCGTTGGCGGATCCCCCCGCGAGGAAGATCAACGCGGGCAGTATGCCGGGTCGGCCGGTCTAAAGGTCGAGCTGTGTGGATATGACGATCCGTTCCCGTTGGTCGAACAAATTCAAAGCAAGATGGATCGGGTCATTTCGTCAGACCTGGATACGCATATCGTCTTCAAGACATACGACACCAGCGCGGATGGCGCGACGGCTTATCTCGAATACCAACTCGCAGGCCATCGGACGTCTCTGCAAATCTTCGCCGATCAGGCCGTGGAAGCGTTTGCCGATCTGGGGGAGTTCACCGATGTACCCGGTGA